>CAJMPJ010000048.1 GCA_905215155.1 uncultured bacterium | reverse complement strand
CCGGAGATATTGGACCCACCGGCGACATCGGACCTTCTGGTGACACTGGGCCTACTGGCAATACCGGGACTACCGGCGATACTGGACCTACTGGCGATACTGGACCCACCGGTGACATCGGACCTTCTGGCGATACTGGGCCTACCGGAGATACTGGACCCACCGGTGACATCGGACCTTCTGGCGATACTGGGCCTACCGGGGATACTGGACCTACGGGGGATATTGGACCCACCGGCGACACTGGGCCTACCGGCAACATCGGACCTACTGGCGACATCGGACCTACTGGCGACACTGGACCCTCCGGCAATACCGGGCCTACCGGCGACATTGGACCCTCCGGCGATACTGGGCCTTCTGGTGATACCGGGCCTACCGGCGATACTGGACCCTCTGGGGATGCTGGACCTTCTGGCGATACCGGACCTACCGGCGACACTGGCCCTACCGGCGATACTGGCCCTACCGGCGACACTGGACCCACTGGCGATACTGGGCCTGCTGGAACTGCCGGACCTGTGGGATTAAGTGGTACCTCACCGACTCAGATAAGTAACTTTGATCTCTCTACCTCTGGCAGTGTGGGTGACGTGACAGTCGGTAATATTATTTATCGTTTAAGTTATGGGGCAGCAGACTATATTTCAATTTCTATACTCCCTGTGTCTGGTTCTGTTTTAATTGATCTGAAACGATCCAGTCAATATGACGGAACAATTGATGCGAGCACCTTAAACAATTACACGTTAAGTTCCATTCAATCCCTGGACTCCATTGTTTACAATTCCTCCAGGGAAATGCACCGGGTCTGGCTGCGGCAGCAGGATCCTGATACTTCATTGTGGTCACTGTATGAAATAGATACTTTTTCGTCTGCATCCGGAGCAAGAACCACAGTATGGGTTTACCTTATTGAATCCGATGTGACCCTGCCATAGAAAAAACAACGGAAATATCAATCCGATATGATTTTGTATAAATAACTTATTACAGCAACGCAGTAAGGCCGCAGATCCTTTTTTCAGCATAGGATCTGCGGCCTTATAATATAGTAGAATCTTTTTAAAAAAACCTATTTGATTGCGTCTTCCCCCCGCTCTCCGGTACGGATACGAACCGCATCCTGAATATCGGAAATGAAGATTTTCCCATCACCAAATTCTCCGGTATACGCCTTTTTGGTGATGGCATCAATTACAGCTTCCGCCTGAGAATCGGGAACCACAAGCTCAATCTTTATTTTGGTAAGAAAGTTATAGTCCACTTCCGCCCCTCGTACAAATTCTGTCCAGCCCTTCTGATTGCCGCATCCCATGACCTGCATCACGCTTAAGCCGTTTAACTTCAATTCATCCATAATTTCTTTAATGTCCTCCAGCTTTTCCGGCCGGATAAATGCTTCAATTTTCTTCATCTAATGATCCCCCTTCTATTAATCCATTCCATTAAATGCAGGATATGCAGTTTCTCCATGCTCCGAAGTATCAAGCCCCGTCACCTCATCTTTGTTGGTGACCTTGATTCCCTTCGTTATGAGAGATGCAATCCCTGCAGCCACAAGAGTTCCCACGACGGCGATGACAATGGTAATAAGAATGGCTGCAATCTGGCGGAGAAATAAGGTGATATCCCCAAATACCAGGCCGTTCCAGGGCGCTGCGGAATTGATACTTGTATGGGCAAAGATACCAGTTGCAATGCCGCCCCAGATACCGCCGATTCCATGGCAGCCGAATACATCAAGTGCATCGTCATATCCAAACTTCGGTTTGATCACATTGATGAAGAAGTAGCAGATCGGGCTTACCAGTGCTCCGATGAGGATTGCTGCCCAAATCGGCACAAAGCCTGCACCGGGAGTTATGGCTACCAGACCGATCACAAGACCGGTGGAGGTTCCTACCAGAGTCGGTTTGCCATTTTTGATCACTTCAATGAAGATCCAGGAAAGGAGCGCAGAAGCTGCTGCCGTGTTTGTCGTCATAAATGCATGAGCGGCAAGCTCATTGGCTGCCAGAGCACTTCCTCCGTTAAAGCCAAACCAGCCAAACCACAGAAGAGCCGCACCGAGAAATACAAACGGCACGTTGTGGGGGTGGTACGGTGCCTTTCCTAAATTTCTTCGTTTCCCGAGAAGAATGGAAAGAACCAAAGCGCTTACACCGGAGCTGATGTGAACTACGTTGCCTCCGGCAAAGTCAATGGAACCGATCTGGAACAAATATCCGCCGCCCCATACCATATGAGCCAGGGGATAATAAACGATGATGGACCAGAGCGTCACAAATATGGCCAGAGAGGAAAATTTCATACGCTCTGCCACGGCACCGGTAATAAGCGCAGGAGCAATAATGGCAAACATCATCTGGAAGATGGCGAATACAAGCGTATTGGGATACGGATGTGTGGTATCCCCAAAGGTATCGAAGTTAAGGCCAAACCAGTTAAGATTTCCTATAATGCCTCCAATATCTCCGCTGAAGGAGAGAGAAAAACCGATCAGAACCCAAAGAATTGATCCGATTCCCATCATAATGGCTGACGACATTATGGTATTAATCACATTTTTCCGTTTTACCAGACCTCCATAAAAAAATGCAAGCCCTGGGGTCATAATAAATACAAGAGCAGAACAAATAAGCATCCATGAAAAATCTCCGTGATCCATAAAAAGCACCTCTTTCTTTCGTTTTTGGTAAAAAAAATTAAGCCATAACCGTGTGCGGCATTGCACGTAGTTATGGCTTCTTTGCCTTTAAATATTACTTTAACTTTTTTTAAAAAAGTATATTGCTAGACTAAAGCATGAAACTGATTTTGTCAAGTAAAAAATTTAAAGTCCCACTGGTAATTTTTTGGTATTTACATGAAAAACACTATTTACCGGCGGATGACAATGCTCCCGCTTTTTGGGATCTCCAGGACCGGGTGCTTTTTTAAATAATCCAGGGCCAGTTCCGGTACTTCCGCACCGATCCGCTTTAATACCGGACATTTTTTATATACTTCATATCCCCCGGTCCCGCTGGCTCTGTAATCACTCATACAAAGGCTTAAAGTCCGTCCGTTTAAAGGTTCTCCCTTGTACCAAATCTCCTTTACACGGCTTCCCACAGGCATCTGTAAGTCTATCTCATAGCGGATTCCCGCAAAGTAATCGTAATTATAATGCTCCACCTTGGGATTTAAAAATACCTCTGATATCTCTATGTTCCCATCTCTAAGGGTAAAATACTCCGCACACCGTTCCAGCGCTTTTTTAAGGGTATCCTCGTTTACCGATAGAACCACAAGCGTATTGGAAAAGGGGTAGACCCGGACCAAATCCCTCATGGTGATGTGCTCCGGAAGGCTCATGGGAGTATTTCCCAGGCCCACGCAGGAAATATCTGCTCCCGAATAGGCAAGCTGCACCTGATTGAAGAAATCGGCCACTCCCGAACCATTCATGGCCATATCTAACTTGCTCTGCTCTGGGATGGGTTCTTTAATCTGTCCGATGCTCACATCAAGCCATTTCTGAACTTCTTCTTCTAAGGGGAGCAGAAAACGGTACGGTTCTTCCTCATGGAAGTCTCCTGCGGGACAGATGGCGGACTCTGCATGGACTGCTCCGTTTTCCACACTTAATTCTATCCTTGCGTACTGCACTGCATTGGCCATGACCTGTAAGGTATGAGTTCCATAAAGATCTCTGCCTGAGACTGGCATATGCTGATGAGCGGTCAAAAGGATATCGTATTCCAGCTCCTTTAAAATGCGAAAGCCTACATTTTCTCTGCTGGTGCTTAACACCTCACCGGTTTCCAGGTCACATTCATAGCCGCCGTGATAGATACACACGGTAACATCGGAATTCTTTTTAAGTCTGTCAAGCTCCTCTTTTGCTGCCGCAAATGCATCGGTGATTTTAATTTTTTCCAAATGCTCCGGCTGTTCCCATACATTTACATAATCTGTGACAATTCCGGTCACTCCGATGCGGAGTCCATTTTCCAGCAAAAAAATATGGCTGTTTTGAAGCTTTGCCTTTCCCTCCAGATCCTCTGCATTGGCACAGAGACAGACTCCGTTAAGGGCATTGTAATAATGGGAAAGGCGTTCATATCCAAAGTTAAAGTCATGGTTGCCGGGAACTACGGCGTCATAGCCCGCGTCATTATACACACGGGCGAATGGCTCGGATTCCAGTAATTCGCCTCCTTGTGCCGTGATGTAGGAGGCCATGGGAGAACCCTGCAGCGTATCTCCCCCGTCAAAAATCAAAGTGTTCCCATCCTTTTTAAAGTTGGAGATACAGTTTAAAAGTCCCATGGCCTTTTCACTCTTATCTCCGTATGAGGTGGGGAATAAATATCCGTGAACATCAGACGTATAATAAATGGTTGCTCGTTTTTCCAATCCATCACCCCCTTGCCAGCTTCACGCGGATTCGGGTGGAAATGTATTCCACAAACAGAACCAAAACGATCAGACCGACTAAGATGGCTCCCGCTTCATTCCAGCGGTAAGCGTTCATGGCAAAAATTAAAGGTGCACCGATTCCGCCGGCCCCTACTAAACCAAGAACGGTCGCATCCCTTAAATTGATATCAAACCGGTAAATCACCGTGGAGGCAAAATTGGGGATCAGCTGGGGAAGAATTCCGTAACGGATCTTCTGAAACGTGGTACAGCCGCAGGCATCAAGAGATTCTAAAATCCTGGTGTCTAAGTCTTCAATGGCTTCAATGTACATTTTTGACACCATACCAACGGAGCAGACAGACATGGTCAAAAGTCCGGTAAATGCCCCCGGTCCGCTGACACGGATAAACATCAGGCCGTAAACAAAGGCAGGGATGGTCCGCACTGCCATAATCACCAGACGGCTTACATACGCCACCGGCGCAGGCATTAAGTTGGACGCGGATAAAAAGGATAAGGGAATGGCAAGAAACGCCCCCACCAAAGTACCCAAAAATGCAATGCAGACCGTCTCAAGAAGCAGATAAGGAACACCCTGAGCCGTTAAGTTAAACAACAGCTTTGTATCCGGATGGAAAATACCGCTTAAGATATTTCCTGCTATTTTAAGGCCGCCGGTGCCTCCTTTTGTTATTTCTATGGCAGAACCGGACCATAGAATACATGCCACAACAATGACGGAAACCGCGATCTGGTAAACCGTGTTTTTCGGCCGTTCGGCATATGCTTTTTCAATTTGCTTATTCATCTAAAGGCCCTCCTATACCAGTTTGCGGCGGCAGTAACGGCTCACCGATTCAATGAAAAATACGGTAACAAACAGCATGATTAAGATCATGCCGACGCTTGGGTATTCTCTCCAGCCAAGCTTTTCATTCAGGATCAGTCCCAGACCTCCTGCCCCTACATACCCAAGTATGGCCGCGTAACGGACATTTCCTTCAAAGCAGAACAAGCCATTGGAAATATAGGACGGAAGGACCTGGGGGATGATGGCACTTATAAATGCCCGGACCTTGGTGGCACCGATGGCTTCCATGGCCTCAAAGGCTCCCATATCAGCCGTCTCAATCTCTTCGTAAAGGATTTTTCCCATATAGGCAAAGGTGAACACCGCAATGGCGGTGGTTCCAGCAAGGGTCCCAAGCCCGAATACATAGGTGGCGATCAGAGCCGTAACCAGAGTGGGAAGGGTCCTCACAATGCTTAAAAACAGTCTCATGCCGCTGACTACAAAAGAATTCTTAATAATATTGGTGGACGCTGCCATGGCAAAAGGGATCACTAAAACCGCTCCGATGACCGTTCCCAAAAGGGACATCTTTACGGTATCAAACAAAGGCTCCCACACCTGAGCGCTGTAAGAAAATGCAGGGGGCACCATCATTCCCAGAATAATGAAAAACTGGTTCCCTCTTTCGGCCAAAACTTTCATATCAAACCCAGTGATCTTCACCGAAAGTGCCGTAAAAAGCACTATGATCAAAGCAATCAAGGGAAGTCTGGAAGCCGGCTTATAGACGGTTTTCCCATTTGACAATTCCATTTTCCTGGGGGGAAATATCTTGTCATATATGCTCATCCATCTGCCTCCTTCTGCTTTCCTTCATAAATCTCATTTAAAATTTCTTCTGTTACATTGGCCGCCGGGCCGTCGTATACGATGGCACCTGCACGGATGCCCACCACCCGGCTGGCATACTGGAGCGCTAAATCCACGTGGTGGATGTTAAGGAGAATGGTAATGTTCATCTCCTTGTTGATTTTTAAGAAATCTCCCATGACCTGTTTTGCGGTTACCGGGTCAAGGGAAGCCACCGGTTCATCCGCCAAAATGATCTGGGGATTTTGAGCGAGGGTTCTTGCCAGAGCAACTCTCTGCTGCTGGCCGCCGGAAAGCTGGTCTGCCCGGACATAAGCCTTGTCAAGAATTCCCACCTTATCAAGAGCTTCCAGCGCTTCCAGCTTGTCTTTCATTGGATATATGCCAAATAATGCCTTAAAAAACGGCAGCTCCGGTACCTTTGACATCAGTACGTTATTGATGACTCTGGTTCTGGTCACCAGATTAAAGGACTGGAAAATCATGCCGATCTTCCGGCGGAAGCGGCGAAGCTCATAGCCCTTTAACTGCATCACATCGGTTCCGTCTACCGTAAGACTGCCTTCCGTAATATCATGCATCCGGTTGATGGTGCGCAGAAGTGTGGACTTTCCTGCACCGGATAAGCCGATGATAGCCACAAATTCTCCCTGCTCTATTTTTAAATTTATCTCTTTCAACGCTTCAAAGCCATTGGGGTACTTTTTGCTTACCTGATTAAATTCAATCATATTTTCCTCGATTCCATGCACAAAGAGCGGAGGCGCCGCAAATAGATTTCCCTTACGACGCCTCCGCAGCCTGTTGTATTATTTATTTCGCATTTAATTCCTTAATCATCTCCTGGGCTTTGCGCTCATTATCGTAATCCGCACTCTTTGCCGCCTGATATCCTTTGTGGCTGTAGATGGCGATGACCTTCTGGCCCTCTTCGGTATTGCCGATATTGATAAATGCGCTCTGAACAGCCTTTTTGAAATCATCATCCATGATTTTGGAAGTCTTGCTTACGCTTACTGTATCATTAAAGATTGGAGGTGTAACGCCAATAACATTGGTCTCTTCCCAAATAGAACCGGTTCTGCCGTATTCGGAGTTCCATTTGTCCACATAGTCTCTGCGGGCATCTGCATAAGTACAAAGAACATCTACCTGACCGGAAGCAAGTCTTGCAAATGCGCTGCCGTAGGAGTCGGACTGAACTGCATGAGAGAGATTTAATATATTCTTCTGGAAGTTATCCTGAAGCCATAAGGATGGGTAAATGTATCCTGCCGGGGAGGAGGAGGACATGACGCTCCAGTTTGCTCCGTCTAAATCTTCAAAAGTCAGTGCTTCGCCGCTGTTTACCTTCGCTGCCAGTTCCTTTCCCTTTTCGGAAGGACCTGCAATGATCAGTGCACGGTAAGAAGTTGCCTGGTCTGTGGTCGGGTCTGTTGGCTTTCCATCATTCCAGTCTTTTGCAGAATCGGAATTCTTGCTTAACCCGTCTCTGGTTGCGGTAAGAATCACATCTGCTCCGTCATCGTAAAGGACATAGGTTCCTCCAGGAATAAGACCGATATCTGCAGTTCCTGCGGAAAGAGCTTCCCCAACTGCTTCGTAGTTGGTTCCAACGGTGATCACTACTTCACCGATATCATAACCCTGTTTTGAAAGTTCCGTCTTAAGCATGTCCTTCAACGGCTCGGTAGCGGTTACGATCTCCTGCGGCTCTCTGGAAGGTACAAAGTATACATTGAGCTTTTCAATCTTTTTGTTCTCTGCTTTTGTGGTTTGTTCTGCTGCAGATGATGCACTTTCTGATCCTGCTGCGGAAGAAGCTGCGGTTGTTGCACCTGCCTGTTTGCTGCTGCCGGAACAACCGCCGATCATTGCTGCACAGAGTGCTGCTGCCATTAATACAGAAACTGTTTTTCTCATACTGCTCTCCTTTTTCGTGTGACTCATCGGTTCTCTTGTTCATGAATCATTACGCACTGTCACCGACCTCTAGTTTGGTCGGAAGAAAGATCGTCATATTGTCCTTGCGGCCTTCCCTGATCTGCTCCAGCAAAAGCTTTATGGCAGTCTGCCAGACAATATCCGGAAACATGCGGACTTTGGTATAGGATGGCCATTTGGATTCCAGGGTCTCTATATCCTTATAGATCACCACTGCAATATCCTTTGGAATCCGAAGACCAGCATCGCAAAACGCCTCCAGGGCACCTTCGGCCACCTCTTCGCTGCCTAACAGCACTGCCTCCGGCAGACAGCCGGATTCCATCGCCTTTTTTGCAAGCTCATAACCGCTTTCCTTACTGATATCCCCTATGAAGAAACAGGACTCCTCATAGAAGCCTCTCTGGGTAAAGGCAGCCCGGATTCCCTCAAGTCTCCGGTAACCGATCTTAACCTGACCTTCGTCATAAAGACCGCCTATATAGCCAACACTCCGGTATTTCTTCTGGTCCACCAGATAGGACAGCATCTCATGAATTCCTTTGTTAAAGTCCATTACAATGCTGTCATATTCATAATCCTTTGGATCGGAATTAATAAATACGATGGCGTAGCTCTGCATCCGGAGAAATTCCATCTCCTCCTGGCTGAAGACACCGAACGCCATGATTCCGTCGTACTGCCCCGGCATTCCCTTATCCATCCGTTCAAACCTCACATCGCTGTTCCCGGACATGGACTTAACGATCAAGTCCAGGGAGGACAGTCTGATGTTGGTCCTGTCCTTACGGATAATATGCCAGTCAGCCACTCCTATGACAATCTCTCTCTTTTTCTGCGTATGACGCATCCTGGGTGGGACATATTTTAACTCGTGGGCAATTTTAAATATCCTCTTTTTCACTTCCGGACTTACCACAATGGTATCATCCTGGTTCAGCACCCGGGATACTGTAGTGATGGAGACATCCGCAAGCTGTGAAATCTCTTTAATTGTAGCCATAACCTATATCCTCACCTTTCAGGTTTCATTATAATTGTACACTCCTGTACCGTCAATAACCAAAGTAAAATTTTACTAAAGTTTTACCTGGACTTCAATTGATGGGTTTTATAAATGGAAATACCGGGAAGAAACCGTCTCTTCTTCCCGGTATTTGATTCTATCACGAATCCTCTTTGTTGATCTGAAGCTTTGCGAATGCATCGGCAAACGGGGAATTAATGGGCTCACTTGCTTCCTTGCTGTGCTTTTTCAAATAGTTTGCCACATCCTTTTTGGATACTCCGGCCCCTTCCTTTGCGCGCCGTTCCTTGAAATTGGAAAGTTTTTCCTTGTACCCGCACTTACAGACAAAAATCTGGCCGTCTCCTTTGCCCCTAAGCTCCATCTTCTTATGGCAGACCGGGCATCTGGCATTGCTGGTTCTTGACAAGACCTCCCGGTGACCGCATTCCCGGTCCTGGCAGACCAACATCTCGCTGTTCTTTCCCTTGACGGAGAGCATTCGTTTTCCGCAGACCGGACATTTGGTATTGGTCAGATTGTCATGGGTGAAATGGCCTTCCCCCGCTTTGATCTGACGGATCAGGTCCTCCGAATACTGCCGGATGTCCTTCATAAATGCGGCCCGCTTTCTCTTTCCTGCTGCGATCTCGGAAAGCTTCATCTCCCACTCCGCCGTCAGTTCCGGCTTCTTTAAATCCTCAGGCACCAGATTCAAAAGCTGCTTTGCCTTGGAGGTAATAAAGATGTCTTTCCCTTTTTTCTCCAGCAAAAAGCTGGAAAACAATTTTTCAATAATATCTGCTCTTGTGGCCACCGTTCCAAGTCCTCCGGTCTCCCCCAGAGTCTTTGCCAGCTCCCGGTCCTTTGTCTCCATATAGGAAACGGGGTTTTCCATGGCAGAAAGAAGAGTAGCTTCATTAAACGGTGCCGGCGGTTTGGTCTTTCCCTCGGTCATAAAGACGGTAAGCTCTGACAGCCGGTCTCCCTTTTTCATAAGAGGAAGGTTCTGTTCCTTTAAATCCTGTTCCTCGTCCTCTTCCTCCTGACTTTCATAAACTTCCTTCCAGCCGGACGCTTTGACCGTTTTTCCACGTGCCACCAGGATTTCTCCCCCTAAATCCACAGTCAGCTCCGTTTGCTCATATTCAAAGGGGGGATAAAGGACTGCAAGGAACCTGCGGACCACAAGATCGTAGATCCTCCGCTCCTCAAAAGTCATATGATCCATTTGGACAAACTGCTCCGTTGGTATGATGGCGTGGTGGTCGGATACTTTCTTATCATCGACAAAGGAGGGCTTTGCCACGATTTTCTGATTGATCAGCCTTCCTGCCAGCTTCCGGTAAGGACCCACGCTGCATGCTTCCAGCCTCTCCTTGATGGAGGGGACGATATCGGAGCTTAAATACCTGGAATCCGTTCTTGGATAGGTGAGGACTTTATGGTTTTCATAAAGTCTCTGCATGATATTCAAGGTTTCCTTGGCGGAATAGTTGAAACGGCGGTTTGCCTCTCTCTGAAGCTCTGTCAAATCGTAAAGCTGAGGGGAATAGGTTTTCTTTGGAACGCTTTTCACTTCGGTCACTACCCCCTCCTTTTCTTCTTTCATCTTTTTAATGAGGGCTTCCACCCGGTCTTTGTCAAAGGAGCGGTAGCTTTTTGATTTTTCATCCCGCCAGGTAAAGGTGAGGGCTGGATTTAAGCTCTTCGCGCTGATGCCGTAGTAGGCTTTGGGAACAAAGCTCCGGATCTCCTCTTCTCTTGCTGCAATAATGGCGATGGTGGGGGTCTGTACCCGGCCGCAGCTTAACTGGGCATTGTATTTGCAGGTAAGGGCACGGGTGGCATTGATCCCCACCAGCCAGTCGGCTTCGGCACGGCACATGGCCGCATCGTATAGAGAATCGTACTCATGCCCGTCTTTTAATCTGGCAAACCCTTCTTTTATGGCTTTATCCGTAACAGAAGAGATCCAAAGCCGTTTGATGGGCTTTTTATTCCCTGCCTTTTCCAGAATAAGCCTTGCCACAAGCTCCCCTTCCCGTCCGGCATCGGTGGCAATGATGATCTCTCCCACATCCGTTCTGTGAATCTGGGCTTTCACCACGCGGTACTGTTTTCCGGTCTGCTTAATGACCTCTAACCGAAACCGCTCCGGCATCATGGGAAGGTCTTCCAGCTTCCATTCCTTATATTTGGCATCGTAATCCTCCGGGTCTGCCAAGGTCACCAGATGGCCAAGGCCCCAGGTTACGGCATAGTTATCTCCTTCAATCACCCCATTCTGGCTTCTGGTGCAATGAAGGACCCGGGCAATGTCCCTGGCTACCGATGGTTTTTCTGCTATAATCAATGATTTCATGCAATTCCTCCAAACTTGAAATTCTTTCCCAATTATAGCCCATTGCCCGGTTTATTACAACCGGAAAGGGACAGGCCAAAGACGGTTATGGCTTACCCCTTCCCGTATGCGATCAGGGAATCTCCCTCTCTCACTCCCATGATTACGGTTTCGTAAAGGACGATGCCGTCATATTCTGCATAACAGGACTGCAGTTTTTTCCCCCACACATCTTCAACGGTCCCTAAAAGCTCTCCCTTTTGAAAGGATTCTCCCGGCTTTTTGGCAGGATACCAAAAGCCCTGATGGTCGGAATCTATGTAAGTTGCCGTAAGCACTTCGGTTTGTGGGACCTTTTCAGGTTCGCAAGTCCCTTTCAGAACGCCTAAATGAGCCAGCACATTTTTCACTTCCTGCTTATAGCTGTCCAGTTCTTCCGGCGAAAAGACACCGCCTCCGCCCCGCTCCATCAAAATAGAGGGCACTCCCTGTATGGCGGCATAGTTATAAGAGCCTGTGGTGGCAGAGGATTTGACCCTTACGGACATCCCGGTGGCTTCTGCCATCCTTTTGGAAGTCTCGCTGACCTCTTCCTTTGCCGCTCCTGCAAAATATACAAAGGGCATGACATTTTCATGACTGTCTCCGGCATGTAAGTCTATGTAATAGTCGGCCTGGTTGTGTAGTTCCTTTTCTATGGTGTAAGCGATTTTTTCCGAAAGACTTCCATCCTTTTTCCCCGGAAACATCCGGTTTAGGTTTTTCCCATCCTCAGGCACGAAAAGCCGGGTATAGGAATAGGCGGCCTGGGGGTTGGCCACCAGAAGAAAGACGATGGTCCCGTTTACCTGTGACGGCTGAATCTCTGCAGACAGCTCCATGGCGGTCCGGATTCCAATGTATTCGGCCCCGTGAATCCCTGCTGTTATGAGAACTACCGGTCCTTCCTTAACTCCGCTTACGACGCAAAAGGGCAGTTTTAGTTCATGATTTACGACCGGAAGCATTCCCTCAAGTCTGGTTCCCTCTTTCCATTGTTGCATCCCTATCTGAAGCATTGCACTTCCTCCTTCCTTTTTAGTTGCTCATTTCTTCCTGTCCCATAGACTCCACATCAAATATGGCATGCAGCAGCTTTCTGGCGTATGGATGGACCGCTTCTCCGATGGTATCCACGCTCCGGATCTCTGCGGCCTGGCCTTGATACAGAAACAGGACATGGCTGCAAAGATAGGTGACGGAGGTAAGGTCATGGGTGATGAAGATATAAGTCAGTTTCTTTTCTTTCTGCACCTTCTTTAATAAATCCATAATCTGCACCTGGGTATGGGCATCTAAGGAACTGATGGCCTCGTCAAACAGGATTACGGAAGGGTTTACGGCAAGGGCACGGGCGATGCAGACGCGCTGCAGCTGACCTCCGCTCAGTTCATGGGGCAGACGGTCCTTATAAGAGCCGTCTAAGCCCACCAGACAAAGAAGATCATCGGTTTCCTTTTCTCTGTCAAGAGAGAGACCCTCCCGCTTCTCCCTTGCCCGAAGTCCTTCTGCGATCATGCCACGGACGGTGAATCTGGGGTTCGCAGAGGTGGTATAATCCTGGAACACCACGCTTAAAACCGTTTTTCGCTTTCTTCTCCCTTTATAGCAAGGCTCACCTGCCAGATATACATTCCCGCAATCGGGCTTTAAAAGTCCGCATAATACACGGCCCAGCGTGCTTTTTCCGCTTCCGCTCTCTCCCAGAATGCCGAGACACTCTCCCTCTTTCACATGAAAGGATACGTCATGAAGGACCTGCTGCCGCTCGGTGCCAAACAGCTTTGTCTGATTTTCTTTTTTGAAGCTGACATTGATATGCTCTGCCCGAATCATACAAAAACCTCCCCCTTTCTATGAATGGCCTGATGGTATTTATCCATGACCGCCTTTTTCTTTTCCACCAAAAGTCTGGTATAGGCATCCTGGGGATTTTCATAAATCTGTGCAAAGGTCCCTTTGTCTGCGGCGTATCCCCGGTTCATGACCAGCACCTGGTCGGAAATGGCCGATATGACTCCCAGATCATGGCTGATAAAGATCATAGCGGTTTGGGATTCCTTTTTGATTCTCACAAATTCCTTCATGATCTCATACTGGGTAATGGCATCAATGGCTGTGGTCGGCTCGTCGGCAATCAATAATTCCGGCTCCATGGACATGGCAAGACCGATCATAATTCTCTGCAGCATGCCGCCGCTTAACTGGTGGGGATATTTTTTTAAGACCTCCAGCGGATTGTTGATTCTCATGGATTCCAGAATTTTCACCGATTTTTCTAAAATCTCCGCTTTTTTAAAGTCCGTATGCTCCCGGTATGTTTCTGCCAGCTGTTCCCCGATCCGGTAAAGGGGATCAAAGCAGGTCATGGGATTTTGCAAAATCATGCCGATCTTCTTTCCCCGTATCCGGCGAAGCTGTTCTTTGGATTTTCCAATCAAGTTCTCTCCCTGGAACATGGCTTCTCCTTTTACCGTAAAATCAGCGCCCAAAAGTCCCATGACCCCTTTTAAGCTCATGCTTTTTCCGCTTCCGCTCTCTCCCAGAATCCCAAGGCACTGTCCCGGCATCACCTCAAAATCAATTCCGTGGACAATGGGGGTGCACTTCTTTTTTGTGCGGTGTTCCACCTCAAGATGGGTTACCTTCAATACTGCTTCCATTATTCCTGCACCTCCTTTGGGTCCAGGGCATCTCTCAAAGCATCTCCCAGAAGATTAAAGGCCGCCACAAGAATCACAATTGCAAGTCCGGGCGCGATCATCTGCACCGGATTGGTGGTCATTACATTCTTGGCTTCATTGAGCATGGCTCCCCACTCCGGCGTAGGCGCCTGTACCCCAAGTCCCAGGAAGGAAAGGGTGGAGATATTTAAAATGGCCCAGCCGATGTCCAGAGTGGCAAGGACTGCCATCTCCGCCGCTACACTGGGAAGCAGATGGCGGAGCATGATAAAACGTTCTCCGCTTCCAATGCATCTGGAAAAGAGAACAAAATTTTTATCCCTGTATTTCATCACATTGGTACGGATCATACGGGCATACCAGGCCCATTTGATCAGCACGTTTGCAAGGATCACATTTCTCACATCAATTCCCAAAAGGGCGACCACTGCAAATACCATGATCTGGCTGGGAAACGACATCATCACATCCACCGCGCGCATGATGATCTCATCAACGGGGCCACGGAAATATCCGGCCAGCAGCCCCATGATGCAGCCCAGTCCAATGGTTCCTGCCATGGTAACCAGGGATAAAAACAGGGTGGGACGGATTCCATAGATCATTCTGGAAAGGATGCAGCGTCCCAGCTGGTCGGTTCCTAAGGGATACTGGAAGCTGAAGCCCGCAAATTTATTTAAAATATTGTTTTCATACGGATCATTGGGTGCGAACAAAGGGGCAAATATCCCAAGAACCGCCACCACAACGATCAGGCTCATCATGATCACTGCCATTTTATTTTTAAACAGCCGTTTCCACATGTCAAGATACCTCCCTTCTAAGTCTCGGATCGGCGATGCTCTGGATAATATCAAACAAAAGATTGAATACAACGAACAGGGTTCCGATCAGCAGCACATAGGTCTGGATGACCGGATAATCCCGGTTGAAAATGGACGCAATGCAAAGCTTTCCAAGTCCCGGCCACGCAAATACATTTTCCACGACAATGGTTCCTGCCATAAGCTGGGGAACGCTCATACCGATGGCCACGATGCAGGTATGTAAGGAGTTTTTAAGGATATGCTTTACCAGAATGGTCCGCTGCTTCAATCCTCTGGCGTTGGCATACAGCACGTAATCCTCCTTCATATTTTCCAGCATGTTATTGCGGATCAGGCGGATGTAGGTGGAAATATAAGTGAGGGAGACCGTAAATGCAGGCAAAATCAGATGCTTGATGCTTCCGCTCCCGCTGGTGGGCAGAAGATCCCATTTGATGCTGACCAGCCATATGAGCAGAAGCCCGATCCAGTAGGCAGGCATGGCCGTGGTCATAAAGACGATTCCTCTCACCACCCGGTCAAATAAGCTGTCCTTGTATACTGCACACAAAAAACCGATGGGGAGACTTAAAAAAATCACAAACACCAGAGACGCCATGGAAAGGGTAAAGGTAGCCGGCAGACACCGGGTGATCTCTCCCAGTACGGTTCTTGACGGATTGGTATAGCTGACTCCGAAATCCAGCTGCAGGCAATCTGCCACCCACCGGAAGTACCGGACCAGATAGGGATCATTGAGTCCCATTTCTTCTCTTACCTGTTCAATGGCCTCCTGGGTGATGACCGGAGTCTGGCGGACCCGTAAGGCCACCTCCGCCGGGTCTGACGGGATCAAATTGATAAATACAAAACATAAAAACGATATAAGCAGCAGCAGCGGTATGGCCGACAGCGTTCGCTTAACAATATAAGATTTCATCTCATTACCTCCAAAATCAATGAGGGGAAGGGTTAAAAAGGGGGGACCAGCCTCTGGTCCCCCCTCTGCGGTTTTCCCTTCGGATTCCGGCAAAAGTCATTTCTCTTTTGTCATTATTCAAAATACATCTGTCCAAACGGAACTTCATACTGGGTCTGGGTGAAACCGACCCCTTTTAAATCAGACGTATAGATCGCCTTGTTGCATTCATAAGTCAGAGGAATGTATACTGCGTCCTCATGAAGTCTGGTCAGTACAAAGGTATAAAGCTCCTGACGCTTTGTCTCGTCGGTGGAAACAAGAATTTCTGTAATGGCCTCATCAATCTCCGCTTTGTCCGCCAGTCCCTGCTGCGCTGCAAAGTCACCGTATACCGGCTGTCTCATGGCTGCCAGAGAAGACTGGGGATCGTAAGGGGTTCCCCAGCAGATATTGAACACCATGTCAAAATGTCCTGCCTTCATGTTATCCCGGTAAGACTGCTCCTCCTCGCCCTTGATTTCCAGGCCGATCCCAAGCTTGCCGTATTCAGACTGTAAATATTCTGCAATGGTCTTTTCCGTTACACTGTCACTGTTGTATAAAAGGCTGAGCTTTAAGGCTTTTCCGTCTTTTTCCCGGACACCGCCGCTTCCCATCACCCAGCCGGCTTCATCAAGCATTTCTCCTGCCAGCTTCTCATCGTATGCATAGGCCTTTAACCCGATGTTGCAATAAGGAATGGAGCTTGCAAACAGCGTATCTGCAGGAGCCTCCAAACCGTAAAAGATGCCGTCGGAAATGGCCTGTCGGTTGGTGGCGTGCTGCAGGGCCTGACGTACAGCCGTATCCTTTAAAATCTCATTGGTCGTATTCAGAACAATCTGTCTTGTGGAAGTCGGGTTGGATAAAGCAACTTCAAAATCACTGCTTTCTTTATATTTATTTACTGCATCGGCATCAATCATGTTTTTGCCGAAGATCAAGTCGATCTCTCCCTTTTCAAGTGCCAGAATCCGAGTCTGGTTGTCCGGAATCACCTTTACGGTGATCTTTTTCACCTTTGGCTTTTCTCCCCAGTAATTCTCATTGGCCTCAAAAACAGCATATTCATCGGTTACGGATTCCTTCAGCACATACTGTCCGGTTCCGATGTATCCATTTACCCCGTCCTTGGTGCTTCCGTCCTTCATGGCTTTCGGGGAAATCATGGCGAACGGTCTGGTGACTCCAAGCTCTGTAAGCATTGGGTAATAAGGCTTTGAAAGCTCGATCACAAAGGTCTCTGCATCCGGAGCGGAAACCCCTACCAACAGATTCATCATCTCAAGCCAGGTATGGCGGTCCTTGTTCTCAATGATGGCGTCAAAATTGGCTTTGATGGCATTGGCATCGCAAACCTCACCGTCGGAGAAGGTCACTCCCTTGCGGATTTTAAAGGTATAGGTCCTGCCGTCCTCGCTGATGGTCCAGCTCTCTGCCAGACAAGGCGCATATCCGTCTTCCGTAATGGTCACCAAAGTCTCATAGAGCATTTCCTGGGCGTACATTTCACCGGCATACAGATGAGGGTTTAAGTCTCTGATATCACGGTAGTTTACAAATACCAGTTCCTCTTTTCCTTCGCTTCCCCCGCCTTCTGCCCGGCTTTCCTCCGCCTTTACCGAACCATCCGCTGCTTCTTTCCCTCCTGCTGCGGATTTGGAACAGCCGGCTAAAACTGCTGCAGTCAAAACACCTGCAAGACACGTATATAATAACGTTTTTTTCATAATGGTACCTCCTGTTTTAATTACGGTATCTACTATAGCATAGTTAGTCATAACTTACCAATATCAAAACAGGGAGGCGTTGTTATAACGATTCGTTATAGCCTTTCAGCCTCATTTCCAGCTGGCTGATATAAAACCGGGCTTCCGGGGACAGCTCCTTTTTCTTTTGCTTGACGTATCCAAGGGTTAAAAACTTCTCACAGTTTTTCACCTTCAGCGCCTTAATTTCCTGGGCTTCATAATGTCTGGAAACAAAATCAATTCCCATGCAGCAGACATCGGTATGCTTTAGCATGTTATGGATCATATAATCGCTGTTGGTATAGACCGCATTATCCAAATTTTCCATCTGAACCGCACCCACACTGATCCGTTCAATGTGGTGTTCCATGGCAAAAAAATCTTCGGTCCCCTCAATGAATTTCAGTTCCTTTAATTCATCAAATTCCAGAAATTTTCTATGATACCAGGGGTGGTTTCTCCCCATATAGATGCAGATGCCCCGGTCAGCCAGGGGGTGGTATTCCAGTTTCTTATGCCACATGATATGGCGGAAACAGGGAAGCTGGGAGTGAGCCAGGTAAACGATGCCGATTTCCGATACGTGTTCGGATACATCATCGGTGATTTCCTCCACCGTTCCCTCCCGGTAACCGAATTTGATGCCTTTGTCTTTATATTTTTCATAAATATCCGCCACCAGTCTGGTGAGAATACTGCTCTGATAGCCGGAAACACAGAAATAACTGCCGGTCTTCTTCTGAACCAGAGCGTGGATCATATTGGAGCTTTTTAAAATGGAACGGGCATAGCCATAAAGCAGATTCCCCTGCTCCGTAATTTTCATTCCTCTGCTGTTGCGTTCAAATAATGCAACGCCCAGTTCCTTTTCCAAATTGGCGATCACCTTGCTGACATTGGGCTGGGAGGTATAGAGCTGCTCTGCCGCCTTATTCAGACTGCCGTGGTCTGCGGTCGCCACAAAGTATTCCAATTGCTTGATTTCCAATGGTAATTCCCCTTTCTTATCCTGGATATCCGCTTTTTTCTATGTAAAAAATGCTGCAAAAAAGCCGCTCCTGTCATGCGGTAACAGGGGCGGCTCTTTCGCAGGAGTCATGATCCTTCATGGGTCAAATGAAGGATGGATCAGAGGGTTAGTCTGATTAGAATATTCACACGCAGTTAGCTAAAACTAACTATCAGTATAGTATCATAGATACCCGGAAAATGCAAGCAGTAATAATGAAAAGGTTTTTCATTTATACCGGAAGCATCCACTGTAAAACTTTTTGGATATACGTGTCCCAAAAATCCCAGGTATGACCGCCCGGACCTTCTTCGTAAACGGCATTGGCTCCCCGTTCCTCCAGCCCTCTTTTCACGGACAGATTCATCTCATATACAAAGTCTTCCGTTCCGCAGGCATAGTAAAGCTCCGGGACCGTTCCCGCGGCCTCACAGCGGTCATAAAGAGTGAGAAGATCTGCATCACTTCTTGAAATCAACTCCGGATTTTCAAAGATCTGCTCCCAGAAAAACGGTCCTTTCATATCCCCTTGTTTCGTCCCCTCATAAGTCATGGCAAGGTCAAGCGCCCCGGACAGGCTGGCTGCCTTCGCATACTGCTCCGGTTTAGAAAGAGCCATAAACCAGGCGCCGTATCCTCCCATGGAAAGACCTGCCACAAAGGTATCCTCCCGCTTTTTGGAAATGGGGAAAACACTTCCGATAAACGCCGGAAGCTCCTCTGTAAAAAATGTAAAATAGGCATCTCCCCGGTACATGTCCTGGTAAAAGCTATTTGCTGCAGAGGCCATAACCACTGCCACACAATGCTTTTGGGCATACCGCTCAATGTTGGAATAACGAACCCAGGAGCTGTAATCCCCGAACGCACCATGAAGCAGATAGAGAACCGGAAGTCCGGTTTCATAATGGTACGCCTTCTTTGTTTCCTCGTTGGTGATTTGTTCATCGCTCTCCGGAGTTGGGATAATCACATTGATATCCACGGAACGCATCAGAGAAAAACTGTAATAATGACAATTCATACTGGCCATGATTGGTCCTCCTAACACTTGTTATCAGAAATCTTAAAATTTCCATTTTTTCTTATTATACAAAGAACGAACCAGGAAAACCAGGTGAAACATTTTTCTTTTTTTAAATACGCAAGAAATGTATAGTTTTCCCGGTAATCTCCCAATGTTCGTCTGGTTTTCCACAGCAAAATCGAAAAGGCCGGCCCTGTCATGCGGTTACAGGGACGGCCTTTTCGTAGGAGTCATGATCCTTCACGGGTCAATGAAGGAGAATCTCAGAGGGTTAGTCTGATGTATAGAATATTCACACGTAGTTAGTGTTAGCTAACTACCCATATAGTATCATGGGACAATCAAAAAATCAAGAGGTTTTATTGAAACCATTTCTCAATAACTCCTTTTATTTACAAAATATTCCGCTAAAAACAGTTTTGCAGTACCCTAGGTCAGCAAGCGGACCAAAAAACTGGCTGAGATCAGGATCATGGCGCCTCCCAGCCTGGTTGCCATCTGGGCAAAGGGAATGAGTTCCATTCGATCAGCCGCAGACAGCACTGCAATATTTCCTGTGCCGCCCATGCTGTTGGTGCAAAGTCCTGCGGTAATGGAAGCCTCCACGGGATAAAAGCCTACCAGCTTTCCAAGAATCCCGGAACAGACCGATACCGTCAGGATGATTGCCACACAGATCAGTAAGTACACCGGAGAAAGGGCCGCCGCCAGCACCTTTAAATTCAATAATGCAATCCCGATTCCTGCCAAAAGAGCATTGGTTAAGTTCTGCATGACAAACTTGCTCCAGGATACGGCGGCTTCCTCATACTTTGAAGGAATGAAACCGCATATTTTACAGATGACCACGAGAATGATCATGAATGCATAGGCATGGATATTGGGAAAAATCCGGTTGATCACTGCACCCGCCGTAAAAAACGCAAGGGAAAAAATAAGTCCCGTTCCCATTGCCTCCACGGTGAGGGCCGGTTTTTTCTGTTCCTCTGCCGGTTCCTCCCCAACCTCCATAAGCCTGCCATTGCCATTGAGAGACGGAAACCCGGCGCCAAGCCTGGCAATCAGTGCCGCACAGATTATGGCAAGAACATTGCCTATAGTGGAAGCCGGAATCATCTTTGATACAATAACGGCACTGTCAAGTCCGGTGGCATTTGCATAAATGCCCGACAGAGGAATCACCCCTGCTCCCATTCCCCCGCTCATCATCGGCATGGCGATGTAGAGAATGGTTTCACCAAATCCATAACCGGTAATTATCCCCATGATTCCGGCTATAAGTAAGGCGCATGCCATAGAGAGGAACGATACCGGCAGAAACCGTATGGCAGCTTTTTTTAACAGATCACGGTTCATTCCCAGAATGCTTCCCGTTATCAAAGCTGAAATATAAAAATCCAAAAATCCCACTTCATTCATAAAGTTCTTACAGTTTTGTACAACGCTGGCAGGCAGAAGACCAAAGGTTGCCAGGGCTGAGGAGGCAAAAATACAGAATACAGCCCCTCCCCCAAGGTAAGAACGTATGATGGGAATCCGGCTTCCCATCCGATGAAACAGGCTTCCAAGCACCATCATGACCGCCAAAGCGCCTACCATATTTTGAGGCAGTATCTCCGTTATGGAAGCAAATAAGATCAGAAAACTGACCAGAAAATAGACCGGAAGTGACATCCCCATAATTTGAATGCCCTCAAAAACTCTGGTCCCGGAAGCCGGCTTTTTTATTGCTTGTGCATCTATCATTCTTTTCCCTCCTGTTTGCGCAGCGTATTCTTTTTATGATCTGGTTATGCCCTCTTCCACTGCCGTCTCTGCAACTGCTTTTGCCACCCGTTCTGCCACCCTCTTATCAAAGGCGCCTGGAATAATATACTCTTCGGTCAGTTCTTCCTCCGGAATAATATCGGCAATGGCGTAAACCGCAGCAATTTTCATCTTCTCCGTAATATCCTTTGCTCTTGCATCAAGTGCCCCCCGGAATATGCCGGGAAAAACAAGAACGTTGTTGATCTGGTTTGGAAAATCAGAACGGCCTGTGGCAACGATCCGGGCGCCTCCCTTCTTGGCTTCGTCCGGGGTGATCTCCGGCACCGGATTTGCCATTGCAAATACGATGGAATCCTTTGCCATTGTGGAAACCATCTTTGCCGTAACCACTCCGGGTGCGGATACACCGATGAATATATCCCTGCCCTTCATGGCATCCGTTAAGTTTCCATGCAGCCTTTCCCGGTTGGTTTTCTCCGCCATCTCCTTCTGGGCCGGATTCATCCATTCCTCTCCCGGCGCCAGGATTCCATTCTTATCTACTAAAATTACATCTCCTATGCCGATTTCCAATAGCAGCTTGCAGATGGAGATTCCGGCGGAACCAGCTCCATTGATGACGGCCTTTACCTTATGAATATCCTTTTTCACAAACTTTAAGGCACCTACCAGCCCTGCAGAAACCACAATGGCAGTTCCATGCTGGTCATCATGAAATACCGGAATATCCAGTTCCTCTTTTAAACGCCTTTCAATCTCAAAACAGCGGGGAGCCGAAATATCCTCCAGATTGATTCCTCCAAAGGTAGGCGCAATCCGTTTTACCGTTTCAATAATTTCTTCCGTGTCCTTTGTATCAAGACAGATTGGAAACGCATCAATGCCTGCAAAGGCTTTAAAGAGTATGGACTTTCCTTCCATGACCGGCATGGCTGCCTCCGGACCGATATCTCCTAACCCCAGAACTGCGGTACCGTCCGATACAACCGCAACTAAATTCCCTTTTGCCGTATAACGGTAGACCTCCTCCCTGTTGTCCCGAATCTTCCGGCATGGCTCTGCAACCCCCGGAGTATAGGCAGTGCTTAGATCGTCCCGGTCCTCTACCTTAACCTTTGAGACCACCTCGATTTTCCCCTTGTGTTCCTCGTGCATTTTAAGTGCCAGCTCATTATAATCCATCATTTGTTCCCCTTTCTAACATTCTTTTTGCTTCTGATTTCACTTTATCACAATCCGGAACAATGAAAAGTTTTAATAAATAAAGAAAGACTTTAGAAAGTAAAAAAAGTGGAAATACAAATGTTTCTTTTATATAATGGAGAAAATACCCCATGGTTTACAAGCCGTAAGGAGGAACAGGAATGAACCGGTTGTCTGTGATGAAAAAATTGCTGTTGGGATACAGTCTGCTGATCTTAGGGCTTATGGTTCTGATGGGCATTTATATTCTTCCGCTTCAATTAAAATATATGGACTTAAATCTGGAGGATAAGATCTCCTGGACTGCCAAGCTGATCTCTGAGGATGACGGTATCATAAAGGCAGTGGAACAAAAAGAGTTTCCCATAGACAAGAGAAAGAAGCTTGATCTTCTGGTAAAGGAATCGCCGGATATTGATTACATTGTAATCACAGGAACCAACCGCATCCGCCTTTACCATCCCATACACAGCCGCATTGGAGGGATTTTCGCAGGCGGCGATGAGGAGGCGGTTTTGAAAGGGTCCAAGCCTTATATCACGCAAACCCAGGGAAGCTCAGATGTCCAGAAACGGGCGTTTCACGCCATTTATAATAAAGAAGGAACGCTTGTGGGCTTTACCATGGTAAGTGCCAGTCTTGAAACCATCCACCGGGCACAGCGGTCCGCCATCCTTCACTTCATTCTGATCTTTTCAGCCATACTGGGGTTTGGTATTTTCTTTGCATACATCATTTCCCGAAGCATCCGAAAGTCCCTTCTGGGATTTGAACCCGGAACCTTTGTGAGAATGTATTTGCAGAGAGAAGAAATTCTGGACAGATTAAATGAAGGGATTGCGGCTGTGGGAAAGGACGGAGAATTCCTATACCGGAACCAGTCCGCCAAAGCATTCTTTCCGGAAGAACGGATGTCGGCCAAGCTTCCTGTGTATCCGCTGATTCAGCAATGCTTTCATTCCGGCCGTACCCGGACAGGTATCCTGTTTGAAATCAACGGAAATATGCTTCTGGTAAACTTAATCCCCCTTGTGAAAGATGACAGAACCAAAGGCATCCTGCTCATTACCAGGGACAGGACTGAAGTTGTTGAGATGGCGGAACAGCTGACCGGCATGAACCACATCGTGGAAGCCTTAAGAGCCAATACCCACGAATATCTAAATAAGCTGCACGTCATTTCCGGCCTTCTCCAGATTGGAGAGGTCCGGGAAGCCGTCAAATTCATCACCGGAGAAGCCTCTGAAACGGAAAATGGCTACCACACCATCATTCATCAGATAAAGAACCGGACAGTGGCCGCCTTGCTTTTCGGAAAACAGAGCCGGGCAAAAGAACTGGATATCCATTTCATACTCCGCAAGGACAGCTGTCTAAGTGAACACACGGATTATCTTTCCACCGGAGAACTGGTCACCATTATCGGAAATCTGCTGGAAAACGCATTTGAAGCGGTCAAAGAAAAGCAGGATATGAAGCAGACGGAACTGTTTATCGCTTCTGACGAAAAAGGGCTTACCATTGTGGTCGATGACACCGGATGCGGGATGACAAAGGACCAGATCGGTTTGGTGTTTGACCGTCAGTATACCACCAAGGAACAAGGACATGGCATCGGACTGCACCTGGTCCGGGAGATCGTGCAGAAGCATGAGGGATATCTGGACATCGAATCGGAACCGGGAGAGGGAACCTCTTTTACCATTATTATCAACAAAAAGAAGGCTCAACATGAGAAAGGAAACAGGGATGATTAAAACTGTTATCGTGGAGGATGACCGCATGGTGGCCTCCATTAACAACCAATTTGCAGCGAAAACGCCTGGGATTCAGGTAATTGCCACTTTTTATAATGGAAAGACCGCATTGGAATTTCTGGAAAAAACAAAGGTGGATCTGCTCCTTTTAGACCTTTACATGCCGGAATTTTCAGGGCTGGAGCTTTTAGAAGCACTTCGCAGACAGAACAACGAGGCTGACGTGATCATGATCACCGCCGCCAACGATGCCCCTCATATCAAAGAGGCACTCCGGCTGGGGATCGTGGACTATTTAATCAAGCCCTTCCGCTATGAGCGGTTTGCACAGGCCATGGATAAATATTTACTGAAACGGACGGTGATGGAAACCGGCATGGAGTTTACACAAGAGGATATCGACCAGTTGATCAGTGTCCGGCGCCCGTCTCCCCAAAGCAGGGAAATGGAACTGCAAAAAGGCGTCCAGCGCCAGACTCTCAACCGAATCCATTTCTGCCTTCAGTCCTATCAGGGGGAATACCTTACCAGTGAACAGATTTCTGCCGAAACCGGACTTTCCAAGGTCACCGTCCGTAGATATATGAACTATCTCATCGAAAACAATGAGGTCCGCAGCCGGGTGGATTATTCCACCGGAGGCAGGCCAAGGGTGGAGTATTCCAGTAATTCGTATGAGGATTAGAAGATTTTCCCCTAAAAAAAGCGTCTGAAACTCCCCGTTAAAAAGAGTTTCAGACGCTTGATTCATTTTATTATTCCGTGGTTTGCCATAGGTCTTTATTTTGATACTTTTTATCCAGAGCACTGCTGAACCAACGCCCGTTCAATACATTTCTGATCAGCTTATCCTTGATCTCTGCCGAAACGCTGGTATCCGCTTCCATTGCCTTGATGATGTCATCATATGTGGTGCTGACGTCTTTTTCTTCAACCACCGCATCGCTTTCCGTTCCATCAAAGACCATGGAAACCTTTTTATCCGGTGACCATTTGCTCCAGGTTGCGAGTCCCTCCCCATTGGGATCTCCGGAGGCCAGGAAATTCGCCAAATACTGGTTATATTCCTTAGCCATAGCCGTATAGCCTGGTTTTTCAAAAGCCCCTTTGAAAATGTCTGTATAATTGTTTTTGGTTGTAAGCATAGGAACGAAGATTCCGTGGAATGCCCCATAATCCCCCAGATCCTTCTTTGCCGCACCAGTACTGCCGTAATCAACCTGACAGATATAGATATCGGATTGATAACGGTCTGCCATCTTCTCCGCACTGGCCTGTGCATTAAAAATACGGTACATCTCACTGCCGTATTTGCTTGCAAAGGCTTTGGCGTTCTTTATCTCTTCTTCGGAGTAGCCTTTCATGTCCTCACTTTCAAAGTAAGGATCTCCTAAACAAAACATGGAAAACTCAGAGCTTCCAGTAAGCATCATCAGAGGAACCTGGTTATATTCCTCCGTATCAAACCCGTTTTCCGGAATCACTGCCCCATCCCGGTAAAGATGAGGAAATACACTCATTCGTATCATGGCGTTGCCCATTAACGGAACAAGACGCTCGGATGAGATCGAATACAAATACTCTTTTACATCTGCTCCATCCGTCATCAGCCACTTTGCCGCCTCTTCCTCGTTGGCGGCTTTCTTATCCTCCACCGCAAGCGGGGCAAGAGCTTTTGAAATCTTTTCTGCACTTAACGTTTCATCCGCCGTTGTCATGCCGCCGCTGAACGCGATGGCCTTTTGGAACTTGCCTTTAAATACGGGACTGATCAGCATTGCCATCACATCCCGGCCGCCGGCTGAAAAACCGGATATGGTCACATTCTCCGGGTCTCCGCCAAAGGCTTTGATATTGTCTTTCACCCAGTCCAATGCAGATGCAATATCCAGCATTGCATAATTTCCTGTGCTGTTTTCTTCCGTCTGAAGGGCCGGCAGAGAATTAAAGCCCAAAAGTCCCAGACGGTAATCCACGGATACATACACGCAGTTTGCATTCTTCACAATGTCCGTACCCGGAATCTCTCCAGCACTTCCCGTCTGGTTGTTTCCTCCATGGATGTAGACCATAACCGGAAGATTTTCGCTTCCTTCCTTTGCAAAAACATTGAGTCTCAAGCTGTCTTCACTGCCGGTGACCTCTGTTCCGGAAAGCTGGAGGGCCGGCTTGGAAGCTGCTTTGCAGTCCAGGACATCGGTCCATGGATCAGGACTTACCGGGCTATGCCACCGCAGCTCCCCGGAGGGTTCCTTTCCATATGGAATCCCGTACCAGGTCAATAGTTCCCCTTCTTTTATTCCTTTTACCGGACCATAGGTGGTGGTAACTACGGTTTCGTCTTCCTCTTTCTCCTCTGCCAGGGAAGAGGTCTCCGCTGCCAGTCCGGTCTCCTTACTCCCTGACTCCATTTCTTTTGCTGTCCCGGATCTTCCACAGCCTGCCGCCATTACCGCAGCAAATAGGATAAGTCCGGCTGCTATACCATATTTTTTCATATAACAAACTCCCCTGTTTGAATATTTGATGCAGGAGATCATTCCCTGCACTTATTAATTTGATCCATTGATTGAAGGCCGGTTTTCTTATTCAACCGTTAAAATCACCCGCTGGTAACGTTTCAGATTATGCTCCCCATCATCCTGTACCTCAGCGATCATATGGATCGTATCTCCAGTTCCGGCATCTTCAGGGACCGTAAAACTTACCGTTGGGGTATCCTTGCCATTTAATTCGATGGAATCCGTCTTCTCACCCTCAGCCAGCTCCCGGTGCAGACCAAGCTGCATATCTCCAGAGATTTCCGGTTCTACCTTGGGTACCTCGGTTTTAGCCTCCCGATAGG
>CAJMPJ010000047.1 GCA_905215155.1 uncultured bacterium | reverse complement strand
AGGCCCGGTATTGCCAGCAGGTCCAGTGTCGCCGGCAGGTCCAGTGTCGCCAGTAGGCCCAGCGTCACCAGTAGCACCAGTAGGTCCTATGTCGCCGGTGGGTCCAGTATCTCCCGTAGGCCCGGTATTGCCAGCAGGTCCAGTGTCGCCAGTAGGCCCGGTATCACCAGTAGGCCCGGTATCACCAGTAGGCCCTATGTCGCCAGTCGGCCCAGTGCTGCCAGTAGGTCCGGCAGGCCCGGTATCGCCAGTAGGTCCAGTATCACCAGTAGGTCCAGTATCACCAGTAGGCCCAGTATCACCAGTCGGTCCAGTGGCACCAGTAGGCCCAGTATCTCCAGTGGGACCTTCCGCATCATCTTCTATAACCACTAAATTTCCTATTAATGGAACGATTTGGGAAAAAAATAATTCCCCATTACTAATATTTATCAAAGACACTGTAACTGGAGCCGAAGTAACATTGATAATTCCGACTCCAAATACTTCACCGGTTTTTAATGGAGAGTTTCCTTCCATAAAATCTCCTTGTGAAGAAGTTAGAGCAAAAGACGCTCCGTTTGTAGCTCTTGAAGACTGTGTTGCAATCCACCAATCAATTACAAATCTGCCATTTTCCTGAAAGGTGATAACCCCATTTGAGGGATTATAGCTTATGCTCCCAGATGAAAAAACTATATTATCAAACATAACATTTTCATTTGGTTGGACAGAAATAGCTGAATTCAGCTCAATTTGAAGTGCACTATTAGCCATAGTTGCGCCCCCATTTCATAATTGTTTTGACATTACTTAAAATAAATAATAATGCCTACAATTATTTTATGAATTACTGCCAATTATGTTCGGATTTAAGGTTTCTTTAGAAATATCCAAAGCAGCAAAATGAAATTTAATCTCTTTAAAATAAAATAAAGTTTATGTATAATTTTTTTATTGAGAACATACTGGTCCGATCAAATTCCAGGCTCTGCCGCATGAATATCAGGGTGTTTTAGGGGGAGGAATTGTATTAGAATTTCCTTAAACATTTTAATTATTTTGATGATATTAGAAATTTTGGATGAATCAGGAATTTAAACAGGTTCTTAAACATACATTTGCCTTGTCTCTTAGCTTTATTGCCCTTTATATTTGAATATTTAATCGCATTTTTATGTGATTTTATAATGTTAAATCTTGAATCACTGTGATAAAATCAAAGTGATTCAGTGAAAACATGTTAAGTTTAGAAAGGAACATCTTGTATCTCTATTTCAAAGAATAGGATGCCTATCCCATATTTGTAAACCTGAATCAAAGATATTTAAAGGAGACTTACAATGAAAAATACAGACGAAAACAGAAAAAACCTTGATGTTTACATTCACTATATCATAGCCCTTTGCGGAGGTCTGTTTGCGGTCTATGCGATGTTGAGCCGTTTGGGAAATCTAGGTCAGGCCCAGACTACAAATATCATTGACATAATATGCAGTATTCTGGGAAGAAATACAGCAGAAGGGATGCTCCGCCTCATAGCAGCTCTGCTTTTTATAGGGAGCATGATATTGGCTACAGTTCTTGCGAATCGCACCAAATGGGATTTAAGGTATCTGGCCATTGGCCTTGACCTTGTGGCTGCGGTCATGATTGGCTTTTTCCCCCTTACCATGAATCCGGTGATCGCCCTTTATCCCGTTTTCTTTGCGACCGCATTCCAGTGGTGCGTATTCAAAGGTGCAAAGGGATATGTCAGTGCTACGATTTTCTGTACCAATAATTTAAAGCAAACCACGGTTTCCGCAGTAGAGTATTTTCTGATGTCAAAAGATGATCCGGAAAGAAAAGAAAAGTTACAGAAATTTAAATTCTATGGCGGTACATTTTTTAGTTTTTATGCAGGGGTAATGTCCGGGTATTTATTATGGAGAGTTTTTGGTGTCCATAGTATTTGGTTCATTGCAGTTCCGCTTTTTATAAATTTTGTATTTGTTTTTATGGATAGCAAAAACTCTCATATTTGTTTAAAAATCCAAAATGCGAAAGGGTAAAAGCTGTTTCGGGGAAGGAATGAAATGAAGATCTATGTGGATGCAGATGCCTGTCCGGTAGTTCGGATCGTGGAAAAGGCAGCAGCAGAAAATAAAATAGCAGTATGCCTTCTGTGCGATACGAATCATGTATTACAGTCTGGGTATAGCGAAATAAAAATCATCGGTGCAGGGGCGGATGCGGTGGATTTTGCATTGGTGAATCTGTGCAGACCGGGTGATATTGTGGTAACGCAGGATTATGGTGTGGCAGCAATGGCATTGGGAAAGAGGGCCTATGCCATTCATCAATCCGGAAGATGGTATACCAATGACAATATCGACCAGCTTCTCATGGAACGCCACATGGCAAAGGCGGCAAGGAGAGCCAAATCCAAAAATCATCTCAGCGGGCCAAGAAAAAGAACTCCCGAAGATGATAAGCATTTTGAAGAGTCATTTCGATCCTTGATTGCCTATGCTTCAAAATCTGCGGAGCAGTTATAGCAGCTTTTGCACCAGACAAACCTCTAATCCGGGGATGAAAATTTAATGATGGTTTAATAGAAGGAAAGCAGAAGAATGAATGGCTTTCCTTCTATTTTTTTGTGCATGTTACATATCGTTTGCGGAAAACAAAAGAAAATAGTAAGCAGATTGTCCAAAACAATAATGTAAAATAGAGAACAAATATGAAATATAGAATTCCGAGCATGCTCTATAATGATCCTACACACAAGAGTTGTAATGACAAGGGGATTTTAAATGTCTGAAGGAGTAAGGAAAAGGAGAAAGGATTATGGTGGGGAAAAAGAAAGAACTTGGTGTAGACAGCATGGGAATACAAAAAACCATGACGGCTTTAGACTATCTGGGGGATAGTTCGGGACAGATATCGCTGAATATCTTAAGCGGTCTGGTAGGGCAGCTGACTTATTTTTATACGGATAAGGTGGGTCTTGCGGCAGGAATGGTGGCAACACTGCTTTTAATCGTAAAGATATTGGATGCATTTGCAGATTTATTTATGGGGAAAATCGTGGATTCCACAAAATCAGCCCATGGAAAATGCCGTCCGTGGTTTCTAAGAATGGCTCTGCCATCGGCAGCTGCAATTGTTTTGATTTTCACAGTGCCTAAAAATGTATCCCCGATGATACAAAATATTTATGTCTTTCTTACAAATATCTTGATTACCTGTGTCGCATACACCGCAGTTGCAATTCCCTATGGAGCGATTATGGCCACTCGTACAAAAAGTGTGGAGGAGCGCGGCAAAATAGGGATTGCAAGAGCAGCTTCCGGTTATGTGGCCGGAATGGCTGTCTCCATACTTTTGATTCCGATTACCAATATGCTGGGAGGAACCCAGGAAGCCTGGATTAGGCTGGGAGTAATCTTTGCGGTCATTTCAGGACTTTCCCTGTTGCTTCTGTATAAAACCTCCCGTGAGGAAAGCATTGATGAAACAAAAGAAGAGGAGGAAAAAACGCCATTCTTTGAAGCAATTAAATTATTGTTTAAAAATAAATATTGGGTGATTATGCTGGCAGCCAATTTATGTTTGAATGTCTCCTATGGTCTGAATAGTTCTGGAGGAACGTATTTTGCAAAATGGGTTTTGGGAAATGAAAATCTGATTGCCTTAATGGGAGGGATTGGATTGATTCCTACTTTTTTAGGCTTTGCAGCGGTTGGACCATTGGCAAAAAAATATGGAATGGCCAAAACAAATCAAATCTGCTGTGTCATTGGGATATTGGGAGGAATCATCAGATCGTTTACCCCATATAGTATCGTTTCCTGTCTTGTGGCCGGCGGATTGATGACGTTTGCCAATATTCCCATCATGTGTTTATTAGGAGCGCTTGTAAACAATTGTGTGGAATATAATGAGTGGTTACACGGAAAGAAGCTTGTAGGAATGACCAATAGTGCCAGTTCCTTTGGTGCTAAGATTGGGTGGGGGATCGGAGGCTCCTTAATTGGATGGCTTTTGGCTTTGGGTTCTTATAATGGGGCATTAAAGGTTCAGCCCGATAGCGCCATTTATGCCATTTTTGCATTTTCCATTTATGTCCCTCTGATTTTGTTTGTTATCATGTTCATCCTCTTCAAAAAATATAAGTTGGAAGAAATTTATCCGAAAATTGTAAAAGAGTTAAAGGAAAGAAAGGAAAAGTCTTTATCGGATTAAATGCCTCTTTTGTAAAGTCTGAGGATTTTTACGGTAATCATAAGGCGTGGTGCCGTATTGTTTTTTAAATACAGTCTGAAAATGGCTCTGGCTGGAAAAGCATAAATAGTTACTGATCTCACTGATACTTTTTTCGGTATATGCCAGCAGGTATTTGGATTCTTCCAGTTTGCAGCGGACAATAAATGCACTTAAATCAAAGCCCAGGGTTTGTTTGAAGCGATGGGAAAAATAGGAGCGGCTGAAGCCCAGGTAAGAGGCAACATCTGAAACAGTCAGACGGACATTGGTATTTTCTAAAACATAATGGATCGCTTTTTGTATGGCATCATCACTGGCAACCGGAATCTGGGATTCGGATACCCGGCAGGTAAAGTCATATAGAGCATTATAATTTAATTGATAAATGGATTCCATGGTGGTAAGCTGTTCCGTTTTCTGAATATACAAATCAGATAATTGAAAAGCGGTATCTTTGGGAAGTCCCCCTCGGATCGCCGCACGAGTGGCTAGAGTGATCATAACAATGGAGGTGTTTTTTGCCTGGCGGATGGGGGTTGAGGCTATAATGCCTTCATGGATGGTTGAGATATCAGACGCATAGTTTTTAAATTCTTCTACGTTACCGTTTTCTATCAGACTGGTCAGTTTCTGCTCTATTTCATAAGAATTGTTAAAGGAGCCATTTTCTTTGTCTCTATACATGTTTTCTGCCTGCTCATTTGCGATGCTGCATAGAGTCTGGGACAGATTCGTGTCAATAATATTAGGTAAGAGCAGCGGCGTTTGGTTTAATGCGTACTGGAAAAATAACAGTTTATTCAAAAAGGATTTTAGCGTCATGGTTGAAATATTTGAAAAAAAGGAATGGAACCCTTTCCGTTCATTGGGTGAAACAAAATATTCCCGATGCATCATGCGTAAAACTTCTTCAGAATAGGGAACATTACTGACAGGGCCGATCACAAACTGAATGCTTGGGTCTTCTTTGAACCGGATGCACCCAAAAAAGGAATGGAAGCTGGTTGTAATATAAGAAACAGGGGAGGTCTGCTGCCATAAGGTTTCTAAATAAATGGCAGGCGGGCGGGTAATTGGGGATTGGGTTGGAATAGAGGTCACCCAATTGTGGTTTTTATAAATATAGACGGGAATTAAGGCATCCCTGTAAAAGTATTGGCAGAAACTTTCTATATCTTTCATTTGAGCCTCCAATGAGGTGATTTTAATAAAATAGTATGTTTCTACAACAAATTTATATGAATTGAAACAAAAATGCAATATAAAATTACGGATTTTGATGATCGTGTTCCATGGATTATCATCATGCCGGGAGTGGAGGATAACAAGTGAATTTATATGATTTGACAACAGAGTATCAGGTAAACCCAATTGGAATGGATATTAAGAGGCCGAGATTTTCTTGGAAACTAAAATCGGAAGATAAAAATGTGATGCAAAGTGCCTATCAGATCATCGTTTCAGACAACGAAGGGGAAGTGTGGAATACTCAAAAGGTAGAAAAAGACGATTCTGTTTTGGTGACCTATGAAGGGAAAGAATTAGAAGCAGAAAAGCAATACCATTTGATGGTAAAGGTGTATGATAATCTGGGAAATGAAGCCGTTGGAACAGGGAGCTTTGAGACAGGAATTCTAAAGGGAACCAATTTTAAAGCAAACTGGATCACCCATGAACTTTTGCAGGAAGAGACGGCTTGTGCAATTTTCACCAAAAAATTTCACATCAATAAAGCTGTGAAATCAGTTCGTATTTTTGCCACTGCTTTAGGGATTTATGAAATAAAGATCAATGACAGGAAGGTAGGAGATACCTATCTTGCACCGGGCTGGACCAATTACAAAAAAAGAATCCAGTATCAGACTTATAAGGCAGATGAATACCTGCAGGAAGAGAATGAGATTGAGATCACAGTGGCAAATGGCTGGTATAAAGGGTATTTATCCTTTACCTGTACTCCCAATCAATACGGGGACAGAACGGCTGTGTTGGCAGAGGTTCACATTGCTTATGAAGATGGCAGCAAAGAAGTTCTGTCAACAGATGGCACCTGGAGTGTATATACGGGACCCATCAGGAGTGCGGAGTTTTATATGGGAGAAACCTATGACAGCCTGGCGGAAAAGAAATTTCAGGGTCAGGCGGTTGCAGTTTTAAAGGAAGAGGGGGTTTTTGACAAAGGCCGCCTGGTTTCCCAGGAATCCGAGCCGGTACGAATCAAAAAACGCTTTCCGGCAAAGGAATATATGGAAACTCCCAAAAAAGAAAAAGTGATTGATTTCGGTCAGAATATTTCAGGGTTTGTAGAGTTTAAAGTTAAGGGGGAGAAAGGACAGCGAATTAAAATCCGCCACGCAGAAACTCTGGATAAATATGGAAACTTTTATCCGGAGACTCTTCGGGCTGCCATATCAGAAGATATTTATATCTGTGACGGCAGTGAACAGACCTTTATTCCCCATTTTACCTTTCATGGATTCCAATATATTTGCATCGAGGGGCTAAATGAGATTTTTCCGGAAGATTTTACTGCTTGTGCGATCCATACGGATATGGCAGATACGGGAACGTTTCGTTGTTCCAATGCCATGGTAAATCAGCTCCAAAGCAATATTTATTGGGGGCAGAGCGATAACTTTGTAGATATACCAACGGATTGCCCCCAAAGAGATGAAAGACTTGGCTGGACGGGAGAGGCACAGGTATTTGCAGGGACGGCAGCCTATATCCGGAATACAGCAAGATTTTTTACAAAGTGGCTGCATGATTTGGCATCGGAACAATTGGAGGATGGAGCTGTACCTCATGTTGTACCTGACGTTTTAGGGAGCTACAGTGCAGCGGCATGGAGTGATGCTGCAACCATAGTACCCTGGGTCATGTATGAAACCTATGGGGATAAGCGCATATTAGAAGAACAGTATGAGTCAATGAAGGGCTGGGTCGATTATATGACTAACCATACGGAAAGTAACGGTCTATGGATGAGCGGTTATCAATACGGGGATTGGCTTGCATTGGATAAGGAAGAATTGGTGGACCGGTCAGGAGCAACCGACCGTTATCTGATTGCCAATGCATATTATCTCTATTCCATGGATATTGTAAAAAAGTCAGCTCTGGTGCTTGGAAAAAAGGAAGATGCCAGAGAGTATGGGAAGCGGTACAAAAGGGTTTTAAATATCTTTCGGAAGGAGTATTTTACGGTTACAGGAAGAATGGTAGGAGAAACCCAGACAGCACTTACCTTAGCGCTGCATTTTGATTTGGCCTGGAAAAAAGATAAAGAGCGCATTGCAAAGCTGCTTGAGAGTAATATTGGCGCCCATAAAAACCATATGAGCACCGGATTTGTCGGTACCCCATACATTTGTCATGCCTTATCCGATCATAAGATGCATGATCTTGCCGGAGTTCTCTTTTTAAAAGAAGATTATCCTTCCTGGCTGTATGCAGTGAAAAAAGGGGCGACTACCATTTGGGAGCGTTGGAATTCCATTTTGCCGAACGGGGACTTTGAACAATCGGGAATGAATTCCTTAAATCATTATGCATATGGCTCCATCGGAGAATGGATGTATAAAAAATTGGCAGGGATCAATGGCATAGAGGCGGGATACAAAAAATTCTATATCAAACCAATGTTTATCAAAGGGATCACCTGGGTGTGTGCCTCCTTTGAATCGGTTTATGGCTGTATCCGAAGTGAATGGAAATGTAAGAACGGTAAAATCACAGTAAAAGTAGAAATTCCTGTGAATACCACGGCCATCCTTTATCTTCCGGAAAAAGAGGGAGAGGTCGAATTGGGATCAGGAAGCTATTTCTTTGAATATGATACGGATACGGAATTGGAAATAAAGCGTTTCACCATGGATTCTACGTTAGGAGAACTTGCCGGAGAGCCGGTTGCAAGAGAGATGATAGAACAGGCCGTTCCGGGATTTTTTGAAACTCCCATGATCCAGTATGCTTATGGATTTACTTTAACAGAGCTGCTTGTACAGGCGCCGTCCTTAGAACCTCTGTTAAAAATGGTTCTCGATGTGCTGAATCAATCCGAATCGTGAAGAATACGTCCAAATCGTTTGTTTATAAAGGAGAAAAAGATGAAATCAGAACAAATTAGGGAATTGATTGGTAAAATGACATTGGAAGAAAAAGCCGGATTATGTTCGGGTGAAAATTTTTGGAATACAAAAGAAATACAAAGGCTTCATATTCCGAAAGTAATGCTTTCCGATGGACCTCATGGATTAAGAAAACAAGATGTGAAAGCGGATCATCTGGGGGTAAATGAGAGCATCCAGGCAGTTTGCTTTCCCGCAGGCTGTGCGACCGCTGCGAGTTTTGACAGAGAATTGATGACAGAGATCGGTGAAGCGATCGGAGAGGAGTGCCAGGCAGAGGGGGTAGGCGTGATATTAGGCCCTGCAGTGAATATCAAGCGTTCCCCGCTGTGCGGACGTAATTTTGAATATTATTCAGAAGATCCTTATGTGGCTTCCGAAATGGCAGGTGCCTTTATTCGGGGCGTACAAAGCAAAAACATCGGCACCAGCATTAAGCATTTTCTTGCCAACAATCAAGAGCATAGAAGAATGACCAGTTCCTCCGAAGCAGATGAGAGAACGCTGAGGGAAATTTATCTGGCGGCCTTTGAAGGTGCCGTAAGGTTGAGTAAGCCCTGGACGGTTATGTGTTCTTATAATAAAATTAATGGCGTTTATGCCTCGGAAAATCCGGTCTATCTAACCGATATACTGCGAAAGGAATGGGGATTTGACGGCTATGTAGTAAGTGACTGGGGGGCAGTAAATGACAGAGTCCTGGGATTAAAAGCAGGAATGGATTTGGAGATGCCGGGAAGCGGCGGGGTTAATGATGCCCTCATCGCAGAAGCTGTAAAGAGTGGGGAGTTAGAGGAAGAAGTACTGGATAAAGCCTGTGCCCGAATCTTAGATGTAATATACCGCTACTGGGAAAACAAGGATGAGAATGCAGTATTTGACCGGGAGAGAGACCACGCGCTGGCAGAAAAGGCAGCGGAAGCGTCAATCGTATTATTGAAAAATGAAGAGAATGTGCTGCCTCTTTCCAGGGAGAGAAGAGTTGCTTTTATTGGAGAATTTGCTGAAAAGCCACGTTATCAGGGCGGAGGAAGTTCCCATATCAACAGCTTTAAGGTAACCTCTGCGCTGGAAGCGGCCGCAGCGTCAGGGTTAAAGATCACTTATGAACAAGGTTATCAGACAGACAAGGATGCAACCATAGAGGAATTAAAAAATAAAGCTGTTGATGCCGCTGGAAATGCGGAAGCTGCTGTTATTTTTGCAGGACTTCCGGATAACTTTGAGTCGGAAGGTTATGACAGAAAGCATATGCGCCTGCCGGATTGCCAGAATGAGCTGATCCGGGAAATCTGTGAGGTTCAGCCCAATACCATTGTAGTATTGCACAATGGATCGCCTGTGGAAATGCCCTGGGTCCATAAAGTAAAAGGCTTAATTGAGGCATATCTGGGCGGTCAGGCGATTGGGGAAGCAGTCGTAAAGGTACTATATGGGGAGGTCAATCCCAGTGGCAGGCTGGCGGAAACATTTCCCCTGAAGCTGGAAGACAATCCGTCTTATCTCTTTTATCAGGGAGAGGGCGATACAGTGGAATACCGGGAAGGGGTATTTGTTGGCTACCGGTATTATGAATCTAAAAAGGCAGAGGTGCTGTTTCCCTTTGGCTATGGATTATCTTACACCCAGTTTGCCTTTCGCAATATGAAAGTAGATAGAAACAGCATAAAGGATACGGAACGGATTACTGTAAGTGTGGATGTGACCAATACTGGAGCCATTGCAGGAAAAGAAGTCGTGCAGCTCTATGTTACTCCTGCATCAGGGAATGTTTTACGTCCTGTCATAGAACTTAGAGGGTTTGAAAAGGTTGCCTTAGAGCCAAACGAGACAAAGACAGTAACGTTTGTATTAGATAAGAGAGCATTCGCCTATTGGGATATGAGGCTCCATGACTGGCATGTATTAAGTGGGGAATATACGATTCATATTGCAAAATCAGTAAGAGAAAGGATATTATCCTCCACGGTTACCGTTGAATCCACAGAAGCTGTGCCTGTCGTATACGATTTTAACTCTACAATAGGAGATATCATGAAAGATCCCAAAGGAAAAGCCATTCTTGAAGCGGCACAGAAGCAGATGTTTGCAGGCACCCAGGCCAGGGAAATGGAGGAAAACGCACAAGACAGCAGCGGTGCAGTGAACCATGAGATGATGCAGGCCACCATGGAGGGAATGCCCCTTCGTCAGATGTTAAGCTTTATTCCGGGGATAAAACGGGAAATGTTACAGCAGCTGATTGATGCATTAAATCAAAAATAAGAAAAATAGACCAGAAAAACGGTTCCAGGCGGTTTAAAAAACCTCTGGGGCCGTTTTATTGACGTTTATCTAATATTTAATACTTACAATTACCAATTAATAAGTATATCCCGGAGCACTAGAATCTGCTATAATAGCTTTACGAAATCGAACACTGGTATTATAATCCCAATATAACATAATTAAGAAGGAGGGGGAACATGAAGAAAGAATTGCCTTATTTTCACATTGAAGATTCTTTTGGCGGTAATCAGGACTGGTTCCGTGACCCCATGATGCACTTAGGTGGATGCGGTGCGGCCGCGGCATGTGATGTCTGCATCAATGCGGCACTCCATGAAAAAAAAGAGCACTTATATCCCTACGAGATTCAAAAACTTGCAAAGGAAGACTACATCAAGTTTGCCATGAAGATGAAGCCCTATTTAAGGCCCCGAATTCACGGAATTGATACGTTGGAAATATTCATGGACGGATTTAAGGATTATTTGAATGACGTAGGAGATCAGGATATAAAAATGACCGGCTGTCATGGTGAGGTTTCCGCAAAGGAAGCGGCCATAGAAGTAAAGACACAGATTGATAATGGAATTCCAATCCCGTTTTTGATGTTAAAGCATAAGAATGCTGACTACAAGGATTATGTATGGCATTGGTTTATGCTGGTGGGGTATGAGGAATTTGAAGACGATTTCTATGTAAAAGCTGCCACCTATGGTGGATATCGCTGGATATCTCTTTATGGGCTGTGGAATACTGGCTACGAGCGCAAAGGCGGAATGGTGCTGGTAAAATATTAATTCATACAATGCAGGCAGGAACCGCATGCTTGCACTTTTAAAACGCTACAGCACACATCTGAAAATAACATCGAAAGGTGTTATTTTTTTGCATTTTTACAGACAGGGCATAGTTAGCCCATATACTCATTCCGAAAAATAACATCTTCCTGTTCCAGCTCTTTTCGCTGGGTGCTTAACATCTTATGGTGGGAATATCCCTTCCTGTCTGGTATAATCTTTTTGTGATCATTGAACGTTAAAAGGATCAGATTGGAGGCGTTTTCTGTATGAAAGAATTGGAAACAGCAATTAGACTGAGAGCGGAAGGCTGCTTAAAAGAATCAAATACAATCTTTATGGATTTAGTGAATCAATACCCGGACGACCCTGTGGTCAATTATCAATGTGCCTGGAGTTTTGATGTGATGGGACTTGAAAAAGAGGCAATCCCTTATTATGAAAAAGCCATGGAACTGGGACTGCCAGAGGAGGATTTAAGGGGAGCCTTATTAGGACTTGGCAGTACTTATAGAACCTTGGGAGAATATGAAAAATCCAGGCAAGTATTTCTGAAAGGGATAGAATTATTTCCAGAAGATCATGGCATAAAAACATTTTATGCCATGACATTATATAATTTGGGAAAATATTCCCATGCCATGAAAATTCTCTTGAACACGTTAGCCGTCACTTCGGCAGATGAAACGATAACACAATATGTCAAAGCCATTACATTTTATGCGGAGGACCTGGATAAAATCTGGTAATGAAACGGATCAGCTTTTGTATTAGAAAGAAAGGACTTTTAAAGTGAAAAAACTGAACAGAGAGTTTTATAATCGAGACTCCATTGTGGTGGCCAAAGAACTTCTGGGAAAGGTGCGCATGGCACAGAACAGATTTGGAAAGTCATAAAATTTACCATAGTAACCACTAAGCGTGTGGGCATTGACTATGCGGAGGAAGCCAGCAGCTATCCCTGGAGATTTTATATGTAGGACAACGAATATGTATCTGTATTGTAACCCAAAAAGGTCTCCTGTGAATTGATTTTCATAGGAGACCTTAACTATTTATTTCAGAATCTTATTTCCCATCGTTTCTTTTTAAGACAACGCGGTTTGAATGCCCAAGAAACATGGGGACTTTTTCCATATAAACATCACTGGTATCAAGTCCAAACCAGTTGGAAGGAGAAGCGGTAAACTTCTGTATGAAAAACTTGGTTCTTAACAGAAGTGCGTCCCAGGCAGAAAGCGAAGTTTCATGAGAGAGGATCTCCTGGATAAATACAAAACGGAAATCTCCCAGATTACGTCCGGGAAGAATGGAGTAGCTGCTGGTCTGGGGTTCGATTTCTTTATTTTTCACTAATTCCGTTGATATCTGCCTTAAAAATACATTGAGTTTTTGGTCGATGCGGAAGCCCAGCTTGAGCTGAATCTTGATAATATGCTTGGTGCCGAAGTTTTCAATGGCATATTCCGCCTGATAAGGTTCATCGGTTACGGTTACATTGACAAACCAGTATACATCCGCTTTCTTGGGCCGTTTATCCAGAAGAAAATACATGATTTTCCGTTCGATCTCTTTTGGATTGGAACAGTTGCTCAGACACACCAGGTTGCTGGCGTATTTTGGTATTTCCGGGTCAACGCGCAGTTTGCTAAGCTGCTTGATATATTGTTTCACGGGCACATTTTCCTGATAACGCATCTTTATGATATGAGCCCTGTGCCAGAGATACATCACGAACAAAATGGATACTGCAATGATGATCGCAACAAATCCGCCATGGAAAAACTTAACGATATTTGCGAGGAAGAAGGAAAACTCAAAGCTCATAAAGAATACAAGCATAATGACTGAAAGTACAATAGGCGTGTTTTTCTTCCTCATATAGTTAAACAGCAAAATGGTCGTCATAAGCATGGTAACGGTGATGGCAAGACCATATGCGGCCTCCATTTTTTCAGAGCTTTGAAAGAAAAGGACGATACCGATGCAGACAATGCATAAGATCCGGTTGATGGCGGGAATGTAAAGCTGGCCTTTCATCGTAGAAGGATACAAGGTGTGAAGCCTTGGGAACAGATTCAGCTTTATGGCTTCCGATACAAGGGTGAAGGAACCCGAAATCAATGCCTGTGATGCGATAATGGCTGCAAATGTTGAAATGGCGATCCCATAGATCAGAAAGCCATGGGGGATCATCTGATAAAATGGATTGAGGTCTTCCATTAATCCAAGAGCCGGATTATTTTTCGCAGACAAAATCCATGCACCCTGTCCGAAATAGTTGAGCAGCAAACAGATCTTAACAAATGGCCAGGTAAAGTAAATATTTTTTCTCCCCACATGTCCAAGGTCTGAGTAAAGTGCTTCGGCACCCGTAGAACATAAAAATATGCTTCCCAGAATAAAGAAGCCAAGCTTGTTATCGTCGCTGAATAAAATGTTCACCGCATAATGGGGGGACAAAGCCCGAAGCAGGTACGGATTCTCTGCCAGATTGATGATACCAAAAAAGGCAAGGCTGCAAAACCATAGAAACATAATCGGCCCGAACAGCTTTCCGATGAATTCCGTACCGATATGCTGGATAAAAAACAGGGCACAGATGATGAAAATAACAAGGTAAACGATATTTTTCTGGTTGCTGCCAAACAGGTTCTCAAAGACAGGAAGCAGTTTCAGTCCTTCCACGGCGGACGTTACGGTTACTGCCGGTGTCAGCATCCCGTCGGCCAACAAGGCGGAGCCTCCAATCATGGCAGGAATAATCAGCCACCTGGACCGGCTTCTGACAAGGGTGAAAAGTGAAAAAATACCGCCTTCGCCGTTGTTATCCGCTTTCAGGGTAATAAAAACATATTTTATACTCGTTAAAATAGTCAGCGTCCAGAATACCAGGGATAAGGTTCCAAGAATAAAATTCTCAGAAACATGCTGGATTCCGCCGTTTCCGGAGAGTACGGATTTCATAACATAGAGCGGGGACGTACCGATATCTCCGTATACAACACCTAATGTTACCAAAATTCCTCCGAGTGTTAAGTTTGAAATGTGAGACTGCTTCGATGATAGTTCCATTTTTACCCCTTTGCAAAAAATAATTGTTAAAATTGTATAAAAAAAAGACCCTTTTTGTAAAATGCGATTTTACAGCAAAAGTCTTGTTACTTAGTTACGTTGCAGATTATAAATGCTTGTCAGCGTAAGTATAACCGGATTGATGCAACCGCAAACACCGGGTAGGTGTCAACTACTCCCTTTTGTTTAAGTGTATTCTACTAGAAAGAAATTAGGATGTCAAATTAAATTTTTTTTGCTAAAAGTTTAAAACTTCTGACGAGGTTTAAGGTTTCTGACAGCCGGTTTATTCCCCGTTTTTCTTCCTTCTATATTCGTTCGGGGTGCAATGATAGTATTCCTGAAACTTTCTGTAAAAGAAGGTAAGGTTATCATAGCCCACATGAAGGGCGACTTCCTTGACGGAAAGCCTGGTACAGGAGAGCAGCTTTTGTGCGGCCTTCATTTTGGACATCAAAATCAGTTCCTTATAGGAATGGCCTGTCTGCCGTTTTAATAAAGTGGTCAGATAATTGGGGTTGATATTGAAAAAGGCTGCTGTTTTTTCCAGGGTACTTGTTTGGTAATTGGATTCTATATACTTTAAAACAGGAATAATCGAAAAACTGGAATTCTTGTCCAGATTTTTACTCATGTCATGACCAAAGACATTGACCAATTCAGAAACCACCAAAGAAAATAAGTGATCTAAAATCTCCGCAGAATTCATGGAGGGACTATAATATTCACATAAAAGTTCATTCATAAAAACAGGCAGTCTTCTGCTGTGAGAGGAGTGAAATACAATAAAACTGTTATGGTCAGTTTTTGAATTCATGGCATTAATAAAAAAACGGGAGATGAGGCTGTCGCTGGAAAGACGGCTTAAAAAAGTATTGTTTAAGTAATCCTTGGGAATCAAAAGATTAATCATAATGTCATTTTCCCCGGTGTAACCGATGGCATGAACGGTTTCACAATCAATTAAAATAATCTCTCCGGTTTGCAGAATCAGAGATTTGCCATTGATCATTTGTTCACAGCTGCCGGAATACATATAATTGATCTCCACCCAGCTGTGTACGTGAGGAGGAACGGGTTGGAAACGGGAGTTCTTTTTTACAGAAAACATGTTGTTTGTGAGATTATAAGAAACGTCCATTCTATAAATATTCTGGTTCTCTATTACATCTACAATCTCCAGCTTGGAGAAGTCATAAAATTTTCCTTCTTTGTACTGCTGTTCATGAAGCGTAAGGGTAGAAAGATGCTTATTCAAAGTTTGGATATTCATTTTAATACTCCTATATGAATTATAACAAACAAAACGGATTTATTTCCCTATTAATGTATCAAAATCAGAAGTTAATGTCAATTTTATGGAAGATTATTAGAATGTTCCGGTCAATAAAAAAGTGAAGTTTGGTCATTTATTTCCTGTAGTTACGACATTGCTGCACAAAAGCGCGGGTGCTATTCTATAGATATCAAAGCAACATAGACCAAGAAACAGAGACCGATGGAGATATGCATGAAAAGACTGAATGAAGTATTAAAAGGAAACGCAGACAATTATATTCTGCCCTTTCTCTGGCTGCATGGGGAAGAAGAAAGCGTTCTCAGAGAAACCGTAGAAAAAATCCATGAATCCGGAATCAGGGCATTTTGTGTGGAGGCGAGGCCCCATCCGGATTTCCTGGGGGAAACATGGTGGAGAGACATGGATATCCTGCTGGAAGAAGCAAAACAGCGGAACATGAAAGTGTGGATTCTGGACGATTCCCATTTTCCTACAGGGTATGCAGACGGGAGAGTGGAGAGAGAATTCCCCCATTTGCAAAAGCAGTTTCTGGCCTGTAAAGTACTGGACTTTATAGGACCCATGAAAAATGCACAGGCAATAATCCGTTATGCATTTCGTGACAAAAAGGATAAATTAATATCTGTCACCTTAGGGAAAAAAACAGGCTACCAAAAAATTGATCCGGATACTTTGATTGATATAACCGGACAAGTCGTAAATCATACCCTTGTCTCCTTTGACCTTCCAAAGGGAGATTGGAGTGTCATGATTGTAACCGCAACGTTTGAAGGCGGGGAACCGGAGACAAAGGGGTATTTAAATCCCATTGACCCTCTTGCTACGGATGTATTAATTGATACGGTTTATGAAGCCCATTATGAAAAGTATAAAGAAGAATTCGGCAAGACAATTGCAGGCTTTTTTTCAGATGAACCCAGGTTTGGAAATATGCATGGGGCGACAGGTTCCATTGGAAGAACAGAAATGGATATTCCCTGGAGAGAGGATTTACTAGAGCTTTTAGAAAAGCAGACCGGAACGGACTGCCGCAAGCGTTTGCCCTTGCTGTTTCTGGAAGGGGGAGAGCCTGGGCATCAGATCCGCTATGAATACATGGATCTGGTTAGTAAGCTCTATTCCAAACATTTTAATAAAAGAATTTCAGACTGGTGTGCCCGGCATCAGGTGGAATATATCGGACACACCATTGAAGATAATAATGCACATGCACGCCTGGGGTATGGCGCAGGACATTTTTTCAGAGCCATGGCCCATCAGGATATGGCAGGAATAGATGTGGTTTTTCATCAGCTGATGCCGGGAATGGATGGAGGAATTTTCAAGTCTAAGACAAAGGCAGGCTGGGACGGAGAGTTTTTTCATTATGTACTTGGAAAGTTAGGTTCTTCATTGGCCCATATGGACCCCAAAAAGCAGGGGAGGGCCTTGTGCGAGGTATTCGGTGCCTATGGCTGGGCAGAGGGAAACCGGCTGATGAAATGGATCATTGATTATATGATGGTAAGAGGGATCAATTATTATGTTCCCCATGCATTTGACCCCAAGGAGTATCCGGATTGTGATTGCCCGCCCCACTTTTATGCCCACGGGAGAGATCCTCAGTTTGGAGGATTCCGGCTTTTGATGGATTATACAAACCGGTTGAGCCATCTGCTGTCTGGCGGTATCCACAAGGCTCCCGTCGCACTGTTATATCATGGGGAGGCAGAATGGTCCGGAGAATACATGCTGATGCAGAAGCCGGCAAAAGAATTGACAAGAAATCAGATTGATTTTGATATCCTGCCCATAGACGGTTTGATGGAGGCAGAGGTGAGTGAGTCTGGAATTAAAGTGAATCAGGAGACATTTCAAGGGCTGGTACTCCCTTATGCAGAAGCCTTGCCGGGAAAATTTTTAAAATGGCTGTTAAAAGCTTCCGAACATGGGCTTTATCTTTACTGGCTGAAAGATCTTCCAAACAGGACCAGCCAGGGAGAGGATGCCTGCGAAATCATCAAACAATTAAAGGCATCTTCATCTGTTCGGATTGTTTCACTGGAAACTTTGGCTGAAACCATAAGATCCGATGGACTGAATGAAATCTCAGTAAATACGGATGTCCCATATTTAAGATATTACCATTATGAACAGGAGGATGGCCATATTTACTTCTTTGTCAATGAGCATCCATATGATGCTGTTACGGCCGAAGTTAAGGTTTCTAATAAAGGTCCCTGTTTTGCTTATTGTGCCATGGAAAATAAGAGAAAAGAAGATAGCAGCCCGCTTACGTTGAACTTATCCCCGTATGAATCTAAAATGGTCATTTTTCCGCGGTCTATGAATGATTTCCTTCCTGCTCCGAAGGAATATGAAAAAGTATCTGAATATCAGGTAAAAGGCCCATATCAGGTATCCTTTGCAACTTATCCTGATTTTACAGAGTTTAAAGAGCCGATGATGCTGGAGAAATTGAGGCCCTTGCAGGAGATAAAGGGGAAAGAGGAGTTCACTGGTATGATCCGGTACGAATTCGAGGCAGAGTTATGGAAAACAGACCAGGTGATCGCGGCAGTTGAGGGGGTGGCAGAGGGTGTTAAGGTATGGGTAAATGAAATCTTTATAGGGGAAAAGATTTGTCCGCCTTATCGTTTTGACATCACAAAGGCGTTGAAAGAGGGGAAAAACCGTTTTTGCATCCAGGTATCCACAACACTTGTTCGGGAACGATATGATTATCTTTCACAGTTTATGTTATTAGAGCCGACGGGCATCACAGGGAGTATCACCGTTGAACATTATATTGTAAAGTAAGGAGAAAAGGTATGGAAATCAAAAAAGCAGCAGCTGACATACTGGAATATGTCGGCGGAAAAGAAAATGTGGTCAGTGTCGTACACTGCATGACAAGACTTCGCTTTACCTTAAAGGATGACAGCAAAGCAAACAGGGAGGCTGTAAAAAGGACGGAGGGAGTCATCTCCATGGTAGAGCAGGGAGGACAATTCCAGGTAGTGGTTGGCAACAAAGTTTCCAAGGTGTATGAGGAATTAGTACCGATGTTGGAAAATTCCGGAGACTTTGGAGAAATTGATGCAGACAAAGGACCGGGGGAGAGAAAGAAGGAAAAGCTATTTGACGGATTCAGCAGAACGGTTTCCGGGATTTTTACACCTGCAATTGGATTAATGACGGCATGCGGTATATTAAAAGGAGTGTTGGCAATCTGTACTGCTTCGGGGGCATTACAGGATACAGACAGTACATATTTATTTTTGTATGCCATTGCTGATATGATTTTTTATTTCTTCCCGGTCATATTGGGGGCATCTGCAGCCAAGCAGTTTGATATGAACCAGTATCTGGGGATGGGAATCGGAGCCATTATGATCTATCCTTCCTTTGTAGCCGCAGCAGCAGACGGTTCTATTCACTCCTTATTTGGGATTCCGATGACGGTAAGTAATTATACATCAACGGTGTTCCCTGCAATCATTGCTGTTTATGTTGCATCGAAATTAGAAAAGATAGGAAAGAAAGTGATGCCAGAAGCGATTGCATTTTTTGCAGTTCCTCTCTTTGTATTATTGGTGACTATACCCTTGACCTTTTGGGTCGTTGGACCGGTTACACTCTTTTTAAGTACCATTCTTTCAAAAGTAATATTTGCAATCTATAACTTCAGCCCCGTATTAGGAGGCCTGGTATTGGGCGGCCCATGGATCTTAATTGTTATGTTTGGTCTGCATTGGGCATTTATTCCAATATTTATCAATGATATCGCAATCAATGGCAATGAGCCTGTAATGGGATTGCTGGCGGGAAATCAGCTTGCAATGGCAGGAGCGGTGTTCGCTGCAGCAGTCTTATTAAAAGAAAAAGCAAAGAAATCAGGGGCGGCTACGGCAGGGCTGACCTGTTTGCTGGGAATCAGTGAGCCGACCATTTATGGCTATTTGTTACCCCTAAAAACGCCTTTGATCATTTCTGTCATAGCCGGAAGCCTTGGAGGGGCTGTAGCAGGAATGTTTCAGTCGACCCAGTATGTCTATGGAGGATCGGGCCTTTTGGGATTGCCTTGTTTTGTAAATCCGGCCGGTCTGGATGCCGGGTTTTATGGAGTCATTCTCTGTGATATTGTAGGATTCCTGTCAGCGTTCATACTTACTTTGATTGTGATGAAAAAGAAAAGTAAAAATTTAGAAGCCTTATAAAAATTTGATTTTTTAACAAAAAAGCCGCAGGAAAGAAGCGTTCACTTAGGGATTTAAGAAAAACTTGAATGAACAGCTTCATGCGGGCAAAAAAGACCACATAAGAGTTTTTATACTCCTGTGTGGTCTTTTTAACATTCAGCTAATTTTGTCTCAATAGTTCTATAATTAATAGTTTATCTGCGATATCCTTAATAAAATGAGGAATTTCCTCTATATGTTGTGCAATAGCTTTAGCTTTTCCTGGCTTTGAAGAAATATGATATTTTTCAGAAATAGTTTGTTCCATTGAAGTATAATCCTCTATTGCTGTACGCAAATGGGATTCAAAGTCTTTACCGAAGTATGCATAATCGGCTCTAACAATACAATTTTCAGTTTCTGTATCCCATTCTTCTTCGCAAAAGATGCCATTAAACACATCCCTAGTCTTTGATGCATTCCTGTCACAATCAAATATAGCATAACAATTGTAACCGTATGCTTTAAATAACCTCCAGTACAAGGGGATTGCATCCTTACCGCGACAATTAACAATTTCGGTTCCATGTTCAGCTAAAGAATACCCACTACGTTTTAAATACACTGGCAGAGCAAAATATTCAGTAGCTCCCTCCACTAAAATGATTGTTTCGGCAAACATTCCTTTTAACTGGTCTGAAAATAGTTTTGTCGAGTAAAAATCAACTATGTTTTCTGGTGACACACAATTCTCTGGAACACCTGACCCTATACAAAAATCGCAAAGTTGCTGAGCGGATAGTTGTATTGCTTTAGTAACTCCACCCTCTTTATGTACTCGAACAAGTCCGTCTAAGTATTCTGCATCTATGAACTCTGCGGAATGTGTTGAAATGATTACTTGAATACCACATGAACACATATCTACAACATATTCCTTTAACCATCTTTGAGCTAAGGGATGGAGATGAGCTTCTGGTTCTTCAATAATCAACACAAAATTTTCACCTGTGAATACTTCCATATATGCTTTAACAAAAGCCATTAACAAGACTTGCTGTTCACCAGTGCCGAATTCTTCAAATCCACGAATATTATCTCCCTCTTTTGCATAGATCCGAAGTGACTTTGCATAATTGTTTGGATCATAGGCTGAAAAATCCACAGCCAATGAGTGAACAAACCCTTTTACTGCCCCCTTTAGAGCTTCAGAAAATCGATTAAAAAAACTAGAGAATTCATCAGTCTGTTCAAAGGATGCTGTAATTTGATTAAAGGCTTGTGATAATTCATCTTTATGCTCTGTACTTAAGGCTTCATGTATCTTCCTTGAAAACTTGCTTAACAGAGAGTAGCTACTACTATAATTAAAAGCACTCTGGATATTTCTTTCAGCATCAATCAAGTAGGACTGACAGGCAGAACGCTGTTCGTTTGTGGGATATATTTTATTTCCACTGCCATCGTGTAAAAGATTATTATTAGCCTGTCCATTATAACCATAACTTACAGATATAACGTCATATCCATTTCCTCTATTATTATAATATAAGGGCTTAGTAAATTTAGCGGTAATATGTGCGGTAGGATATTCATTTTGATTACGTTTAAAATAATCACTTTCCAACATCTCGATATAAGTTGGATATCTTTCACCAAGTAATCTATTTATAGCTGATAATATATTAGATTTTCCAGCGTTATTCGGTCCGAATAGAACAAGAGGCTTATTTTGAGGAAGTTTAAGAGCCACTTCTTCTATCGATCGATAATATTTAATAAAAATTGCTTCTAACCTCAACCTTTCACCCCCCCTAAATTAAATTACTCTGCCAATACTTCTTTAATAATCTGAGCCATCTGTTTGTTGTTTAACTGATCACGGAAATAAACAGTGTATCCATCTTTCGAGAGCATATCAAAGAAAACACGAGCACAATCAATTTTTGCTTTTTCTGTACCACGTAAGTCGGATTTATTTTCTACGTCTTTTGTTTCGACTACAATGTTAAGCTCTTTCTCACCGGAAGCCTTTCTTACAGCATACATGAAGTCTGGACTGTACATTCCACCGGTAATAGTCGGTATGGCAATGCTGCTACGTGGAATTTTTCCATATACAATGACTTCTTCGATGTCCGACATAATATTTTTTTGTTCCAACGGTGAGTCATAAGCGAAAGCATCATATAAATACTTCTCGCTTGGTGTTCCCGGAGCTATCTTTGTGCCGATACGTCCCTGTGCGATATCTTCACGTGGAGAACCGTCTGAATAGGTAAGTGCTGTTGCACCAACAGGCGTATTGCTTTTTGCATAATGGAATCGACCTTGCAAATTATTGCTTCTCCAGTCATGAAATTGTTGAATAAACATGCTGACAGAATTTTCATTAATATGTTCTGGATTTATAGTTCCATTCCTCTTAACATACTCACACAATGCCTCATGCAATACTTTAATTGGAATGTTTGTTGCATTTGTGATCCTCTTAAGAAATTCATTGTAGGGAATAGGTTTGGATACTATATATTGAGCGCCTGTATCTGAAACAATCATCATCTGTGAGCCATCGCTCTTAACGATATCTCTGGAGCTAGTCATGACAACGTCTGTAAAAACACCGGGTTTTTCCAGCAAAGATAAAACAACTTTAGCCATATCAGCATCCAGATCATCATCATAGAAAAGTAGGTATCGTTGATTGATTGCTTCCCATAATTTGCGTATTTCACTGTAAACAGCTTTGCGGATTTTTACAGGTTTTGGTTTTGCTACATTTCGGTCTTTTACCTTACCTGAAGACAATCCTGTAGCAAAGTCCGGGTATTCTGCAAAGAAAGCGTCCCTTGTATCGGGTTTTATATTTAATCGCCTGTCTATGTAATGTTTATCATATAGTGCATCAAAAAGTTCATCAGAAGTCATGCCAAGCTTCTTGGCCACTTGTTCCAATCTTTCTTCGCTAATAGAAGAAGCTTGTGGAATTTCCCCGTTTATTTGGTCTATTAATCGTTTAGCAAAGTCTGCCTCTGTGAAGTCAACAATATAATTAAGCTGGAATTCTTCATTGGAGATTCTATTACCATTCTCATCTACAGGTAGACGTAAACCTCGTCCAACCTCTTGCAGTTTACTATTTTCACTTCCGCTAGAACGAAGTTTAGCTATCGTAAATACATTAGGGTTATCCCAGCCCTCTTTAAGTGTCCATTTTGAAAATAGAAAACGTAAAGTGTTATAGCTACCGTCTTTATTCTTGAAAGAGAGAAGGTGTTTTTTTCCATGAAGGATGGTTTCTACTTCTTTTGCTATGTCTTCATCCGAATCGCTATTGTCTTGTGAAAAATAGCCTGCATGGCAAGCAGAAATATCTGCAAGACTTGCTTCCAGATATGCCCGATATTCTGTATCATGCTCACCGAGGGTAGATAGCACCGATTCTATCCGTTCCTTAAACAACCTCTCAAAAGCTTGTAATAGATAAGGGGTTTTACCTTCTTCGTTTGGTCGGTATGATGATATATCATCGATAAAGAATAATGCCAATGTCTTGATCTTGAAATTGCGACCACAGAAGTTTGCTTTTTCAGTTTCAAAATGACGTTCAAGGGCAAGACGCATCATCTGCTCTTGATAAGAGGTCATATAGATATCCACATCCAATTCCTCACCAGTTGACTTTTGAATACCATTAGAAAACTCAACTGTTGATTTGCCAATAGCATGAACCGTAATTCCCTCGAAAGCTTCATTAATGATAGATAGTGAATCTCCAGTTTTAAGAGTAAATGTTTTAGTCGATTCATCACGCTTTTTATACTGAAAGGTAACAGAATCCTTGCTTGTGATGGAAGTGATTTTCACCTTTTCTTCACGCTTGGATACCGGTTCAAAATGCTCCTTCGTTACTCCCTTTATCAAATTTTGATTAAAAGATTCACAGGCATTTAAATCATAGAGCAGGTTTTGGTAGTCTTTTACGGTTATTTTGTTCTTTCCACGTCCACTTGTAGTTTCAGGGAAGGTAGCACCAAAACGTATAATACACTGTGGTTTTATTTCATCAGCGATCACCTTGAAAGCCTTCTGGTCACGAGAAAATCTATGTGGCTCATCAATAATAACAACAGGGTTTGTTGCACGAATAGCATCAAGTGGTCTATAAAAACCTTCTACTCCATAATCATAGTCGTCACGGCTAAGCATACCATTTGATCGGACAACAAGTAGTTGCATATTAACTAATAATACATAAATCTTCTTCGTGTTCTGGCAAGAACCTTTTACAAAGTCGCTCACAACACTCGGGAAATAGGAGCGACCCTTTTTCTTGTTTTTTGGCGCTTCTAGTACTCCAACCTCAATCTCTGTACCATAGCCACAAACATCGGAAAAATGTCGCTTTACATATTCATCACGCAAAAACTGTGCGGTTCCTGCTTTAATCGCAAGTGAAGGTACAGCGATAATAAACTTATTAAGTCCGTAACGTTTATGAAGCTCATATATAGTATGAGTATAAACGTAAGTCTTTCCTGTACCAGTTTCCATTTTAATATCAATATTCAAGCAGTCACCAATAGGCATACTGCTTCGATATTCTGCAGGTATATTTTTTTGAATTTCTCTAATATTTGCAGCTAGTTTAGGGTCAGAAAGAGAAATACTTGGATTTTCATAAAATTGTATAGGAGGAGTTATCTGTACCCCATTCAAAGCAGCACTTATTGCATCTACAGCTTTTTGTTGGTGTGGTAATCCTCGTTGTAGGATAAGTTCCATAACATACCCTCCAATCAATAACGGATATCGAAGTTGATACGCAAGTTTTTCTCTGTATCCTTCAACCGTTTCAAATTAATTTTTAAAGCTTCCATTTCCGTCCATGTAAAACTATAACCGAATAACACCACGTTCTCAGGATTAAAGCTACCGTCAGTTTCATATTTTACTACAATGGCTTCAATCGCCTTATTAGACAATTCCGGGTCAATTAGGTAAAGATGTTTTCCTATATAATAGCCATTGTATCCAGCAAAATTTAACTCCTCAACATCTGCTGTAAGTCCATATCCATCTCTAACAAGCCATGTTGCAAGGACGGTAGGTTTTCCAAAATCACTAAAAATGTCTTTGTCAGCAAATAATTTATTTTCAGTAGGGTCAAACTTTTCAAGCTTGTCTAGAGTGTTTTGCTCAGGCTCAGCAAGAATAAATTGCCTAAAACCGAGATCTACCTTAGTCTCTGGAAATTCTTCCCTTATCTTTTTGGCTGCCCTGATAATGCGTTCTATACCAATTTGATCAAGTGTATGAGGTCGGTTTACGCTATCAAGAAAATCAATAACTCGTTGAATTTTAGGTTTCTCCGTTGCAGAGGCATTTTCATATTTTAAATCTAAATCTTCAGGCAATTGTACTGCTATATAACGTCTTTGCCCTTTCGACATTAATTCAGCATTAAGACGCATAACTGCTTCCGCTGTTGTTGCAGAACCAGAAAAGAAATCAACGCATATACTATCATGATCTGAACCAAGTGTAAGAACCTTTTTAACCAAGTAACTAGGTTTGGGAAAATCAAAGACATCGCCCATATCATAATTTCCTAGTTCGACTGAACCTTGCTCTGTAATCACACCTGTTTCATCCCAAATATCATCATCTTCATCGATTAAATCATCAATAATTGCATCACTAAACCATATAGTCTTTGCTTTATATGTTGTTTTACGATACTTCTCATAAATACCGTATTCACCAGTATTCTTTTTCCTTGCGACCACATTGCTCAGCATAGTATCTTCATTATTATTGGCTTCCAATTTTTTAGTACCCCATCGCCAACAACTTTCTTGTCCTTCGCTGTTTAGTGGATATACTTCTTCAATAAAGTTACCATGTTTAGTTAATGATATCGGTGAATATCCATTTTTATCTACACGAGTAGTATCAACATAAATTGGATAATATAAATTGGGTCTGTTGAATCTTCCAAATTTCGGGTTTCTGTTTCGAAGTTCCCGTTCTGAGAATTCACTTACATTATCCTCCATCTTAAATGAACCTACTTCTTTCATAAGTTCATTTATCTTACCATCAATATTTCGCGTATAAACTAAAATATATTCGTGTGTCTTTGCTAGTTGCTTGTATGTCTGTCCCCTTTTATTTGATTGAACAATAATTTGTGCAACGAAATTATCAATTCCAAATACATCATCACATATTAATTTAAGATTTGCTTGTTCGTTATCATCTATAGATATAAATATTGTTCCTTCGCTACTCAGCAAATCTCTTGCAAGTAGAAGTCTTGGGTACATGAACATCAACCATGCAGAATCCGATGCCGAACCACGCTTTGTTAAGTCTAAAATGCGTTGTGCCTGTTCTTCGCTAATACTTAGTTTTTCCGAAAGCTCTTCCACAGTAAAATTGAACTGGTCATTATACACAAATCCATCTGTTCCAGTGTTATAAGGAGGATCAATATAAATACATTTAACTTGACCTGAATAGGACTTCAAGAGATGCTTTAACCCATCAAGATTATCGCCACTTATGTAGATGTTTTCACTGTTCATATTTTCTGGTTTTGAGTTATGTTCCTCGTTTGGCACGACAACAGTTGTAGTATCAATTGAAGCCAACAATCGGGCATAATTTTTTCCTAAAAACTTGAGTTCATAACCCTCTCCTGTGACAGCAATCTTATCACTTAAAAATTCCTTAAACCGTTCAATATCAAAGGACCCATCTGCCCTAAAGCATGAGGGGAAATTTTCTTTTAGTATAGCCATTTCTCGGCTGTTCGGTACTGCAGTATCATTGGCATTCATAATATCCTTAATCATTGCTATCATTCACCTTGCCTTTCTCAATTTTATCTGGAACAAACTCTAAGATATCACAAATGTCACATTCTAAAGCTGTGCATATTTTTTGAAGTATTTCTGTATTTACATTTTCGTTTCTACCAAGCTTTGTGATAGTTGCCGAGCTAACACCGGAAAGGCGTTGCAAATCTTTCTTTTTCATATTCTTATCAATTAGCAGCTTCCATAGCTTGTTATAATGTATTGCCATTTTTTGCACCTCCCACAAATATTAATAATTATATCACAAAAACACGCTATAAACAGTATAAATTTTTAATTTCATATCAATTTTAATTTGTTTTAATTGAATGTTCCTAATTACACATTTATTTAATGGTGTTTAAATCAAGGCTTTTAGACAAAAAAGTCGGAAAGTCTAATTGAAAAATCCAAAACTACAGCATTCAGCCTTCTTAAATTCAATACCACTTTCGCTCAAATTTGAGCAAAAGCATAAGCATTACAGCCGTATTTTCTGGAAAATAGACTGGATTGTCAACAGTTTTCTAGACAACTTTTTTAAGGGTAATCATTCTATACT
>CAJMPJ010000046.1 GCA_905215155.1 uncultured bacterium | reverse complement strand
ATGCCGCGTGCGGGTCAACAGCCGGCAACCCAGCCGACAATGCCGAGGGCGGGACAACAGCCGGCAACCCAACCGGCAACGCCGCGGTCTGGTCAACAGCCCATGCCTCAACAGGATCCTCCATTGGAATTGTGGGTTACAAGAGCAGAGCAGAATTTAAATAATTATCTCCGGTTTCTGTGGATTCAGAATGCTTATTGGCTGAGAATAGCCATTCAGAGCAGGCTGTTCAATCTACCGGATGCAGAGATAATTGGAGCTCGGCTAATGCAGAACCCAAGAGATTTTGAGGCGGCGCTCCGTACCTTCTATGGAAATGACAATGCCTCTGCCCTTTCTGATCTGATGTTGGATCAATTAAACATCGCCACTGATCTGGTAAATGCTATGATAAATGCCGATGCAGAAGCACAGGCAGATGCGGAAAGACGCTGGAATGAAAATGCGGATGAAATAGCATCATTTTTACACAGCATCAATTCCTACTGGTCGGAAGCTGATTTGCGGACCATATTCCGCAGTAATCTGGATTTATTAAAGCAGCTGGTATCAGACATGATGGCACGTAATTTTGAAGCAAGCAACGATACATTTACCAATCTTGAACGTCAGGCAATGGAACTGGCAGATGTCATGACACAGGGAATCGTAAGACAGTTTCCGCAGTTTTTCAGATAAGTAAATAAAAAAGCAGTCCGGGAAAGCCGCCGGACTGCTTTTTTCAACTCTACGAAGCGTCCCCTTTTCTGCAAATTGATAAAGTCAATTCTGATTGGTATAGGAGCTAAAAACGATCATTTTGATCCGGAGGTTTCCCTCTGTGGGGCAGGCTGACTAAGGAAAACAATGTTTAAAAAGGAGGACGTTCTATGAGAAAAACTATATTGAAAAACAGGCAGTCTGCGATTGTAATATAATTACAGCCAATGGTTCGGCAGCATTGGAATTTGCGATGGAAATACTGATGCTTCTAAAAGCAAAACTCAAAGATATCATATTGGAAAATTACAAGCTTCATAAGATGGGATATTATTAAAAAAATGAAAGAAAAACGCTGCAAAGCCAGATCGCCTGCAGCGTTTTTTTGTATCCTTAGAAACGAGAAATTGAACGGGTATGATAAAGCATGATTTTAATCTAACATAATTCCCATTCCCCTACCCATTTTTGCTTTGAATAATTATACTGTCTGCGATACATTTTTCCATCAACGGCTTTATAACGCCATCCCAGGATATCCCTAAATGGATATGCGATATATTCATCTGATTCGGAACTGGTAGCACTCTGTGCCGTGGTAGGTGGAGTGTATGGAATATCTGCCGGTTTCGTTTGAGCATACGCCTCTGTTGAAAAAGTGAGAGCGAGTAATGTGGATACGCATAATAGTAATTTCTTATTTCTTTTCCTCATATTTTTTTGCCTCCTCTAAATTATGATAAACATTTAAATTGGAATAGGAATCTTTAATCTCCTGAACAGCTGCAAAAAAACGATTGTTTATATATACATCATACCCGCCGTCAGAATTTAATACTAAATAACTGGAATCTTTTGTTAATTCAACAGTATTTGCGGCATGGTCAGGAGATATTGCATACGGTTCAAAAACAGCAATAAAAGAGAAATACAATAATAGCAGCAATGGGATGATCAAAATTGCGGATAAACGTTTGTAGTTTAAACGCTCATAAGTTCCTAGTATTAAGTGGAACCTTTGAGAGAGTACGGAGGTTTTTCCGCTTTCAAAAGCCACGGAATAATAATTGCGTCTTTCAGTCGAAAGACTCTTAGCGACTTTTAGCAAGCAATCTAAATATTTCGCCTTTTCATATTCATTCAATGATTTCGTAACTTTTGAATCAGCTCTGAATTCAAGCATTTTGTCGATCTCAGCATTAAGAAGATACACAAACGGATTCCACCAGTAGATGATTCTTAATAGCTGAACAAATAGTTTGATCTGTAAATCTCCATTATAATAGTGGGATATCTCATGTTTTAGTATAAAGTACCATTCCTCATAGGTTAAATCCATGGAAGGAACGATGATTTTAGGACAACGATAGCCGTAAAGCATAGGTGTGGAAAATAAGTCGGAATAAATTACTTGGAAAGCCACAGGTTTTTTATGTTTTTTTGCTAATGTATGTAATAGATTATTTATCTTTGCATTGTGGATTATGGGCTGTTGTTTCACTACCTGTCCAAAGCGCATGCGGGTTATTATTGTGGAAGCAGTGGTAATTGCGATTCCAACTACCCATACAATGAAGCCGATATGAAATATTGTAAAGGTTTTGTTAAATGCAGTCATAACAGGAGTCTGTAAAACACCTAGGATGTTTGGCATAAAATATCTGCTGGCAAAGGAATCAGAAAAAGGAAATTCAAAGGGGAGTATCAGCCGCATGGCGATAAAACCAATAACAATAAAAATACTTTTTATCCCTACCTGAACCATTCTGCCTACGTCACGAAGATAAAACCAAATAAAAATAATGAGTAAGCTGCATAAAAACATAACTGATAGCAGGGAAGAGGGTGAAAAGAACATTTTATTCCTCCTCTTCTTTTTGATCTTCCTGACTAAGCTGCTTTTTTCTCTCCTCAAGCAGCTTTTCCAGTTCTTTGATTGTATCTGCTTCATTTTTTTCATGTTTAAGAAGGGTTGTTACAATATTTTTTGTAGTAATGGACCGGTCCAGACTTTTAAAGTTGTTTATAACTTCGTAACTAATAAAATCTTCCCGGCTGATTAAAGGGCGATAACTCCGGGACAAAACGGTACCGCTGTGTATGATATCCGCCACCTCAATGACGTTCTTTGCTAAAAGATTTCTTAAGCCCAGTTGAACCGAGCTGATACTCAAGTTCGGATTTATTTTGATGATATCAGAAGCTAATAAAGGAGTATTACTGTTCCATAGCACTTCAAGGATATCTTTTTCTCTATTTGTTACTTTTAAGTTGATTTTTTTATTTGACATTTTCATCTGCCTTTCTTGGAATAATTACAATATACTTTTATTAGTATAATAATACCGTTCAGCTATGTTGTCAATGGTTGATTAAGTATATAATATTATACATATATAGTAATTGACAATCATTACAATAAGTAATACAATGACATTACAATTAATTGTAATATAAAGAAAAGGTGATTTCTTAATTTACTGATTGAACAGATTCATAATTTATTTTTTAAATTTAAAAGGAGGAATATTTATTGAAAAACTAAGTTTATAAAAAGGGTTGGAAGTTGTGCACGGTCTCTTGTAATGGTATTTTCTCTTGGAGTACCTGCATTTGCAGCAGAAGGTCACGATTCTAAACAAAGAAACAGGCGAAAAAAGTTACTTAATATATGATAAGTTATCCAATACAATTTATTCTTCTATTACTATAAGTGGGAAATAAGCCGTTATCAAATGTTAGCTATCTACGTTATAATTGTATCGAGTTTTATTTGTCTGATATGGCTGCAAAACATAAAAAAGACTTATAAATATGTTCTCTCTATACTATTGATTGGTTCAGCAATTATGGTTTGTTTCTTTGGGAACTTGCCATAAGCCAGGTTTCGTTTTACTCAGAGAGCACATCGTCATTGGATGGTTTGAAGGAAATACTTCCAGTTACTACAAACGGGCATAAAAAAACACGTAAATCCTTGATTTACGTGGGAGTATTGTAAACGGAAGCGGTGGGATTCGAACCCACGTGCCCTTGCGGACAACCGCATTTCGAGTGCGGCTCGTTATGACCACTTCGATACGCTTCCAATGATTTCTTATTCCCTCATTACAAAATGCCAATATCCATTTTATAAAAAGAGCGAACGATACGATTATACACGATAATGACAGTTTTGGGTAGTGGTTTTTATGAAATTTTTGCTTTTTCCCCGAATAAGCTTCGATACTATGGAAATAATAGGGATGAATATAAAATGATACATAATATATATAGATGATCCATTTCTTGTTGTTTCATTATTTTAAAACATACCATGTTCATGAGAAGAGGTGCAAAAATGCAGAATATGAAGTACACATTTTCTACGGTTGAAGAGTTGGTCGCATTTGTGGGAAGAGCGGAGAAATGTAATTTTGAAATAGATGTCATCTATAATCAGCTGGTCATTGATGGGAAATCCCTTATGGGGGTCATGCTCATTGGGATCGGGAGGCAGGTGGAGATCGTCTGTCATAATAAAGATGCTTGCCCTGGGGAGTTGGTGGGGCACGCTGCATAGCAGGCAATTGATGATTTGAAAACAGGTCAGCCTTGTTCTATTTATAAAAACAGGGCTGATTTTTTGTGCGTTTTGGGGCTTTTTCTTGCAAACTGTAAAAATTAGGAATATAATTTTAAGTTGTTTGCAGACAATGCAAAAAAAGCAATGAGTAAAAAGTAGGAGGATTAGAAATGCAGACGGAAGAACATTCGATCAAAAACACCATAAATCGTTTCCGCAGTTTTCGTTACGCATTGATACTGGAAGGAATTGTCACGGGAGCTGTTTCTGGCGCAGTCGTCGTTTTCTTTCGGTATTTATTGACTTATGCGGACCAAATACTGCAGTCGGTGTTGGCGTATGGAAAAAATCATAGTTGGGTGATTCCCGTATGGTTTGCCTTTTTGGCAGCGGCCGCAATGCTTGTGGCTGTACTTTTAAAATGGGAATCCTTGATATCAGGAAGCGGAATCCCCCAGGTAGAAGGTGAAATGATCGGAGAACTAGATCCCTGTTGGTGGAAAATAATGATTGCAAAGCTGAGTGGAGGACTTTTGGCAATTGGGTCCGGTTTGTCTCTTGGAAGGGAAGGTCCCAGCATTCAGCTTGGGGCGATGGCAGCCAAGGGCTTTTCCCGGCTGACCAAAAGGGCAAGAACAGAAGAAAAGCTTCTCATCACCTGCGGAGCCAGTGCAGGTCTGTCTGCCGCCTTTAATGCACCTATTGCCGGAGTTTTGTTTTCCCTGGAAGAAATTCATAAACACTTTTCCCCGGAGATACTTTTGTCAACCATGGCTTCCTCCATTACTGCGGATTTTGTATCCAGGAATGTATTTGGATTAACCCCTGTTTTCAACTTTCAGATCACCCAAATGATGCCTTTAAATTCTTACGGTCATGTGATCTTGTTTGGTGTAATCCTTGGAGGAATGGGCATCATTTACAACACCTGTCTTTCAAAAACCCAGGATATGTTTCAGAAGATCCCCTATCCGGCGGGCCGCATTATAATTCCTTTTTTGTTGGCTGGTGTCTTTGGCTTTACCTATCCATATGTGCTTGGAGGCGGTCATCCGTTGGTGGAAAGTCTGACCTCTCAACATATGCTGGCAGGTACCTTATGCCTGCTTTTTGTTTTGAAGTTCAGTTTTTCCATGGTAAGCTTCAGCTCCGGGGTACCAGGGGGAATATTTTTGCCGCTGCTGGTCCTGGGGGCCGTGATAGGAAATATTTATTTCCAGATTATAAATCAAACCACCGGTTCCCTCCATGGACTTTTGGATAATTTTATCATACTTGGCATGGCCGGTTATTTTTCCGCCATTGTCCGTGCTCCCATTACAGGGATTATTCTGATCAGTGAGATGACAGGCAGCTTCTCACATTTGCTGACGCTTTCTATGGTATCGCTGGTTGCATATGTGATTCCTGACATGGTTCACTGTGCTCCGGTGTATGACCAGCTTCTTCATCGCCTTCTTTCAAAATTAGATCCGGAGAGAAGAAATATCCGGTCGGGACAGAAGGTTTTGGTGGAAGGTATGATTTTTCACGGAAGCGAAGCGGAAGGACGGAGAGTTTCTGAAATTTGCTGGCCCGGAACCTGCCTTCTGGTGTCACTCATACGGGGGGAAGCAGAATTTGTTCCAAGAGGAGACACAATTTTGGCAGCGGGGGATAAGATCGTGATTCTCTGCGACGAAACCGTTCAGAAAAAGCTTCATGACGTTTTGCAGGATGTGTGTGAAACAGTGAAAATGGAAGCTAAAGTCTGAATGCAGCAATTATCCGGTTTTTTGGTTGACTTTCTCCTGTAAATAGACTTAAACTTAAAAAAAGCAAATCAGGAGTTTCAAATATGAAAAATCAAACGAAGGAAGGACGCGATGAACTGGAAAGGCGCCGCCGTGCCAGAGAGCGCCGCAGGAAGCAGAAGAAAAAACAAAAGCGGAAACAATTTCAATACATAGGGGGGAAGATCCTGGTTCTGACCATGGGACTGACCGCATTGCTGATTGGACTTAGCGTGATATTTCGCAATAATTATGTGGATTTAAGGACCGTTGACATGCCGGAATGGGTCAGTCAGGAATTTATAACCCCCAATCCATATTCAAGACCGGGAACAGAATTAAAGCAGATCCATCAAATCGTGATTCATTATGTAGCAAATCCGGGAACCACTGCCAGACAGAACATGGCTTATTTTGACAGCTTAAAGGATCAGACGGGAGAGAAGAAGATATCGGCAAGCAGCCATTTTATCATCGGGCTTGAGGGAGAGATTATTCAGGGAATTCCTCTCTATGAGATGGCCTATGCAACTTCAAGGGAAAAAAATGTGGATACCATTTCCATAGAATGCTGCCATCCGGACGAGACCGGGAAGTTCAATGAGAACACCTATGATTCTCTGGTAAATTTCACCGCCTGGCTGTGCCGGAATTTAAAGCTTACGGAAAAAGATGTAATCAGGCACTACGATGCCACCGGTAAGGATTGCCCCCGGTATTTTGTCGCTCATGAAGAGGAATGGAAAAAGTTTCTGCAGGATGTAAAAGAGGCAAGAAAACAGATCATTCCATAAATTGTGGAATTTTTAAATCCTCCATAAGAATGTTTCCCTAACCAAACCGGTTTTTTAATAGGATTACCGGAGGTGGAAACAGGCTTATGAGAGGATTTTTTGCTTGCTGTACCTATTTATTGAGTTAGTTCATCTCCGTAAAGCCTTGATTCGATGATTCTTACTGCATCGGCGATGCAGTCGTTGCAGGAGCGGAGCACGGTCCCCGTTTCGGTTCCTTTTAAATCCTTGCAGATCACACTGCCGTTTTGCTCTTTAAAATCCTGTAAGCATTGTTTGGACATCTGGTAGGAGATTTTCTTGGAATCCGGTTTTTGCAGGTGTGCCGAGCTGTTTTTTAAGCCGGAGAGTATGGCGGCTCCGATGGCCCCGCAGGTTCCCTCCATACCGCCCATTCCAAGACCCATTCCTTCGGTAATGCGGAACATGGTTTCTTCATCAAGGCCAGTTTCATCACAGAATACACAGGAGACCGCCTGTGCACAGTTGTAGCCTTGTTGGTGTTTTTTCAGAGCCGCTTCCACTCTTTTTGATGTTGTACTTTTCATATGAAGATTCCTCCTATCTGATACAAATGATAATACCGGATCACAATACCGTCGGGACAGACCGAATGTGGACCCGGTTGAAGATGAGGTGAAACAGAAAGCCTCCCAGGCAGGTGGCAAGTAAGTAGACCGCATTGCCTGCCGGTATGCCAAAGAGTAATGAAATGTCATGAAAAACGACCTGCGCAGAAGGATAATAAGGGGAAATATAGAACATATCCGCTTGACCCAAAGGCTTGGCTGTCCGGTTTATTATAGAAGCAATGATGCAGCAAACCATAAATACAGGGAGCGTCCGCCAAAATCCCATAAGAGAAACGTCCGAATAACGGGAAAAGGCGATGACCAGCCCGATGTAAACCAGCAGCAGGTGCCAGATCAGCCCATGGAGTGTTAAAAACCAGTAGGACTGGAACAGCCCGGAAGGCTCTGCCAGCGCCATGATACCGCCCAAAAGATTAAAGTCCTGCATAAAGGTACACAGTATGGTTTTATGCTTTTTGCCTGGTACAAAGGGAAGAATCAGGCAGAAATACATGGGAAGGCTGCATAACTGAAATGGAAAATACCACCAGTTATAGGTCTGTTCATTAACAACATAATATAGAAACAGCTGCTTCCATAATTCCGTTGCGGCAAGCACCACCCCGCAGAAAAACAGCAAACGCGGGAGCTTCTGGTTATTTATTCTCCTGTTTGTATAATAAGCCAGTAAAACTACGGTTATCAGTCCAATGGCAACAAACAGGATATGAAACAGGGAATAAGGAGCCGGCGGAATCATGGGCCATGCGGTTTTCTCAAGAATTTCCTTCATCATTATTACCTTCATTTCTGGGTTGTTTCTGATTTATGCTATATTATATAGGATTGCCCTAAAACATGCAAGGTAAATGAAAAACTGTGCAAAATTAAGCGTTTTCTTCCGACGAAGTACTTGATTAATTCCCAAAATGCTATATAATGTATAACTGATACTTGATTTTATAATTATGCAACTTTGTGCATATAAGGAGGAATCATTATGAAAAAGAACGTAATTACGATTGCCGCAGCAGTATGTATGGCTGCCGTTTTGACCGCATGTGGATCAGCACCAAAGACAGAAACAGCAGCAGCAGATAGCTCTGCAGCAGAAACAAAGACATCGGAAAGTGAAGCAGCAGGCGGAAAGCTGGTTATGGTAACCAATGCAGAATTTCCCCCATATGAATTCCGTGAGGGCAATGAAATCGTGGGTATTGATGCAGACATTGCAAGAGCCATCGCTGATAAATTAGGCATGGAACTGGAAATTGAGGATATGGCATTTGATTCTCTGATTCCTGCAATACAGTCCGGCAAGGCAGATTTTACGGCTGCTGGAATGACTGTGAATGAGGAACGTAAAAAGAATGTGGATTTTACAGATACTTACGCTGAGGCAGCTCAGGTAATCATTGTAAAAGAAGGCAGTGATATTAAATCTCCGGATGACCTGGAAGGAAAGAAAATTGGCGTACAGACAGGTACGACCGGTGATATTTACGCAGATGATATCAAGGATGCAGACATTCAGCGTTTCCCTAAGGGAATGGACGGAGTTATGGCCCTTACTCAGGGCAAAGTAGATGCAGTAATCATTGACCGTGAACCTGCTAAAGTATTTGTTAAAGAAAATGCAGGATTACAGGTATTAGATGAAGCGTTTACCGAAGAAGAATATGCCATTGCTGTGAAAAAAGGCAATACAGAATTAGTAGAGAAAATGAACGGAGCCATTAAGGAATTAAAGGAATCCGGTGAACTGCAGAAGATCGTAGATAAGTACATTACTGCAGAATAAGAAAAAGGAAGAGAGCCATGTGGGAAAAGCTAAGAGATGATTTTTATCTGAATTTTATCACGGATGACCGTTGGAAATACATTACCGACGGCTTGCAGAATACGTTAAAGATCACGTTTTTTGCAGTATTGATCGGTATTGTGCTGGGATTTCTGGTTGCAATTATTCGTTCGACTTATGAAAACACCCGTAAGTTAAAGCTTTTGAATGGGATCTGCACCGTTTATCTGACGGTAATCCGGGGAACGCCGGTTGTAGTACAGCTTATGATCATGTATTTCATTATTTTTGCGATCCATGATCCTGGGCAGGTGTTTACAGCAATTCTGGCATTTGGAATCAACTCCGGCGCCTATGTGGCAGAAATTTTCCGAAGCGGAATCAGTTCCATTGAACGGGGCCAGTTTGAGGCAGGCCGAAGCCTGGGATTTACTTATGCCCAGACCATGTGGTTCATCATTATGCCCCAGGCTTTTAAAAACGTGGTTCCCACTCTGGCAAACGAGTTCATTGTGCTTTTGAAGGAAACGTCCGTAGCAGGATACATAGGGCTGCAGGATTTAACCAAAGGCGGTGACATCATCAAGAGCCGTACTTATTCCGCATTTATGCCTCTGATTTCCGTGGCCCTTATTTATCTGGTCATGGTCATGGTATTTTCGTATCTTGTAAAATTACTGGAGAGGAGGCTGAAGAGAAGTGAGCATTGATGATTTTGGAAAACCTCTGATTCAGGTACAGAATCTTGGGAAAAAGTTTGGTGATCTGGAAGTGTTAAAAGACATTTCCGTAGATATCTATAAGGGAGACGTGGTCTGTGTCATTGGTCCTTCCGGTTCCGGTAAGAGTACGTTTCTCCGGTGCCTGAACCGTCTGGAGGAACCCACCAGCGGACATATCCTGTTTGAAGGCGTGGACATTGTGGATAAGAAAACCAACATCGACAAACACCGTCAGAAGATGGGAATGGTATTCCAGCAGTTTAACTTGTTCCCTCATATGACGATATTAAAAAATTTGACCCTGGCTCCCATAAAGCTTCAGGGCCGCAGTACCAAAGATGCCGAAGATCAGGCTTTGAAGCTGCTTGAAAAGGTTGGGTTAAAGGACCGGGCAGATTCCTATCCAAACCAGCTCTCAGGCGGTCAGAAACAGCGTATCGCCATTGTCCGGGCCTTGTGCATGAACCCGGATGTGATGCTTTTTGACGAGCCTACCTCTGCCCTTGACCCGGAGATGGTGGGCGAGGTATTATCGGTTATGAGAGAGCTTGCCCAAGAGAGGATGACCATGGTGGTGGTTACCCATGAAATGGGATTTGCAAAAGAAGTAGCCACCCGCGTCATGTTTATGGACGGCGGATATTTTCTGGAAGAAAACAAGCCGGAAGAATTCTTTGAAAATCCCCAAAATGAAAGATTGAAACTGTTTTTAAGTAAAGTACTGTAAAAAAAGCGTTCCCGGTGTTGACTGCCGGGAACGCTTTTTTTACAGGATTTTAGCCATACAGAACTGGTCAACATACGCGCCGTTTACGATCATGGAACGGATTAAAGTTCCCTCTTTCTTAAATCCCATTTTTTCATATAGGTGTAAGGCCCTTTTATTATGAGTCATGACGGTAAGTTCAAGTCTTGTGATACCGTTATTTGCCGCCCACGAATCAAGCTCTTTGAAAAGAGCCTGCCCATACCCTTTTCCTCTGTATTCCTTTCGGATTCCAGTCACAACATAGGCAGAGTGCTTCGTCCGGTTGGCAGAGCCTCTTAACGCAGACAAAAACCCGGCTGCCTGTTTCCCATCGTCCAGGAGCAGAAGCAGGGAATTGGATTTTACAAGATTTTTAATATGGTTTTCCATATCCTGTGGGGTTGATGTACGTTCTCCCGGTTCCAGCAACATAAATTCTGTCTCTTGATCTAATTGTTTCATTAGTTCTAAAAATTGTGCCGAATCTTCTGGCAGTCCCTCTCTGATTTTCATAGAAATTCTCCTGTCTGATAAAATATTAATCATTATACCACAGATAGCTGCAAACGTAATTTTTTCTTCCTATGATTATTCATTGCCCTTTCCGGCAAAATTGTGTTAAAATAGGGTAGAGTTTACATATTAATTGAGAATAAAAATTAAGAAGGCTGAATAAAAATGATGTACTGTATGAGTGTGAGCCATAAAAAGGCTCCTGTTACCATCCGGGAACGGTTTGCGTTTCGGGAGGAAGAAAAAAAGGAATTCATGGAGCTGCTTGCCGGAAAAGAATCGGTGAATGGAATCGTAGTTCTCTGTACCTGCAACCGGAGTGAGATCTATGTATCCGGAACAAAACAGGCAATCGGAGAACTGCAGCGGGCCATCGCGGATTATAAAAACATCAGGCTGGAGGAACTGTTAAAATACTTAAACATTTACAGCGGAGAAAGTGCGATCGGACATTTGTTTAAAGTGGCCTGCGGATTTGAGTCCATGGTACTGGGAGAGGATGAGATCCTGGGGCAGGTAAAGGAGGCTTACCAGTTATCCAAAGATCAGGGAACTGTGGATTATGAGATGAATGTTCTCTTTCACAAAGCGGTAACGTGTGCCAAACGGATTAAGACCGATACCAATTTATCCAAAACCCCTCTCTCCATTGCCACTCTGGTGGCCAATGAGGTCTTTCATTTTCAAAACGGAAGTGACATTAAAAATGTCATGGTGATCGGAATGACAGGAAAGATGGGAGGGACCATAACAAAAAACATTTTATCCAAACCCGGCATTGTAGTGACCGGAACGGTTCGGAAGCATAATTCCTGCTTAACGGTCGATGTAAAGAGTGACAGGGTGAAGGTCGTGGATTACGGGGACCGGTATCACTATATGAAGGATATGGATATTGTCATAAGTGCCACACTGGGTCCTCATTATACCGTAACCTGCGAGGAACTGTCTAAGGCCCTGGAAGATGGGAAAAAGCGGCTGTTTATTGATGTAGCGGTACCTGTTGATATGGACCCTGCCATCGGAGCGATGGAGGGTCTGACGCTTTTTGATATTGATTATTTTGAGACCTTGTCAAAAAACAATACTAAGATCAAATTAAAGGAGCTGGACCGGGCAAAAGCGATTATGGAGGAGGATCTGGACGGAGCTATCAAGGAAATGGTATTTCATCCCTATATTCAACGTATGGATGAGTTAAAGAATGCATTTTCGGGAAAACGTCTGGAAACGCTTCTCTATCAGATCCGGGATCATGTAAACAGCGAGGATTTAAAAGTGGTGCTTCGGACGCTAGATGGTCTTCAGGACTGGATCAAGGAGGGCTGACCATGGGGTATTTTCCGTTTTTTGTGGATATAGAAGGAAAAAAATGTCTGATAGCAGGCGGAGGGGCAGTCTCTTACCGGAAGGTCTGTGTGCTGATGGATTATGGTCCGGAGATGAAGGTGGTGGCACCAAGGATGGTGCCGGAGCTTTCTTGTCTTGAACAGGAGCTTGGTGGCAGGCTTATTCTGGAATGCCGGGATTTTGTTGAATCAGACCTGGATTATGCAGATTTTGTGGTGGCAGGGACCTCCGACGAAGCACTGAACCGACGAATCTCCCAACTTTGTAAGGAAAGAAAGATTCCGGTAAATGTGGTGGATGTGCAGGAGGAATGCAGTTTTATTTTTCCGGCCCTCATCAAAGAAAAACATATTACCGTTGGAATCTCCACAGGCGGAGATTCGCCTACCATAGCAAAGTATTTAAAGCATCAGTTTCAGAAAGCCATTCCGTCCGGATTTGGTGAACTGGCAGAGCAGCTTGGCTCCTACCGGGATATGGTGAAGGAAAAGGTGGATCTTATTTCCATACGGACAGAGATATTTCAAACCATGGTGGAAGAAGGAATCCGGCAGGGCGGAACTTACACCAGAGAGCAGGCAAAAGAACTGATAGAGAGGAAACTTAGGGAACATGAAGGAAAAAACCATACGCATCGGAACCAGGAGAAGTAAGCTGGCGGTTGTCCAGACCAATCTGGTGGAACAGGCACTTTTACATACCGGTATGGGGATAAAGACAGAACTGGTGTTAAAGCAGACAGAAGGAGACCGGATTCTTGACAAACCGCTTTTGGAATTTGGCGGAAAGGGTGTGTTCGTGACAGAGTTTGAACAGGCTCTTTTGCGCGGGGAGATCGACCTTGCGGTCCACAGTGCGAAGGATATGCCCATGGAGCTGGAGGAAGGTCTTGGGATCGTGGCGGTATTAAAAAGAGAGGACCCCAGGGATGTGCTGGTGACTTTGGCAGGAAGTGATCTTTCCCGAATAAAGGAAGTTCGGATAGGTACCTCCAGTTTAAGAAGAAAAATGCAGATACAGGAGATCGGTAAAAGACTTTGGCCGGATCAAACCGTCCGCTGTGAGGATTTAAGAGGCAATGTGCAGACCCGTCTGGGGAAACTGGCAGAGGGCAGGTTTGACGCCATTATTCTGGCGGCGGCAGGATTAAAGCGGCTGGGGTTATGGGAAGACAGCCGGTATCAGTATCACTGCTTTGACTGCGAGACATTTATTCCGGCAGGCGGTCAGGGGATTTTAGCTGTGGAAGGACGGATCAACTCGGATCTGGAGCCTGTCCTGAAGCGTTTGGACGATGAGGAGTCCAGACGGTGTCTTTTCCTGGAACGAAAGATTTTAAGGCTTTTAGATGCCGGCTGTCATGAACCGGTGGGCGTATACTCCAGACAAAGAGACGGCAGGATGGAGGTTTTTGGTATGAGCCATCGAGGGGAAGAAACCAAAAAAATCCATCTCTGGGGAGAAATCACGGAACTGGACAGTCTGGCGGAGCTGGCGGCCAGAGGCCTTTCATAAAAGGAGGAAGCGATGAAAGAAAATGGAGTTGTCTATCTGGTAGGAGCAGGTCCCGGAGATCCGGAGCTGATTACGGAAAAGGGATTGTCAAGGCTGAAACACTGTGACGCAGTGGTCTATGATTCCCTGGCTTCAGACCTTCTCTTAAGAGAGGTTTCCGCTGATTGTGAAAAAATCTATGTTGGAAAACGGGCCGGGTCCCATTCCATGAAACAGGAAGAGATCAACTGCCTTTTGGTGGAACTGGCAAAAAAGGGGCTTTCGGTCGTCCGGTTAAAAGGGGGAGACCCCTTTGTATTTGGACGGGGAGGAGAGGAGGTCCTGGCTCTTAATAAGGCGGGAATTCCTTATGAAGTGGTTTCCGGCGTTACTTCTGCTGTAGCAGCCCTTGCCAGCGCAGGAATTCCCATAACACACCGGGGACTGAGCCGCAGCTTTCACGTTATGACCGGACATACCCTTTCTGAGGAGGGAACGCTTCCGCCTGATTTTGATGCATTTGCCAAACTTTCCGGTACTTTGGTGTTCCTCATGGGCCTGGGGAACCTTTCTCTGATTGTAAATGGACTGATAAAGGAGGGGAAGTCCGGCGGAACACCGGCTGCGGTGATTGAGAGCGGGACGCTTCCCGGCCAGAGGATTGTGCGGGGAACCTTATCTGATATTGAAGAAAGGGTCCGGGAGTCCGGCATAAAAAGTCCGGCCATTATTGTTGCCGGAGAGGTGGCGGCTCTTGACTTTTCTTCTACCGCAAAAGCACCGTTAAAAGGGTGCCGGATCGGAATTACAGGAACGCCTTCCTTTGCCGGGAAGCTTCATAAAGAACTCACCTCACTTGGAGGGACCGTAAAACACCTTTTGAGCCTTTCTCTGGTGTCCTATAAAACAGGGGACCGTATGAAAGAAGCCTATAAGGAGCTTTCCGGTTATACCTGGATCACATTTACCAGTGCCAATGCAGTCCGGGAATTCTTTTCGGGCCTTGTGGAGTGCGGATACGATTACCGTGCCGTGGGTCATGTGAAATTTGCTTCCGTAGGAAATGGTACGGCCAAAGAACTTTTAAAGTATGGTTTCCGCACCGATTATACACCGGAAAACTATCAGGTAAGGGACTTGGCGGAAGGGCTTAGAAAACTCATATCGGGAAAGGACCGCATCCTGATACCCAGATCATCCCGCGGCTCCAGAGAATTGAACCAGATTCTTCAGGAGACAGAAGCTGCCTTTGATGATGTGGTGCTTTATGATGTGGTGAGCCAAACGCCGGATGCAGGGAAAGAGGACATGGCTATCGAAGGACTGGATTATGTGACCTTTGCCAGTGCATCTGGAGTGGAGGCATTTTTTGAAACCGGAGGCCAGCAGGAAAAAGAATGGTTTAACAACGTTAAAGTGGTATGCATTGGAGATATTACGGCAGAGGCTCTGGAAAGATATGGAAGAAACGCAGATTTGATTGCAGAGGTATACAGTGTCTCAGGCATTGCACAAGCCATATGCAGCGATTGGGAATAGGAGAGGAACAGAATGAAGCTTGATGAATCTATGGCATTGTTTGAAGAATCAAAAGATTATTTCCCCGGAGGAGTAAACAGTCCGGTCCGCGCCTTTGGTTCCGTGGGCGGTGCTCCGGTTTTTGTGAAACGGGCCTCCGGCTGCCATATCTATGATGAGGATGGCAACGAATACATTGATTATGTAAATTCCTGGGGACCATGCATTCTGGGCCATGGGTATGGACCGGTGGTTGATGCGGTGCGGGAGGCTTGTCTTGATGGGTTATCCTTTGGAGCACCGACCAGAAAAGAGCTTACGCTTGGGCGTCTGATCCGGGAATGCATCCCCTCCATGGAGATGATGCGCATGGTAAGCTCGGGAACGGAAGCGGTTATGAGCGCCATTCGCGCGGCAAGAGGGTTTACAGGAAGAGATAAGATTGTAAAATTTAAAGGATGCTATCACGGCCATTCGGACGGACTTCTGGTTAAAGCCGGTTCCGGTGCCTTGACAGGCTCGGCGCCGGACAGTGCCGGAGTGCCTGCTTCCTATACGATGCATACGCTTCTCGCCCAGTACAATGGAGAGGATTCCGTAAAAACATTGTTTGAACAATTTCCTGATGAGATAGCGGCCATTGTGGTTGAACCGGTAGCAGCCAATATGGGACTGGTTCCTCCAAAGCCTGGTTTTCTGGAATTTTTAAGGGAGATCGCCACACAGTACGGGGCACTTTTGATCTTTGATGAAGTCATAACCGGATTCCGTATGGGAATCGGCGGCGCCCAGGGATACTACGGAGTTATTCCTGATATGACAACCCTTGGAAAGATCGCCGGAGGCGGTATGCCTATGGGGGTTTATGGGGGCAGAAAAGAAATCATGGAAACCGTTTCTCCGGTAGGAACCGTTTATCAGGCGGGAACCCTTTCGGGAAACCCCATAGCCACAGCGGCAGGAATTGCCACGGTTAAGACCTTGATGGAACACAGAGAGCTGTATTTTGCTCTGGAGAAAAAAGCAAACAGACTGATCAGTGCACTGAGTCAGGCCCTTCCCCATACCCAGATCAATCGGGCGGGTTCTTTGTTCAGTGTTTTCTTTTCCAACACCCCGGTGGTGGATTTTGATACTGCGCTCACTTCGGATACCGGAAAATACGCAAAGTATTTCCATTACCTGTTAGAACACGGCATCTATACGGCACCGTCACAGTTTGAAATTCTGTTTTTATGTGCGGCCCATACCGATGAGGACATAGAAAAAACCTGCAGGATCATAAAAGAAGCAGCTGGAACTCTTTTCTAAAATCCACAAAACCAGGCCGGAGAAGGATGGATCCATGCCCCCTCCGGCTTGTTTCTCCTCTAATTCATAATCATAAAAAAATCCATCAAAATTCTAAAAATTACATAAATTGTATTAACATTCGGATTATCTATTGATAAATTCTCGGATTTGGTATATTTTATTCATTAGAGGAGGCTCAATATATGGACTATTTGGTTGTATATACTAGCAAAACCGGAAATACTCAAAAGGTAGCCATGAAAATATTCGAGACGCTTCCAGGAAAATCCAAAGACATTATCAGTCTGGAGGAATTGCACGGAGAGGAAGCGGATACGTATTTTGTTGGATTCTGGAATAACCGCGGAACCTGCAAGACAGAGATGATGGACTTTCTTTCCAGTCTGCATGGAAAACGGGTCGCATTGTTTGGTACCTGCGGACTTATGGGGAATAAAGAATATTTAAAACAGGTAGAACGGCAGGTCTCTGTTTTCCTTCCGGATGACAATGAGTATCTCGGCTGTTTTTTATGCGGAGGAAAGCTGGGACCTTCCATACTTGAAAAATACAGGCAGATGCAGGCGGTCAACAATACCCCTCAGATCAGGGCGTTGATTTCTTCATATGAAGCTGCCATGCTTCATCCCAATGAGGAAGATTTAGAGAATGCGTGCAAATTCACCGAGTTTGTGCTTGGGTTAGTGACAAAAGAAAAGGAGGAGTAAGATGGGGTTAAAAGATGATAATGATTCCGGCAAAAAGCCGAACAAATCATTTTTTTACTATTATACGGTAGTTTTAATACTTATGATTATATTCAATGCCCTGGCGGTCCCGTGGATCCAGTCAAAGTCCATGACAGAGGTGCCATACAGCACCTTTCTTGAGATGGTGGATCAGGGCAAGGTCCAGGCCGTTGCAAGGACGGAGACAGAGCTCCAGTTTAAGTCTGATACGGGAAAAAAGGACTGGGAGGGCAAGCCTGTTTATCAGATATACAAGACCGGCCTGTGGCCCGATGAAACACTGACACAAAGACTGGCCTCCCACAACGTCCAGTTTGAAAAGGTCATTGTGGCCCAGATGTCTCCGCTGCTTTCGTTTCTTCTTACCTGGATCATCCCTATTTTGATTTTTGTATTTTTGGGCAATTTTTTATCAAAGCAGCTGCAGCGGCGGATGGGCGGCGCTAATGCCATGTCCTTTGGAAAGTCCAATCCTAAAATCTATGCGGAATCGGAAACAGGAAAGACGTTTCGGGATGTCGCCGGACAGGAAGAAGCCAAGGATGCGTTGAAGGAGATCGTGGATTTCCTTCATAATCCACAGAAATATGCGGATATCGGAGCGTCTCTCCCAAAGGGAGCTCTTTTGGTAGGACCGCCAGGTACCGGTAAGACACTTCTTGCAAAAGCGGTGGCAGGAGAGGCCCATGTACCGTTCTTCTCCATATCCGGTTCGGAATTTGTAGAAATGTTTGTAGGTATGGGGGCGGCAAAGGTCAGAGATTTATTCAAGCAGGCCAATGAGAAGGCACCGTGTATCGTGTTTATTGATGAGATTGATACCATAGGTAAGAAGCGTGACGGCAATGGTTTTTCCGGAAATGATGAAAGAGAACAGACGTTGAACCAGCTGCTGGCTGAGATGGATGGATTTGACGGAAAAAAGGGAGTCGTAATACTGGCGGCTACCAACCGTCCCGATTCTTTAGATAAGGCACTTTTGAGGCCGGGCCGTTTTGACCGGAGAATCCCTGTGGAGCTTCCCGATTTAAACGGACGGGAAGCCATTTTAAAGGTTCACGGTAAAAGCGTCAAATTGTCTGATGACGTGGATTTCCACGGAATCGCACTTGCTACGTCAGGTGCCAGCGGCGCCGAGCTTGCCAATATTATCAATGAGGCGGCTTTAAGGGCCGTTCGTATGGGAAGAAAAACAGTGACCCAGAGGGATCTGGAAGAAAGTGTTGAGGTGGTTATCGCCGGATACCAGAAAAAGGACGCATCGGTCAATGTGGAAGAAAAGAAGATCATTGCTTACCACGAGGTGGGGCATGCTCTGGTGGCAGCTTCCCAGAATCATTCGGCACCGGTTCATAAGATCACCATCATTCCAAGAACCTCCGGTGCACTTGGCTATACCATGCAGGTGGATGAGGAGGAACGTCATCTTCTGACAAAGGAGGCGGCCCTTAATAAGATTGCCACTTTTACCGGAGGACGGGCGGCAGAGGAGCTGATTTTTGAGACCGTCACCAGCGGTGCCTCCAATGACATTGAACAGGCCACCAGGATTGCCAGAGCTATGGTGACCCGCTACGGTATGACTGAAGAATTCGATATGGTGGCTTTGGAAACCGTGACCAACCAGTACCTGGGAGGTGACACATCTCTTGCCTGCGCTCCTGAGACGGCAAAGAGAATTGATGAAGAGGTCATAAGAATCGTAAGGGAACAGCACCAGAAGGCGACTCAGATTTTAAAGGACAATATGAATAAGCTCCATGAGATTGCCGAATATCTTCTGGAACGGGAAACCATTACGGGAGAAGAGTTCATGGAGATTTACAACAGAGAAGTGTTGTAAGGATCAGTAAGCTCAAACAAAGGCTGGATTTTATAATAATTATGGAATGAAAAAAAGGAATCGGAGACGAACGAATCGTCTTTGGTTCCTTTTTTCTTCAGTACCTCTATAAGATCCCTTCCAAATCAAAAGGAGGTGTATATTCCTCTTTTGCGCTGCTTTTCTCCTGCATAAATCCCTGGTCAAGTCCAAGTCTGATGGCTTCCTTTAGAACCTTTTGATACTCATAGGAAGTAATCCTCCGGTTGATTTCAGGATAATCCCTGCTGTGGAAGAAAGGGGTATACTGGCTCATAAGGCTGATATAATACATTCCTTCCGGGAGTTCCTTCTTCATCCAGTGAAGAAGATTTATGGAATCCTCCCTGGCTCCGGGAAGGACCATATGGCGTATGATAACTCCTTTTTTCATGATGGTGCCGGAAGCATCAAACTGTGGTCTGCCAGTCTGAGTCACCATTTGAAGAATGGCCTTTTTGGCAGCTTCAAAATAATTGGCTGCATTGCTGTAGCGCAGGGACAGCTCCAAACTCTGGTATTTTAAGTCCGGAAGCCAGATATCCACGTAGTCTTTTAAGGCTTTTACAAGCTCCGGGGTTTCATACCCGCCGCAGTTATAGACCACAGGAATAAAAAGCTTCCCTTTTATCAAATCCAGGGCATGCAGGATTGAAGGCAGGTACTGGGTGGCAGTCACCAGATTGAGGTTGTGTGCCCCCGATGCCTGAAGTCTTAAAAAAATTTGAGCCAGTTCCTCATCGGAGATTTCTTTTCCAAAGCCTTCCTGACTGATGGAATGGTTCTGGCAAAAACAGCATCTGAGGGTGCAGCCGGAAAAGAAGACAGTGCCGCTCCCCCGGGTGCCGCTGATGCAAGGCTCTTCCCAGTGATGAAGTGCGGCACGGGCTGCTTTTATGGTATGGGAACAGCCGCAGTACCCCACAGTCACATAACGGTTTACTCTGCAGTTTCTGGGACAGAGACTGCACGATTCATACATATGGTCAAAATTCATATCAATACCCCTCCGGCAATTCCTTTTGTTCCCTGAATTCTCTGGGAGATAGTCCGAATTCCTTTTTAAATGCCCGGTAAAAGCTGGTATAATCCGAAAATCCATACTGGTGGTATAGCTCTGTAAATGGAATGCCGGACAGGATGCCGTTTTTGCTGGCATTCAGCCGTTTCTTTATAATATACTGGTGTATGGAGATCCCCATATTGTCTTTGAACACATGGGAAAGATGATATTTACTGGAATAAAAAAAGGAAGCCAGGTGATCCAGGGACAGGTTTTCATTTAAGTGATTGTTGATATAGTCGCATACATTTAAATAAAGCACATTTTCATAGGTCTGAGGGACCTGATGGAGCATCTCATAGGTAATGCGGTTGATGAGAAGAAGAAACGAGTGGATTAGCAGCTCGGCATTGAGCATATGAAACGGCCTCGTTCCGTGCAGCTCCTCCAAAAGCTCCAAAAGCCGTCCCTGGATGTTCTGAAACGTGATAAAGTCCGTACGGAACCGGTATTGCCTGTTTTCTTCCGCATATTGAAACGTATAAGAAAAATCTTTGGACCAGGAACACATGGATTCATAATATTCATTGCTGATCCAAAGAACGAAACGCTGATAATTTTTCCCGGAGGAATGAAAGATGGGATGGTGCTTTGCACCAGGGGGAATGAGCAAATAGTCCCCATACTGCAGAGGGTATCTGATGCCTTCCACTTCATAGGTTACATCTCCGCTTAAAAAGAAATACACTTCATAATAAGGATGGCTGTGATCCTGTATATGATCCAAATTCATATCTTTATAATAAAACACTTCAAATGCTCCGGAATTCATATACTGCCGTTCATTAAAACCGGTGGATAATTCTTTTTTCATAAAATTCCTCCTTCTGATTTTCATGCAGCAAATCCATTATAAAGCACTGCCGCAAGATTTGCAATGTGAACAACAAATTCATCCATGGTATTCCGGCGGAAAGCTGTTTATACTAAATTCATACGGAAGATTCCCACAATAAGGAGGTATTTTTATGAAACTATCATTCCGATGGTATGGAGACGACGACCAGGTAACGCTGCAGAACATCCGCCAGATCCCTGGAATGTATTCCATTGTAACCGCTGTTTATGACGTGCCGGCAGGAGAGGTGTGGAGTCGAGAGACCATCGCACATTTAAAGAAAGAGACAGAGGCAGCAGGACTTGCGTTTGAAGTCATTGAAAGCATTCCTGTCCATGAAGATATTAAATTAGGAAAGCCAGGCAGAGACCAGCTGATCGAAAACTATTGTGAAAACATCAGGAGAGTGGCGGAAGCAGGAATCAAGTGTGTTTGCTACAACTTCATGCCTGTATTTGACTGGACAAGGACGCAGCTGGACCATGTGCTGGAGGATGGCTCCACCACCCTTGTTTACTATCAGGACCAGGTGGACCAGGTAAACCCTTTGGAGAGCGACGGAGATTTAAGCCTGCCGGGCTGGGACGCCAGCTACACAAGAGAAGAACTGAAGCAGGTGGTAAGAGAATACAATTCCATGACAGAGGAAGATCTTTGGGACAACTTACAGTATTTCCTGGAAAAGGTCATTCCTGTGGCAGCAGAATGTGATGTCAATATGGCCATCCATGCAGATGACCCATGCTGGAGCATCTTCGGTCTCCCAAGAATCATTACCTGTGAAGAAAATGTAGACCGTTTCTTAAAGCTGGTGGATGATCCCCATAACGGAATTACGCTCTGTACCGGTTCTTACGGCTGCTCCAATAAAAACGACGTGGTTCGGATGGCAGGCAAATATGCGGCCATGGGACGTATCCACTTCGTACATGCAAGAAATGTTGCGGTCCTTGACAATGACAGGGGCTTTGAAGAGCGGGCCCATTTATCAGAATCCGGTTCCCTGGATATGTTTGCGATCTTAAAGGCCCTTCATGACAATGGCTTTGACGGATATGTGCGGCCGGATCACGGACGTATGATCTGGGGAGAGACCGGCCGTGCAGGATACGGACTTTATGACCGTGCCCTTGGCGCCACCTATTTAAACGGACTTTGGGAAGCAATTGAAAAAACGAGCAAATGAGAAAGGAGACGGTCACATGGCATTGACATTTGGAACCGATTTAAGCGGCAAAGTAGCAGTGGTAACCGGAGCAGGCGGCGTTCTGTGCGGCATGTTTGCAAAAACACTAGCCCAGGCAGGTGCAAAGGTAGCAGTTCTTGATTTAAACGAGGCTGCAGCAAAGGAAGTGGCAGATTCCATTAAAATGGAAGGGAACACGGCAAAAGCCTATAAGGCTAACGTACTGGAACTGGAAAGTCTAAAGGAGGTCCACGCAAAAGTCCTGGCAGAGCTTGGCCCCTGCGATATTTTAATCAACGGAGCAGGCGGCAACAACCCTAGAGCCAATACGGACAAAGAATACTTTGAAATGGGAGATATGGAGGCAGATGTAAAATCCTTTTTCGATCTGGACCCATCCGGCGTAGAATTCGTATTTAACTTAAATTTTCTCGGAACCCTTCTGCCCAGTCAGATCTTTGCTAAAGATATGATCGGAAGGGAGGAATGCAGCATTATAAATATTTCGTCCATGAATGCTTTTACGCCGCTGACAAAGATTCCGGCTTACAGCGGAGCAAAGGCAGCCATCAGCAATTTCACCCAGTGGCTGGCAGTCCATTTTTCCAAGGTGGGTATCCGCGTCAATGCCATAGCCCCAGGTTTCTTTGTGACCCGGCAGAATGAGAAACTGCTGTTTCATGAAGACGGCACTCCGACAGAAAGAACAAAAAAGATTCTTTCTGCCACACCCATGGAACGATTCGGAAAAGCAGAGGAATTAAACGGAGCACTTTTATTCTTTTTGAATCCTCAGGCGGCAGGCTTTATTACAGGCGTAGTTCTCCCTGTCGACGGCGGATTTTCTGCATACTCCGGAGTGTAACGGCAGATACTGGCCTTTTCGAGGAGCATTCTGTCTTTTGATATAGAATAAATAAATATATAAAAAAGATATCTTTTTCTAATTGTTTGTTGAAGAAGATATCTTTTTGTATTACTATGTCGAGTTTTGTCAATTGTGAGATGTACAAAAATAAAAATGCTAATATATGGATATATTGACAAAATATTACAAAATAGCGTATAATAATGGAAGCCATGAATATTTTGTAATGGTACAAATTTACCTAAGACAAGACAAGGAGCACAAAACTATGAAGACATCGGGGGAAAAGAAATGGATTCAAAGAATTGCTAAACAGGGGAAAGGAGAGAAAACCCCAAAAACGGGGAAAAAGGGAGCAGTATTTGGGGGAGGATTTTCATTGAAATCTTTAAAGATGAGAATGCTCGTGTTCATTATTTCCATTATTTTAACACTGGCTGTTACCAATATGATAATCAGCATTTCGGTCAGCTATAAGGGAATCACAGATGTTGTAAAAAGTGACTTAGAATCAACAGGAAAACTGGTGAACAGTCTGGTGGTACAGAATTTAAACCAGATGAAGACAAATATTGAGGCCAGTACCCAGGGCGGCAGTTTAAAATCCATTAACTCAAGGGTTGTTACGGAATATTTAAACAACCAGTGTCAGCTTTACGGTTACAAGGATCTGGAAGTGGTCAGCCAGAGCGGGGAGATTACCCGCAGTGCCAGCGGGAACCATATTGGAGACAGCTATGCGGACCGGGATTACTTCAATGAGGCAGTGAATGGAACTACAGCTGTTTCTACCACGGAATTGAATGCCGATAATGAACTGGTGATCCGAGTAGCCGCACCCTATGAACTGGGGATTTTGGTAGCCACCTATGACGGTTCCGTATTGAGTGATCTGATTAAGGATCTCCGCATCGGTGAAACAGGCAACGCATTTTTAATCGACAACACTGGTACTATGATTGCCGGCATTTATCCCGAACTGGTCAACGAACGCCAGAACTTTATTGAGATGGGGAAGACGGATAAGTCCTATCAGTCAGCGGCCCGTATGTACCAGACCATGCTTACAGGAAAAACAGGAATCGGAACCTATGATTACAAGGGAGTCAGCCGTTACTGCTATTACAGCCCGGTAACAGGCGCCGATGGCTGGGCCCTGGGAGTGGTTGCTCCCGTTGGTGAGACGACGACATCCATATACAGCGTCATAGCAGCCATGATCGTTCTGGCAGTCGTATCCGTAGCAGCAGGATGCTTTCTGGCCTTCCGTTTTGCGGCACCCATCGCAGGTCCCGTTTCAGAAATTGCAAAACGAATGAAGCTATTATCGGAAGGAGATTTATCAACGGAAGTTCCTCTGATAAACAGGAAAGATGAGATCGGTATTTTGGCAGAAGAGGCTTCCAATTATGTGCAGAGCGTAAGAAATACCAATCATACTATCGTAAGAGTATTGGATAAGATCGCTTCCGGAGATTTCCGCCGTTCCGAGATTACGGATTTCAAAGGAGATTATGTGATGATCCAGCAGGCCATTTTAAGGACGGAAGAAATGCTTTCAAAAACCATGGAAACCGTAGAGACTTCTGCAGACGAAGTGGCAAAGAGCAGCGCCCAGGTATCCCAGGGAGCACAGAATCTAAGCCAGGGAGCCGTGGAGCAGGCAGCCGCCGTAGAACAGCTGTCTTCTTCCGTCAATGAGATCTCTGCCAGCCTGATGGACACGGCCAGATCCGTAGAAAGCCTGAACAAACAGGCCGGTCATGTAGGAAAAGCCATGGAAGAAGGCAATGAAAAGATGCATGAGATGATGGAATCCATGAACCAGATCAGCAGTAAATCCAAAGAGATCGAAAAGGTCAACAAGCTCATAGAGGACATTGCATTCCAGACAAACATTCTTGCCCTTAATGCGGCGGTTGAGGCAGCCCGTGCCGGAGAAGCAGGAAAAGGCTTTGCAGTGGTTGCGGACGAAGTCAGAAATCTTGCAGGAAAGAGTGCCAATGCAGCAAAGGATACTTCCAGTCTGGTGGCAGACACCATTTCGGCAGTCAGCAAAGGGACTGATATCGCAGCTTCCACAGGAGAATCCTTAAATGGGATTCTTACGGAGACAAAGAGTATGGTTGTTGCCATCCAGCAGTCTGCAGACGAACTGAAGGAGCAGAGCGAGAAGGTAAACGAAGTTACCGTAGGCATCGGACAGATCTCTTCCGTTGTACAGAGTAATTCCGCTACAGCAGAGGAAAGTGCGGCAGCGAGCGAAGAGCTTTCCGGCCAGGCAGAGAATTTAAGCAAACTGATGAGCCAGTTCCGGCTCCATTAAATACATTGATTATAAAAATCCGGGGCACCAGAATCGAATCACATTCTGGTGCCCCGGATTTTTTCAGCTCCGTTTATTTCACTCCTTATTTGGAATCGTCTTTATCGACTGTTTTTGCATTGGGGATATAAGGATAAATGTCCTGATATGCTTCCATTTCATCCTCCGTTTCCGGAGTTGCCGGAATAAGTCCGGTACAATCCATGGCAGAGCAGGATTGGATGTCAACATCGTAGTTATTGTTTGCAGTCAGTGATTCCTTATGCTCCCTGGTCTCATCTTCCTTTTTTGATTTCATATGCGATTCTCCTTTTGATGGTCATTTTTTTCAACGGTTATTCATTTAGTGTGGGGAAAATCGCTGTAATTATTCATCTCAAAATCACATCCAAAATTTGCGTTATATGCTTTGGTTTCATTCGTTATATAAGATGCGGGGCGATAAAGTCCATGAAAAATAATGGAATGATGGAAGGAAAATGAGATGAAAATTGATTTTTTTTCAAATGAAAAACAGCTGCCTGGCTCAAAAAAAGAAAAAAACAAGAGGCTTCTTTTGGCGTTGGATTGCACCGCGTACGACATGATTGTGATTTATTCTAAGGGGGAAACCGTTTCCAGCGGGAAAGTGATCAGACAGGTAAAAAAGAGAGAAAAATGCAGTGTCATAACTCTGGTCAATGGGAAGATGAGTCACTTGAAACAAACAAAATACAGGGTGTTTTTTAACGGGCAGTCATTTATACTTGATATCCAGGATATTCATTTCCTGGAATCCTATTACCGGAAAACCAGCGTGGTGGTGGATAGTGGCAGAATAAGAATCAGGGCCAGGCTTGACGAAGAGGAGGAAAAGCTGCCTAAAGACCAGTTTGTCAGGATCAACCGTCACAATATTATAAATATGAATTATGTAAGAAATGTTAAAGGAGAGGCCATTGAGATGCAGAACGGGGAATACCTGTATGTAAATGACGGGAGAAAAAAGAAATTTGAGAAAAGATACCGGGAATTTTTGGAGTTAAATTATATGCTTTTGTAGCTTTATATCAAAAAAACGCAATAATATGGGCAATAACCGCAAAGCGGATTGCCAAATCTTAAAACTGGTGGTATTGTTGCCTTGTCAAAGGAAGTAACAAATTCATCTCTTGGTTCGGCGTTCCAATTCTGAAGTCATATCTTTTTACTCTAATCCAATTCGCACAGGCAGCGGGAATCAGCCGAATCCGCTGCCTGTATTTTATTGAGAATTCCCTATATTTGTAAGAAATGGTAAAAAAATTGTCAGAAATAATCCGAAAAATTTAGGGAAATATAAGGAATTATTCCTGATTTTAAAGAGAGTCTATGATACAATGAAGTTAGTAATATCAAACTCTAATAAAAAGGAGACAGTGAGCGGATGAAAATCAAAAGATTGTTGAGATATATATTGTTTTTATTTGTCACGGTTTGTCTTTTGACCGGATTCACTGTGGCGCATAAAGGCTATGAGCTTTACCGGCAGGCACTGCAGACAGAGAGCCTGACAAAACAGGTTAAAGCCATACGGGATAAGGAGGGCTTCACCTCTTTTGAGGATTTACCCGATGTGTATGTAAATGCAGTTATTTCTGTAGAAGACCATCGGTTTTTTAAGCATCATGGAATCGACCCGATAGCCATTGGACGTGCGGTCCTGCATGATATCCAGGCAGGCCGGTATGTGGAAGGCGGAAGCACCATAACCCAGCAGCTGGCAAAGAATCTGTATTTTGACCAGGAAAAAGAGCTTACCAGAAAAGCAGCGGAAGTTTTTATGGCGTTGGAGCTGGAGAAGCATTATACAAAAGATGAAATATTTGAATTGTATGTAAACTGTATATATTTTGGGGACGGGTATTACAGCGTCGGAGAAGCCAGTGAGGGTTATTTTAAAAAGGTACCAAGGGATATGAGTGTTTACGAAAGCACCCTCCTGGCAGGTGTTCCCAATGCACCGTCAAAATATTCACCGGCGAAAAATCTCAAGCTTGCCCAAAAGCGTCAGAAAAAGGTGATTGCAAGAATGGAAGCCTGCGGATATTTTTCGGCGGAGGAAGCAGAAACCATATCAGAACAGATTGTCGCTTCCAATTGCTAGCGTAAAGTTTTATTCGGATAATGGTAAATAAATAAAAAGAGAACACCACT
>CAJMPJ010000045.1 GCA_905215155.1 uncultured bacterium | reverse complement strand
CCATTATCTCAATTTTATGAGGAATCCAAAAGTAGACGGGTTATTTACCATTTACTTTGAAGCGGCCAGGGTCAACGGACGAAGAAAGTCTATCATTAAAAGCGGATTCCGTACAAAAGAGGAGGCAATCAAGGCAGGTACACAAGCCATGAATGAATATAACAATTCCGGCCAGTCTTTCACTCCGTCGGAACTAAGCATAGCCGACTACCTTGACTACTGGTTTGACAACTACTGTAAAATGAATCTTAAATACAATTCTCAACTTGGGTATATTCAGATCATCGAAAATCATTTAAAACCCCAGTTCGGACAATATAAATTAAAGGCACTTACTACTGCCTCTGTTCAGGAATACATAAACCGGTTAAAAATACAAGGCTTGGCTCGTTCATCTGTAATAGGTATTCTATCGGTGCTTTCCGCAGCTTATGAATATGCCATAGAGCCTTTGGCGTATGTCAAGGAAAACCCTTGTACACGTGCCAGAATACCTAAATTTGAGCGTAAACCAAAGGAGCGATACATAATAGCTCCAGAAGATTTTAAACGGATCATTGAGCGTTTTCCCGAAGACAACATTTTTTATATACCTCTTATGATCGGTTACTATACCGGGTTGCGGATCAGTGAAGCGTTCGGGCTTACCTGGAATGATATTGATCTGGAAAACAAAACGCTTACCGTAAACAAAACGATATTAAAAAGAAATTACGGTGTTGATGTCCGGAAAGTCCTGGAACAGAAGGGAAAGAAAGAAGAAAAGTCGGCCTGGTATTTTAGCACTCCTAAAACAGAAAGCTCCAACCGGACAATAAAGTTTGGCACAGCTCTATACAAGGCCCTAAAACACGCAAAGGCTATGCAAAAAAGGAATCGGCTCTTATATGGGGAATATTATACTGAACATTACTTAAAACCTGAAAAAGATGAAAAAGGGGATACCATATACCGAATCATTCCCGTTGAGCGAAGTGTCGAATGCGCAATGAGGAAAGTTGAAATGGTATGCGTCAGGGAGAACGGCGAATATGTAAGTACAGATTCTTTCAAATACTGCAGCCGAGTAATCCATAACGAACTGCAACTTGCCTTTGACTACCACTCCCTACGGCACACCCACGCTACAATGCTAGTAGAAAATGGAGCTGATATAAAAGATGTACAGGCTCGCCTGGGCCACTCCAATATCAGTACCACCCTACAGACTTATACCCACGCTACCGATACCATGGCTTCCAGAAGCGTAGATATATTTGAAAAGGCGGCTTCCATTTGACAACATCTCAAAAAAGGGTTGTCAAATGGTTGTCACCGCCCACTGTTGTCAGTATTAAAAGCCGCTTAAACCCTTATTTTACACGGGTTAATAAGCATACGGTTTCCACATTCGCCGTAGAAGGAAACATATCCACGCAACACACCTTCTCCACCCGATACCCATTCTCCTGCAGCACCACCAAGTCCCTTGTTAGGCTTGTTGGCTTGCAGGACACATACACCAGCCTGTCCACGCCAAAATCAATGATCTTTAAAAGAGCCTTCGGATGGATTCCATCTCTGGGAGGATCCAGAATAATGAGATCCGGTTTGTCCTTTAGTTCATCAATCACCTTTAACACATCTCCGGCAATAAATTCGCAATTGTCCAGGCCGTTAAGTTTGGCATTTTCCCTGGCAGCGTCTACCGCTTCGGAAACAATCTCCACTCCCACGACTTTCTTGGCAACCGGCGCTATGATCTGAGCAATGGTTCCTGTTCCGCTGTATAAGTCAAATACCACCTTATCCTTTGTTTCACCCACATACCTTCTTGTTGTTTCATAAAGCACTTCCGCTCCCAGAGAATTGGTCTGAAAGAAGGAAAACGGAGAAATTTTAAATCTCAGTCCTAAAAGTTCTTCATAAAAATAATCCTGCCCGTACAAAATATCGGTCCTGTCACTTTTTACCACATCCGCAAGACTGTCGTTCAACGTATGAAGGATACCAACAATCTTACCGTTTAACTCCAGCTTCAGCAATTGCTCTGTTAATGGAGTCAGGTCCATGTCTTCCTGTGTCGTGGTTACCAAATCGATTAAAATTTCACCGGTCTTAATGGCACGGCGGACCAAAAGATGCCGCAGATATCCGATATGCTGCATTTTCTTATAAAATCCCGTTCCCCGGGCTTCAAAGTATTCCTTGACTGTTTTTAATATATGGCAGAAATCAGAATTTACGATTCTGCAATCCGTGGTGGTCACCACATCATAAAAACTGCCCCTCTTGTGCATTCCAAGAGCCAGAGGGCCATCTTTGTATTCGTCTCCAAAGGAAAACTCCATCTTATTCCGGTATCCGTCTTCAATAGGACTGGCCTTAATTCCTTCAAAATCATAGGACTCACAGACACCGTCAATTAAATCTTTTACCTGTTTCTCTTTGATTTTTAACTGCTCTTCATAAGGTATCGTCTGATACGTACAGCCTCCGCAGCTTCCGAAATGAGGGCAGGGGTCTGCCGCAGTCTCCAGACTGGAAGGTTCAAGCACCTCAAGAATTCGGCCTTCTGCCTTTCCACCACGTTTCTTGTTGATCATCACACGCAGCTTCTGCCCCGGAAGTGCATGCTTCACTGTAATTTTTCCCTCCGGCAGTTCGATGATCCCTTTATCCGGAAAATCAAAACGGCCGACGGTTCCTTCGTATATCTCACCCTTTTTCACTATGCTGACTCCTATCCTTTTAATTATATCCAATCGAGCAAAAAGCGTGTCTCATCAATTGAGGCACGCTCTCTCTCTATTATAATGCCAATCTTACTTTTCAGAACTTTCGTCGGACTGGTCGTCTTCAAAGAAATCATCGTCGAAATCGTCATCAAAATCATCTTCAAAATCTTCCAAATAATCCGGTGTGAAGAAACGATATACGGTATAGGCAATTCCTGCCACTGCTGCTACCGCACCTACAATCGCCAGTATCCAGAGGATACAGTTTTTCTTCTTCTCTTCCTGTTCTCTTTTATGAAGCAAATCATTCACTCTGCTTGAGTTCATAAGATCTTCCAGTCTGCTCATAGCCTCTTTGCTCATTGCATCAAATCTGTTCATGTCTCCACGTCCTTTCTGAGAGCCTTGCTTTCCTTAATTACGGCAAAGGATTCGTCTCTCTGCCTATGGGAGTTATTATACCATTATATCGGTTCTTTTACTATCATTTTCACAATTTTTTTAAATTTTATGTATTTATAATTTAATTTACAAAAGTTTCAATTTAGCAAAAGAAGCGAACATTTTTTTAACGCCTGCTTTCTCGAAATGAACGGTAACTTCGTAATCTCTTCCGCCATCCTTAATTTCCATCACCTGGCCTTCTCCAAACTTGATATGGCTGACCCGGTCACCTTCTTTATAGTCTAAGGAAGCTGCCTTCTCAACCGTAAATGCCTTTCCAAACCCAGGGCTTGACGCCGGCTGCGCAGTTTTGGAAGCATAGGCGTTCTTACCCGGTCCAAAACTGCTGACTCCGGCGGAACGTACGGACGGCTTTCCCCATGGCAGTGCACTGTCATCAAAATCGGTATTACTGCGCGCCGATGAAAGTCTCGGTTCCAGTTTGTTGGAATCCAAAAGGTGGTCGGGGATCTCCTCCACAAACCGGCTGACCTTGGAATACCGGGTCTCTCCATTGACCATGCGCTGTCTTGCCGCGGTCATCATCAAGAACTTTTGTGCTCTGGTAATCCCCACATAGCAAAGCCGGCGTTCCTCCTCCACATCTTCTTTATCATCTGAGGAAATGGACATCATGCTTGGGAATAAACCGTCTTCCATTCCGCTTAAATACACTCTGGGGAACTCTAACCCCTTGGCGCTGTGGAGGGTCATAAGCGTCACCCGGTTTTCCGAATCATCCATCCGGTCTACATCCGCCACAAGAGCTACTTCCTCCAGGAATTCATTGAGATCCGGATGTTCATGGTCCCCTTCAAAGCTGACCGCTTTATTAATAAGCTCTTCTATATTCTCAAGACGGGTCTGGTACTCAATTTCTCCTTCTGATTCCAATTCCTTTAAATATCCGGTTTCATCAAGCACATCTTCAATCAAATCATGGATGGAGTAGGCCTCTTCCTGAATCCGGTCTCTAAAATCCTCGATCTGTGCGGTAAAGCCAAGCACCTTATCTGCCGCTTTTCCCAGGCCAGGAACTGCCTTTGCCCGGCAAAAGGCATCATAAATGCCAAATCCATGCTCGGACGCAAACGCCTGAATCCTGGATAGACTGGTGGCTCCGATGCCGCGCTTTGGAACGTTAATAACTCTCAATGCGGAAAGATCATCCCTTCCATTGGCAATGGTTTTTAAGTAAGCCAGTACATCCTTGATTTCTTTTCTTTGATAGAAGTTGACGCCTCCCACCATGCGGTAAGGTACATTGTGCTGAAGACACTTTTCTTCAATCAGACGGGACTGGGCATTGGTCCGGTATAAAACGGCACAGTCCTGATAGTCGGCAGCGCTGTTTAAAATATCCCGGACAATGGCATCCGCCTCCTCACCGGCATTTTCAAACTGCTTGAAAAGGACCAGAGGCCCCTCCTCATTGGCGGTCCAAAGGGTCTTGTCCTTCCGGCCCCTGTTGTGGCGTATGACTTCATTGGCTGCATTTAAAATGCTCTGGCTGGAACGGTAATTCTGCTCCAGCTTTATGACCACTGCACCAGGATAAGCCTTTTCAAAGTTTAAAATATTCTCTATATTCGCCCCTCGGAACTTATAGATGGACTGGTCATCATCCCCAACCACACAGAGATTCCTGTATTTGCCTGCCAGAAGACTGACCAGTTTAAACTGGGCGGTGTTGGTATCCTGATATTCATCCACTAAGATGTATTTAAAACGTTCCTGGTAGTAATTAAGAATTTCCGGATTGCTCTCAAAAAGCTGTACCGTCTTCATGATCAGATCATCAAAATCCAGGGCATTGTTCTTCTTTAACTGGCTTTGATATTCCTTATAAACCTGAGCCACTTTTTTCTGACGGAAATCACCGGTAGAACCGGCTTCAAATTCCGCAGCTGTTATCAGCTCATTTTTCGATGAGGAAATCACACCCAGCATTGCCCGGTCTTTATACACCTTTGGGTCCAGTTCAAGTTTTTTCAGCACATGGCGCATCAGCGTTTTTTGGTCGTCGGAATCGTAAATGGTAAAATTCGTGGTATAACCCAGGCTTTCAATGTGCCGCCTTAAAATACGGACACAGGAGGAATGAAATGTGGAGACCCAGATGCTGTCAGCTCCGAATCCTACCAGTCGGTCCACGCGTTCCCTCATCTCTCCGGCCGCTTTATTGGTAAATGTAATGGCAAGGATGTTCCATGGATTAACCCCTTTTTCTTCTATCAAATAGGCAATCCGGTGTGTAAGTACCCTGGTCTTTCCTGACCCGGCTCCAGCCAGTACAAGAAGCGGTCCCTCCGTATGGAGAACCGCTTCCTTTTGCATGGGATTTAAAGTATCATAAATGCTCATAAATTATACCGTTTCTTCCTTTCCTTCCGCTTTCATGCCCAAATAAACCTTCAGTTCCTCCACCTGGGACTCTGCCAGCCGCCGGCCGTCTTCATAAAGTGCCTGCAATTTACGCTTATCCTGTTCGGTTCTATGTACCGTCACATGTTTATCCGGCCGTATAACATAGATTCTACCAGCCTCTTCCAGCCGGTCGATCTCCTCCTGCATACGGTTATATCGGTCGGGAACCTCTTCAAGCGCCTTCAAAAAATGGGGCAGAGGAGCAAAATAACGCTCATATCCTCTTTTTGTCCATTGATCCAGAGGCGGCTTCCGGTATCCCCGTTCCCTGGTGAGGACCACCACAATCTTTTCATATCCAAGATCTATGGCCCTCTGATAGGCGATGGGCATGGAACAGCCTCCATCCAGATATTTTTTCCCGCCGACACTGATCATACCGGAAAGAATGGGAATACTGCTTGAGGCCTTTACCGCACTGATAAAATCTTCACAGGTTCCTTTTTCAAAATATTCCGGCTTCCCTGTCTTACAGCGGGTAGCCGCCACTTCAAATATCTGTTTGGAATTATGAAAGGTATCATAATCAAAGGGAACCAGGGTATCGCTTAATTCCCCGAATAAAAAATCAAAATTAAAAATAGAGCGATTCTTTACCATGTTTCTAAAACTAAGGAACCGCTTATCTCTGACATACTCCAGATTCACCTTGATCGTCCTGCCAATCTGTTTGCTGATATAGTTCATTCCTGCCATAGAACCTGCAGAAACGCCATTTACATAGGACAATTCAATTTCCTTTTCCATAAGTACATCAAGCACTCCGGCGGTAAAAACCCCCCGAAGGGAACCTCCTTCTAAAACCAATGCTCCTTCTGTCATTTTATCACCTCACGTTCTATTCTATTGCATTTCCCCGGTTCGGTCAATCCTTTTCCATCTGGGAAAACTGGCTCCGGTATAATTTATAATAGGCTCCCTGGAGATTCAAAAGCTCTTCGTGGCTTCCGGACTCCATAATATTTCCCTGGTCAATAACAAAGATCCGGTCCGCCTTTCGGATGGTGGACAGACGATGGGCAATAATAAAGGAGGTCCTGCCTTTTAAAAGTGCATCAATCCCCTTTTGAACCAGCAATTCTGTGTGGGTGTCAATGCTTGAGGTGGCTTCATCAAGAATCAGGATTCCAGGCCTTGATACCATGGTTCTGGCAAATGCCAGAAGCTGTCTCTGGCCAATGGATAATCCGGCTCCCCTTTCGCTGATCACCGTATCATAGCCCTGTTCCAGTTTCATGATAAAATCATGGGCACTGACCGCCTTTGCGGCCTCCACCACTTCCTCCTCAGAAGCGTCCAGCCGGCCATACCGGATATTGTCTCTTATGGTTCCTGAAAAGAGGAAATTGTCCTGGGTCATGATTCCCATCTGGCTTCTTAAACTTTTTAAGGTGGCATCTTTGACCTCATGGCCGTCGATTTTTATACTTCCCTTGGTGGCTTCATAAAAACGGCTGATCAGATTGACAATCGTAGTCTTACCTGCCCCCGTAGGTCCCACCAGCGCAATGGTCTCACCTGGTTTCACCGAAAAACTAACGTTATTTAAGATCAGGCGGTCCGGTTCATCGCTGTAAGCAAAGGAAACATTTTCAAATACCACCTCTCCTTTTATTTCCTGCAAGTCTTCCGCTCCTGCCTGATCCGTGATTTCCGACTCCGTATCAATGATATCAAAAATACGTTCTGCGGCGGATATATTGGTAGTCAGTTTATTATAAAAGTTGGCCAGATTGCGGATCGGACTCCAGAACATGGCGATATAGGTGGAAAAAGCCAGAAACGTACCGATTCCGATCTGTTCCACTCCTACAATGCGGATACCGATAAAATACAGCAAAAATCCTCCCAGGCCCCAGGTGATCTCCACCAGAGGACCGAACGCATCGGCGACAAGGACCGCATCAATGAATGATCTGTAATGCTGATTCACCAGATCATGGAACACCTTCTTTGTTTCCGGCTCTGCGGCAAAGCTTTGTATGATCCTGATACCGGAAAGATCCTCATGGACATATGCATTTAAATTGGAGGTTTTCTTCCGATAGACCTGCCACCTTCTATGAACTGTGGTTTCAATGAAAAACATGCCCACGGCTAAGATAGGAAGTGTCAGCAAAGCCGCCATAGCCAGCCGGTAATTTTTCACCAGCATAATAACTGCCACGAAAATCACAGTCAAAAGATCAGGAATCAGCTGGGTCACACTATCTGATAAAACATCTTTTAACGAATTCACATCTCCAATGATCCTGGCCAGTATTTTCCCTGTGGGACGGCTGTCAAAAAAGCCGAAGCCCAGGGTCTGTATATGGCGGTATAACTCTTCCCGGATATTTAAAAGCACCTTATTGGACACCTCCGCCATCAAGCGCATCCGAATCTTGGTTCCCATCAAAAAAAGCAGGTACAGAACCACCGCCACGGCTCCCAGCCGCAGCAGACCTTTCATGTCCTTCTGTGCCACACAAACATTGATGGCATACTCCATGATCAGGGGGGCCAGCAAACTGATGGTTATGGTTCCCGCCATGACAAACAACACGATCACGATTTCTTTTTTATAATCCAAAAGATACTTAAACATCCGGAGCATGGTATCCTTTTTTAAGACTTCCTTTTGGTCTTCATCTATTCTGCTGGAATTGACTGCCATTTTACTTCCTCCTCTCCATACTGCACCTGATAGGTTTTGTAATACTCTCCCCGTTTTTCCATAAGCTCCTTATGGGTCCCCCGTTCAACGATTTTTCCTTCTGAAAGAATCAGAATTTCATCTGCGGTGCGCACTGCGGAGATCCGATGGGCGATGATTATTTTGGAGCTCTCTTTTAACTCCGATAAATGAGCTTCAATTTCCTTCTCAGTTTCCATATCAAGAGCCGATGTGGAATCATCTAAAATCAGGATGGGACTTTCTTTTGCAATGGCCCTGGCTATGCTGATGCGCTGTTTCTGACCGCCGGATAGTCCCACGCCCCGTTCTCCGATTACCGTATCATACTGTTCTGACAGTTTTGTAATAAAGCTGTGTGCCTCCGCAGAAATCGAGGCCTGCTGCACACTTTCCCACTGAGCCGCGTCCTTATTACCGGTTTTAATGTTTTCCGTTATGCTGTCGGAAAAGAGAAACACATCCTGCATGACCACTGAAATCTGTCCCCTTAAAAGAGACAAGGGAAGATCCTTTATATTAATTCCATCCAGCAGAATCTTTCCGTCCGTTACGTCATAGAACCGCTGGATCAGATTGACGATGGAACTTTTTCCTGAACCGGTCACACCCATGATCCCCAGTGTTTTTCCTTTCTTTAACGTGAAGTGAATATCCTCTAAAATGCGTTTTCCATTTAGTTCAAAGTTTACATGTTCAAATTCCAGTTCCCCCTTAATTAAGTCCGGAGACACCGGCTTGTCATTGTTTTTGATCACCGGCTGTTCTTCCATGATTGCTTTGATTTTTTTGTTGGAAGCCATGGCAGCTGCCAGATCGTTGCTCAGCCAGCCGATCATTTCCATGGGCCAGATAATATTGCTTGCATATTCCGAAAAGGCACCTAAATCTCCCAATGTCATCTTATCATGGATCACAAGAATCCCTCCGATCACGATGACAGCCATAAGCAGTATTTTGGATAAAAAAGAGATGTTTGGCTGATAGCGGACAATGAGTTTTGCCTGCCTCATATTTAAGTCATAATACTTTCTGTTATTCTTTTTGAATTTTTCAATTTCATGCTCTTCTCTTGCAAAGGCTTTTACCGTACGCACACCTGCCAGATTTTCCTGCGCAACCGTATTTAATTCTGCGGTCTGCTCACTGATCTTATCGTAAACCTCACCAAGCCCGTTCTCCATCTTAATGGCGTACCAGGCGATCACAGGGAGAATGGCCAAAGGGATCAGTGTTAATACCGGACTGATCCGATACATGCAGATAATAACCACTACGGTATGAATGGTACACTCCAGGACCAGCATCCCCACGAACCCAAAGGCATTCCAGATTCGTTCCGCATCATCCTTGATTCTTGCCATCAGCTCTCCTGTGTTATGATTATCAAAATAGCCCATGGATAAAGTCTGAATGTGGTCGAATAAATCTTTTCTTAATCGGCTGCCAATCCCGGCTGCCGCATAATCAAATATAAATTCTTTGGTATACTGAAACACCGCTCTCCCTAATCCGATTCCTACAAGTCCAAACAGCAGCTTCATGAGAATCTGCATTTTTCCGCCCACAATCACATCATCAATAATGTGCTTTGTGATTTGAGGCGCTGCCGCATCGAGAAGAATGCTGACGATCATGGCTGCGATCGCAAGGACGTACAGGAAACAATACTTTTTTACATACTTCCATAGATTTTTCATACTTTCCTCCTTAATCTTTTACAAACACGAGAAAATTTCACGCATCTATACTAAAAAAACCGGAAAAAGCAGCATAGTGCGGCCTTTTCCGGTAAATTCAGAAAAAAAATAGCCGCAGTCCTTTCAGACTGCGGTTTAAACTCATAAAATACTCTTACTAAGAGCTGAAGTGATCCCTTTATTAAATACGCAGGGAGACTATATTCCATGAGGCAGACTGAATGAATGTAACGTGAAATCCCATTCCATTAACTCCATTGATTCCAATCATGTTGTTGATGCTCATCATAGTTACTGCCTCCTTTTCTTAAAATTTCGTTAATCGTTTCAGCAATAAGAATACTGCCAATATTTTCATTTGTCAAGCAATTTATGAAGACAATTCCTCCTGCTGTTTTTTGGAAAGCTTGGAAAATACCAGATAATAGGATTTTTCAAGCAGGTCCTTTAATAGATTCTCAGGAACAGTTCCATTGGTTTTTACAGAATTCCAGTGGATCTTGTCCATGTCATATCCCGGAACAATATCTTCATACTGCTGTCTTAAAAACGCTCCCTCCGCAGGTTCCAGCTTTAAATTGATCAAATGGTCTTCTCCCTGCTCATCCCTGCAGACAGCCGCAAACATCTTATCACCTATAAAATATCTGGTCCAGTTCCATTCCTCTTTCACATCACTGGACACCCCTTTCATTGCTTTCAAATACTCATCAATCCACTGATACTTCATACATTGCCCCCGTTTTTTCACTTATTTTCTATTACGATTTCATTTTAGCCTTAAAAGACGCATCTGTTATTGCTGAGGAACTACTGCAAAAAACACCAACTCCTTATCTCCGCTATTAATAAGGCTGTGAGCATGTCCCTTGGGACAGTAATGACACTCGCCTGCCTTAACGGATTCTCTTCCTTCGTCAAACAGCACCGTTCCATTACCCTCAAGAATATAGATGATCTCACTGCTGGTATCGTGAGTATGCATTCCGATGGAAGCTCCCGGCTCTAATCTCCCCCGCTGGATCTTATTGTATTGATCCGCAAACATTCTGGTTTTAAATTCTTTTTCCCCTCCTTGAAACTGAGGCAGGACCGCTTCCTCAATTTCATTAAAAACAATCTTCATATCATGACCTCGCTTTCGTGTTTTTTACTCTGTGTGACTTAACCTCCAGTTATATATTCTTTAATCAAATTACCACGCATAAAGAAGAAAAACAACCATTTTAAAGAAGTTTTTCCCATTTTTATATAAAAAAAGAGACAGGCAAAAGGAAAACCATAAGACTCCTTTTCCTGCCCCTCCTTTTTTATCCTTTTTCTATCACAAATTCTGTTACAAGTTCCTTTTCGCCGCTGATACAGTATTCCGGGTGAACGGGTGCTCCCCAGCTGTCATCACCGCCTACGCCTCTCATGGCTCCCAGAATCGTTACAACCGTATTACGCACTGCAGGTAACTCTTCCCGGTGGGTCGCACATTCCAGTTCCTCTGCCGTATACGGGAGCACAGAGGCGTCAAAGGGCTCACTTAACGACCGGAACCTGATGGAATGGCCCTCCATGGCGGATACCTTGAGCCAGCGGACTCCTGTTCTGTTTCCGCACTCCTGGGGAACCAGATAGCGGGATACGTTATTTTCCGGCGTATCTTTATAGATCCCAAGCCTTGCCCCCTGTCTCCGGTCACTGTAATTTTCCTCCGGTCCCCGTCCGTACCAGGTGAATTGTTGAACTGCTTCGGGCGTGATAAGCCTCATCCCAAAGGCAGGCAGCTGCGGAAGGCCCTTTTCTCCGTGATATACCGCATTCACTTTAATCCTTCCGTCCCCGGTCACTTCATAGGTAACCCGGGTCATTGTTTTGGGAATGGTGGTCAGTTCATAGGTATAGGTAACCTTGATCCGCCCCTTTGTTTCCTCCACCAGACAGTTTTTATTGTCATAACGGGGAAACCGTCCGGCACCGAACCATACCGCACTGTCTACAGAAAATTTGCTGCCCTTATCATTGTCTGTGGTCGCCCGCCAGTACACCGGCATGATCGGTCTTCCAACCCACTCCTTTCCATCATAAACGATGGAAACGATGCTACCCTCCTGTCTGGAAAACAACACCTGGAAGCCTTCTCCCCTAACACCAATGTTTACATCTCCATATATCACAGTAAGCGGCTTTTCACAACACGCTTTTGTTTCCCCTTCCACAGCTGAACGATGCTCTCCAAAGGCGATTTCAAACCCGGCATCCGCCCACAAGGTATCCTGCTTCAAAAGAGCGGAGACCTGGCTGACATATTCTCCAGGCTCAGTAAATTCCGGAACATCTACGTCAATATGGCTGGACGTAAAAGGGTTCACCGCTGCATAAAAGCATTTCTGAAAAACGGGTTCCCCATCCTTTAAAACCATGTAGACAAATTCCAAATCGGAGGTATCCGTAAACATTCTTCTGTTTTCAATGGTAACACCTTTTAAATCTGGAACCAGACGGATATCCTGATATAAGTACTTCACTTCCTGGGCCTTGGGAGAAACGGTACGGTCTGCATAAATGATTCCATTTCCGCAGAAGCTGTAATCGGTAGGGCGGTCACCAAAATCACCGCCATAGGTCATATGCTCTTTGCCGTACTGATCCTTTTTCATCAGAGACTGGTCCATATAATCCCAGATAAATCCGCCCTGATACATGTCATACCGGTCTTCCAGCTGGGTATATTTATCCATTCCTCCGAGAGAATTTCCCATGGCGTGCATATATTCACAGAGAATGAACGGTTTTTCCGGACTATTTGTTAAATATTCCTCAATCTCATGCACCTTGGCATACATCCGGCTTTCCATGTCACTGATCTGATCATAATCCCGGTTGTGGAATACCCCTTCATAATGAACAAGCCTGGAAGGATCCCGATTCCGAAAGAATTCTGCCATTGCAAGAATATCCTCCCCTGCATAAGACTCATTGCCGCAGGACCAGATCAGAACGCTGGGATGATTCTTATCCCGCTCCAGCATGGATTTTGCACGGTCGATCACGCAGTCTTTCCATTCCGGAAGATTCCCCGGAACGTTCCAGGAAGGCTCCACTTCCCCCATCTTCTGCCAGGAGCCATGGCTCTCTAAGTTGGCCTCATCAATCAGATAGATCCCATACTCATCACAAAGCTCATACCATAAGCTCTGATTGGGATAATGGCTGGTCCGTACTGCATTGATGTTGTGACGTTTCAGGAACCGTATATCCCACATCATATCTTCTTTCGTGATGCTTCGTCCTCTCCTCACATGAAATTCATGCCGGTTGATACCCCGGAATACAATTCTTTTTCCGTTTAAATACATGATTCGATTCTTTAATTCAAAACGCCGGAATCCCACCTTCTGAGGGACCACCTCATTTACTTTTCCCTCCTCATCCTTCAAAATCACAGTGAATTCATACCGGTAAGGGTCCTCTCCGCTCCACAAACGGACAGAGGGTATTTTTGCATAAAGTTCCACTTTTCTATCGGCAGGGATTCCATCCCAAGAAGACACCTCTCTGCCTTCCTTGTCCTTTAAGACCGCAGAAACCCTTCCTTTTGTCCCTTTTATAAGTGTCAGTTCCCCACGGAACAGTCCGGTCTTACCATCTTCGGAAACATCTCCGTGGACAAACACATCCTCCACATGGCATTTGGGGACTGCATATACATAGACATCACGGAATATGCCGGAAAAACGGAAGAAATCCTGATCCTCGATCCAGCTGGCACTGCTTCTTTTATACACTTCCACCGCCAGACGGTTGGTACCGGCCTTCACCGCATGGGTAATTTCAAATTCTGACGGGGTAAAGGAGTCTTCCCCATAACCGATGAACGTCCCATTGAGCCATACATAAAAAGCGGTCTCCACGCCCTGGAAGGATAAAAACTGACGTTTTCCTTTGAGAGAATCCTTTAGTTCAAATTCCCGGACATAGCTTCCCACCGGATTGTTCTCCTGATCCGTAAACGGAGGCCGGATATCAGCCAGCCCATCCCACGGGTACATGGTATTGATATACTGGCATCTGCCGTATCCGTTCCGTTCCATATGACCAGGGACTTCAATTTCTCCAAATCCGCTGTCATCATAACCTTCTTTGTAAAAATCTGCTTCCCTGTCCGCAGGGCGATTGGCGTAGGAAAACTTCCATGTACCGTTTAAAAGCTGGCGAAGCCCCATTTCCCCTTTCGAGGCTTCCTCCTCCGATTCATAATAACAATGATCGGAATGAGCCGGTATGCGGTGGACTGCAAAGACTTTCGGATCTTCGAGCCACTCCAATTTTGCTGTTTTCAGTTCCATAAAGAACCCCTCCTTCGATTCAAACTGTGGTTCCATTTACCGGACAAAGCTTGTTACCATGGTCTCCAGGCGAACGGATTCCCCTTTTTTTATGCGATAGGATACTGCCGGAATGGAGGCATTCGGATAAAGTACATTGGTATTCGGGTCTGCTTCTATTATCACGCCTTTGGCCCCGGGACCCTTTCCGGATACTTTGCATCCCTGCTTTTTCTGGAAAATATAGGACTGCTCTCCCTCTGCCTTTTGTTCGTACTCTTCCGTAAATTTCTCTACGGAAAAACCGCAGTCGTAAGCCACACAATCAAACTGGCTCTCGATTACATGAACTCTTAAATGGCCATAATCCTGAGGAACAATGGTGGTATTTACTTTGATTCCCGGGAATGGATGCCAGCTGCTGATGACCCGTTCTTCGGATACTTCATAGAAATCACTGTATTTTCTTACAAATACATAATCATCTCCGTCAATGACAAATGCCAGAGTGGAATCAGGTGCATTTTCATGAAGCACGATCTGACTCCTGGCCACCGAAAAACCAAATCTGGTGGAATATGCGAACTTTGAATATTTCTCAGGCACATGACCGTGTCCATATGTTTCACATACGCCTGCCGGATAAGCCACCACATCGCCTCCCCGGCGGTGCATCAGCATATCTGCCTGCTTTAACAGCTTTCGACCGGAAAGTTCCGGCAGTGCTTCTGCTTTTGCGGTCCAGAACGGGTGGTCATCCGGCAGTCCCAGGCATAAAAGGGTCTTCATGCCCCAGTACGGCGAACCGGGTGCATTGTAGCGCTCTGCCATAATCAGGTTGGGATAGCTGTAGCCTATGGTCAGTACTCCATCCCGGTCAAACATCTTCTGCTCCATCCACCAGTTCAAATGACGGCTGATAATTCCCTTTACCACTCCCACCGGAATATCATCAAGACCGGCAAATAGGTACGCCGACCAGAATGCGGCCTCTCCAAACCGGTAGGAAAGACTTCTTCCGTAGGGAAGCGCTGCTCCATTTTCATCAAACCAGTAAAGAAACTCTCCGGCAAATAATGTGGCTCGTTCCTTAAAACGCAGGCTGCGTTCCGGGTCCTCCTTTTCCATGACTACCGCATAGATCAGTCCATAGTAATGGAGAGCGAAGGAAATGTAATAATCCTTTTGGCAAGAGCCGCCATCCCGGTACCAGCCTTCCCCCAGATAATAGCTTTCTATTTTAGCGAGTCCCGAAGCCAGGCTTTCTTCGCTGTAACGGCACCCCAGTTTCTTTAAAGCCACATTGACAAGAATCATAAAAAACTGCCAGTTACAGTCAGGAATGATGTGCTCATTGATTCCGTAAAGCCAGTTTGCCAGATTTTCTTTTCCCTGATCTCCTAAGGGTTCCCAGGTTTTTTCCGGGGTGAAAATCAAGCTGCAGGCGATGGCTGCCATTTCTACAAACTTCTGGTCATAGTCTCCAAATCCGCCCCAATATTCCGGATGGGCTGGATCCGTTCCGTTTAAGAGGCCTTTCTGATAAATCTCTTCAAACCCGCTACCTCCTCCGAGCCAGAAGGGAACCAGTGCCCACAAGGGACGGGAAAACGCCTCCATCTCAATGCTGGTTTTGGGATATGTGACGCCGGTATCACCCAAATGGAGCCTCGCACAGCCTTGGCTGTACAAGGGCTTTAAGGGCTCCAGAACCTGAAACATCCATTGACGGAACTCCTGTTTCGTTTCTAGTTTCATATTATTCTGCCTCTTTTCAAATGATTTCAAATATTACCAATAAGGATTCCAATCCGTGGATAACCGGGTCAGGGCTTCCATATAGAAATAATCTCCCCAGATGTTGCATTCGTCTACCCCTTCCGGAGTGCAGGTATTGTAAGGAGACTTCTTGGAATAGGTGCTGTGAAGAACCAATCCATTGGATTCCTTTAAATCCTTTACCGCATAATGCTCCACTAAAGATGCCATGATCTTTTTCGCCATGGAGGTATAATAAGCGGCCTCCTCTTCCTCCAGATACTTTGCCATCTCAAGCATACCGCAGGCTGCTATGGATGCAGAAGAGGAATCTCTTGGCTCTGTGGAGCCTTCCCCAAATTCCAGATCCCAATACGGAACCAGATCCGATGGAAGATGCTCCAGAAAGTATGTGGTCACCCGCTTAAAATCGTTGATGTATTCCGGACGGCTGGTATAACGGTAAGCCATGGCACAGCCGTAGACACCCCAAGCCTGGCCCCTGGCCCATGCTGACCCGTCTCTGTATCCCTGACAGGTAGCTCCATGATCCGGTGCTCCCGTCTCCATGTTCATGAAAAAGGTATGCCAGGTAGAATCATCCTCCCGGATCACATTGGCGAGGGCGGTATGAATATGTTTTTCTGCAATCTCCCGATATTTTTCATCGCCGGTTTCTTCCGTCGCCCAGTATAACAAAGGCAGGTTTAACAGACAGTCAATGATGAAGCGGTAGTTTTCCGGCTGATTCATGGGTCCCCAAGCCTGGATAAATCCCCCTACCGGCTGGAACCGGCTGATTAGCTGGTCTGCCGCTTTTATGGCCGCTTCTTTCCCCAGCTCATCCCCTGCCAGTTTGTAGCCTGCCACGCAGGAGGGAGAATACAAAAAACCCATATCATGGTGATCCACTTCGATCTTACGGTCGATCCGGTCCAAAAAGCTTTTGATCTGGATCTGTCCGGCATTTTTTAACTCCTCTGCCCTGCTCCATTCATAAGCCAGCCAAATCTGTCCGGTCCAGAATCCGGTGGTCCAGTTCACATTAGGAGTTGCTTGGTAAAAACCGTTTTCGCTGTACGCTTTTTTAAAGGAATGGGTAAATTCCTTTAAATTATCTTTTACCTGTATCACCGCAAAATTCATAGCTTCACGGCATTTTTCCTCTGTAAGCTCCGGTTTTTCTTCAAACAGGGCTTCCATCTGCTTGCTCATCTTTCATTACCTCCTCATAAAAGTCCTTCATTACTGAAAAAGCAGGCTTTTCCCGTTTCCGGTCCGCAGTCACAAGCCCTTTGATATTATATCCTTTCTGATACGCCCCCAGCCGCTTGGGGGTCCGGTAATCAAACAATATCCATGGTGACGTGCCCTGAATATAGTCGGTATTCCTGAAAATTGCAACCTGTTTTTCGTAAATCTCCTTTTGCTCCTCTTCAGATCCCCGCACGTTACTTCCAGCCTTACCATCTGGCAGATAACCATCTGCTCCGAATTCACTGATGACCACTGGTTTATCTGGGGTTGAGCCTTCCAAAATCACATTCAGCTTTTCATAATCCGGATCATACCAGCCATAGTATTCATTAAATCCGATGACATCCAAATGTCCTTCCAGCCGGTCGGATATTTTTAAATTTACTACATCCACCAGACAGGCCGCAGACACCAGACGGCTGGGGTCACAGGCTTTTGCGGTTTCAGCCAGTTCCCTCATAAAGTGATACCGTTCGTCTGTATCGGGATTTTCGTTGCCCACAGACCAGATCACCACGCTGGCCCGGTTAAAATCTCTTTTGATCAGTTCCATAAGCTGGTTTTTTGCATCTTTCAGGGTATGTGGATTGGCAAAATCAATCCACCAGTAAACCGGGATCTCCTCCCATAAAAGAATACCTTCCTCATCTGCCAGCTGAGAAGCCCACTCCGTATGAGGATAATGAGCCAGACGCAGAAAATTGCAGTTCATTTCTCTGGCTTTTTTAAAGGCCTGACGGATGTCTTCTTTCGTAACCGCCTTCCCATGCTCCTCCGTCTCCTCATGCAGACAGGCCCCCCGAAGGAAGACCGGTTTTCCATTTAAGAGGATCTTTCCTCCTTTCGTTTCCACCGTACGGAAACCGATCCGGTCTCTTACCTCATCAAGAACCTGCCCCCGGATGCGGAGTTTTACGAAAACTTCATATAATTTAGGGTCCTCCGGATTCCACAGAGAAAGTCCATCTGCTTTAAAAACAGCCTGTCCATCTCCCTCTGTTCCAATGGAAATCACCGTCTCTAACTGAAGCTCTGGAATGGAGAAAACGGCTTCTCCTTCTAAAAATTGTTCACAGCCGCCTAAAGATACGGAAACCTTTATCTCCTTATTTTCCCGGTCATTCAAATGAACGTTCATATCTTTGATATAAATATCGGGTACAAAAAGAAGGGATACACTGCGGTAGATACCCCCATATAAAAACCAGTCCGTATTTTCACTGGGGATCTGATCCTGACGTCTGGTATTATCTGCAATTACGATAAGCCGGTTTTCTTCCTTTAACTGCTTCGTCACTTCTATTCCAAAGGGCGTGGAACCACCCTTATGCAGTCCCAGAAAAACACCGTTTAGAAAGATTCTTGCCTCATAGGATACAGCACCAAACTGCAGGAACACACGCCCTCCCGGATTCTCTTTTAAAAAGAACCGGCGGCTATATACCGCCGGTCCCTCATAATAAAAATATTCCGGTTTCACAAGGTTCCATACTGCCGGCACCGGGATCTCCTCCCAGTCATCAAACCCATAATCCAAAGGAACTCTGCGCCCCTCTGAATTTGTTTTCTCTTCCAGAAACCATTTGGCTCTGAGACAGTTATCATACATATCTACGGAAAAATTCCAGTTTCCGTTTAAGGACACTTCTTTTCTGCCGCCGGATAGCACATAAGATCCGGCCTCCAATAAAGGAGACATATAATGGTCCTTATAAGCTTCATTATGAATATTGTCCACGAAATTTTTTATTTGTTTCATCTCTTTACCCTTTCACACCAGTTGCAGCAACACCTTCCACAAAGTGCTTCTGCAGAGACAGGAACACGATAAGCACAGGAATCAGGGACAGAACCGACGCAGCCATAATCAAACCATATTCTGAACTATACTGGCTGATGAACATTTTCAGTCCTAACTGCAATGTTTTTTTGGCCTCTGACTTTAAATAGATCAAAGGTCCTAAGAAATCATTCCATGTATTAACAAAGGTAAATATGGTCAGTGTGGAAAGTGCCGGTTTTGACAATGGCAGCATGATCCTTGCATAGATCTGATACTCGCTCATACCGTCAATCCTTGCCGCTTCACACAGTTCATCGGGAATGCCCTGATAGAACTGACGCATCATGAACACGCCAAAGGCAGAGAACGCCTGGAGGAAGATGATGGCCAGATGAGAATCGTTTAACCCGAAGTTTCTCATCATCATAAACTGGGGAACCATGTATACCTGCCACGGAACCGCGATGGTTGCGATATAAGCCATAAACAAGGTGTTTTTGTAACGGAATTTCAATTTTGCAAACGCATATGCTGCAAAGCTGCTGGTCAAAAGCTGCAAAGCAGTTACAATCAGCGTGATTTTCACTGTATTCAATACAAAGGTCATAAGCGGGATCTTTGTCCAGATATCCAGATAGTTCCGCCATCTGGGATTTTGGGGAATCCACTGGATCGGGAAAACAAATACGTCTTTATCCAGTTTTAAGGAAGCGGAAAACATCCAGGCAAAGGGAACCAGCATGGTAAAGGTCAGAATAACCAAAACCACATAAAGGAGGCATTTGCTGATTTTAGAATTTCTGTTTTTTAATTTCATAACGTATCCTCCTTTTCTTAGTTTGCATACTTCTTCTCACCACGGAACTGAACCAGTGTGATGACAAGAACCATTAAGAACAACACCATAGCTACCGCACTTGCATAACCTAAATTCCAGTTACGGAATGCCTCTTCATAAATGTGGTAAACAAGTACCATTGCCTGGGAGCTTACGATTCCATTGGAACCACCCGCCAGCATATAAACGATATCATAAACCTTAAAGCAGTTGATGGTTAAGATAATCGTTACAAAGAAGGTGGTTGGCTGCAGCTGGGGCCAGGTAATATAGCGGAATTTCTGCCAGGCATTACAGCCGTCAAGACCTGCTGCTTCATAAAGCTCCCCGTTAATCCCCTGTAAGCCTGCAAGGTAGATCACCATGTAATAACCCATATTTTTCCATACACTGAACAACACGATTGTAAACATGACCCAGTGAGGATCTGCGGCCCATTTCGGAAGACTCTTTGCATGAACTCCAAGATTATAAAGAAGCATATTGACAGGACCGCTCTTCATGGGGCTGAACAGCATATTCCATACTGCTGCCACAGCTACCAGGGAAGCCACGTAAGGAAAGAATCCAACGGTTCGGAAGAAATTCCTTCCTTTGATCTTCTGGTTGAGCACGATTGCTAAGCCAAGGGCACATGCCAGGGTCAAAGGAACCGTCGCCAAACAGTAAACAATAGTATTTACAAAGGACGCCCGGAATCTGGCATTTGCAAACATATCTGCAAAATTGTTAAGTCCTGCAAACTGCATGGGACTGTTTCCATCCCATTTCATAAATGCCAGAACAAAGGCAAAAATGATCGGTCCCAGTGTAAAAACTGCAAATCCGATGAAATTAGGAGCAATAAAGGAATAAGCAATCAAATTCCTCTTTTCCTGTCTGGTAAAACGCTCTCCTGTCCGGACTTTTTTTATTTTTTCATCTATTATTTCGATCTTCGCAATCAGCCCATCACGTTTTCTTGTGCTTGTGGCATCAGGAAGCATTTGACTTAAAGCATCCCGTTTTTCTTGCAAGGCTGTGATTTTTTCCTGTTTTTGCGACTCCGTTATTGTCTTCGCCATTTTGCTCATCCTCCTTTTTCCACTATTCGTTTTATCAATTCTCAAATCAGAAGTTTCTTTAAATGAGGCGGGCTTTTCGCTGCCCGCCTCTGTTTGATCTTTCAGGATTTTACTGACCTAAAATTGCACCAACTTTTTCGTTCATCTGAGCAATGCCGTCATCCACGGACATGCTGCCTGTCATGATTGCATCATGAGCTTCATTTAAAACGGTTTCAATTTCAGAACTCTTTTCATTTACCGGCATTTCAAGATAGAGTTTGGAAGTATTAAGCGCATCCGTGCTGGTTGTGTCATCCTTGGGGAATCCGTCTGCTCCGGAAATCAGATCAGCAACCGTATTGTTCATAACAGCCGGGATGGTTCCTGTAGCTGCAAGGATCTCAGCACCTTCTTTTCCGCTTGCAAAATTGATAAATTCCCATGCAAGATCTTTATGAGGTGCATTGGAAGGAATTGCCAAAGAGGTAATGGTTGCAAGAGTGGAACCTGGTTCTACGCCTTCCGCATGAGGATATTTTGCAATGCCCCAATTGGTACAGTCAGTATATTCACCGGTACGGATCTTCTCCATTAAAGTAGAAATAAACCATGTTCCCATGTTCATCATCGCTACATTTCCCTGGGCAAATGCACCGGAATAATGCAATCCGCTGGTCTTTAACGTAGCATAATCCTGGCAGATACCGTCTTCCTGCTCTTTCAGCACCATCTCATAATATGGTTTTAAGAATTCATATTTTCCGTCTATAATGGTATTTTTGCCATCGAGAATCCCGAAGAGCTGTACCGCAGATCTCCAGGTATGATAATGAGCTCCATATACCTCCTGTCCTGGTGTGTCCACAGCCAGACTTCTTGCCAGAGCGTCATACTGCTCAAAGGTCATATCATTGGTTGGATAAGCAACCCCTGCTTTATCAAATAAATCCTTGTTGTAGAACAGCACCCAGAAGTCATTGCGGAACGGAATCTCATATAATTTATCATCCACCTTAATCTGATCCGTAAGACCCTTATACTGGGTTAAGTCCACATTGGAAGACTGGATATAGCTGTCCAGAGGCTCTAAAACCCCTTTATTTACAAGCGTCATATATCCAGGAACATCCTTAACGGTCACAACGTCAAAATCAGAACCGCTTCCTGTTAATTCTGTTGCAAGAACGGTCTGGTAATCGGTAGATCCCAAATCTACCATTTCGATCTTTACATCCGGATGCTCCTTCTCAAATGCATCAATCAGCGGCTGATAATAGGTCGTTGAGCTGACATCCCAAACAGACCATTTTAAAACGGTCTTTCCATCTGCAGACTCCGTAGTTTCTGCCTGTTTTGTCTCTTCCTTTGTGCCTTCTGAGGAACCTGCCGTCGTTCCCTTTGTGCTTCCGGCACAACCAGCAAGACTGGTTACTACCATGGCACAGGCCAGTGCAAGACTGAGCGTTCTTTTTTTCATTGTATTCCCTCCTGATTTGAAATGATTAAAAAGTAAATGCCATCTGCGATCCGGCGATTTACCATACCTAAATTATAAAGGAACTTTTTCCATTTAAGAATGGAATATCTATTAGAAAAGATTCACTATTTATTCATAGATTTTTTTTAAATTTTTTAAACATGTAATTTTTTATGATAAACAGTAATATTTCTCTCTTGCATACATATTTACCTGTTTTTGCAAAAAACACACCTGCTTTTTCATTGACATTTTACAAGAAATAGGCTAACTTTGTAGAAGAAACCATCAAACAATACTGTATGAAAGAAAGAAGGGACATATTTTTATCATGTGGAAAAAGCTCCTCCCGAAAACGATACGGGGTAAACTTATGGCTCTTACCGCCTCTGTCACGCTGCTCATTACCGTTCTTACCACATCGGTCTGTTTCTGGGTCTTTCAGTCTTTTTTAAGAAAAAACCAGATTCAGTCCGCCGAATTCAGCTTACAGGTTGTAAATAATAATATTGCCGCTGATATGAAGGATATCATATATTTCAGCAAATGGTGCTGCTCCAACGGCGCCATGCTGGATTATTTAAAAGCATTTAAAGGCCAGTCAAAGCTCCCCACGTTTACCCAGGACAAAAAAAACTTACGTCCCCTGGCCCTCTCCTCACACAACCGTTTAAAAGAAGAATATTATAATACCCGGTCCAATGAGTACATTTCCCGGGTAATTGTTTCCACCCTTGATGAGAACAACTTTCTCCAAATGGCGGCCTCCGCAAGCTATACCTCTCCCTATGCCGCTAAAATTATCCGCCAGCAACGTTTTTTTACCACCCTCTATGACTCCAGAGACTTTCTCTGGATCGGTCTGGTAAAAGACCCCTTTTCCGATATCAGCGGGGAAATGTACATTCCCATAATACGTCCGGTATACAATGAGTTCAGTTCCCAGATCATCGGTTGGACCTATGTAGAGATCTCATCCCAGCTTTTTACGGATTATCTGGCTTCCTACCCTCTTCCTGATGATAGCTCACTTTATCTGACCATTGGGCCAAAGACCTACAGCTTTCGTTCCAATGACTGGCAGGAGACAAAACTTCCTTATAAAGATCCGGTCCTGTTACCGGAAAGTGATTCTTTATCCCAGGGAACACAGGTTTTTTCCGCTACCACAGACCAGGGACAAAGGCGCATCGTAGTCGAACGTCCGGTGGAAGGAATGGAAGGATTCCGGCTGTCTCAGGTGTTGTCAGAACAACAGTTTGACCAGCAGAAAAATTTATATACCTTGCTGATTCTGGGAATATGCCTTTTTATCCTTTCTCTGGGTGTACTGTTAATGTTTCTGTTAAACCGGATCATTATGGGTCCGATTCACAAATTGAGCGGGAAAATATCTAAAATCTCCGCCGGGGATTTTTCAAGGGATCGGTCCATTGAATGGGATCATGAGCTGGGTCAGGTAGGAAGAGGCATCAACAGCATGTCACAAAACATCCTCACCCTGTTAGACAAAAGGGTTTCCGATGAAAAGCAAAAAAAGGATTTGGAATATCAGATCCTCCAAAGCCAGATTAATCCCCATTTTTTATACAATACACTTAATTCCATCAAATGGATGGCCACCATACAGAATGCTACTGGCATTGCCGACATGACCACTGCCTTGGCCAGACTTCTTAAAAATGTATCAAAAGGAACCGCATCGCTTATTCCCTTAAAGGAAGAACTGGCTCTTGTAAAGGATTATTTTCTCATCCAGCAATACCGCTATGGAGGCAGTGTTTCCATTGAGTATCACATAGAATCCGAACAATTGTACGAGTGCATGATTCACCGTTTTTCCCTGCAGCCCATTATAGAAAATGCGCTGTTTCACGGAATCGAACCTGCAAAGACGGCAGGCAGAATCATCGTCTCCGCACAGACAGAAGAATTATTTCCGCAAAAAATCTTAAAAATAGAGATTACGGACAACGGGGTTGGTATGAGTCAGGAGACGATCCGGCAGGTACTAAAAAACGATACCGGCAGCGGCAGCAAAACGGAATTTTTCCGGCATGTGGGTATCAGCAACGTCAATAAACGCATTCAGTACGATTTTGGTCCGGAATATGGCATTACCATAACAAGCGAACCAGGAGCTTTCACCACCATGACTATCCGGATTCCATATGTACTTCATTCAGAAAACCAGTCAACAGAAAGGTAAGTTATGAAGAAATTATTGATTGCAGACGATGAACCTTTGGTTCAGATCGGAATTAAATCCATGTTAAACTGGGCGGATTATGACATTGAAATCTGCGGAACTGCCGTGAATGGGAAAAATGCCCTGGAAATGATTGCAGAATATTCACCGGAAATTGTTATTTCGGATATTCGTATGCCCATTATGAACGGTTTGGAACTAGCAAAAGCCAGCCGGGATACCTATGGAAATATTCCCCTTTTCATCTTTCTGACCAGTTATGAAGAATTTCAGCTTATCAAAGAAGCCATGTCCTATGAAGCCGTAGACTACTTAATCAAACTGGAACTGAACGCAGATTCACTGTCTGAAGCAGTAAAAAAAGCACTCTCCCGCTTGGATACCCTGCAGGTATCTTTGGAATACAAGAACTCCGGGCGGCCGCTTTTACAGAGTTATTATGAGAAATTTTTTATGCGGCTTTTACATAATCTATTTGACAGCGAAGATCAGTTTTTGCTTCAGGCCAGAGATTTAAAGCTGGAATTTATGGAGAACTGCTATTTTGCGGCATTTTGTGAAATCAGGGAAGACGGGCATAAGGACATGGATTATACCAAGCTTATGAAGCTGTATAACAGCACCCTGCAGATGGCAAAAGAGATTATCGGAAAACATCTGCCGGCCTATGTCATCTCTCTGGATATGAAACATTTTGCAGTGGTCTTCCATCTGCCGGAAGCAGAAGATTTTAAAGAAGAAATCATCTCCCGCTGTTTTTCCAATGCGGCAGAAATGGTTCACAATTACTTTAATGTGACCTTATTTACCGGGGTGGGAACTCCTGTGAGCCACCCTATGAAACTCAGCGAATCCTATCAGGAAGCCCGTCAGGCATTTTCAAAAGCCTCTGAAAAAGAAACTGCCGTGATCTTTACTGCTTCTGATATGGCTTTTATGCGTAACGCCTTTAACATTACGGTATTTAAAAATGAGATCACAAAAGCCTTTAATGAGTTTGATACGGACGTGCTTTATCGGACCTTAACAGAGATCATCGAATTGTTTGAATCCCATCCCATGCGCTTTTCCCAGGCAGCGGACGGAGCCTGCAACATCCTTTATTTAGCCCTGTCCCTATTGCCTGACGGAGAAAAAAATATGGCGGAAATCTTCTCCTCCTACAGCGACGGTTACCGTTCGATTTACCGTTTCAGCAATGTGGAACAGATCTCCGAATGGATGGTCATTTTCCGCGACGGACTGTGCCATATTCTTAAATCCAAACGGAAAACCTATAAGGCACATGTTATTACAAATGTTCAGAAATACATCAACAATCATATTACGGAAAAGCTCAGTTTAAATGAAGTTGCAGGGATCTTTGGGTTAAGCCCGAATTATTTAAGCATCTTATTTAAAAAGAACTGTCAGCTTGGATTTTCTGAATACATTGCCCAGGCAAAGATAAACAAAGCCAAATCCCTTCTTCTGGAGCAGGACATGAAAATTTACGAAGCGGCCGATCAACTGGGCTTTGAAAGTGCCTTTTATTTCAGTAAAGTATTTAAAAAAATTACCGGCTTATCCCCCAGGGAATTTATACAGCAAAATACCATCAGCACCTGTGATGAGACTTAAGGAGAATGCGTCATGATTACAGAATTGGCAAAAAACATAAACAAACCATTATCCTGCTTTAATTTATATCCCCCCGCCTGTGAGCGAACGAAATGGGAATCGCTTCCGGAAGACTTAAAGAAACGTCTGGTAAACAACGGCGAAAAATTCTTACATTTTGAGTATCCGTCCATAACCGCAGTGGATTTTATGACATTTACCAGAACAGGAAACCGAAGTGATTTTGAAGACAAGCAATTTTCCAGAAGGATCGCTCTTGACCACCTTGTGCTGGCGGAATGCGTGGAACACCAGGGTCGTTTTCTTGATGATATCATCAATGGATTTTATGTCATATGTGAAGAAAATGCGTGGCAGCTTCCGGCCCACAATTCCTATATCCGGGATACGCCTCAGTTGATACTTCCAGATGTCACACGTCCTGTCATTGATCTGTTTGCCGCCGAAACTGCTTCCGTTCTTTCCATGGCAGAATATCTTTTAAGACAGGAACTGAGCGGGGTCAGCCCCTTCCTTTCTAAAATGATCAATAAAAACCTGGAGGAACGCATTTTCACGCCTTATCTTCAGGAACATTTCTGGTGGATGGGGGATGGTTCCAGCCAGATGAACAACTGGACCATATGGTGCACCCAGAACATACTCCTCTCCGCCTTTACCAGAGAGCTTCCAGAAGAAAAAAGGATGGCAATCTTTCAAAAAGCGGTAAAAAGCATGGACTATTTTCTTGATGAATACGGGGAAGACGGCTGCTGTGACGAAGGTGCCCAATATTACCGTCATGCCGGCTTGTGTCTGTTCAATTCACTTGAAATTCTAAATGATATCACTGACCAGACCTTTCTTCCCGCTTATGAAACTGAAAAAGTAAAAAACATAGCCTCCTACATTTTAAACGTTCATATTGATGGAATCTACTATGTGAATTTTGCTGACTGCTCCCCTGTTGCCGGACGATGTGGTGCCAGGGAATTTCTATTCGGCAAAAGGACCCGGAATAAAGAACTGATGGCATTTGCTGCCTCTGATTATCAAAACAGTGAGGATCCTTTGACAGTTGATGAACACAATCTGTTTTACCGGGTGCAGACCATATTCACTCATGAGGAAATGATTTCATATGAGAAAGCTCCCGTTATTTCCCATGAGGATACCTGGTATGAAAGCGTTGGTATTTTCATTTCCAGAGATGATCATTTTTGCCTGGCAGTAAAAGCCGGTGACAATAATGACAGTCACAATCACAATGATACCGGAAGTTTTACCATATTTAAAAATGGGCATCCTCTTTTTATTGATGTGGGTGTGGAAACCTACAGTAAAAAGACGTTTTCCCCTGAACGCTATGATATATGGACGATGCAGTCACGTTATCACAATCTTCCTACCTTTTTTGACGGAGATACAGAAATCATGCAAAAAGACGGGGCAGAATATGGTGCAGAACAGGTATCCTGTTATTTTGGAACTTTGGAAAGCGGAATAACCATGGATCTTGCCTCAGCCTATGCAGATCCAAGGATCCGCTCTTATATCCGCAGCGCAGTGCTAAAAAAAGGAAACGGGATTGTTATTACAGATCACTATGATGGCGAATTAAATCCGGTCCTATCCTTAATGTTCTATGAAGAACCAATGGTTTCAGAAAATTCCATAACCATTGGAAATCTGGGGAAACTAACGGTGGAGGGTGCCGCATCTATAAGAAAAGAAACCATTCCGATCACCGACAAGCGATTACAAACCGCATGGAAACATGATATTTACCGCTTGTTGATTGCTATAAAAAACCAGGATTTGATATTGAACATTTACTAATTTTAAAATCTTTCCAGTTATAAAAAATTATTATGGATTATCTGAAGTATTTCTCTTTACAGGGGAATACTTCTTTTTTTATCCAATAATAATTCTTATTTTCTTAACACTTTTCGTATGATTTTGCATCAGTTACCAAATCACATTTTTTAACATAAATTATATAGAACCAATTAATAATTCACTACACGTCATAACTATTAAAGTTAAACGGAGGAAAACAATGGATAATATTGCTTTACAACTAGAACTAAATTCTTCCTCTACTGTTGATTCAGGCGCAAATGTGCTATTTGATAATATCCTATTTCTATCTGGAAATATTACCTATAACTCAGCTACAGGTATTATTACCTTTTTGGAACCAGGAAGATTCTCTGTAGACTGGTGGTTGGCAACACAGTCATCCTCAGCTACAAACGGCATTTCGTTTGCCCTAACAACTTCTCAGGGAGATTTTATCATAGGTAATTCACCCATTAAAACAGGTGAAGTATACGGAATTGGCATCATAGAGGTTTTAACAGCTCCGGTTACTCTGTCTCTTGTTAATATCAGTAACTCACTGATATATTTTTCTTTAAATGTTCCGCTTAGAGGATCTCTGGTCATTATTGAAGAAAATGTTGCGGGGGATGGTTCCAGCGGACCCACCGGACCGACGGGGCCGACCGGTGCTACGGGACCGGCGGGACCGACCGGTACTACCGGACTTTCTGGGCCAACTGGCCCAACCGGACTGACGGGACCGACCGGTGCTACCGGACCCACGGGGCCTTCTGGCGATACCGGGCCTACCGGAGACACTGGAACTACCGGACCCACCGGGGACACTGGTGCTACTGGGGCCACTGGACCTACTGGGAACACCGGACCCACCGGGCCAACCGGACCCACGGGTGCTACCGGACCCACTAGTGATACCGGACCCACCGGGCCAACGGGACCGACTGGACCCACCGGACCGGCTGG
>CAJMPJ010000044.1 GCA_905215155.1 uncultured bacterium | reverse complement strand
TGGCAAGTACCTCTGTAAGAGAAAACGGTTTCGTAATATAATCATCCGCCCCCAGTCCCAACCCAAAAATCTTATCTGAGTCCGTATCTTTGGCGGACAGAATGATAATAGGAACCACACTTTCCTTTCTGATTCGTTTCATGACCTCCAGTCCGCTGATTTTCGGAAGCATTAGATCCAGAATGACCAGATCATAGGATTCGCTGAAAAATCTCTTTACCGCCTGCGCTCCATCAAAAGTTCCATGGACTTCAAAGCCCTCCATCTGTAGAAAATCGATTAACATCTCACTGATTTCTTTATCGTCTTCCACCAATAATATTTTCATCTTCCAAGTTTCCTCCCTGTCAAGTACAGAATAATATCAGAAAAATGAAAGTATTCTGCGTAAATATAAATTATTGTTTCCATGTATATGATAACTGATTCTATCGGATTGTTCAAATGGCATTCAAAGATATTGTGTACCAAAGGTGAGACCGGAAAACGAGATTGTAATTTTATGATAGAAATAATTAATACTGCACATAAATTGCAGTGATATTGAAAAAGGCCTTGTCAAACATCATGGAACTGTTTCAGAAATACAAGGTAGAGCTTGCACAGGTAGAAGCGGAGATTGAAATGCGTTTGGATCTCCTACGCAAACGGCAGGATTAAGAAATTAGACACAAAACGGCAATCACCGGCGAAAGCGATTGCCGATATGGATGCCGAAGCTGTCTCACCAGATCACAGGAAATGTATTTCCTGTGATCTAAAAAATAGGGACAGTTGGTTTTGAGGATAGGAGGCTTGTTGCTGATGGACTTATCTCTACGACCAGAGCCACAAGTGAAAATATCCAATTGAATGAAAAATTTTATTCATTTTTCCAAAAAATTGAAATTAGAAAAAACACAATTTGTGCTGATGAAAAAGCATGGAATAAAGAATAAATTATCCAGTTACTATGAATGACATTTAAAAAAGTTAAAAGTACAATATTTACAAGTAAAATAGCAATAAATATGACAGCTTTAGTTCTGCTTTTTTGCTTAAATATATAGTGCTTTATGAAAAATGTTCTTTTTTTATATAAAACATACAACATGAAAGATAACATAGTAACATAAAATATTGATTCAAGTAATTTTACAAACATTGTTTACTCCTATAAAATTAAATCTATATATCCATTGTTAGGATCACTGTCCTTACTATCTAAGTATTCTGCTATTGCAGTTGCCGGATCAAAAATATTGAACTACAACATAGTAATTTCTTTTCAATTAATTAAGTTTACAGTTCACTGGGATACTTAAAGCGGAATCACATCCTAGTGTGTATGATAATGTAATTAACATTTTGTATTTTAATTATATTTTGTTTAAACTAATATGTAAATGTTAAAATTAGTATTATCTGAATCTTTTCTGCTGATTTTATGTACTCCCGATAATTTCCAATCAGGCAAACTTATTGCAAGTAGCACATTTGTTTACAAGGCTTTACGAATAAATAAAAAATGAAGCAGTAAAATCGGCGTACATTTACTCTGTGGCTGGTAACGAAAATCCGCATATTGTATAAACAAAAGATGCACGAAGCTATGGCGTAAGGGACAGTCTGGTCGCAGAATATGATATTGATGAGTTGTCTTTTTGGACGATTATGTGGTTTAATGCGCAGATGTGGCTTATCATCAATACTGAATATTATATTAAAAGACTTGTGGGAGTCACCGGGCAATGAGGGGTTTTGTTTGGCAGGTTTTTGTTCCAGGTGGATTTGATGGAGTCATACTACATGCCCCTATGCAATTATTTATATAATAGATATGAACATGCATGACCCGCATATAATAGAATTAATAAGATTATTTGAGGGGAACCATGACCATACACGTTGTTCAGCCCGGTGAGACCATTGATTCCATATCAGAATTTTACAAGATCCCTGTTGACAGATTAATATTAGAAAACGGAATAACAAACCCTGATAATCTGGCAATAGGCCAAACCATTGTGATCGTCCAGCCGGAAACACTCTACACGGTCCAGGAAGGCGATACACTGGACAGCATTGCAGAGCAGTACCGCATTACCCCAATGGAACTATTGAGAAATAATCCACATCTTTCCGATGGAGCACTGTATCCAGGGGAAACCATAGTCATCACTTATCAAACCGATAGAACTAAGACCATTGCTACCAGTGGTTATACTTTTTCTTACATAGAAAAATCTGTATTAATAAAAACACTTCCTTTTTTGACCTATTTAACGATATTCAATTACAGGGCTACGAGAGAAGGCGATATCATCACCATAGGTGACGATACAGAACTGATCTCCCTGGCTTCCTCCTATGGTGTGGCGCCCATGATGTTTGTTTCCACCATTACGGAGGAGGGAATGGTGAATCTTGAAACAAATAATGTGATTTTAAATAATCCGCTGATTCAGGACCGGATCATTCGCAATGCGCTTGAGATCCTGAAGGAGAAAGGGTATTATGGGATCAATCTTTATGTGGAAGAGATTACCTATGACAACATAAATAAAATTTCAGCTTATATAAAAAAAGCCTCAGAGGTATTTCATTTAGAAGGTTTCAGAGTCGTCATTACCATAACGCCTGCAGTGGCTCTAGGTGCTTCCAACATTGGCTTTGAGAGAGTTGACTATTCGCAATTATCAGGTTACGTGGAAGGAATCATATTTGCTTCGTATGAATGGGCCAGGACGTTCAGTTATCCAAGCTCTCTTTTTCCGGTTAATGTTACAAGAGATTTGTTAAATTATGCGGTCAGCATCATTCCTTCGGAATTGATCTTTTTGGGAGTCACCACGCTGGGGTATGATTGGACACTCCCCTACATTCCCGGTGCAACAGGAGCAGATGCGATATCCAATGAAAATGCCATAAGATTTGCAGCAGATAACGGGATACCGATACAATTTAATGATGCGGCACAATCCTCTTATTTCTATTATACGGACAGCGATGGGACGATGCATATTGTATGGTTTAAAGATGCAAGAAGCTATGCGGCGAGAGTCGGTCTGGTAGCTGAATTTAACCTCCAGGGCTTATCCATTTGGACCATAATGAGATTTGATGCCCAAATGTGGCTGATCATTAATACACAATATTACATTGAGAAGCGTTGAATGCATCAAGGTGGAATCAGGAATATCATGTTTGAGAATTTGACTTTTCGATAAAAGTGTAAATGGCATTTATGGTTTGTTCCTGTTGTTCTTCCCGGCTGATGAACCCATCATGGTCTTTTTTTTGCTTTCCGTAATTCCCGAAGTTTGCATGATTGCCTCCGGTAATTGACACAACATTTTCCCTATAATTTATTTTGCTCATGTTCAGTACGCCGTCCTCGGTTCCATACACAGTAAGGACCTTTGACGGCGAAACGTCACCATAAATGTATGCACCAAGGAGGATGGTCCCCTTTAATTTATCAGGATTCTTTGCCATATAGCTGCTTGCCATAGCCCCGCCCAAAGAATGTCCTCCCACATACCAGTTGGTTATCTCCGGAAATTTTTCATAGAACCGGTCTGCGGCAGAAGCATTGAATACTGCAAGATGAAAGGGCATCTTGACTAAAATGCAGGTGATTCCCTGATCCGAAAGTTTGGACATCAATGGATAATAGGCAGCCGCCTCCACTTTTGCCCCAGGATAAAAAATCAGGGCAGTATTGGTTTTTTCTTTTGCAGGTATAAGGATGAAATCATCTTCCGCCTTTACACCATTGTTTTTCAATCCCGTTTGAAGCGCTGCAAGAGCCAAATCATCGGCTTTATAGTAATGGGAGCCATAGATAAAAAAGCCTGAAACAAGTATCAAAAGAACACTGGTAAAAATAAAAAGGATTTTTTTAAACATTGGAATGGTACGTCCCCTTTCTGAATCCGTTTGATTTCCTTTCTTTCCTCTTTAAAATAATCAAGATTTCAAATAATTATAACCACCAATTACCTTCCTATTCTCCTGCAATATGATTAAAAAAGAAAGCATATCATGTTTTATTATAAAACAAAACCCATTGGAATGGCTTGTTTGTCATTGAAGTCGGAGTTTTGCATACTTTAAATATGGAACGCTCACGTTAGGACCAATAAGCGTGTTTTTGATAAAAATCAAAACCAAGTCTGCCAAACATTATATTTGGGTCGACTTGGTTTTTTTGCGGAATTTAATGGGGTTCCTTTTCCCCTTCTAAAAATCCCTGGAATTCAGTAAAATAGGTCTCCTCGATTTTCTTCATCCAAACAGTAATCTTCTCCCGGGACAGTTTCAGCATGATATGAATGGACCCCACACATTCCCCCACCACCTGTACCGGAAGATAAAGAGAACTGGAATCGGCCCACACAGCCTTTACGGCAATCCGTTGCTCATAGCTTTCTAAGAGGCTGACTTTAGGCTCTTTGAATGAAAAAGGGATGGAAAAACGTTTCTCTGAACCGAAAAGGGTCAGCCTCCCCTCTTTCTGGTCAAGACAAAGAGAGAGCTTATGAAATCCTTTTTGATTGTCATAGAGCCGGTAAGATTCGTTCCATGAGCCGGGCGGGTCAACATCTGTTGTTTGCCCCTTATGATTTTTAAAAACCTTTTTATCTAAAGGCAAAGCCTCCACGGTCTCGCCGATTATATTCAGGATCATCTGGTTTCCGCCTTTGATATTCTGGGTATCGGCGGTCACCACAAAGACCAGATCGTGCTGCGGATAAAAAAGGACATACTGTCCGCCCATGCCGTACATGGCAAACCCGTTTCGGATCCGCCAAAACTGATATCCATATCCCTGCTGCTCATCAAAGGTCTGTCCAAAATGGACCGTGGGAACCAGAAAGGACACAGCTTCTCTCAAATAGCCGGCAAAGTCATCCTGTCCATAAAGGATCGTATCCATGCAGTAACGCCCAAGCTTTAGAAGATCGGAGGGCAGAGCCATAAGACCCGAGCCTCCCATCTCAGAACCAAAAGGGTCATGAATGATATAGGCTTCCTTTGAAAATCCGATTTGGTCCAGGCATTTTTCTCTTAAATAATCCAGTACTCCTTTTTTGGTCAGCTTCTTTACTAGAGCGGCCAGCGTGTGGCTGGAGGAAGTGTCATAAAGAAAGATTTGCCCGCTCCGGTGAGAGGGCGGAGTGATAAAAAAGCTTTCCACCCAGTTTTCATGGGAATGGACCTTGTACGTGGTGGAGGTGTGGCAGGTCTCCATGGACAGCATGTGGCGTATGGTCATTTCCTTTAGCCAGGGGTGGGGCTTATCCGAACAGTATTCCGGAAAATAATCTACAATATGGTCCTCCAGCTTCAGCGTTCCCTCTGCACAGAGAAATCCTATGGCAATGGAACAAAAGCTTTTGGTAATGGAGAACATACGGTGCAGATCGGAGGGCCCATAGGGAGCCTGATACGCTTCCTTTCTTGTGATGCCGTTCCAGTCCATTAAAAAGCTGTGGATTGGAAGACCGCTTTTGGAAAGCCGGAGCCAAAGGTCTTCCGATAATTTTTCCATAAGGAGTTCCTTCTCATTTGGCATTGACTTTATCCCTCATTTCTTTTGGTGATACACCAAAATTCTTTTTAAATGCCCGCCGGAAAGAGGCTGCATTGTTGTAGCCAAGATACTGGTACAGGGTGGAAAGACTGGTATCTGTCTCGGAAATAATTTCCTTGGCTTTTGCCATCCGAAGCCGTTCCAGATAAATGGAAAAGTTTTCAGAGACTTCCTTCTTAAACAAATAGCTGAAATAGTTTTCCGAGATACCGAATTCCTGGGATATCTTTGACAGACATAGATCCGGGTCATGATAGTTGGTGTTGATGTATTCCTGGATCTTCAAAATCAGCTCATTTCCTTCCGAACCGCAGACATCGCATAATTCCAGCGCAATGGTTTCCAGAATATTTAAGCTCATTTCTCCTTCAAACTGTTTGTCGATCATATCCAATAGCTTTAATTTTTCCGCAGGCATTCCCTCTGTCAGAAGGTTATGGCGTTTTTTAAATACGGTGGCGCGCACATCGGAAACGAGCCAGCTAAGCTGGGTGTAGGAAAGGTTTTTCTTTTTTGTGTTTTCATTTTTTATAAGCTTGAACAGTTCCTGTACCTGGTCCTTATTTCCGCTGGAAATAAAACCGCTCAGCTGGACGGAAAGGCTTTCCGGATAGTAATAGACATCGTTGGATTGGTTCACATCACAGCTTAAAATGTATTTTTCCATAGTGGTGATGGATTTTGCTTCCTTGGCCTGCTGGTAGGATTTCCAGGTGTAGGAGATCATGCCGTTCCGGTCCCCGAACCCTCCGCTGATCCAGATTCCGTATTTTTCCAAAAGCTCCCGGTGGAGGGCATTAAAGGTATCCTTGTTTTCCGCTATGACTGTCTCATAGGGAACTGTTTGGTCAGAAGCAATCAAAATGGCAAAGATCCGGTCGGACGGTTTATAAATATATCCTGTATTGGGATAATAGCGGCGCAGGGCTTCTCTTACCAGGGTGTCATAATTTTGTATCAGCAGCTCCATATCATGGGAATGAATGTGGGTATCTTCGGAGGGAGATACCTCGGTATAAAGCACATGGTATTTTACTCCGGGCTGTTCCAGAGCCAGTTCATTGATGAGGTATTCTTTTTCTTCGTTGGTGGTGATGCTTCCCTCCATGATCCTCCGCATATAGGATTCCAGGACCATAGGCTTCTGCTTTTCCACAAGAAGGTTCAAAGAAGTTGCCACGGATTCCTTTAATACCAGTTCATTGTACAGCTGGGCCAGATACCGGCTTCCAAAGGAGGAGAAAATGATGACCAGGATTCCTCCGGCCACAAAGGAAGCAATGGTGATGATGGTAAAAAAACGCTGGTAGGGCGTGATGGAGTAGTAAGCCTGATTCTCCGGCTGTACCAGGTAGTACGTCCAGTTATTATAAGAAGAAGAGACGGAGGTCACTAACATCTCCTGGCGGTTGTCCTTCGAGACCATATGGGCGATCTGATTCTTGTAATTTAAATTCTTTAAGGTGTCATAATCTGCTGCCTGTGCTCCGTCTGAGAAGAAGAACATGGGTTCCCCGTTCTTGTCGTAAGCAATCAAATATCCGTCTCCATATAAATTAATGCCGGAAAAATATTCCGTTACCATATCATAGTCAAATAAATAGCACAGTACGTTGGTAGGCTTGCTTACCGAACGTATGGAATGGAACAAAGGATAAACATAGAGAAAATTTTTGGAATTCCCTTCAAAATCCGTCATGGGAGTGAAACGGTTCCAATGGGCTTCACTCAACAGTGCTTCCGAAAAGGAATTTGGTTCCAAACGGTATTTTGTATTGTTTGCGGCAAAAAAATCAAAGTCTAAAAACATGGTGGAGGAGACCACATACCTGGATTTTTCCATGAAAATAAAGGAGTTGCTGATTGGAAGCAGCAACTCCACCGGAGTTACTGATTTTAAACTGCGCTGGGTCTGATAGCCCAGATAGTAAAATTCATTGCTCTCCTCTCTGGATAGACCGGATAAATTGTTAAATAGACGGTCGGAAGTGATCTGCTTCACCGCTGCGTTCATCAGTTCCATGGTGCTGTCAAGCTTTGTGACAGAGGCGGACATGGAAAGCCGGTTCTGCTGATTGATCCCATGTTTCACCTGTTTGTAGGATATGTAATACAGCGTCACTCCAATAATCAGGATGATCGCCAGAATAATGGTATAGGAAAGAATTAATTGATTTTTAAATGGAATATCGTGATTTTGTTTGTTGTCATTTTTCATAGGCACCGTTCCTTCGTTTATATAACCAAATTATAGTATGAAATTGGCATAAAATCAATCAAATAGACGATAAATTAAAAACTGTATACGGATAGTAAAGAATGTACCCATAAAAAATGTTGATTTTCCGTGCGCTTTTAGTAAAAAAATGCAGGTCCGTTCAAAGGACATGTAAAATGTGCATAATAAAATATAGTGGAAAATTACTTATTAGAGAAAAATGAACAACAATATTAAAATCTGTGCGTTGTCAAAGACATCTGCGGATGATATGATTGCATTGCGTCAAAGACGTGTAGCAAAATAATTGTTGGGAGGTTTCATATGAGAGTTAAAAAAATGCTTGCAGCCGGAATGGCTGTAACGATGGCTGCGTCTGTAGCCTTGAGCGGATGTTCCTCATCATCAGGCTCAAAAACAACCGGGGAGGGAACAAACGCTGAATCAGGTTCTGCTGCTGGAAACGCAGCAAGCGGTGAAGTGAAGAAACCGGAAAAAATTACCATTATGGTAAACGGTACGGTAACGACAAAGCAGAACAACAGAGATGCCTTTGAAAAGAGATGGGAAGAATTGACCGGGATTGATTTAGAAATCATCCAGCCAGACCATGATGCATATTTTGATGTTCTGGGACAGACCTTTGCTTCCGGTCCGGAGAACTGGCCGGATGCCATTTTGCTTGCAGGAAGCTTTTATCCCGGTTATGCAGAAGAAGGTGCGCTTTGGGACATGACAGAGGCTTGGAACAACTCAGAGTTGAAGAAATCCGGCCGCGTCACCGATGAAAGCGTTATTGATAATATGAAACTTGACGGTAAGCTTTACGGATTTCCTGTTACCAGAGGAAACGGCTGCATCACTTATGTAAAGAAAGCCTGGTTAGACAGATGCGGGCTGAAGGCACCGGAAACTTACGACGAATATTTAAATATGTTAAAAGCATTTACCGAGGGTGACCCGGATGGTAATGGTGTCAACGGAGATACATATGGTGTTTCAGCAGCCGGATTTGTTGGACCGGAGGAACCATGGACCAATTATCTTCCTGAGTTCTACCAGGATGCCAATCCTTCCTTTGTAAAAGGAGAAGACGGAAAATGGCAGGATGGATTTACACAGGATAATTTTAAAGCTGCCCTTAAGAGACTGAGAGATGCTTATGCCGCAGGGTATATTGACAAGGAAACGTTGACAAACGGAACCAAAGACTGCCGCAATAAATTTTTTGAAGATAAATTCGGCGTGTTTACTTACTGGGCGGGAACATGGGCAACCAACTTAAAGAAAAACCTGGAGGCCAATGGCAGAGACGGAGAGCTGGTTCCGTTAAAGCCCATCAAGGAAGTAGGCAAGTATATTGAAAGAACTGCACCTGTATGGGCGATCACCTCTTCCTGTGAGAATCCGGAAGGCGTTTATAAATACTTTATCGAATCCATGCTTGACGGAGGAGATACCCAGCTGCTGTGGAGCTACGGTGTGGAGGATGTCCATTGGTCTAAAAAGGCTGAGACCATTCTTGATAACACCTATGAAGAAGGCGTGTTCCACATGAGAGAAAGTCTTGAGCATCCGGGTACACAGTATACCAAACAGCACATTGATCCAATGTTATCCATTGCAAATTGGGAAAATGATCCCGGAAGAGAAACTGTAAAAGCAGAAGCGAAAGAGTCTCAGACTGTGTTCAATGAGAACGCCAAACAGGCGATTATTATTCCGTCAACGGATGTAATGGCAACTTACAACGGAGATCTAACGACCCTCAAGAACTCAATTGTTGCAGATGTTGTTGTACAGGGAGTTTCTATAGAAGACGCTTATGCACGCTTTGAAAAAGAAGGCGGAGCAGACTGGTCCAAGCAGATTGTAGATTCTCTCAATGAGCTTGAAGCCAAGAAATAAGTTCAGGAAGGTTATCATATGAATATAAAGAGGAAAGGGCCTGCAGCGAATGCTGCAGGCGAAAATAAACGGCCTTTGTTAGTTTCTATCCGGTACTACAAGGGATTCTATCTGATGTTTTTACCAGTGCTCATTTTTGCAATCGTGTTTCATTATTTGCCCATGCTTGGAATCCGGTATGCCTTCTTTTCTTACAAGGGCATCAAAGAGCCTGTGTTTGTAGGTCTTGCCCACTTTGAAAAAATGATGAACATGCCGGGATTTTGGAGTGCATTTGGTAATACAATTACGTTAAGTGTCATTAAGCTTCTGTTGAATACGGCAATGGCTGTTGTGCTTTCTCTTATGCTCAATGAGATACGGTCCTTAACATTTAAAAAGGCCGCACAGACCATCGTATATCTTCCCCATTTTATGTCATGGGTTGTAACAGCTTCCGTATTTACACTGATTCTTTCTCCCACCAATGCCGGTCTTATCAACTCTATTTTAATAAAACTGGGCATTGTAAAAGAAGGGATTTATTTCCTGGGTGACCAGAACTGGTGGCGTCCCATGTTCTATACCATCAATGTTTGGAAGGATACGGGCTGGGGGACCATCATATTTATCGCGACTCTATCCGGAATCAATCCGGAGCTTTATGAAGCGGCGTCCATGGATGGGGCAAACCGCTTTAACAGGCTTCGTTACATCACCCTGCCTGCACTGAATAATACCATCATTACAGTCCTTATTTTGAATCTTGCAAAGGTTATGAATTTATTTGAGTCTGTATTCGTTATGCAGAATGATGCAGTAATTAAGAAAGCAGATGTACTGCAGACTTATATTTACACACAGACATTTAATTCCGGTGCTCTTCCTGATTACGGCTATACGACTGCAGTCGGTCTTACTTCCTCGCTGGTAGGCTGTTTCCTTGTTCTTCTATGCAACAAAGCCAGCCATAAGGTCAGAGGAAGAGGAATTGTGTAGGGGAGGAGGAGAAAAACATGAAAAAGAAAGCAACCGCATTTGATTACATGCTGGTGATCATATTTTTAATCATATGTCTAATCATGATTATTCCCATATATAAAGTCCTGATCGATTCCTTTGATCTAAAGACTGCTTATGGTATGAAGCTGTTTCCGGAAGAATTCGGTCTGCAGGGATATATTTCCGTATTCACCAATCCTACCCTGTACCGGCCGTTTCTGGTTTCCTGCTTTACAACGGTGGTAGGGACGTTTACGGGCCTTGTCATTGCCACACTGGGAGCCTACGTGCTGATCCAGTGGAAGATGCCGGGAAGGACTCTGTTTGCGAATCTGATGCTGTTTACCATGATATTCAGCGGCGGTATGATTCCGACGTATCTGGTTATGAAATCGTTACATATCACCAATACCTTATTTGTAGTAATACTGCTTCCGGCAATCAATGTTTATAATATGGTTCTTATGAGAAACTTCTTTGAAGGGATTCCAGCCAGTCTGTTTGAATCCGCGGAGATTGACGGCTGTTCTCCTATGGGCATATTTATTAAGATCGTACTGCCCCTGTCCAAAGCAGCGCTTACGGCAATCGGACTTATGTACGCAGTATCCTACTGGAACGATTATACCCATTATAAGCTGTATATTACCAATGAAAATCTTTATAACTTCCAAATGAAGTTGAGGTCTGTTATAATGGGAAGTGACCTGCCTCAGGCAATCGGCGGAGCGACGGAGAACACGGTGAAAAATGCGGCGGTTATCGTTGCGATCCTCCCGTTTATGATCATTTATCCGTTCTGCCAGAAGTATTTCATCCAGGGTGTTAATATCGGAGCTGTAAAGGAATAATGGGGTTCCGGCAGAAAAAAGGGGCAGAATTTCTGCCTCTTTTTTTAACAATTACTATCTTATGATACAGGGGGTAACACAATGTACCAAAATCCAATTTTGTATGCTGATTATTCGGATCCGGATGTGATCCGGGTGGGAGAAGACTATTATATGGTCGCTTCTTCCTTCACTTATTTACCGGGGGTACCGCTACTCCATTCCAGGGATCTGGTTCACTGGGAGATCATTAATTACTGCGTAAGCTCGCTCCCTTTTGAAAAGTATGACCGTCCTTCCCATGGCTCTGGCACATGGGCACCTTCCATTCGTTATCATGAGGGGACCTTCTATGTGTTTGTTCCCCTTCCGGATGAAGGGATTTTTGTTGCCACAAGCAAAGATCCATACGGAGAATTCAAGCTTCATTGTCTGCAGGAAGCGGTGGGCTGGATTGATCCCTGTCCGTTTTGGGATGAGGACGGAAAAGCGTACATGGTATTTGCCTATGCCAACAGCCGCAGCGGCATTAAGCATCGTCTGGATCTGGTGGAAATGGATGTGACGTGTACCAAACTTTTGGGGGACCCGGTCACTATTTTTGACGGGGAACAATTAGGGCCGACCACAGAAGGGCCAAAGATGTATCAATATCAGGGGTATTATTACATTCTGATGCCGTCAGGCGGCGTGGCAGTGGGCTGGCAGTCCGTTCTGCGTTCCAAATCCCTGAAAGGACCTTATGAGTACCGCATCATCATGCATCAGGGGAATACGGATATCAACGGGCCTCACCAGGGCGGCTGGGTCACCTCTGTAGATGGCAGACACTGGTTTGTCCATTTCCAGGATGTCCATGAGCTTGGAAGGATCATCCACCTTCAGCCCATGTGTTTTAACAACGGCTGGCCGTTTATCGGGACCGAGCAAAATGGAGACGGAATCGGAGAACCGGTCAGGGAGTGGCGGCTTCCGGCAGAAGGACAGCCGGAATATGAGATCGCTCAGTCGGATGCATTTGAAGGAGAGCGGCTGGGACTTCAGTGGCAATGGCAGGCCAATCCTCAGGAGTTTTTCTATTCCATGAAGGGGCATGCAGGACTTCGGCTGTTTTGTCTTTCCAATAAAACGAGAGAGAATTACCTGTGGTATGCACCGAATGCACTGACTCAGATCCCGCAGCACCGGGCATTTTCCGTCACCGCAAAGGTCCGGCTTCAGGGAAAAGAGCTGGGAGATATGGCTTCCATCGGTATGATCGGCCACCAGTATGCGTATCTTGGCATTCAGAAGACGGAAGAGGGCCATGCACTTACCCTCTATACGGGAGATGTGACTGTCAATACCTTTGAAGGAGAGGCAAATGAGACTCTCAACGTTTCCTGCCCTTATAAAGGTGATACGGTTTATTTGAAATTTGAAGTATTTGAAAACAAGACTTACCGGTTTGCATGGTCGGAGGATGGAATCCGTTATACTTCCATAGGCGGAGCCAATCCGCTTCGCAGAGCCACCTGGACCGGAGCAAAGCTGTGTCTGTGGAGTGCAAACAAAAACAACTGGTTATCGGAAGGGTATGGGGAATATGAATTTATATACATCGAAGACAGAAGCAACTGCTAAGCGGGCCTTTGAGGCAGCCGGGAACGGGGATGAGGCATTGGTAAGGCATTTGATTGACCACTCCTTTCAGGTAGAGGATTGTGACGAGGAAGGGAACAGCCTCCTCCATTATGCGGTAAAAGGAAAGAATCAGGAACTGGTAGCATTTCTGGTGGAAAGATGCTCTCTTGACCCCACCTGGTCCAATCAAAATATGGTGACCCCTTATGATCTGGCAAAGGGGACTCCCATCGAAGCGTATTTTAAGACGGTCTGCGGGTTTGGATTGGAGGATTGTTACCGCAATCCTGTGCAGAGGGGGATGCATCCCGATCCCAGCATCGTCCGGGTGGGAGAAGATTATTATATGGTCAACTCCAGCTTTATTTATTTCCCCGGTATTCCCATTTCCCATTCCAGGGATCTGGTCCATTGGAACGTCATCGGGTATGCGGTGACAGACCCCAAATGGTCGGAAGAAAACCTGGGAAAGCTGGAGGGCGGAAGAGGCTTTTGGGCACCGGACATCAGTTACCATAACGGGCGGTTTTATATCTGTGCCACATTACGGCAGAATGATGATGCCCCTTATATTCAGACCCAGATGGTCACCAGCTCTGAGTTTCCCCAGGGACCTTATGAGACTCCGGTGGTCCATAACGTACTTGGGATTGACCCATCCATATTTACCGATGATGACGGAAAACGGTATATGCTGGTCAACCGGGGAGCCAGGATCATGGAGATTTCCGAAGATGGAAAAGAAATCCTCTCCGAGCCGTCGCTCATCTGGTATGGACATTCCGGCCATGCTCCGGAAGGCCCTCATCTGCTTAAAAAGGATGGGTATTACTACTGCTTTCTTGCAGAAGGAGGAACCGGCAAGGGACACATGATCACGGTTGCACGATCCAGGAATTTGTTTGGCCCCTACGAACCCTGTCCCTTTAATCCAATCCTGCATCAAAAGGATGAGATGGGAGTGATCCAGTGCTGCGGTCATGGAAAGCCGGTCCAGACGGCCGACGGCCGGTGGTTCGTGGTTTATCTTTGCTCCCGCTTGATTGACAGTAAGTGGGGGATGCTTGGGAGAGAGACCTGTCTTGATGAGATCACATGGACTTTAGAGGGCTGGCCTGTGATCAATCAGGGAAAAGGACCTTCTTATATGGCACCGCTGCCATTTCCCCAAAAAACCGGGGCAATCACAGACATCCCGAACCAGGAGGTCTGGCTGACCCCAAGGACCAGGGACGAAAAACGGATTTGGGAAGAGGAGGACGGTACCATCCTGATCCGTGGAGATAAGAAGGACTTATGTGAGAAAGACTGCAGAAGCCTTTTGGTGAAATGCCAGCCGGATTTTAAGTTTGACGTGGAATTTGTCATGGATCTGCCGGAGGAGGGAAACGAAGAATTTACCTCAGATGCAGGGGTGACTCTTTATTACGATGAAAATACTTATATAAAATTCGGTGTGACAAAGGATGAAGTGTTCCTAACGGAATACATAGATAATGCCTATGTCAGAACAGAGAAAAAGCCCTATGCCTTTCACGGACCGGTGACCTTCCGGGTGGAGACCGACGGGCTGAAAAGAACCTTTTTATTCAATAACAGCTTCCTGTGGCAATGGACGGATGTGACTTCCATCTGTTCCGAGGGCCTTGTAAAAGGCAAACGCTTCACAGGCGCGATGTATGGAGTGTACGTAAATGGCAGCAATCTTTTACGCTGGAGACAGCACAGTAAAATTCAATAAAATTTCCACTTACCCGCAGACCGGAATCTCTCAGGGCTTGCTCTGGTATTTAAAGGATTCGGTAGAAATGAAAAGTTTTGCACAAAATGGGCGCAGTACCAAATCCTTTTTGGAGGAAGGACTCCTTGCCCGGATCGAAAAGGAGCTGAAAAAGGGAGATTTTCTCTTTATCCAGTTCGGTCATAACGATGAAAAGCCAGATCCCCAGCGTCATACGGACCCGGATACCACATTTCCGGAAAATCTGATGATTTTTATTGAGACAGCCAGAGCCAAAGGGGCATACCCGGTGCTGATTACGCCCATAGCGAGGCGGCATTTCAATGACCAGGGAGAATTTCTGCCGGGAAGCCACGGAGCGTATCCGGAAGCAATGAAACGGACCGGAGAACGTGCCGGTGTTCCTGTCATTGATTTAACGTCTGTGACCGAGAAATATCTTTCCGCGGTAGGTGATCTGGCATCAAAAGCCTATTTCATGTGGCCCAAAGACGATACTCATTTAAAACCGGAAGGGGCGGTCCTTATGGCAGGCTTTCTCTGCCAGGGTCTGAAAAAACTTGGTGCCCCCTATTCCGATCTTTTGGATGATGGAATCCTGATAAAAGAAAATGAAGGCCTTGATGTATCGTAAGGAGTGAGTCATGGACAAATATGAAGAAATTGAGCGCAGCTTTGTAAACTGCTATAAGAAGTACGGAAATCGTCCGGTCATGGTCCTTTTGGGCTTTTATAAGGGGCAGTACCACAAATTTTTGATTTCTACCTTCTTTTTTATTGTAAAACATGCACCCAGCTTATTTTCCGCCCTGTTGATTGCCAATGTGATCAATGGGGCTTTAGAGGGCGGCGAGACAGGAAAACAGACCATATTTATTAATGTATCCATATGGCTGGGTCTTCTGGTGATCCATCTGCCGGCCAACTGGCTCCATAATAAATACAAAAGCAGGGTGATCCGTAAAACAGAGGCGGGTCTCAGGGGAGCGCTGGTGCGAAAGCTTCAGGAGCTTTCCATTCCCTATCACACGGAAGCCCAGTCGGGCCGTCTGCAGTCAAAAATCATCAGAGATGTGGAGGCAGTGGAGACGCTATCCTCCCAGCTCTTTGTCAATGCCATGAACATTCTGATGAATCTGGTCATCACCCTTTCCATTACTGCGGTGAAGAACCGGACTGTGCTTTTGTTCTTTCTTCTGGTAGCACCGGTAACCTCCATCATTGTGGTGGCCTTCCGCAAAAAAATCCACCGGGAGAATCGGGCGTTTCGTCAGGAAATGGAAGAAACAAGCGCCAAGGTCATGGAAATGGTGGAATTGGTTCCGGTGGCGAGAGCCCATGCTCTGGAACAGATTGAAGTAGAGAAAATCAAGGAACAGCTGGAGGAGACCGCGGATAAGGGATACCGGCTGGACATGATCCAGTCCCACTTTGGTGCGGTCAGCTGGTGCATTTTCCAGGTTTTCCAGGTGCTTTGTCTGGGATTTTCCGGCATCATGGCATTGCATGGGCTGATAAAAATTGGTGATGTGACCTTTTACCAGTCCAGCTTTACCACTGTGGTAAATCAGTTTTCCGCTTTAATCAACCTTCTTCCGATTCTCACCAAGGGCCTGGAATCCGTTTCTTCCATAGGAGAGGTTCTCGTATCAGATGACGTGGAACACAACGAAGGAAAGACGGAGATGAAGGAATTGATGGGCAGTTATTCTTTCCGCAATGTCCAGTTTTCCTATAAAGGCTCCGATGAACCGGTTCTTGATGGGTTTGATTTAGAAGTAAAGGCCGGTGAGACCATTGCTCTGGTGGGGGAATCCGGCTCTGGAAAGACCACGGTCCTAAACATGATCATTGGCTTTATCACTCCGACAGACGGCAGACTGTTCATTGACGGCATGGATGTGAGCGGCATTAATTTAAGAAGCTACCGGCGGTTTATTTCCGTAGTTCCCCAGACACCGGTTCTGTTTACCGGAACAGTCAGGGAAAATATCGTTTACGGAATGGAACATGTATCAGAAGAAGAACTGTCCCATGCGGTGGAAGCAGCAAACTTAAAATCCGTCATAGCCCGGCTTCCCAAAGGCCTGGATACCATGATCGGTGAACACGGGGCCAATCTAAGCGGCGGCCAGCGGCAGAGAATTTCCATTGCAAGGGCCATTATCAGAAACCCGCGGGTCATCATTCTTGATGAGGCCACTTCGGCCCTTGATACGATTTCAGAAAAAGAAATTCAGGATGCCCTGGAACGTCTGATCAAAGGAAGAACGACCTTTATCGTGGCCCACCGGCTTTCGACTGTCCGGGGAGCGGACCGGATTGTGGTTTTAGATAAGGGAAAGATCCGGGAGGAGGGGAGTTATCACCAGCTCATGGATTTAAAAGGGGAATTCTATGAAATGGAACGGCTGCAGATGGCTTTGAGATAGGACGTATGGGCATGATGGAAAAAAGAATTGTTAAAAGGCACAAATTTAGGATATAATTGAAGTAAAAACAGGGAGTGACTATGAACGGACAAAATAGAAATGATATAAAAATCGGTGCAGCAGTAAAAATTGTTTTAAAAGAGGACCAAAGAACCGGAAAATTAACGGAGGGAGTGGTCGGGAAAATCCTGACAAACAGCAGCTTTCATCCTCACGGCATCAAAGTAATGCTGACCGATGGACAAGTAGGGAGAGTTCAGGAAATCTTATGATTTCAGGCACTTAATAAAAATTGGTGGAATACCACAATGCTATCCGGTTCTCTATGGAAACTTCCTAACGGAGTATTTCGGAGAATTTAAAGAAAAAGGAGTTTACATATATATAAAACCAGTGTATAATCATATCTTACACACGTAGTATTTCGACATTGAAAAACAGGGGGGAATTATCAGCAGGTAATCCCTGTTTTTTATCAGCTAAATATTACAAACGTAAGATTAAAGGAGAACCACGGTGCGCAATCATAGATCATTTAAAAATAAAAACTTTCGGGAAAATCCGATTCTGGAGCGAATTCCAAGATTGGCTGTTTTAGGCCTGTTCTTTGGATTCCTTTTTGTTGTACTCATATTTCGGCTTTACCACCTTCAGATCATGGAAGGAGCCACCAATCAGGAAGCATTTATGAGTTCTATTGTAAAAACCCAGAGGATTTCCGGCAGCAGGGGAAATATTTATGACCGGAATGGGAAGTTACTGGCTTCCAACCGACTGTCCTACGATATTACACTGGAAGATTCCATGAATTATAAAACCAAAAAGGAACGGCAGCGGACTTTAAATGGAGTCGCTTACCGCCTGATCCAGATGGTTCATGACGAGAATAAATTAAATAAGACGATTCCGATTGCCGTCAATGAACAGGGGACCTATGAATTTACTGCAGAAGGGTGGAAACTCAACCGTTTCATTGCCGATTTTTACGGAAAAGCCGATGTTTCATCGCTGACAGAGGAAGAAAAGTCAGAGACGGCAGAGGACCTGATGAAAAAAATGGCTGGTGACAAAAAATTCATGATCAATCAGACCTATACGCAGAAGGAACAGGAGCAGTATGGACTTCCGCCATCCCTTACTTCAAAGGAAATTTTACAGATTGCCAATATCCGTTATGGACTTTCCTTAAATTCCTACCGCAAATACTTACCCTATCTGGTGGCCTCCGATGTATCCGACGAGACGATGGCAGCAGTGCTTGAAAACAAATCCTCACTGCCCGGTGCGGATGTCCAGGAGAGCAGCATCAGAACCTATGAGGGGGGAGAAAGTTTATCTTCTATATTAGGGTATACCGGCGGCATATCCGCAGAAGAACTGGAGACTGCCAACCAGGGAGAAGCCATATATACCAACCAGTCCGTCATCGGAAAAAGCGGCATAGAAAAATCCATGGAAAACTGGCTGAGAGGAGAAGACGGGACGGAACAGTTCTACACCGATGTAGTGGGGAACCGGAAAACAGAACCGGTCATTACAAAGGCTCCCCAGACAGGAAAGGACGTTTACTTAACCATTGATAAGGACTTGCAGGATGCGGTCTATCAAATGCTGGAACAGCAGATCGCCGGAATCCTTCTTTCCAATATGGAGGACATTAAAAAATCAGAGATGCCTAAGGCGGAAACAGCTGCCCAGATCCGTATTTCCTCCGATGAGGTCTATTTTGCCCTTCTGAAAAATCATGTGATTGATACGGAGAGATTAAAGGATGATAAGGCCTCCGATTTAGAAAAATCGGTTTACGGAAGTTTTTCCGGTAAGAAAGAGCGTGTCTTTTCCCAGCTGACGGCTTCTTTTGAAGCTGCAGGCCCTGCTTATGACAATTTAAGCAGTGAGATGAAAGGATATTTGGATTATTTGGTGAGTGAAGCAAAAAAAAGCAAGCTGATCACCTCAAAAGCAGGCAGTCCGGACTGGAAGAATAAAAGTCTCAGGCAATACTTAACAGACTGCATTGCAAACGGCATGGTGGATTTAAGCCAGATTAAAATCAGTGAAACCTATGTAGCCATTGAAGAGGAAGAACGTCTGGTAGAAGAAAAGCTTTTGGCAGATTTAAGAGATAGCCAGGAATTTGATTTAAAGATTTATGAGGCAATGATCGGCGAAGGCTCCTTAACGGGAGAGACCATTGAAAATCTTCTCTACGAACAGGGAATCTTATCGAATGACGATCCGGACCGTGCCCTATTGCAAAGCGGACAGCTGAGTGCCTGGGCGTTTATGCAGAAAAAGATCAGGAATCTGGAGATCACTCCGGCCCAGCTTGCGTTAAATCCATGCTCCGGGTCTGCAGTTATCGTCAATCCCCAGGACGGGGAAGTACTGGCGTGTGTAAGCTATCCGGGATATGATAATAACCGGCTGGCCAATCAGATGGATGCAGAATATTACAACCGTCTGTCCAATGATTTGTCCCTTCCTTTATTTAACCGGGCCACCAGCCAGCTGACCGCTCCAGGCTCCACCTTTAAGCCGGTCACGGTCATTGCAGGGCTGAATGAGGGCGTCATACAGCCGGACACCAGTATCGTATGTACCGGTACCTTTGATAAAGTGGAACCGGCTCTGCGGTGCTGGAAGAGAACGGGTCACGGTCTGATTACCTCACCTGCGGATGCCCTTAAAAATTCCTGTAACGTGTATTTGTCTGAGATTACTTACCGCATGGGAACACAGGCAGATGGAACCTTTTCCGAAGGAATGGGACTGAATAAGCTTCAGAAATATGCGGATTTGCTGGATCTTAATAAAAAGACGGGGATTGAAATCGGTGAGGCACAACCGCATGTAACGGATCAGTTTGCCATTCCTTCCTCCATCGGCCAGGGAACCCATAACTATTCCACCACCCAGCTGGCAAGATATACGTCTACACTGGCAAACCACGGAAAAAGCTATGATTTGTCTCTGATCAGCAAGATTACAGATTCTGACGGAAAGGTGTTAAAATCCTTTGAGCCTGTGTTAGAAAGCACCGCAGAACTTCCGGAATATATCTGGGCGGAAGTGGCAAAGGGGATGAATGAGCTGGTCACTTCAAATGCTACATTAAAAGATTTAAAAATCAGTGCGGCAGGAAAAACCGGAACGGCAGAGGAAGCAAAGAACAAGCCCAATCACGGACTTTTTATCGGGTATGCACCTCTGGAAGATCCAAAGATCGCAGTTACGGTGCGGATCGCCAACGGCTACAGTTCCGGAAATGTGGTAGGTGTCGGAAAAAGTATTTTTGAGTACTATTTCCAGCTGAAGGAACCGGAGGCAATTTTAACAAAGACCGCTTCCAATGTAAAAAATAATCTGAGGACCGATTAACAGGAGGAAACCATGAATCGTGGAAAAAAGAGATTTTTGTTCAGTACCCTTGTTACCCTTTTGATCCTGCTGGCTGGTCTGGCTGGTGCCTTCCTGTTTTTTCAGATTAGGGAGAAGCTGGAAGCATCAAAAGTGAAACCGGAGACAATATTTGGGAAATACGTGGAAAGTCTGAACCGGCGGGATTATGCGGCCATGTACGGGATGCTTTCGGAGCAGAGCCGGATCAATATCAGCCAGGAGGATTTTACCGCCAGAAACAAAAACATTTACGAGGGCCTGGAAGCTTCTGAAATCAAGGTGCAGATTACCGGAGAAGAACGCGTGGATAAGACGGTTACGCTGAATTATGATACCGGCTTTCAAACCATTGCCGGAGAAATTCATTTTAAGAATAAGGCGGAGTTTCAGAAAGAAGGGAAAAAAGGATATAAACTGGTGTGGAGTGACAGCCTTATTTTCCCGGAACTTGGCCGCAGCGATAAGGTGAGGATCTCCACGGACAAAGCGGTAAGAGGAAGTATTTTTGACCGGAACGGTCTGGTTCTTGCAGGAAAAGGAACGGCTTCCTCCGTAGGACTGGTGCCGGGGAAGATGAGCGAAGATCCCACCGGTGACATTCAAACGCTGTCGTCACTTTTGGGAATATCCGCAGATAACATACAGAAAAAGCTGTCTGCCAAATGGGTGAAGGAGGATTCCTTTGTTCCTTTAAAAACTCTGAAAAAAGTGGATGAGATCAATTTAAAAGCCCCACAGCCCAGGGAAGACAATTTAAAAAACAAAGAGTTTCAGGACCAGCTGCTTGCCATACCAGGAGTCCTCATATCAGATACGCCGGTCCGCTTTTATCCAATGGAAAAGAGCGGCGCCCATCTGGTGGGATATGTTCAGAACGTGACCGCAGAAGATATCAAAGAGCATGAGGGAGAGGATTATTTGACCGACAGTGTGATCGGCAGAAGCGGAATGGAAGCACTTTATGAAAAGGAACTGAAGGGAACCAATGGGCGAACCGTTTCCATCGTGGACCCCAATGGAAATGTGAAAAAGATTCTGGCCGCAAAGTCAAGAATTGACGGAAAGGATATTACCCTGACCATTGACAGCACCCTTCAAGCCACCATATATAATACCTTTCAAGAGGATAAAAGCTGTACGGTTGCAATGAATCCTTATACAGGAGAGGTCCTGGCCCTTGTGAGCACCCCTTCTTATGATGACAATGACTTTATTTTAGGAATGTCAAATGAGATATGGAATGCATTAAACAACGATGAAAGAAAGCCTATGTTCAACCGGTTCCGCCAAAGGTTTGCACCAGGTTCCTCTTTTAAATCCATAACTGCAGTGATCGGTCTGGCGAGCGGTGCCATTGATCCTGCTGAAGATTACGGAAGCAGCGGCTTAAGATGGAAAAAAGATGAAAGCTGGGGCAATTACTATGTGACCACCCTTCATGACAGCAATCCGTTGAATCTGGAAAATGCTTTTATCTACTCCAATAACATTTATTTTGCAAAAGCCGCCTTAAAGATCGGATACAAGGATTTCATGTCAGGGCTGGATAAACTTGGTTTTGGACAGCAGATTCCATTTGAAATCTCCCTGGCAAAATCCCAGTACTCCAATGGGGAACGGATTGAGTCAGAAGTCCAGCTTGCCGACAGCGGTTATGGACAGGGACAGATTTTGGTCAATCCGGTGCATTTTGCTTCTTTGTATACCATGTTTTCCAATCAGGGAAATGTTATAAAACCATATATCCAGTACAAAGAAAATCCTGCCAAGGAAATATGGCTGAACAATGCCAGCACTCCGGAGATTGCAGAGCTGGTCAAATCAGACTTGTCAAAGGTGGTCAGTTCAGAACATGGTACCGGACATGCCATTCACCGCAGCGATCTTGCCCTGGCAGGAAAGACCGGGACTGCTGAAATCAAAGCCTCCAAAGACGATACTACCGGAACAGAGCTTGGCTGGTTTGTTGTTTTCACCACAGACCCCAATACGGAAAAGCCCATTCTGCTGGTGAGCATGGTGGAGGATGTGAAAAACCGCGGAGGAAGCGGATATGTAGTAAGAAAAGACAAAGCAGTTTTAAATGCGTATCTTCCTCCTGCACAATAAGAAAAGGCTGCCATAGCCGGGAAAATTCCAGGTTGATGGCAGCCTTTTCTTACTTCTTATAGATATTTTGCTTATCAAGGATATCCAGGGTGATCTTTGCAGCGGTGCTTCCATTGGCAGATGTCTTATCCTGGATATTGGCTGCAAAGACGTAAGTTTCTTCCCGGGCTTCTACAAATCCCACAAACCAGCCGTTCACGTAATTTCCGTCGATGTTACCGGTTCCTGTTTTTCCATAGAGCATACAACCGCCGGAAGAAGAGACAAGCAGGGAATCCTTGACCGCTTTTATATTTTCTGCGGCAAAGGGTAAATCCCCAAGACAGAAGCGGGCCAGCAGTTCGACCTGCTCCACCGGTGAGATTTTTAAGGAGGATTGGGACCAATAACGGCCCAGACCTCCGGATAAGTCGGAATTGCCATACCTGATCTTATGGAAGTATTTATTCAAAGAGGAAAGACCGGTTTTTTCATCCAGAGAGGTAAAATACCAGTTGACCGAATGACTCATGGCACTTTTTAAGTCCTGGTTCCGGTTCCAGGCATCAAAGGGATAATATTTGCCATTCCAGTCCATGGCAGAACAATCCGGGGTAATGACCCCTTCCTCAAGGGCGGCAAGAGCGCTGTAGATCTTATAGGTGGAATCGGGGGAAATCCTTTTGATTCCTTCTTCTTCATTATAGATGGAATATTGCCCGGAGTTTAATCCATATAGGACAAAGCTGCCTTTTAAACCGGAGAAACAGGAACCCACCTCCAGGTTATTTACACCTTCCGCGTTGAATCCATACGCTGCGTCGGGGGATGCCATGGCAGAGAAGGCAGGCATGAGACCGGCGGCCAAAACCGATGCTGCGGCAAAGACCAGACGGCTTTTCCTCTTACACCATTTGGTTTCCGCATGAAACCCTGCAATGCTTATAATCCGTTTGCGCATCTCTTTTTTTGATCCGCCCATTCCTGCGGCAGAATAGGGAAAACGGGACAGGCTCTCTGCAAAATTGATCAAGGTATTCCCGTAGTCCAGATAATCGTCCGGCCGGAGCATGGATAAAACGGAGGCATCACAGGCAATTTCCCGGTCGTTTTGCATCTCATGAAAAGCCAACCATACCACAGGGTGAAACCAGTAAACAATCTGGGCCAAAGCCATCAGCCTATTCACGACAAGGTCCTTATGCCTGCAATGGGAAAGCTCGTGAAGAAGGATATAGCGGATATCTTTTTCCTCCATTTCCGAAAGAATGTGAATGGGTACGATGATCACAGGCTTAAATGCTCCGATGGCGAGGGGGGATTTCACATAGGCACTGCTGTAGATGGGGATGTTCCCTTTGATACCTGATTCCTTTAAGCAGGCATCAAACAACTCCCGGATTCTTTTATTTTGAAGGAGAAGAGAAGCATTTTTTAACTGATTGACCTTATGGCTGGACCATGCGGTGATTCCTGTCATAAACACCATGCCGGCGATCCAGATGCTCATAAGAACCGTGGGAAGGGCAGAAGGAGTCCCGCGGCTTACGGAAACGGAAAAATCCAACAAAAGGTTATTCCGTGGCAGCAAAGCAGGCTGTACAGCCGTTTTAGAGACCTCCTGTGCATGAGGAAACAGACCGGAAAGAGTATGAAGGAGCGCAGTCCCAGCTTTGGTGCAGAGATCGGAATAGGGCAGAAATGGGATTGCCAGCGAAAATAAAAAAAGAAACCAGAGATTGTATTGGGTCCTTTTGGTCAGATGGGAACCCAGGAACTTTCTTACCCCAAGGAGGGCGAAAAAGAGAAAGGGGACAGCCATGCTGTTTAATAAAAGGCGTACCATTAGTAAATGGATCATCAGCGGTCCTCCCCGTGTTCGTTCAAAAGAAGTTTCCGAAGCTCTTCTAAGTCTTCCTTGGTCATGTTCTCGCTGTTGATATAGTTAGTCACCATGCTGGATATCTTGCCGTTATAAAATCGGTTTAAAAAGTGGTCATTGGCTTTTTTTAAATACTCCTGTTCTTTCACCAGAGGCGTATATACAAAAACCCGGCTTTCCTTCCGGTAGGTTATGGCTTCCTTTAAAACCAGTCTCTTCAACAGAGTGTGTACGGTTTTGGGGCTCCAGTGGCTTGTGTTAGAAAGTTTTTCGGTCACTTCATTGGTACTGATCGGTGCATATTTCCACAGCACTTTCATCACTTCATACTCGGCTTCGGAAATCTGCGGCAGATGTTTCATAGAAATTCTCCTATTCTTACATTTGTAATACATACATTATACAGAGAGGGCAAGCGGTATGTCAATAGCCTTTACAATCCCATGGCGGCATGGTATACTGTTTAAAATCAAATAATTAAAAAGGTTTAAGGAGACACGTCTATGTTATTTTTCATTTTTTCCTTATATGCTCCCACGTAGTTATATAGAAAGAACGGTTCAGTCATAATGGCACTGCATTGGCAGGGCTTATTTTTTGTACAACAAAATGGGAGAAACGGAAAAAATGAAAACAAAACGAAATATATATATTCTGTATGCCATTGCTTTTTTACAGGGAATGGTGTTTTACGGACCGGTCGCAACCCTTTACCGGCAGGCGGCAGGAGTCAGTGTGTTTCAGATCACAGTGATTGAAAGCATTTCCCTGGCTCTATGCATTGGGCTTGAATTGCCCTGGGGGATTGCTGCGGATAAGATCGGATACAAACGTACTATGATCATCAGCTGTGCGGTTTACTTCTTGTCAAAGGTTGTTTTCTGGAGAGCGGACGGATTTGCGGATTTTTTGCTGGAACGAATTCTGTTAAGTGTTGTGATGGCAGGAATGTCTGGCTGTGATGTGAGCATTCTATATCTTTCCAGTAAAGAAGAGGAGAGCCAGAAAGTTTTTGGGATTTATCAGTTTTTAAGTATGACGGGGCTTCTCATGTCTTCCCTTCTGTTTTCGGTATGCATTGGAGAAGATTACCGGCTTGCAGGATTTTTGACCATGGTCTCTTATGGAGCGGCAGCTGTCTTGTCTTTGGGAATAAAGGAAGTAAAGGGGAAGGAAACAAAAAAAGAGAGAGGCCAGCGGTTCTTTTCAGTATTGATTCAGACGGTCAAGGACCGGAATTTTCTGCTTGCAATCATTGGAATGGCATTGCTTGCGGAGACCAACCAGACCGTGACCGTATTTTTAAGTCAGCTTCAATACGTGAAAGCCGGAATGGATTTAAAAACCATGGGGGTGGTTTATATTCTGGTTACATTGGCCGGAATGGCCGGAATGTGGTCCTATTGGTTTACCAGAAGGCTTGGCAGTTTTCTATTTGGACTAGTTCTGTTTTTGGGAGGAGCGGCAGCGTGTCTGGTGCTTTCCTCCACAGAATCTGCAGTCATATCGGTAGGTGCCGTACTGGTGCTTCGTCTGTCTGCCGGTTTATTTAGTCCCCTTTCCACCCAGCTGCAGAACCGGAGAATCAAAGGGCAGGACCGGGCTACGGCCTTGAGCATTTATGCGGTTGTGCTGGAGAGTACGGGAGTGGTCACAAATATATTATTCGGGCGGGCGGCAGAGGAAGATATTTCCAATGCTATGGTCTTAGGGGCTGTTTTGTGTGTGGCAGGTGCCTGTTTGTTTTCTATCTTTTATAGAAGAGAAGGAAAAAAACGTGATTTTAGCATCAGCCGTTAATGATGGTACAGTGCCCCGTATCGGTAGGATTGTAACCATGGAACGAAAGGAGGCTGTTTTTAAATTCCCTGCTGTTGACGGCTTCTAAAATCAACGATACAGCAGAATTGTTTAAATAAGATTTTAAGAAAACCAGATCCAGGGAGAACTTGGCAAGGGGGACCGGTTCCAGCTGAGGATAGGACATCAGCAGGGAGAGGTCCCCGATGCTTCCATCCGCGGCATCAGAGGCTACTGCATTTGCGGCGGACATATGGGAGAGACATTCTTTTTGATAACCGGCTGCCGCCTTTTTTTGAAGATTGTTTTTTATAAAACAGGAATCTAAAAATATGCGGTAGCCGCTGCCAGGTTCCCGGTTCAGAAACCGGATGTCCGTCCGCAGAAGGTCTTTGATGGAACGAATGTTTTTGGGATTTCCCTTCTTTACATACAAACCGCAGGATAACTGGCTTATGGACACGACAGCCAGTTCCTTTCCGGGCATGAGGTTTTTGATCTGATTGAGGCTTTGCTCTTTTTTATCAGAGAAAAAACAGGTGAGAGCCATATGGGTTTTCTCATAATAAAGAGAGTACAAGCTGTTATATTCATTCATATAAGAATGAAGCATGGGGAGACTTTCCGGGTTTTTGTCCAACTGGCTCAAAAGCAGTTCCACAACTCTGGACTCCTGGCTGCTTATAATAAGTCCGTTTGTATTTAACAGATAATCCGTCTTCCGGATGGCTGAGACTGCTGTAAAAGGGGGAATGTCGCTGACAGGAATCGGCGGCTGTGAGCCCTTATTATTTCCGGGGAGTGAATCCGCGGAACCTTGTAAATACTGGTCAAGCTGTTCCTGGCTGATGCGTATCTGCCTTCCTATTTTTGTAGCATTTAATTCTCCCCGTTTAATTAATTCATACACCGTTGCTTTTTTTATCTTAAGACGATCTGCAACTTCTTGTGCTGTAAATATTTTCTCCATACAATACCCTCATTATTTTTTTTGATTTTTATCATTTGATAATAGTTATAACATATTTCAAACTATTGTCAACAAAAAGCATGATAAATAAAATGCTGTGCTAAATGTATAAAAAATATCAGATATCTTACCGATATATTATGAATATATCAACATTGATTTGCAGATAGAATTCATCTAAAATGAACAAAACGAAATGAAACAGAACGAAACACAGCAAAACACAACAAGCTACCATATAATTCAAATAAAATAATCAGGAGGAAAAAGTGATGAGACGAGGAAAAAGGTTACTTGCAATGGTGTTGGCGGTATTGGCCGTGTGTCAGACTGCAGGCTGCAGTACAGCAGCCTCAAAAAGTACGGGGACAGCCCCAAAGGAAACGACAGGTTCCAGGAAGGAAGCATCCGGAGCCGCCGCAGAGCCTATGGATCTGTATGTCTTTATTGCCGCCAGTTTAAAAAACACCATGGAAACCGTAAAGGAAAGCTATGAGAAACAGCATCCGGGCGTGACCATCATTTATAATGCGGACAGCTCCGGTACACTGAAGACTCAGATCGAAGAAGGAGCCCGGTGTGATGTGTTCTTTTCGGCGGCAACCAGGCAGATGGATGAATTAAAGGAAAGAGGATATGTGGTCGACGGATCGGTCCATGATCTGCTGATGAACCAGGTGGTACTTATAAAGCCAAAGGGAGGAAAGACGAAGGTCACCGGATTTGACAATATCACTCAGGCAGCCAATCTTGCTCTTGCCGGAGAGGATGTACCGGTTGGACAGTATGCCAGAAAGATGTTTACCAATATGGGGCTCCTCGATTCCGTTATGAAAATGGAAATCAATGAAGGACCTAATGTCACCGCTGTTTTGACTGCTGTGGCGGAAGGAAGCAATGAAGTGGGAATCGTGTATGCCACCGATGCCGCTTCCATGGCGGACAGCGTGGAGATCATCGCAAAGGCGGATAAGAGTCTGGTTGATCCCGCCATTTATCCGGTGGGGCTGATAAAAGATAAAGAAGCTTCGGAAGAGGAAAAAAAGGCAGCGGAAGATTTTGTAAAGTATTTGACAGAAGACCAGGATGTTAGACAGGTGTTTACGAATGCCGGATTTGAACTGTATTCGCAGTAAGGTCGTGAAGGAATGGAGGTGAAGTAGATTGCTGGAACTTTTAAGTACCATAGACTTGAGTCCTCTTTCTCTTTCTCTGAAAACGGGAATTTTGGCTACCGTGCTGACGTTTTTTGCGGGGGCTGGAGCAGCAAGATATGTCATGAAGCTCAGTCACGGGGCAAAATCCATGATAGATGGAATCCTTACACTGCCCTTGGTGCTGCCGCCTACGGTAGCCGGTTTTTTCCTGCTTTTGGTCTTCAGTCTCCGCCGGCCATTCGGAGCATTTCTGTTTGAACATTACGATTTTAAAATGGTACAAACGTGGCCGGGCTGTGTGATGGCGGCTTTTGTCATTTCCTTTCCGCTTATGTACCGAAACGCCAGGGCAGCGTTTGAACAGGTGGATGTGACCATGATCCATGCGGGAAGAACGCTGGGACTGTCGGAGCGGAAGATTTTCTGGAAGATTGTGGTTCCCATCGCAGCTCCGGGACTTGCTTCTGGCACAGTGCTTGCCTTTGCCAGAGCCATTGGAGAATACGGGGCAACTATTATGCTGGCAGGCAATATTCTTGGCAAGACACGAACAATATCCGTGGCCATCGCAACGGAAGTGGCAGCAGGCAACTGGAAAACTGCAGGATTCTGGGTATGGGTCATTGTGATCCTTTCCTTTTTTATGGTAGCACTGATCAATTTGTTATCCGGGAAAGGCGGCAGAAAGAATAGCGGGTGGAGATAATATGGCATTGCAGGTGAGAATCAGAAAAAAGTTTTCCGGTTTTGAAATGGATGTGGAATTTGAGACAGATGGCGGGTGTATGGGGATTTTGGGGGCCTCCGGATGCGGAAAAAGCATGACTTTAAAATGCGTGGCAGGGATCGAGACACCGGATCAGGGGAAGATCGTATTAAATGGAAAGATTCTTTTTGACTCTGAAAAAAGGATCAATCTGCCGGCCAGGGAACGGCAGGTGGGCTATTTATTATGGGCTTTAGCCTGTTGAACATGGGTGAGTTTCTTTTTAAGAGAAATGAA
>CAJMPJ010000043.1 GCA_905215155.1 uncultured bacterium | reverse complement strand
TTATACTGCCTTACGGCGAAGTGGTGGGGGGTCCGTTTTTCCAAGCCCATAAACATATAGTCCACGGCATTTTTGAAATTTTCATCATCTACCTTTGTTTCCATGCTGTTAATCATATCCACAAGGGTATTGATATTGCGTTCTTCCTCCGGCCCCTCAAATACGATATAGCCAATTAAAGCACAGTGCAAAAAGGTTCTGATTTTGTCCAGAACGGGTCGCCCTCCTTGCCGTCCCCCTTTGTGTTTTCGATTAAAGCGTTGACGAACTTTAAAATATCGCTTTCCGTCTTGATGTAGGAAAGTGGATTATAGTGCATGGATTTTGAAAAATCCACACTATTGAACACCTTTATTTTATACCCCTGTGCCTGTGAGTATCACATTGTTGATGAATTTGGGGTCGATAAAGGGCTTTATGTCCTTTTGCGTCCCCCATGAAGCGTTTTGTCAAGTGTTATTTTTGTTTATTGACGCAATTTTGCTCATGTGGATGCTTAAAAGCCGTTTTCGTGGGTGGGTGTTGTATTATCCCTCAGACTTCAAAAAGTGATTTTTATAGATAAAGCTTTCAGTTGACAAATGCATATGTGTGCATATATAATTTTAATGAGGTGATGTTATGAATGCAAAATGTAAATTGCCAATTAAAAACGATGAGTCCTCAAAAGAAATAGAACAGGCAATTGATTTTGAATTTTACAAAATTTTATTCGAGCCTGTAAGAAGCGAAATTATGAAATATCTTGCTGTAAACGGTTTAAAAAGCATTAAGGAAATTGCTGAGAACTTTACGCAAGACCGTTCAGTTATTTCAAGGCATCTTGAATTGATGAATCGTTATGGCATTGTTAGCAAGACAAAGCTAAACAGAAGTACATTATATGATTTAAACAATAGTTATGTCATTGAAAAATTTGAATCCACTACCAACAGCTTAAAAAAATCAGTTAAAAAATAGGCAGAAATGCCTTTTTTTTATCAACTAAAGAGTGCATAAATGCACACATAAACAATCAGACTGCCGTATTTACAACAAATTAAAGGGAGAACAAGATATGAATATTTTAGCAGTCTTAGGTAGTCCAAGAGAAAACGGAAATACAGGTCATTTACTAAATTAAATCTATAAGGTGTTAATAATCATCATGTTGATATTAATATTAATCAGATTTTTTTGCACGATAGGGCTATCAAAAACTGCAAAGGCTGCAACGCCTGTCAAAGTGGTAAGAGAAAATGTATTAAACAAGATGAAATGCACAATATATTATATATCCTCTCGTTAATAATGCTGCTATTATGATTCTTACAACACCTGTATATGTTTTCAATATGTCTGCTCAACTAAAAGTTTTTTTAGACCGATTACATGCTGTTGATTATAGAGTCTTTAAGGGCAAAAAAATAGTATTATTAACAACGTATGGTGATAATGGAGAGGAAAACTCCAGCGTCCAAAATGTCATTAAATCAATTGGGATGACTGCACAAATGCTGGAGATGGATTTAGTGCAAACACTGAATATTAGCACATATTCGGCTCCAATTACTAAAAATGAAAAAGCTTATATTTTGGGTAAAAATCTCGTAAATAAAACAAGGAGAATGAAAATGAAAACAATTATATTGGCACACCCATGGCACGGAAGTTTTAATAAAGGCATTATGGATACCATCACAAAAAGCTTGGATGAACACAAAAAAAGTTATACTGTAATAGATTTAAACAAGGATGGATTTAATCCTGTTTTAAAAGAAGAAGAACTTGCATTGTTTTCAAAAGGCGAGTATAAAGACCCTCTTGTGGAAAAATATCAAGGCATACTAAAAAAAACAGATGAATTGTTTATTTTATTTCCAATTTGGTGGTATGATACGCCTGCAATACTTAAAGGCTTTTTTGATAAAGTCATGCTAAAAAATTTTGCTTATGTTGAAACAAGTACAGGATTAAAAGGACTATTGACGAATATAAAGAAAACAACGGTTATAACAACATCAAATTCACCTAAATGGTACGTACAATATTTTGCTGGCAACCCCATTAAAGGCTTGCTTATCAAGACCAATTTAAAAGGAATGGGCATAAAAAACGTTTCATGGCTTCATTGCGGAGATACCAAAAAAGAATCTTTACAAAAGAGAAAGTTATTTTTGAAAAAGATTAAGAATGTAAGCATTTAGCTTATACACTATTTAAGCTTTATGATGGAAACAGAGTATAAGCATACTACGGGATTCGCCTTTGCCTTTATTCTGTTCTTTTGAAAGAGGTCGCGGATGCGGGGTGCGCAGCCCCGTAAAACTTTCAATCAGCCGCCATTTCAGCTGTCATACTGTATAATTATCATTGGTGTTATTATTTATTCGCATAATTAATTATACCAAAAAATCGCTGAAGTCTCACGACCTCAGCGATTTTTCTTGTAGGGGAGTTTTTTTACAGCCCCTCTTTTTTTGAACGGCTGCTTATCATAACGTCCGCCATTTATAAGCCACCATATTTTTTTGACAAAGCCTTCCTTGCCTCTTGTGCATCCCAGGCACTGAGGTAGCCGCCGGTTTCTACATCTGCCGCAAAAATATTTTTTAATGTATAAGCTTCCGCCTCCTCTTTGGATAGCTGAATGCGGCTGCTTGTTACTCGAAATCCAGGACCGTAAGAACCGTATTCCGCGAAGCGGGCATTCTGATATTTGCTGCTTCCCATATTCGTATACCCTGCATCTGAAATCTGCGGTCCCATATAGCAGTTGAGATAGACTGCCGAAGCCGCAGCTCCCCATGGACGTCCCAGGTATACTTTCCCGTTTCCCACTTCCTCTGCCGCGTATAATCTGCAATCCAAAAATACATATCCAAAATCCCTTGTGGGTTCCGTACTTGGTGCGGTGATGTACCCAGAAAGCAGGGATACGATATCACAATCTTCAAACACGGCCTGAGCCCTGCCGAAAATGAAATCCACATTCCCTTCCACATAACATTGCCGGTAGTATTGCCTGCCTCCCAGCCTACTGGCTCCATCGGCACATAACGTATCCTGGTATCCCAAAAACCTGACGTTGGAAATGATACTCTGATCGGCATTGTTATAAAATGCAACGGCTTGCTTTCCGTTGATCGTAGAATTTACATAATCAAACGTATTTGCAATGGTCATGTTTTCTGCCGTAAAGCCGGCCGCCGACGAAGCTACCGTAACGCTGGAGCTTCCTCCTGTACCGTAGTCTTTCCCGTCCGGCCGTTTGCTTCCACTTGCCTTATCGAAATACAATACGGTTTTTTCGCTGTCCTCTCCGATCAGACTGACGTATGGTGACGTAACATTCACCTTTTCATAATAGCTTCCGTTCCGGATAAAAATAACGATCGGTTTCTTGTTATTGCCCGGTACTGCCGAAACCGCTGCCTGAACTGTTTTAAAGGTAGGGATGCCGCTCTTTGTCTGTCCGTCCGTTCCGCTGTAAGAAGAATCCACCAACATATCATAGCTTTGAAGTCCTACAAAATGAAATGGTTTTCGGGATATGCGTCCCCTTTCATCCTTATGATATAATACTACATCATTGCTGCCATTCTCAATGGAAAAACGATAATTGAACTTTTTCCCGGCTTTTATCTCATCACTTTTTACGGTATTTCCATTAACGGTCAGCCAGACAGTGCCAGCCCGGTCTACGGTGCCTTTTAAACTCACATTTTTTTCAGACAATATGGTGTCATTTGATTTTTTGGTCACCGTAAAGACAGCCGCTTCCGTTCCATACGCATAGGTCCCTTGGTGTCCGGCAGTCGCCATGCTAAAAACCGGAGACGACGGATTGCTTGAATTGGTATCACTTTTTGCAATCACCTGGTAATAATAAGGCCGCTCATTTTCCACCGTATCCGTATAGCTGTGTTCTGAAGTGGAAGCAACAAAATCAAAGGCTCCTGCTTTGGTCTTGGAACGGTATATCTCATATGCTGCGGCCTCTGGAACCGGGTCCCAATTGAGCATTATGGCTCCGTTCCTGCTTTCAGCGGTGACGGTCGGGGCAGTTAGAGGAAGGACAAACTCCACGGCTTCGGAAATAACTGCCGTTGTCCGTTCTCCTTTGCATATTCCGTAGATTTTAAAACGGTATCCCCCATTTTTTGCCGGGGAAAACGTGTAAGAAGTCTCCTCCGTTTCCTCCAGTAATTGATAGGTGTTTCCTCCATCCTCTGATACTTCTAACACATATCTTCCGTCTCCAGCCGCCCCTTTTCCGGTCCAGGCCAATAAAATACTGCTTCTGTCCCCGGAAATTTCAGTTTTTGTGATCCCAGTTACAATCGGCGGGATGCCTTCTTCTTTGTAAGTATGATTCTGATCGTAAAGAACTGTGCCGTTTTCGTTTTTCAGGGTCAGATTTTTGATTTCCGCAGACACACCAATGAGTGCCAGCCCATAAGACACTTCCATCTCCGGGGTCAAAAGCATTTCCGTTGTTTTGAATTGCTTGGAATCCGTTGTTTTATCAGCCATATTGGTAAACACGGCCCGATAGCCGGAAGCATTTTTTTCAAATACAACATGATATCTGGTCCCTACGCTTACCGTATATTTGGGACTTCCGTTTCCTGCGTTTCCTGTCCCCTTGATCCAATAGCCTGATAAGGAATCGGACCCTACGGTGCTGTCATACCCCCGGAATCCCAGGCTGGCATACAGCCCTCCCTTTTCCGGTTTTTGAAATACCCCCACAAACAAGCCGGTCCTTGTTGCGTCCTCTCCGGTTATGGAATAATTCTTGATTTTTAAATCCAGGCTCATGGTCTGTGCTTCGGCAGTTTCCGGAAATCCCAGATAACTTACATGAGAGCCAGGGTCTCCGGCACTTTGGGGCATAGCTCCTTTGGTGGCTGTCTGTGTCAGTAGCATTGCCGAACCAAATGCAGACGTTTTCAATAAATTGCCGGGATCTGTAATTTCCAACGCATAAGTGTCCGGCAAAGAGGACGCATTGACGGATACGTTGGTAAATCTGGCCGTGTTCAGTTGATAAAGCTTATTTGCCACCTGATTTGCATCGGCTGCAAAACCAACATAGACCTGTTCCTTCATGGGGATCACTCTTGTGCCGATTTTGATCCACTCCTTTCCATCCTCAGAGCCATAGGCCGTAAACGTATCACCGGATCGAACCAGCTTCATCCAGTATCCGTTTTCTTTCCTTCCGCTTTTAAAAGGGATGTCGCAAACAAGAGAAATCCCCTTTTTTTCGGCTGCCGATACGCTGTCAAGACTTTCTCCAAGATAATCAAAGGCACCTCCGGTCTTATTTCTTCCGGTTAAATAGGCGGACCAGGTAGTCTTTGTATATTTCACCCAGGATAAGCCCAAAGCCGCTGTTTTTGCACCATCCGTCAAATCTTCCCGGATCATGATTCCGGAAAAAGCATGATTATCCACCGGTGTAACGGAATTTAACCTGGCAGTAATTTCCACATCTCCCTTAACTTCCTGATAGACATAATGAAAATCATCTTTGCCTGCATCGTAGCTGTCAGTGCCCTTTACACTTCCCTCTTCTCTTCCTAATTTCCCGCTGCCTTTAACCGTAAGCGTTCCATTTACCAGACTCCCAGAGCCGGGAACTAAGGGATGCCCGATATCCATTGAGGACCAATTTCCCAGATCTCCTGTTTCTTTTGCACCGTTAGGCGTATTGATATGGATCCGGGAGGGAGAGGTTTGTGTTGCATTCCCTTCCGAATCTGTCACCTTTGCAGAGATATCATAGGAACCATCTTCTAAGCCGGAAATAGAAAAGGAATATGGGGCTTCCCTGTCTTCTCCTATTTTTTGCCCTCCATTGAAAAACTCCGCTTTCTCAATGGGGTGTCCGTAGGCAGAGGAAGCTTGTACTTCAACCTCCACCGGTTGGCCGAGGATAAATTGGGCATTCTCCGGAAGACTTAATTCTGCTGTTGGATTTTCCGCTTCCTTTTCCATCGTAACCAATGAATTCAAATAATGCTCCAAATTAGAGTAGCCGTCCTCCCCAATGGTCCTGCCGTCTTCTTTATCCGTTGGGTCCAGACCATGTTTCAGCTCCCAGCCATCTTCCATTCCATCCTGATCCCGGTCAAAATCCGCCGCTCTGGCTTCTTCTAATGCGGGATATCCTCCGATCTCTTCTTCTGTATTGATGTATTTTCCTTTTCCATTCCGAACCTCATATGTGATCCTGGCATCAATGGCATCCCGTCTGGGATAAGTGGCACCTGCTTTCTTTAGAACCTTCTCATATACATTGACTGCAGGCTCTACTGCCAGGGAATCAATTCCTTCACTGGAATAAGGCACACTTGCAATGGTTGTTTTATGTTCTCCTTCCTTCTCACCGGAAAATTGAATGCCCAGACGGTTATCCGCAGAAACCTTTTTATTTCCTTCCATATAATTTCCATTGATATAAAACCCGCCGACTTTTGAAACTTCTCCTGCATCAGCCACACGGTCTGCCACCCGATCACGGGTTCCGGGTCCTGCCTTTAAATAGTTGTTGATATAATTAGTATTGGCAAATCCCCCTCCATAGAAGGAATAATAACCCCAATTATATAAAACATTATTGCTTACCTGCACCGTGGCAACGTGATTGGCATCTGCCGCCCCCGCATAGCCTCCACCGATTCTGGGGTTTCTTGAAGTATGATTTGCAATCAGGTTATGATGAAACGTTACGTTGTTTCCGCCAAAAATCCCTCCATAGCCATGTCTGCCTTTGGAATGACCTGATAATGTCAGGCTTTCTGACACAATGCTCCACTGTACGGTCCCGTCTTCCCCCCGGTATGTGGACAGACATTCATCCGTAGAAAAGCTCATTGAACAATGATCAATGATAAACGTGCGGTTATCCCTGCCCCAGAGAGAGTCCATGGAATCTGCACCATTATAGATATTGGCAGCTCCCGGACGAAAACGGAGATAACGGATGATCAGGTTCTCAGAATTGCTTATATCCGTTGACCAGCCGGAAAGAGTAATGCCGTCTCCCGGAGCCGTCTGTCCTGCAAGTGTGAGATTTTTCAGTCCCTTAAAGGATAGGTTTTGCTTCAGTTCTATCGTACCTGCCACCGCAAATACAATGGTCCGGTTGCTTTTCAGACCGTAGCGCAGAGAACCCAAAACAGGCGTCTCACCAACTCCATAATCTTTTAAATTGGTTACGGTGTACACTTCCTGCCCGCGGCCCCCGCTGGCGAACCGGCCGCCTCCTTCGGCTCCCGGAAATGCCAAAATACCGCCTTTGTTAAAAGAAGTACTGCTTCCCCCTCCGTCTTTCTCCACCTCAGCCGAGAGTTCTGATCCACTCCCGGTGGCCCCATTGACCGCCACAGGAAACGGAACCAGTGAAAACGCCATCGTTGCCGCCATCAATAAGGAGATTCCTCTTTTTTCAACAAAAACCTTTCCCCTCTTCCATTTTTGTGTTCTACACCCTCTCCCATTCATTTTAATACCCCTCCTTTTCATAAATAAGTAGTTCTATATGCTGCGGTTAAGTTTTAAAAACCGAAAACATAACCGGACATATCATTGGATACCATTCATGAAATAAAACCCCCGTATTATAAATATATCGGTTGAGGGGAGTATTTAGTACAAGTGATCACAAAAGGAAGAGGGGCGGCAGGATTTACTTCTATCAATCCGTTAAACCTATAATGGCATCTCTCACATTTCCAACTCCAACCAGACGAATCCCATCTACATTACTCATCTTTTCCATACAGATTTGCGGCAGTATGCAGGTTTTAAATCCCAGCTTTTTCGCTTCATTCACTCTCTGCTGGGCCATGGAAACGGCTCGTACTTCCCCGGATAAGCCAACCTCTCCAAAGATGATGGTTTTGGAATCTACGGCCCGGTCCTTCATACTGGATACAATGGCCATTAAGATGGCAAGATCCAAAGCCGGTTCATTCATCCGCAAACCGCCCGTAATGTTTACATATGCATCAAAGTGAGACAGATCATAATGACACCTTTTTTCTAAAACTGCCATCAATAAATTTACCCGGTTATAATCCGTACCGGCTGCGGTACGCCTCGGCATACCAAAAGCCGTTGGAGTAATCAGTGCCTGTACCTCTAAAAGCATGGGCCTTGTCCCTTCCATGGAACAAGCCACCACTGCCCCGGAAGCGTCCTCGGGCCTGCCGCTCAGCATATACTCCGACGGATTTAAAACCTCTGCAAGCCCGCTTTCGATCATCTCAAACACACCGATCTCATTGGTAGAACCAAACCGGTTTTTGACTCCCCGGATGATCCGGTAAGATGCACTTCTTTCTCCTTCAAAGTAAAGCACCGTATCAACCATATGTTCCAGCACTCTGGGGCCGGCCACCACCCCTTCCTTTGTCACGTGACCTACAATAAATACAGCGATCCCGGAACCTTTTGCTATCTGCAAAAGGATGTTGGTGGATTCCCGCACCTGGCTTACGCTTCCCGGCGCAGAAGAAATTTCTTCCCGGAACATGGTCTGAATGGAGTCAATAATGACCACATCCGGTTTTTCTTCTTTAATGGCTCCTTCAATCAGTTCCAGACTTGTCTCACAAAGAAACAGCAGATCCCCGGTCACTTCTCCGATCCGGTTGGCCCGGAGCTTGATCTGCTTTAAGGATTCCTCTCCTGATATGTAAAGTACCTTTTTCCCGGATGCCGCCAGATTGCGGCATACCTGCAAAAGCAGAGTGGATTTTCCGATTCCCGGATCACCGCCAACCAATACCAGAGACCCCTTCACCACGCCGCCGCCAAGGACCCGGTCCAGTTCCTCATACCCGGTTTTCATGCGGTCCTGCTCATCCAAATGGATTTCCGAAAGCCTGGCAGGCTTCGCTTTGCCAGCGCCCATCCCTCGTTGTGATACAGGCTCCTTTTTGCCCACCGGTTCTTCCACAAATGTATTCCATTCCCTGCATCCCGGGCACTGTCCCAGCCATTTTGCTGATTCATATCCACATTCCTTACAGAAAAATGCAGTCGCTTTTGCCTTTGCCATCTGGTTTCCTCCTTAAAAAAGCGGGTCCGGCTCCTGATTTAAGAGCCGAACCCATCTTTGATTCCTGTTATTTACGGTTGATCTTCACAGATACCGGTGTTCCTTCATTCAGTTCTACGCTAACGTAAAGCTTACCGCTTCTGTTGGTTCTCATGCTTCCGGCTGCTGCCCCTTCCACATATACCTCATATTCGGTATCTTCTGCCAGTTGAACCGTCAGCTGTGCATCCTTATCACCTTCGACCAAAAATTCCACTCCATCATTGGAGACGGTAAAATTCTCTACCGCAGTTCCCGGTACGGATTCGTATACAAACATGCCGTTTCGTTCCAGCTTGGTTATCTCATAGAATGTCTTGACTTTATATAAATCACCTTGGTGCTCAAAATCCTGTAATTTTGACTTTGTTCCTAATTTGTAATTACCAAAACTGATTGTTCCGTCTTGTTCAGTGCGGATTAACTCTTCAATTACCGGCATCGGTTTGCCCTCCTAGTATTTTGTTTACTTATCCTTTTTTTGCGAAGAACAGATCCTTTCGCTTGTAGCTATTATACACGAATCACAGTAAAATGACCAGCTATTTTACCAGTTCTCTTACAGAAAATTTAAGCCCCTCCGCATCGGCTGTCACAACGACTTCATCGCCTTTCTTAACAGCACCGCTTAAAATTTCTTCTGCCAGTCTATCCTCCAGACAGTTCTGAATGGTTCGTCTTAAGGGCCTTGCCCCGTATTTCTCATCATACCCTTTCTGGATCAGATATTCCTTTGCAGCCTCTTCCACGTTTAAGGTAATGTTCATCTGTTCAGACGTCCGCTTCATAATATCCTTCATCATAATGGTGACGATATCCTTCATATGATCCTTGTTCAATGGATGGAAGACGATGATCTCATCAATACGGTTGATGAACTCCGGCTTAAATAGCCGCTTTACTTCCTCCATCACCCGGTCCTTCATGAGCTTATAATCCGCTTTTTCATCAGCAGCCGCACCAAACCCCAAACGTTTCGGAGATATGATATTTTGTGCCCCCGCATTGGAGGTCATAATAATGATCGTATTCTTAAAATCAATCTTCCGGCCCTGGGCATCTGTGATATGTCCGTCATCCAAGACCTGCAGCAAAATATTAAATACATCCGGATGAGCTTTTTCGATCTCATCAAAGAGGATTACGGAATAAGGATTTCTTCTTACCTTTTCACTTAACTGTCCGCCCTCATCATAACCAACATATCCTGGCGGGGAACCAATCATCTTGGAAACGCTGTGCTTTTCCATATATTCGGACATATCAACCCGGATCAGTGCATTTTCCGTCCCAAACATGGACTCAGAAAGCGCTTTGGACAATTCTGTTTTACCGACTCCCGTAGGTCCTAAGAACAGGAACGAGCCAATGGGACGCTTTGGATCTTTTAAGCCAACCCGTCCTCTCCGGATGGCCTTTGCCACTGCTGTTACCGCTTCCTCCTGGCCGATGACTCTTTCATGCAGAATCTTTTCCAAGTTTCTTAAACGCTCGCTTTCCTCTTCCTCCAGCTTTCTCACCGGAATCTTGGTCCAGCTTGAGATTACATCCGCAATCTCGCCCTCATCGACCATCAGGCTTTTGCTTGACTTTTCCTTCTGCCACTTTTCACGGATCTTTTCGATTTTTTCCCGTTTCTTTTCCTGCCGTTTTTTGATTACTCCGGCTTTTTCATAAGCTTCCGCTTTGATGGCAGCCTCTTTCTGGTCTTCCATCTGTTCAATTTCCGCTTCCAGTTCCTTGATCTCCGCCGGTTCCACATATGTGGTTAAGCGGACCTTGGAAGATGCTTCGTCAATCACATCAATGGCTTTATCCGGAAGGAACCGGTCGTTAATGTACCGGGAAGATAATTTTACCGCAGCCTTCAAGGCTTCATCTGTGATGGTCACCTTATGATGGTCTTCATAACGGCCCTTTAACCCTCTTAAAATGCCGATGGCCGCCTCTTCCCCAGGTTCTTCCACCGTTACAGGCTGGAAACGGCGCTCCAGAGCAGAATCCTTTTCAATGTATTTCCGGTACTCCTCAATGGTGGTGGCTCCGATTAACTGAAGCTCTCCTCTTGCCAGGGAAGGCTTTAAAATATTAGAAGCATCAATGGCTCCCTCCGCACCTCCGGCTCCGATAATGGTATGAATCTCATCAATAAACAGAAGCACTTCCCCATCCTCGATGACCTCAGCGATGACCTTTTTAATTCTTTCTTCAAACTCTCCCCGGTATTTGGAACCAGCCACCATACCGGATAAATCAAGAGTCAAAAGCCGCTTTCCGGCAATGGTTTCCGGCACATCCCCGGCGGTGATCATCTGTGCCAGACCTTCCACCACTGCAGTCTTTCCCACTCCCGGCTCACCGATCAGACAAGGATTGTTCTTGGTTCTTCGGCTTAAAATCTGAATGAGGCGCTTGATCTCCGACTCTCTTCCGATCACCGGGTCCAGCTTTCCTTTTGATGCAAGCTCGGTTAAATCTCTGCTGTAGCTGTCCAGGGTAGGCGTGTTTCCCTTGGTCTTCTGGGATTTCATCAGTTCTTCTTTATTGGCAGGAGCATCTTCTCCCATGGCTGCAAGTACATCAATGTATAATTTTTGAATGCTGATTCCGATGGTATTCAACAGCCTGGAAGCAACACAGTCATTGTCACGGATAATCGAAATCAGTAAATGTTCGGTTCCGATTAAATTCGCTTTAAACCGTACCGCTTCCCGGTAACTGTTCTCCAGGACTCTTCTGGCACCCGGCGTATATCCGCCGTCTTCCTGAAGACGGACTGCCTGGTCAGGAGCGATCAACTGGCTGATCAGGTTTAAGACCTTTTCTTCCTTTACTCCGTTTTCTTCCAAAACCTTGGCAGCCACTCCGGTGCCTTCTTCCAGAAGTCCAATCAGCAAATGCTCAGTTCCCACATAGCTGTGACCCAGACGCTCTGCTGCCTGTACGGCCAGATTGATTGCCGTCCTGGCTTTTGTCGTAAATCTGTCTATCATAAATCCAATCCTCCTGTCAATTTATTTCCGGCAACTCCCTGCGGATAAACTCTGCTCTGGCCACATCCAGTTCTTCCTTATTAAGGGGTCGGTCAGATATCTTTTGCAAGTTCGCCGGCTGTATTCCAAGCATCAGACGGTAAATCGAAACATCTTCTTTCGTCTGGATCAAATTGTCCGTCCGTGCAGCCAATAACTGGGAAAGAAAAATCATAGCATCTCTGAAGGTCAGCCTTCTGGCATATTTTAAAACACCGTAAGACTTGTAAACCTCATCTTCCCGCTCGATTTTTTGTCTCTGGAGCAATAATTTTCTCACCTGCATCTCCTGGTTCGTCAGCTGGATGGCAGCTTTTGTGACCGTATCTATAATTTCCCGTTCGGTCTGTCCAAGCGTCTTTTGATTGGATATTTCATAAAGGGACCCAAAATTCTCTTCCCCTTCTCCAAATGCCCCCCGGATGGCCGCTCCAAAACGGCTCATGTCCCCGATCAGACTTGAAAACCTTCTTCCCTGGGACAGCATCGGCAGATGAACCACTACGGAAGCCCTCAGTCCTGTTCCAACATTTGTAGGAAAGGAAGTCAGATACCCATACCGGTCATCGAATGCATATGGGAAACGTTCATTGACGTAATTATCGATCCGGTCTGCCCTCGTCCATAATTCCTCTAAGCATAATCCGGTTCCAAGAAGCTGGATCCGGATATGATCATCACAGTTAAGTACAATTCCCGTGTCTTCTTCTTCGGAAAGAAGAAGACCGGCAGGATATTTCTTTGTAACAGCAGCTGAATTCAATACCCGCCGCTCTTTCAGCGCTACTTTATCAAGCTCTTCCAAATCTCCCAACATGGCAAATTCAAAGGTCTTTCCCTCTGATTCCCCCAGGTCCTTTAAACCAAATTCCAGACGATGAACCATCTCACCGCTTTCTTTTTCATCCAGCTTTACAGGAAACCGAAATTCCTGCAAATTTCTAGCCAGGCGTATCCGGCTGCTGATTATGCCCGGCCGGCAGGCATCAGTCTCCTCAAACCACCTATGCATTCGTCTCATTTCCTTTCTTAAGCTCCCGTATCCTGTCGCGGCACACAGCGGCAGTTTCATAATCCTCAAAGCGAAGAGCTTCTTTTAATTTTGAATCCAACTCATACAACTCTTTTTCCTCAACAGAAGCTTCTTCCGTAATGGATTTCCCTTTTTTCTGTCCATTGCCGGAACCATCTTCTGAATGCTGATAAACCGGTGTTTTTCCAGTATGGATTAAATTACCCTGAAGCTGTTTTAAACTGTCTTCCATTAAAGGACCGAATACGCTGTAGCAATCCGCACATCCGAACCTGCTGTCCCTTACAAAAGCATCGTAAGTGGTGCCGCAGGTCGGACATACGATCTGATGGAGTTTATCCGGACCTTCATCGGTTTCCTCAACTCCTAACAGCCCCGAGAGCAGCTTCCCCAAAGGAAACTCTCCGTCAAAGATGGCGGCGTACACCCCAAAATCCATCTCTTTTGCACACTGTGCACAAAAATGGTGCTCCTTCTTTACTCCGTTCACAACTTCTGTATATTGAATATTTGCTTCGCGGATTTTACATCTCTCGCATAACATAATGAACCTCCAATCCAGTGAATCAATCTTCCCTCTGGCTTTTTAAAAATGACTGAAATATCTCATCAACCAGCTGGTGTACTTCTTCACATGTCACATTTTTACAGACACCTCTGGCCAACACAACACTTAGATCCTTGCGCATCTCGCTTAGGACCTGGATTTTATCCACATCTAGAGATACAACGGCACCTTTGCGGCGGTCAAGCTTCACAAATCCTTCCTGTTTCAGCACAGAGTACGCCTTATTTACCGTATGCATATTAATCCCTATGTTGTCGGCCATCTGGCGTACGGAAGGCAGGGGATCCCCTTCTCTGATACTTTCTGTGGCGATTCCTATGATTATCTGGTTCCGAAGCTGAATGTAGATTGCTTCATCACTGTTAAAATCAATTTGCAAAAACATATTTTCACCATCTTTCGTTATATCTGTTATATGAATATTAGCACACATCACTAATTTTTTCAATACTCATATCCTTACCAGATTTCAAACTTTTCTCATTATAAAATTTATCCTTTTATCTTTTTATATTTTATTCAGGTGCTTTCCCATAATTTACTACTGATTTTGTATCTTTTCCCGTACAAGCATATAACGTTTCATAAAAGTATTCTTATTGCAAAAAAGAGCTGCTGCATGAAAACTGATCTCCAGCCCCACACAGCAACTCTGTTCGTTCAAAAATTTCTATCGTTTTAAGGTTATGTCTGGCACAGAAATTTTAAATCAGTCATCGATATCCAAAAATTCAAAATCATCTTCAGCCCCGGAGGACTCATCCTGCTTGGGCTGTCTGACGTTTTCCTGCCGGCCTGATCTTTCCATTTGTGCTTCTTTTTTCACTGCCGGACGTTCCGCCTTATGAGAGCCCAAAGCCCGTTCCACGTCTTCTAAACTGGATTCTACAATAAAATCATCCTCTTCCGGCTTGTCCATGGTGATTTCCGGCTCCCCGGATACTGGCTTAATCTCAGGAGATGTTTTATCGAACTCTTCCCGGCTGTACCTTTTTATCCTGCTTGAGGGAAGTTCTTCTTCCGGCTCGTGGTAATTTTGATTGCCTTCTGGTGTGGGTTTGCTTCCATTACCGGAATCCTTTCCCCTTCTCAACAGAAGGATCACTGCCACAAGAAGCGCCAGAGCTATTACGCTTACCACAATCAGAATGTAAAACTGTATGCGGTAATCTTTGGTCAGGGAGTTGTAGGTTTTGGTCAGTTGCGCATATTCCTCCCCGGATACTCCTGAAGCGAAATATCTCTGAATCGTTTTTTCTTTCAGATCATAACGGTAGAAGCTCTTCTCCCCATTCCAGTTCATGGCGTAAAAGACACAATATTCCGGTTCTGCCTCTGTTTTTGCAACCCAGCCGGTCACCCGCACTCCGTCAATATCCACCTGTCGTTCGGTAAAGCCTTCGGGTATCTTGGCATCGGAATCAATGGGAATCACAACGATGGCCTTAGAGCTGGTCTCAACCTGAACGAACTGGGACCAGGAGTCCGCACTTTCATTGTAAATAAAGAACCCTCCATTTCCACCCGCATCCTTTAAATAGAGCAGCAGAAGGTCTTTTTCCAGTCCCTTGCCCGACATCACCTCGGTTCCCTTATAGGAATACGTGGAAGACTCAAATCCTTCCGGAAGCGTGGACTCATCAAATGAGGTGGCAATGCGGTATTCCGTTCCGTTGACGGTTACCTTAAGATCCCCAAATTCTGCTTCCTTCGTTTCCCCGTTCTCATTGGTAGCGGGAACGGTCTCTCCACCTTCCGGCTTTGTTACCTTTATGGTGTAATTCTTAACGGTCTGGCCGTCCTCTGCAGTAACCTTTACAACCACCTGGTTTTCTCCGGCCTTTAATCCTTTTTCCCCTTGAAGCGTGACATGGGCGCCCGCATTGGCTGCCACTGCATTGACCACCAGATCCGCCGTGTTGGCATCTACTTCAGCCGTATACTGATCCACAGAAGGGGAAAATGCGGGAGTTAATGTTCCTGGAGATATTTTCAAAGATTTTAAGGTGGCATCCTTGGAATAGGTGGCCGGTGAAGTCACCTTGACCGTAGAACTTCCCTGCCTGCTTACCGTAAGAGGCTGGGAATTCACATCGTAAATCTCCTGGGAGGTCACATTAATTTTCGCATTTCCTGCCTGCAGGGTCTTAAATTTCAATGAGAATTGAAATGACTTCTGATCGGCTGAATCCATGGTTCCCAGAATCTTGATGGCACCTGCACCGCCGTTGGCATTGCTGCCGCTTACAAATTCCAGAATATTCGGGTCATAAGCCAGCATGATTTCCGCTGTTCCCAGCGGCGTGTCACTGGTTACCTTCATGGTTACGGTCACTTCATTCCCCACCATGACCGATGGGTCTGAAAAAGCAATTTTTGTATTGGAGGCCCAGGAAACCATCTGTCCAAAGGGCATCACCACAGCTATCATACAGACAGCCAGCACACTGACTATGAGTTTTTTTAGTTTCCTATTCATATTGTCTCCTATTTCTGCAAATCTTTAGAGTCCCAGGATTTTCTTTTTTAAAAGCAGAATATCCTTAGAATCGGCTTTGCCGTCTCCGTTTAAATCAGCTGCTTTTTTCTCATGATCCGAGAATTTTTCCAGTCCAAGAATGTAACGCTGAAGTTTTAAAACATCCTGGCTGTTGACTTTTCCGTCTCCGTTAATATCTCCCAGGGAATGGGAGGCTTTTTGAGCGGAAGTGCTTTCCTGGGGCTGTATCTGTTTCACAGTCTCTGGTGCATGCTCCGTCACTTGAGCACTCGCTCCCGGTCCCTGTAAAATGACTCCATTGGAAGTCTGCACGGAAATATTACTATTACCCACCGGGGCAATGGTAACATTGCTTCCTCCCGGCGTTCCTTTGTTCTCTTCTTCTTTGGTACGGCTTACTCCCGGACCATAGCTGCTTCCGGAGTTGGAGCCTGAACTGCTGTTCTCAGTTCCTACACCGGAGGTATAGGTAGGTCCATTGTTCTGACGGACTACGTGGAGAACATATTCTCTCACATTTCCATTCTGGGCTGTCACCGTTACCTTGATATCATTGTTGCCGCTCTGAAGGGCAATGGTACCGGTTCCGCTGACAGAGGATGCGGAATTCAATGGAGAGGCAGACACTTTGATGTTGGATACCGTTGGATCAACAATTAAATTGTATTCCAGCGTATCTCTGCGGAACGTAGGTGTCATAACAAAGCCTTCCACATTTAAACTTGAAAGCATATTGTTCGGATTGCCGTTGCCGGTTGGCTGGCTGGCTGGAGTCTCAGGCATGTTATTGTATACCGGTATCTTAAACTCCAGGGCCGTTTTCTTCATATCCGCGTTATAGGCTTTCGAGAAAACAGCTCCCTCTGAGGCAGCCCCCTGTACATTGGTCATATACTGATGCTTATACAGATTTGAACCCTGAACATTAAATTTCTTCAGATAAAATGTATCCTGCCCAACTTTTACATAGTTATTACCATAATATAGTGCTCCGCCCAAAATTGATTTTTCAGGAGTATTCCACGGTCTTTCGTAATTGCCTGCCTGGGAAGCCCACCATAAGCCTCTCTGTACGGCCGACATACTGCCGGACTGGTATGCTTCTATATTAAAAAAGTTGTAATATCCTTCGTAGCCGGGTTCATTACCGGAAACACTTTTGCCGTTACCTGCAGAACCCTGTTCCTGAATGATCATTGCTGCCAAAACATAAGGATTGACTCCCGACTGGGTAGCCGCATTCATGATCATACTGGCATAAGAACCGCTTCCGGACACCGTTCCGGTGGTGTTAGAGGAAGACGGACCGGTAAGACTGGCACCCGGCCCATATTCCATAAGAACCCGTGGATTTTTGGGGGTGATGGAGGCATGGGGTGCTTCCAGGCTTACATTACCGGATCCGGAGCTTTCCGTACTTCCTCCTTTGGAAGGACTGACCGCCCCGCCCGGTCCTACTTCACTGGCTTTGCCAGAGCCTCCGGTGGTTTCGGTTGTACTTCCCCCGCTTTTAGAACCTCCGGCCAAAAAGGTTCCCTTGATCATGGTCTGAAGACCATCCATGGTTTGCTTGCTGCTGTCATAGGAATGGCTTAAAAACTGAAAAACATTGGTCTCATCAAGAAAGTTTCTCGGATCCATATAATACTTCACAATATCTTCCGAAGCCGTGACCCAGCTGCTCCCGTCAAAGCCGACCCAGGTGCTGGTATCCCAGTTATATGCGCCGTTCAGCATGGACTTCCAGGAGCTAATACTGCTGGTATGCACCAGTGTCTTCCCTACCTGGCTCTCCTCCTTTACTGCTGTATTCCAGTCCAGATTGGTCTTTTGTGCACGGAATACCCACTGGGGATACTGAGCATGGAGCTGACGCAGACGCACTTTATAACTTTCCGGAAACCCTTCTGCAGTGAGATGGGATTCAAAATTGCCATCCTGGGTGTAAGATACCGGAAATTTAAGAAAACTTTTGGAAACATACCCAGTGACGGACTTACCACCCGTACCGGAAATGCGAATCTGATACCACAGTGCCCCGTCTGAAGCGTTTTTTTCATCCGTTACTGTAACAGCGGCGCCGTTGGTCAATTTTGTTACGATAGAATAGGTCGTACCAGGGCCGCTCCTCACATTTAGTGAAGTTGCATTCACCGTAGCCGACCTTTCTGTGTATGCATACGCATTGATGTATGGTGAAACTACCCCCAAACTGGAGTCCAGCACCAGGACACTGGCCAGAATCGCGGCCATCTTACGAGCTTTTTTATACTTTTTCATCTGTTTCTCCCAATATGCCCTATGTATTTTAAAAACTTACAATTATATGTAAATTATCCATTTCTTTATTATAATGACAAATCATACCATGTGTCAACTGAATCAGTTAAAGTTCAGGCAATTGGAATTATTTGTAAGAAAAACTTTAAAGTTTATTAAAAAAGGCCTCCCGATCTGGGAGGCCTGAAGTCCGGTTATACCGGATATGCTTTGCTTTCTTTATCTGCAACCGTCTGATCCACACCGGTCTGCTGCGCAGCACGGTATTCAAAGAAATCTTTTGCAACAGCCGGGAACAGTGCGTAGGACAATACATCTTCATCCTGCTGTTTCCACTGGGCACATTCTTTCTCGAATTTAGGAAGCTGAGGCTCGATCTTATCTGCCGGACGGCAGGTAATAGGAGTTTCATCTCCGATGATCTTCTTCTGCACTTCTGCATTAAACGGTTTTACGGTCTGTCCGAATTCACCTAAGAACATCTTCTTTGTCTCTTTGGTAACCATCTTATAACGTTCCCCGCTGATGACATTTAAAACTGCCTGTGTACCAACGATCTGAGACGAAGGTGTAACAAGAGGTGCTTCTCCAAGGTCTTTTCTGACTCTTGGGATTTCCTGAAGAACTTCCATATATTTGTCTTCCTGTCCGGCTTCCTTCAGCTGGTTCACCAGGTTGGAAAGCATTCCGCCAGGTACCTGATACTGCAGAGTCTTGATATCAACACCAAGCACTTTTGGATTTAAGAGTCCGCTCTTTAATGCTTCCTCACGGATTGGCTGTAAATAAGCACAGATTTCTGCCAGAAGATTCTGGTCAAAGCCTGTATCATATGGAGTGCCGCGGAAAGTCTCAACCATAACCTCAGTAGCCGGCTGGCTGGTTCCAAGTGCAAGGGGTGACATTGCTGTATCAATGATGTCAGCACCAGCCTCCACTGCCTTTAAATAGGTCATGGAAGCAACACCGGAAGTGTAGTGCGTGTGAACATCAATCGGAAGACTGGTGGATTCTTTCAGTGCACTCACCAGCTCTTCTGCTTTGTAAGGAATCAAAAGACCTGCCATATCCTTGATGCAGATAGAAGAAGCACCCATGTCTTCGATCCTTTTTGCAATATCTTTCCAGTAATCCAAAGTATATGCATCACCCAGGGTATAGCTTAATGCCACCTGAGCATGACCTTTTTCTTTATTACATGCGCTTACAGCAGTCTGTAAGTTACGCATATCATTCAGACAGTCAAAGATACGGATGATGTCAATACCATTTGCCAGAGATTTCTGAACAAAGTACTCTACCACATCATCAGCATAATGATTGTAACCTAAGATGTTCTGTCCGCGGAACAGCATCTGCAGCTTTGTGTTCTTAAAGCCATCCCTTAATTTTCTAAGTCTCATCCAGGGATCTTCCTTTAAAAAGCGAAGGCACGCATCAAAGGTAGCGCCGCCCCAGCATTCTACTGCATGATAACCAACCTTATCCATCTTCTCCACAATCGGAAGCATCTGTTCGGTTGTCATTCTTGTAGCAATCAAAGACTGATGAGCATCACGAAGGGCTGTCTCTACAATCTTGACCGGCTTTTTCTCTATATCTGCCATTGTCTTACCTCCTGGTTATTGTTCAATCTGCTCTGTTAAGAGCCTTTTCCTATACCGGCTGGTTGCACCGGTCTTTTATCCTAGTTTAAAGTAGCTAATGTTGCACCGGAATTAACAGCTTCGCCGGTGGTTACATTGATACTTGCAACAGTTCCGTCAGAAGGTGATACGATTTCATTTTCCATCTTCATAGCTTCAAGAATAACCAGTACCTCTCCCTTTTTCACTGCCTGGCCTGGGCTGACCTTAATACCCAGGATCTTTCCTGGCATTGGAGCGGAAACGGTTACGGAACCCTGTGTGCCTGCAGGTGCTGCTGCAGGAGCTGGAGCAGGTGCTGCTTCCTGAGCAGGTGCTGCTGCAGGTGCCGGAGCTGCTGCTCTCGGTGCTGGTGCTGGTGCCGCTGCTCTTGGAGCTGCTGCATGGGAGCCGCCCTCTTCTACGGTTACGTCATAAACATTACCATTAACTGTAATTGTATAATTTTTCATGATGAAAATCCTCCTGATTATTTAAGCGTTTTTCCATTTACCGGCTGGTGCACGTCTGATTGAGCGGACAACCAGGCCGCTTGGTGAACTTCCTGTACTTGCAGCAATCGCAGCAGTAATGACAGCCACCAGTTCCAGATCATCTGCAAGGTTTGCCGGTTCTGCACTGACAGAATCCGCTACGGACTCAGCCGGAACAAAAGCTGCTGCATTGGCATTGCCCTCTTCAGAGCTGCCGTCTGATGCCCCGTTGTATTTACGCACAGCAACGATCACCGCCGCAAGGACGATAGCACCTACTGCCAGCCAGCCATATAAGTCTTCCTGACTGTTTGCGGTCTTTTCCGGATGAAAGGTTGCACTCACTACCTTTGTCATCCGGGGATCAATTGTGACGGTAAAATCCAGGTTCTGTTTTTCAAATACAGCATTTACGGTTGCGCTGTATCCTTCTTCTGTAGCCTTTACTGTGACATCTTTTCCAATGGATACCAGAGCTCCTAAATCCCCTTTGATACTCTGCCAGGAATCTGCCGTTGCTGAAAGTGCTGCAACGCTCTCATCGCTCTCCATCTTGGCTTTGAATGCCTGCACATCTTCGTCTTTTAAATCCACAAATGCCTTCAGATAAGGTTCCGGAAACTGTTCCATCTGTTTCTCAATATTGGCATCGATCTCGGTTGGTGCGGTTTCAGCCTTACTGTTTATCGTGAATGAAAAGAGGCAGACTGCCATTGTAAGTCCCAATGCTACTCGTTTCAAATTCAGTTTCATATCCCTGTCACCTCATTCTAAATCGTGCCATGTTTTTTTGCGGGACGATCCTCATTTTTTGTAAATAACATCTCAAATGCAGCAATTACTCTGGCTCTTGTCTCGCTGGCATCGATGATATCATCAACATATCCTCTCTTTGCTGCAGAAACAGCACTGGACTGAAGAAGCTTATAGCTTTCCGCTTTCTCATGAATGAGCGCTTTTGCGTCATCTGCTTTTGCAATCTCATCTGCATACATGATCTTTGCTGCTTCCTCTGCGTCCATCATGCCGATGGAGGCTTTTTCCCATGCATATACCACATCGGAACCGATGGACTTGCTGTTCATGGTTAAGTATGCGGTTCCCAATGCTTCTCCGATCACAACCGTTACCTTAGGTACTGTTGCATTGGCAAATGCATAAGTTAATTTTGCTGATGCTTTTGCAATGCGCTTTTCTGCACATTTGGTCGCTTCATAGCCTCTCACATTCACAAGTGTTAAAAGAGGAATATCAAATGCATTACAGAAATGAACGAATTCTGCCGCTTTTTCACATCCGTCTGCTGTCAGAAGAGCCTCATAGCCAGCTGTCTTAACACCGCTTTCATCATAAGATTCCGTTCTGTTCGCAACGCAGCCTACGGTTGCGCCGTTTAAACGGATAAATCCAGTCACCATGGAAGGGGCATATTCCTTCTTAGTCTCCATAAAGAAATGATCATCGGAAATCTGGGTAAGTGCGACCGCCGTATCTCCAACGTAATTAGCCAGGTCAGAACATACACGGTTTAAATCGTCCTTGCATTCACTGTAAGATAAGTCATCCTGATTGTTGGCAGGAAGAATGGAAACAAGAGTTCTGATCTTTGATAAGATCTCCTCACCTTCTCCTGTAAAGTCCACCATGCCGGCTTCTTTGCTCTGGAAATCAGCGGAAGCTGTGTTGCATTTCTCCGCGTAATTTTCTGCAATGGCATTGGGCGCATTCACAAACAGCTTTCCGCCCTTGGTCTCCATAAAAGTAAAATCTGCCATAGCTGCGGAAACAGCCATACCGCCGCCGCATGCCCCGAATACTGCTGTTATCTGGGGAATTACACCGGATGCCAGAGTCTGGCTCAAATAAACCTCGCCAAAGCCATTCAAAGCATCGGTTGCTTCCTGAAGTCTCAATCCTGCACAATCAACTAAGCCAATCACAGGTGCTCCTGTTTTCATAGCCATATTGTAAAGTTTGGTGATCTTTTTCGCATGCATCTCCCCTACGGAACCGCCAAGAACTGATGCATCCTGACTGTATACATAGACAAGACAGCCTTCAATCGTACCATAGCCAGTAACAACACCGTCAGCCGGAGTTTCCTTTGCTGACATGTTAAAGTCTGTGCTCCTTGCAGTTACATAGCTGCCAACTTCAACAAAACTATTCTCATCAAGCAAAGCATGAATCCGATTACTTGCTGATGTTTGTGTTGAATTACTCATTTTGCAATCCTCCATTTTGTAATAAATATATAATCCTGTCCGCACCAGGCGGTTGGGTTATAGAATAACACTAAATTCTGCCGATTATAATTGTATAATTAAATTTTACGAATTTCAAGCTGTTTTTAACAAAAAAAGAACAGAAATCTATTGATTTTTCACAATCAGTAGATTCCTATTCTTACCACAAATGAACATTTTGATGTAATGTGTCGAGATATCCGTCGTTTTGTATATTTTTGTCTCAAAATTTAGTTAAATATTCACATAGCTATTCTATGATTTCAATAATTCCAATCGTACCATCCGGTTTTACCTGAAATGTAATATTGGAATCTCCCTCTCCGAGAACTACTCCTTTTTGTGTTTCCTTCAGCGTACCGGTATCAACATTGGCTACTGCTACCATCAAATCATCACCAAATACCATATCCGGATTCTGCTTTGTTAAGTCTCCGCTGTTTTTAAGAATGATCTTTTCCTGGTCTCCGGTTATGAAAACACATGGATATGAAATTAAATCTGCCAACGCCTCCAGATCCCGGTCTGAAACAGCCTCCTGAACCTTTTCCGCAAACGCTTCCACCTTTTTGTCCGGTCCCTGGCTTTCGCTGCTCTCCATTGCTCCCGGGCCTGCCTCGCCCATAACTTCTGCTTCCTCTTCTTTAGGGCTTTCAGATGTTTCTTCCTGTATCCCAGCTCTTTTCATAGGGCTGGCTCCCGTCTCCGATTCCGTTGTCTCTATAGGAGTACCGCTGGAATCCGAAGCTTCCTTTCTGCCACAGCCAGCCGTTAAAAGCGCCGCCACTAATATGGCAAAACATATGCAACTGATTTTTTTCTTCCTCATTTCCTGGTTCCTCCCTGCGTCCATTCTTTGCTTCGGCCACAGTATAGCACCTGAAAAGATCGTAAGTCAATAGACTTTCTAAAACCGTAAACCTTAGACTGATTTCTGTAAGAATCTGTTATTTTTTGTTCTGTTATTTGTATTCTTTATGAAGCGTAAATCCTCTTCCCCGGACTTCATTTACCTGATTGATGATCATAAATGCCTGAGGATCTATTCCCATGACCATTTCGTTAAGCTTTGAAAGCTGTCTGCCTGAAATTACAGTTAAAACGGCAAAAGATGCCTGTCTCAAATGTCCGCCTTCACTGGCTAACAGCGTGGTTCCCCGGTCCATTTTTTCCTGGATGCATTGATTGATTTCTTCAAATTTTTCGCTGATGATCTTTACCTGCATCTGATTCCTTCCGATTAAAAGCACTTTATCGAGCACCACCGTATAGATGAGCACAAGCAAAATTCCGTAAAGAATCTGCTCTTTGTCGGAAAAAATCATCTGAGAAAGAAGGATGATGCTGTCAAACACGGACATGGTTATGGATACGGATAAATTTCTCTTTTTATTAAGAATCAGCGGAGGGATATCCATACCTCCCGTAGATGCTCCGGCCCGGATCACCATTCCGATTCCGGCGCCGATCAATAGTCCTGCAAACACCGTCGCCAGCATCCGGTCATCAGTAATCCCGGTATTTCCGAACACCCTTTCAAAAATCCCTAAAATAAAGGGATAATAAAACGTACTGATCATGGTGGTAAATGCAAATGCCTTTCCTAATACCAGGACTCCTGCCGCAAACATAAGAATATTAAAAACTGCCACAAAAGCCGCTATGGGAATGCCCAGCTGGTGCTGGAACACCAGGGCAAGTCCCGTTGTCCCTCCGGTAATCAAACCTCCTGGTAATATAAACAGTGATACTGCCAGTGCATAGACCGTATTGCCTGCCAGTACCGTTGCAATCTTTTTTATATTCATTGAATAAAACTTCCTTTCCTGCAGTAAACAAACATAAATACTATAGCACGGGTTAATATTTTGTTCAATTTAATTTCTTATTTTTATTTCTTATTTTCCTGTGTTGGAATTTTGTGTTATACTTATTTTGACATCGTAAACAAGGAGGAATTTCATGGAACTATATCTAATTGTAGCCGCTATTATCTGCATTCTCTGTATTTTAGCCAGTAACTTGTCTTACCGAATCGGCGTTCCGTCACTGCTTCTTTTCATTCTTTTAGGCATGATGTTTGGAACGGATGGGATTTTCCGGATCAATTTCTCAAATTATGCTCTTGCTGAGACCATCTGCTCCATTGCTCTGATCTTTATCATGTTTTACGGCGGGTTTTGCACCAACTGGAATGAAGCAAAGCCAGTAGCCGCCAAGTCGATTATCTTATCCAGCTTAGGCGTTATTCTCACCGCTGTTATCACTGGATTCTTCTGCTATTACATATTAAAAACATCTTTGCTTGAAGGATTTCTCATCGGCTCGATTTTAAGTTCTACGGATGCCGCAAGCGTTTTTTCTATATTAAGAGTTAAAAAATTAAATCTGGTTAATGGTATGGCTTCTGTTCTTGAAGTGGAAAGCGGAAGCAATGACCCGGTCTCTTATATGCTCACCCTTATTGTTCTTGGAATTATGAGCGGAAAGTCTTCTGCAGCCAGCATCGGCATTATTTTCGGAGAGGAAGTGGTGTTTGGCCTTCTTTTTGGTGCGGCTGCCGGTTGTGCCGGATATTTCATTTTCCGGATCGACCATTTCAGGTCCAGGGAGCTGCTTCCCATTCTTGGCATGTCCATAGCACTGTTGACTTATGGACTTTCCAATTCTGTGGGAGGAAACGGTTTTTTAAGCGTATACATAGCAGGAATTATTATTGGAAACAGCAAGATTCATTACAAAGCGGAAATGGTTCACTTTTTTGACGGAATCTCAGGTATGATGCAGATCGTACTGTTTTTCCTGTTGGGACTGCTCTGTTTTCCTTCCAGAATCATTCCGGTGATCTTACCATCGGTGGGCATCTGGGCTTTTATGCTGTTTGTAGCACGTCCAATCGTTGTGTCTCTCATCCTTACTCCCTTTAAAGTTCCTTTCCGTCAGCAGCTTTTGATATCATGGGCGGGCCTGCGCGGGGCAGTATCCATTGTCTTTGCCATACTGGCTGTTTTAAGTCCCTCTGCACTTGAACTTGACATTTTCCATATTGTTTTTTGTGTCTGTCTGCTTTCCGTATCCATTCAGGGATCTTTACTGCCTTGGATGGCAAAAAAACTGAATGTGATCGGGCCTACGGACAACATTTTCAGGACCTTTAATGATTACAGCGAAGACCCATCTGTCCATCTGACGGAAATGCGGCTGCCAAAGGGCCATCCCTGGATCAACCATACTTTTAAAGATATTATTATTCCGGATGGAATGATGGCAGTTATGATTTTGAGAAACGGCAAAACATTGATTCCCAGAGGCGATACCATGGTGCTGGCGGATGATGTGGTCGTCTTAAACAGTACCCCCTATACGGATAACACCTTGAAGCTGAGAGAAGTCCAGATCGGTCCGTACCATCCTTGGGTGAATCAGAAAATCAGCGACCTTACCCTGCCCCAGGATACTCTGATCTTCCTCATTCAAAGGGCGGGAAGTTCCTTAATCCCTGACGGCCAGACCTATGTGAAAGACGGGGATTGTCTTATCCTGAATGCATAAAGGGGCTGTCGCAAAAAAGACTTGCTGGAAAATATTGCACAAAAAATGCGTCTTGACTAAGCTTTAAAAGCTGTTTCAAGGCGCATTTTTATGCGATTCATAGGATTATTTTGTACAAATTGCTATCACCGATTCATTTTGCCACAGCCCCTATAGAGAGATACAGCTCATTCTGTTAAGAACTTTCTTCTCAGCCTATGTTTTTTATCCGTGGACAGGCCAATGCGTTCCGTCAGGTAAGCATCTATGGTTCCGGAACATTTCTCCATTGCTGAAAATGCATGAAGGATATAATCCTCTGAAACGGTTAAAAGCACCCGCACACATTCCGCAAGGGTATGATCCCCGGTTTTTTCTTTTACCAGCAAAGAAATCTTTTCTGCTCCATCCGTAACATAGGTATTGGTCACTACAAAATCATTGATAACGGTGTCACGGTCCACTGAAAGTGCAGAAAGAAGCAGTGCGGTTCCAATGCCGACCCGGTCCTTCCCTGCACTGCAGTGCCACAGCACCGCTCTCTCATCCGCTTCCAGCAGGAGATCAAAAAATCTTCCGTACTGTCTGGCTGCAAAGTCACTGAGTGCAAGGTCCTCATAAAGCTTCTTTATGTATTGCTCCGGTTTTCCCCCAAGAGTCACTGCATGATCCATGATACCTGCAAAAATTTCTTTCGGTTCTTCCCTCTCTCTTCTCTCTTCCTCTTCAAACGTGATCCCTACGGTCTTTTCATCAAGTATGGGATTGAAAATATTGATAACCCCAGGAATCTCAGGATCGGGTTTTTGTCTGCGTTCCGTATCTGTGCGGAAATCAATCACAGTTCCCAGACCGTACTGCTCCGTCAGTATTTTAATATCGTTATCCGTGGCTCCAAATAAAGCTCCGCTGCGGATCAGCCTGTTGGGAAGAATGGATCTGCCGTCTGTGGTTTTCAATCCTCCCAAGTCTCTGGTATTGGGAAGCTTCTCTAAAGGAATACGCCCGATGCTGCTCATTGTTTCTTTCATCTTTCTGTTGACCTCCTCATGCAAATACAAAGCCAGTAACTTTCTCCAGTATAACATACGGATTCGTTATTAGGAAGAAAATATGCACCCAATTCCCGGCATGGAAAGATAATTCTTGATGATGGTCTTTACATACCACAATGGGGTGATTCGGTCTGCCCCTTCCAGCAAAGAAACCGGATAGGTTTTTAACACCTCCCCGTTCAGCCGGTAAATTACGGTTCCAACGGTCTGCCCTTTTTTTACCGGAGCTTTTAATTCTTTTGGAAGTTCTATATCTACCGTTACTTTTTCATCATCTGCCAGGAGAACTTTTAAGCTTCGTTCTTCCGACTTGCCGATATCACAGGGCACCATCACCGGATCTTCCAGTCTGCCGGAAGGCGGAATTCCATTTTTTATAAGAATGTCCCCAAACTTTGTTTCCTGGTATACCTCTCTATAATGGAAACGATCCAGACCATATTGAAACAATTTCCTTGCATCCGACCATTTATATGTTTTATGAGGAGGCCAGCCACAGCCCAACAAGGCAATGGTGTAAACTCTTCCTTCATTTTTTAATGCACCAACATAAGAATATCCGGCCCCTCCGGTAAATCCTGTTTTTCCGGAAAATGCGCCGCTCATAGAAGTCAATAAAGCATTATGGTTGTTGCATCCAAAGGAACGTTTTCCTTCCAGATCCTGAAACGAATAATTCTGGGTTCCTGTTATTTCCAGAAATTCGTCTTTCTTGGGAGACTGGCCGATGCAGTAATTCATGATCCTGGCTAAATCTGCTGCTGTGGTGGCGTGTTCCTTCACCTGTCCATCTTTTTCTTCCTTGGCATCCAGTCCGTTTGGCGTAATGAAATATGTATTGCTGCATCCCAAATCTCTTGCCTTTTGATTCATCAGGGCTGCAAAGCCCTCCATGCTTCCCCCCACATGCTCGGCAATCATCATGGCTGAATCGTTATGGGATTCCAGCATCAGGCTGTAAAGCAAATCCTTCAAGAGGAATGTTTCCCCTTTATAGACCCCAAGATGGACCTTGGGCTGAGACGCTGCTTTCTGACTGGCTGTCACCGTATCGGAGAGATTTCCATGTTCCAGTGCTATGATACAGGTCATGATCTTTGTAGTACTGGCCATGGGGCGTACCAGATCCTCATTTTTCCCATATAGAATGCGGCCGGTCAGGGCATCCATCAAAACCGCTGACTGAGCATGAAGATTTAATTCATCCTTTGTCTGGACCGGTTGGTTTTTATCTTTTTCTTCTTCTACCGTTACTTTCCCATTGACAGTCTCTCCTTCTGCCAGCCGAAATACCCATGTCCCCGTCTTAAAAACCAGGACAAAGGCTATCACTGCCAGAAAAACCCCTATGACATGCCTCATGAAAGAGCCTCCCGCTTGACTTTATTTTATCCTATTCCGTAGTTTTTTTAATTATTCCCTTTACTTTCCGAACGTATTTTCGGTATAATAAAAAAACGAAAGGAGAATATCATGGAACCTCAACGACTGATTTTTCATATTGATGTAAATTCTGCATTTTTAAGCTGGGAATCTGTCTACCGTCTGGAAAAAGACCCAAAAGCGCTGGATCTAAGAACCATCCCATCGGCGGTAGGGGGAGATGCCGCCTCAAGACACGGAATTGTTTTAGCCAAATCCACTCCGGCCAAAAAGTTCGGAATCACCACCGGCGAGCCCATTGTCCAGGCCTTAAAAAAATGCCCCGGGCTAACCGTAGTACCAGCCAATTTTCAAATTTACACAGAAAAATCCCGGCAGTTAATGGCAATTTTATCCGATTACACCCCTGATATTGAAAAGTTCAGCATTGATGAAGCTTTTCTTGATATGACCTCCACCATCCATCTTTTCGGCCCTCCCTTAACGGTGGCAAACCAGATCCGGGAAAGGGTCTTAACAGAGCTTGGTTTTACGGTAAACGTGGGCCTTGCTCCCAACAAGCTGCTGGCAAAAATGGCCTCCGATTTTAAAAAGCCCAATCTCTGCCACACCTTATTCGCCGATGAGATAGCAAAAAAAATGTGGCCGCTTCCCATCGGAGAACTGTTTTTTGTAGGCCATTCCGCAAAAAACAAGATGAAAAGCATTGGAATCCATACCATCGGAGACTTAGCCGCCTGTGACGTAAATTACTTAAAACATCTCCTGGGCGAGAAATATGCGCTCCTCATCCACGATTATGCCTGCGGCATCGACAACTCCCCGGTAGGTGAACGGGACCCCATATACAAAGGATACGGAAACAGCACCACCCTCTCCCGGGACATTGATGACTATGATGCTGCCCGCCAAGTCATGCTTTCCCTATGTGAAACCGTAGGCGCAAGGCTTCGCCACGACCATGTTCTCTGCGACTGCGTATGCGTGGAAATCAAAGACTGGGATTTTCACAGCCAGTCTCACCAGACGACCTTAAACAACCCTACAGATTCCACCGCTATCATTTACAAACATGCCTGCAAACTTCTAAAAGAATTCTGGGACGGGACGCCTTTGCGGCTCATTGGTGTGCGGGCCACAAAGATCACCGAAGATGGGTACAGCCAGCTAAGCCTGTTTGAATCGGAACAGTCGCGGAAGATGAAGGAGATGGAAAAGGCTGTGGACCATATACGGAACAAATTTGGGATGGATAGTGTGATGAGGGCGAGTTTTTTGAAGGAGGATAAGATTGTGGAGCATGTGACAGGGAAGGGGAAGCATTTGTGAGATTTTTTTGTTGGGGGAGGTTGTGAGAAAGAAGG
>CAJMPJ010000042.1 GCA_905215155.1 uncultured bacterium | reverse complement strand
GCGATCTGTGACTACCTCGGCGTGACACCCCGGGATTTCTTTGATACCGATGTTTTAAATCCCCCTTTGATCAGAGAAGCGGTCGATAAGCTCAAAACACTTTCTAATCATGATCTTTTATTGATCCTTACCATGATCAACCGGCTGCAATCATAAAAACGCAGCTTTCAATAATAAAAAAGCCCCTGCTTATGCAGGGGAATTCCTCTGATGCTCCCAAATCAATGAACCTTTATCAATCTTCTTTTCCTATCAGCCAAAGACGTTATCCGATGTATTGGTTCCAGATGGATCTAAGAGATTAATGCTCCCCTTAATAGAACCCAGGTCGGGCACTGCTCCCAGTACCTGACCATACCACTCATCCATATCCCCTCTGGTCAGCATTCCGCAAAAATACCCGTATAAATCCTGAAAGTTTTGGTTTTTAGCAATTTTTCTGTCCATATTTACCTCCTGCTTTTCGATAATCAACGGTTTTTTAATCCATTTCTTTCTTTTTCTTATGATTGCATAAAACTACACTTTTTCTGATTTGGGAGAGGCATTTCAGCCAGTCGATCCTTTTTTCAAAAGGACAGTTAAACATAGCCATCAGCAGTTTTTCTCCCACCGGATAAATGGTCAGCACGTTATAGATATTTTCGTTAAGTGCATTGCTGATAAATTCCATCCATGCGCTGGGAGTCTCATTCTCCGGCTCTGATCCGGTTTCCAGGCACACACTCATGGGCTGAAACCGTTTTAACACCCGATAGAAGTCCTGGATCACAGCATCCAGCTGTTCTGCAGGCACACTTTTTTCTATCATATTAAAGCAAAAGTTGACTGAGCCATCCTCATTGGTCTTTATGATGCAAGGACGCTGTTCGGAAAAGTATTTCTTTCTTGCCTCCTCCGGTTCCATATCCTTAAACGTAACTGGAAGAGAAACGCTGAGTTCATCATTAAATAACATAGTATTATGAAAATGTATCAGTTCTCCGTCAACATAGATTCCGGTTTCAATACTTGTATAGCGGTTAATCCATTCAAGATGTCTGGCAGCAGCTACTTTTTCTTCATCTAACATTGTTTTTCCTCCGTAAACGTTTCATCATTCTTCCTTAATCAGTACATGCTTTTCTGTTTGTGTTCTGTTTTCAGGGAAGATATTTACATCTGGTTCCTTTGCAAGAATTCCATTTTCTTCTGAAGCAACGGGAGTTTTCGTCATGTTTAGAAGAATCAGAATAAGCATTTCTAAAATAAGCAGAACTTTTTTAACAATCATTCCTGTCTTGCTTTTTTTGTGATCAGATTTATACGTATATCTCGGTATAAGAACTAATTTTTCCTGTAAGATTTTGCATTTCACATTTCTGGTATCCTGGGCTGCTATGTTATAAAGCATATTTTGGCTTTTTCTCAAATAATAAAAACGATTCCAAAAATAAAGATCCCCGTAGAGGATATCTGTGTCCAATTGATATTTCGTGATTTTTTCCGTTCCATCTTCTCTGCGAATACAACAGCTGGCTCTATATTGATAATAACTTTCATTTAATCTCTTTTTCCGCACCTTGTGGTCATCCTTTCATTTCAGCCGCTCTTTTTATTGCATATAAATATATTCTACATGGAAAGAAATTTTTTTCAACACAAGTTCCAAAATTGTACACACTAGGTGCCGAAATTTGCACGGCTTTCATGAAAAAACTCCATTGTGCTAACTTTTTCATGCAACTGCAAAAATACATAAAACAATGGACAATCTCCAAAACATCAGCTTTGAAGATTGTCCATTGTTTTAAATAGCGCTTTTAATCACAAACCTTTTTATTCTTAAACACCCCATAAACCAACATAAGAGACAGTATGGCATGACTGATTGCAATCACAATGCCGGCTCTTATTCCAAAACACCAAAATACTACTCCAATTGCGGCTTCTATTCCCCATACAATTCTGCTTCTTTTTCGATAATGTATGGTTTCAACCTCATCTAAAGGCTTATTCTTGTCCGGAGCAGGAGCATATAAAAAAATCAATGCTCCCGAAATCGCCAGACACAATGGCGGTAATATGACGGTCAACTCCCCAGTCAACACGCGTTCCACCAAACAAACCAACACTATCAAAAAGGCCGAAACAATGGTGCAGCCACCGTTTGTCCTTGCATGATATCCACCGCAATAAGACCTTAAAGGTATGTAACTGACAAGAAAAACAAAAACCGGCATGGGTGCATTTAATACAATAGCTATCAGCCCTGCAATAAATACGTTGATTGTTTGATTCAGAAGCACTTCATAGCTGTAAAGATACAAAGCCCGCTGATCACCAGTTAAAATATTTTTCTTAATCTGCCAATTTACTATACTTTCTGATATCCGCTGAATCATTAAAACTTTCTAAACCTCTTCGCATCTTCAGGTACCTCTGGCTGATGATGTGCCCAGAAACAAGTAACATTAAATGAATAAACTGCGACCGCCAGAGCACATAAATTCATTACATTCACCACTGATAGCTTACCTTTTAGAGTATTCATCAACTTCTTCATAATAGTACCACTCCTTTTTTTTCTTCATCATATACTGAAATATATCATTTTTCAAGTAAAGTGCCAAAATTATACACGTTGAGTGCCAAAATTTGCATTTTGATGCTCAGCAAAAGTAGAAATAGTAAGTGTTGTTACAAATAATTCTCCCTTTTCTTCCAAATTTAGGGAACCTCCATATTTTTCCGCAAGTGTTCTTACAATTCCAAGTCCTAAGCCATGATGCTTTGGGTCAGCTTTCGTAGATAAAAGGTTTGTACCCTCTCTTTTTGCCGAAACAGCAAAGCTATTCTCGATATAAAATATCAAAAAATAATTTGTTCCCATAAACACCTTCACATTAACTTTTCTATTATTAGGATCACATTTCGCTGCAGCTTCCAGAGCATTATCCAACAGATTGCCAAACATTGATATCAAATCCGCATCGGAAATAAAATCCACCTTTAAAAATTTTTCAACAAACAGAGAGAAGTCTATATTTTGTTCTTTTGCCCTTGAAACACGTTCTGATAATATAGCATTTAGAACTGGGCTGCCGCTATAAATTACACTACTTGTTTCTTTTTGTATTTTCCCTTTTAACTCATCTATGATTTCAACAATTTTTTTATTCTCCCCGTCTATTGCCAGCATACGGAAGCTATTAAAATAAGAATTAATGTCATGCATGAAGCAACGATAATGATCATTAATTTTAAGAATATTTTGGAAATGTTCATTTTCCATATCCTTTTTTACAGTTATGAGTTCTGCATACTTTACCTTATTCATAACATCTGTATATTTTTCAAGTATAATAAATATGGCAGCATTGGTAAAATAAAGTAAAACTGCACAAGCACACATTAATACTTGTACCAAAGTTTCTTCCGGAAAATCCATATACAAAAAGCTGCTGGAAATCGTCAAAGACAGAATAGGCACAATTAGGAGATACCAGGATATTATATTGTTATTACTGACATTTAATTTTTTAATGAACTTTTCAATATATAAAAGGAAGAAAAATCCAGCTACATATTCTATAAACAAAAAATAAACTCCACCCGACGTAAACCAAGGTGGTATGTAAAATGGAAGAACTTTTGACAGAAACCGATACATTAGTTCAAATAATACTTCTCTCCCACCAACAAATGTAAAATATATTATCGTATATGCGATTCCATTTGTTAAGGATATTTTAAAGGATAACATAATATACACATAACAAAATAATGGTACAGTCAAAAAATTCAAAGTCACACTTCCAATTGCATTTTCCAGAAAAATTAAAATCACTGTAACAATGCTGTAAATTACCTGCTTTCTTCCACTCAATTTCTGTTGAAAAATAGCTTTAAAAAATCGGTAAAGCATATAAACATCTGCCCCGCAAAAAAACATCCTGCTGACAGATAATAAATCATTTCCCATTACAACTCGCCTTCCTTGTACTTTGATAGCATAAACTCTTCCTTTAGCTTGTTGAATTCCTGTGCTTTGCTCCGGGCGATTTGGAAGGTATTATCTACATTCTTTAGTTTCAATATCTTGCTTGTGCAGTAAACCAGATATTTTAAATTGATAAGATAACTGTCATGAGGATAGCCAAACCCATAACCTTTCAGTTTTTCATAAATCTTATCCAGTTTTTCCGGAATACGGATATCTGGAAGTTCTCCTTTTTCATCCGGTTTAACGCCATAGATACGATATGAAGTTTCTGAAATATGAACTCTGGTATTCTTTTTATATTTTTCAATATAAACAATATCATCGATTCGTAAAAACAATCTTTCCCGGTTCATGTTGGCGGTGAGAAAGGGGGCCTGGCCGAATTCCACCATTTTGTCCAGGGAATCCTTTATATAACGGTCCATGACCTGATCCTGCATATTCTTCATAATATATCTGTATGGCTGTACCTCAAAGCTGCGCGGTGATGGTTCAACAAATCCGGTATAGAATACCAGGATTACATTGTTATCCAGTTCACGGATACGAATTGCTGTCTCCTCTCCATCAATCCCTTTCATCTGAACATCAAGAAAGACAATGGAGAACCTGATGTTTTTAATTGCTTCTAACAGCGACACACCCGAATCGTATTGATGAATCCTGATTTTCTCCACTTCATTCATATTCTTTATAATTCGTTCAGACAATCGTTTCCTATCTCCTGCATTATCATCACAAATAGCAATCTCAAACATAAATTTTTCCCCTTTGTAAAAACTCTTTTTTAATTAAACTATCGGGTATTTAACCACTTTTCATAAGAAAAGATGGAAGAAAGATACCAGAAAATTATATTTTCTCCAATTTTCTGGCATCCTGATCCACAAGCTCTGGTAATTATACTGCAAACTGGCTGTTGTAAAGCTGTGCATAAAATCCATTTTGAAGCAGCAGATTTTCATGGGTACCCTGTTCAATAATATGCCCGTCCTTCATAACCAGGATCACATCCGCTTCCTTAATGGTAGACAGGCGGTGGGCAACGATGAAACTGGTCCTGCCCTCCATCATTTTGGAAAATGCCTTTTGAATCTTGATTTCAGTTCTGGTATCAATAGAAGAAGTGGCTTCGTCCAGAATCAGCATTGGAGGCAGGCACAGCATCACTCTGGCAATGCATAAAAGCTGCTTTTGTCCCTGAGATAAGTTCCCCCCATCCTCTGAGATCACCGTATCATAGCCATTTGGCATACGCTCAATGAAACTGTGGGCATGGGCTTCTTTTGCAGCCAGTATCACTTCTTCCTCCGATGCCTCCGGCTTTCCATATGCAATATTTTCCCTGATGGTCCCTGACTTCAGCCAGGTTTCCTGCAGAACCATTCCATAATTGGACCTCAGGCTCTCTCTTGTTATATGGCGGATATCGGTTCCATCTACCTGAATGGAGCCGGAATCTACGTCATAGAAACGCATGAGCAGATTGATGACCGTACTTTTTCCACATCCGGTAGGACCCACTATGGCAACTCTCTGCCCTGGCTTCACCAAAAGATTCATATTTTCAATCAAAGAAACCTGGGGATTGTAGGAAAAGTCCACATGTTCCAGGTGTACCTCTCCATTTGCTTCTGAAAGAACCAATGCATCCGGATCATCGGGAATCTGCGGTTCTTCGTCAATCAGTTCAAACACTCTTGCCGCGGACGCCAATGCATTCTGAAGCTCTGTCACCACTCCCGATATTTCATTAAACGGTTTGGTATATTGATTGGCATAATTCAAAAAACTGGTCAGCTGTCCAACGGTCAATAGACCATTGATCGCCGCAAATGCACCCGCAATTCCTACACATGCATAAACAAAACTGTTTACAAACCGGGTAGCCGGGTTGGTGATGGAGGAGAAAAAGGTCGCTTTCAGCCCCCATATCCGAAGTTCCTCATTGATTGTCTCAAACTTTTCCTGCGCTTCCTTTTCATGGCCAAAGGCCTGAACGACTTTTTGATTTCCCAGCATTTCATCAATGAGGGAAGTCAGTTCTCCCCGGGTCTTTGACTGCATCTGAAACAAATGGTAGGTTTTCTTTGCAATAAAACTGGCTGCAAACAGGGAAACCGGAGTTATCACCACAACCACTGCCGCAATCACCGGATTGATGTAAAACATAAAGAGCAAGGTTCCCAGTATGGTCAATACTCCGGTAAAAAGCTGGGTAAACCCCATTAAAAGTCCATCGGAAAACTGGTCTATATCCGCTATGATCCTGCTGATAATATCTCCATGGGAATGAGAATCCACATATTTTAACGGAAGAATTTCCAGTTTGTGAAATGCCTGGGTCCTTATATCCTTTACTACCTGATAAGTCATCCAGTTGTTGATGTGGCTCATCAGCCACTGGGATGCTGCCGTCAGGGATATTACGATTGCCATCTGCTTTAAGATGGCCGCCATACCGGCAAAATCAACATTGCCTTTCCCTGCCACACAGTCAATGGCACGGCCTATGAGAATCGGTACATACAGTGTCAGCAGCACGGTAACGAATGCACAGACCAAGGAAGCCGTAACGGCCCATTGATACCGGCTGATACAGCCAAGGACACGTTTGATGGTAGATCGGTGTTTAATGACAGACATTTTACTGTACCTCCTTTTCGGATAACTGAGACAGGCAGATTTCCCGGTAAACGTCACAGGTCTGCAATAACTCTTTGTGGGTTCCGCAGCCAGCCATCTTTCCTTCATCAAGAACTACGATCTGATCCGCATTCTTGATGGTGGAGGCCCTTTGGGAAACGATAAATACCGTCATATCTTTTGTCCCCTCTTTGATCGCCTTTCTAAGTCTTGCATCCGTTGCAAAATCCAATGCGGAGGCACTGTCATCCATAATCAGAATTTGGGGCTCTTTCACCAGCGCTCTTGCGATCGTCAGCCTTTGTCTCTGGCCTCCCGATAAATTTTTACCTCCTGCCTGGATTACAAAATCCAGACCTTCTCTCTTCTCATCAACAAATTCCTTGGCCTGCGCAATTGCAAGTGCCTTGTAAATTTCCTCATCGGTGGCATCTTTTTTCCCCCACTGCATGTTTTCACGAAGAGAGCCTTTAAACAGAACGGATTTCTGCGGAACGATTCCCACCAGCTCCCGAAGCTGTCCTAAAGGATACTCTCTCACATCGGTTCCGCCCACCTTTACAGAGCCATCTGTCACATCATAAAATCTTGGGATGAGATTTACCAAGGTGGTCTTACCGGAACCTGTGCCGCCGATGATCCCGATCGTCTCCCCTTTCTTTGCCTGAAAGGAAATATCACTGAGTGCCGGAGCTTTTGCCTCCTCATAATAAAAAGTCATGCGGTCAAAGGATACTTTTGGTGCTTCCGGCGCTTCTGTGGCCTTTGTGTGAACCGTATCTGCAATTCCTGGTTTTTGCTGGAACACAGAATTGATCCGGTTTGCACAGGCCAGTGCTTTTGATATGGTAATGATTAAATTGGCCAGTTTCACAAGCTCCACCAGAATCTGAGACATATAATTCACCAAGGCAACGACTTGACCCTGGCTGATGATTCCCCGATCCACACTTCCTGCCCCGGTATTTATCAAAACAATGATTCCCAGGTTAATGATCACGTAAGTAAGAGGATTCATCAAAGCAGAGATTTTCCCCACAAATACCTGGAATCGGACTAAAAGACGGTTCTCCTCTTCAAATCTTTGGACCTCATCCTTCTGGCGGTTAAAGGCACGGATCACACGGACCCCCAGCAGATTTTCTCTGGCTGTCAGCAGGACCTGATCCAGCTGCTTTTGAACGTTCCGGTACAATGGCATGCTGACAATCATAATTCCGAATATAACCACTGATAATATGGGTATGGTCACCGCAAAGACCATGGCTGCCCGGAAATTGATGGTAAATGCCATGATCATGGCACCGAATACAACGAAGGGGGAACGCAGAAACAGGCGAAGGAACATGTTGACTCCCGACTGTACCTGATTGGCATCACTGGTCATTCTGGTGATGAGTGTGGCTGTTCCAACGGCATCAATCTCCCGGTAGGAAAGTTTATTTATATGGGCAAATAGATCATTCCGCAAGGAAGTTCCAAAACCGGCTGCCGCTTTTGCCGCAAAATACTGGGCAGTTATGGCACTTGCAAGGCCAATGAGCCCAAGAAGAACCAGCAGCCCTCCCATCTTTAGGATATAAGACGTATCCTGGGATTTAATGCCCACATCAATGACCTTGGCCATGACAAGCGGCACCAGAAGTTCAAAGCTGGCTTCCAGGAGCTTAAACAACGGTCCCAGGACGCTTTCCAGCTTATAATTTTTCAGATATTTCAGGAGTTCCTTCATTCTAAATTCCTCCGATTTTATAAATTCATACTCTTTTGGAATATTTCATTGTAATATTATATCATTCTGGTATAATATTACAAGTATAAATCGCTATACATTATGAAATAAAGGATGTGCCAAATGAATCCACTTAATTCAAAACAACTATATTATTTTTTGACCGTTGCAGAAACCGGCAGTTTTACCGCCGCATCCAAAAAGCTGGGACTGTCTCAGCCGCCTTTAAGCAAACAGATCATGCTTCTGGAACAAGAACTGGGATTAAAACTGCTGGAGCGGGGTTCCAGAAAGACAGAGCTGACAGAAGCCGGTGCTTTTCTTTATTCCCGCGCCAAGGATATCCTTTCCATGATGGAGGCGGTCACAGAAGAGCTCCATCATTTTCCCTCCTCTGCCAAAGGTGTTTTAAAGCTTGGAGCTATCTCTTCCTCTGGAAACCTCTTGACCAATTTTTTAAAGACATTCTGCGCATCCCATCCCAATGTCCGGTTTGAAATTACAGAAGGCAACACCTATGAGCTGATAGAAAAAATGAAAAACGGGATCATTGAATGTGCCGTCATCCGGACTCCTTTTTATGGGGAAGGCTTAGAATGTGTCTATGGCCTGGAAGAACCGCTGATGGCGGTAGGTAACCCTTTCTTTTTTCCGGAAATAAACACCAGCAGAATCAAACTGACCGAGCTTACCGGAAAACCGCTGATCTATTACCGCCGTTTCGATGCAATCATATCGACTGCATTTCAAAATATAGGAATGGAACCTTATATTTTTTGCCGCAATGACGATGCAAGAACCTGTCTGCAATGGGCAAAATCCGGGCTTGGTATCGCCCTTGTTCCAAAATCCATCAGCGAGATGGAAAACAGTACCGGTCTGGTGTTTCGGGAGATCGACTCCGTGGACACCGTAACACGGATTGCTGCCGTATATAAAAAAAATGGCTATGTATCAAACATAGCCAAGGAATTCGTATCTTGTTTCGGCGAAGAGATGTCTTTTTAATCAAACAGACTTAACTGGGTGATCTGGTAATTCTTCTTATAGGAATGAATGATATCCGGCATGCGGTACAGGATACCATAACGCTCGCATTCCTTTGAAAATATGCTCCAAAGCTTTTTACTTTCGGGACTTGGACATTGATAGCTGTTTCCGTAACGCTTCATATATTCTGTCACCAGATCACGCTCCGGAAACTGCTCCCGCAGGCGGTCAAAATACCATTCCCTTTGATTGTTGCGCAAAGTCACACCTAATGCCGGATAGATAAAAGCAGCGCCAACCTCATGGGCTGCTTTTACAATAGACCGGATATTATCTTCATTGTCTTCCAGAAAGGGAAGAATGGGCATCATTAAAATGCCCGTAAATATCCCTTTCCCGCTCAGTGCCTGGATCAGTTCCAGACGTTGGGTGGGCACAGACACATAAGGCTCAACCTTTTTCGCCAGGCCGTCATCGGTTGTGGTTACTGTCACTTTGCAGATGACCGGCGAATGCTCCCTGATGCCCAAGAGCACATCAATATCCCGTTTTAACAGTGCACTTTTTGTTGCGATGGAGGCTCCGAAGCCAAAAGCATCAATCAATTCCAATGCGTGTCTTGTAAGCTCCATTTCTTTTTCAAAGGGATTATAGGGATCGCTCATGGAACCAGTTCCAACAACACCGCTTTTTACTTTACGCCTTAAATCATCCCGAATGATCCGAAGTGCATCTTCTTTCACCCTTACGGTATCAAAGTGATCAATCCGGTAGCAGTCAGAGCGGCTGTCGCAGTAAATACAGCCATGACAGCACCCTCTGTAAATGTTCATATTGTAATCAATTCCAAACCAGTTGCCGGGGTTGTTTGTCTTAATCACAATGTTTTTTGCAGGAATGTAGTCCATCATCCCCTCCTTCTTCATTCATTCTAAAGTTTATCTTCTGGTTTGTCAATTCTCTCCCTTGTTTTCCTTTAAAAATCAAAAAGAGGGTGCCTTGATATTTTTTTTGTCCCATGATAATATGCTTATAGCAGTAAGCCTGATTGCTCTGCCTCACATACAATCGCAGAGTGAAATACGAAAAGGGAGGCATTATGATTCGATTCTTATTGCGTGGGAAACAGATTTATGATAAATATAGCAAAGATGAAATGACTGTTTACGCTGCCCAAGCCTCATTTTTTTCAATTATAGCAGCATTTCCATTTATGATGGTCCTGCTGGCCCTGGTCCAGTTTATTCCCCCCATTACCAAAGCCAATCTCTTACAGCTTGTGATTACAATCATTCCCAACACCATGGAGATGAACAGTGTTCTCGTGACTGTTATCGACAATCTTTATACCACTACTCCGGCAGCGGTCCTTTCCGTCAGTGCCGTAGCTGCCATCTGGTCTTCATCCCGGGGGATGTTAAGCATTGAACGGGGCTTAAACCGGGTTTTCCACCAGCCGAAAAAAAGGAACTACGTTATGACCAGAATCATTTGTATGGGATACACTTTGGTTTTTTTGGTCATCTGTATCCTGACCCTTGTGCTCTTGGTGCTTAGCGGCACCATACAAAGTTTTCTGTACCGTCATTTTCCAGTACTTGGCGGCATCACCCAATATATCATTACCTTCCGTACCTTGCTTATTTTCATTTTGACCTTCTGCTTCGCACTCCTTTATACCTATGTACCCATTAAAAAGCAGCAGTTCTCAAAGCAGCTTCCGGGGGCTGTTTTCTCCACCGCCGGCTGGATTTCCTTCTCATTTATCTTTTCGATTTATTTTAATAATTTTGGGAATTATTCGGTTATGTACGGAAGCCTTACCGCCATTGTGCTGCTGATGCTTTGGCTCTATACCTGCATTTGTATTCTGTTCTTCGGAGCGGAGATCAATGATTACTATTCCAAAAGCCACAAAGAGCGAAAGGGTTCATAGCAAAACCCCAGGAGTGAAAATACGTTCACTTCTGGGGTTTTTGGTTTGTTTCAGACCGTTGCTTCAGGACTTATGACAAATCATACAGCTTGCGGTATTTTTCCTTTAAGTACTGAATGAAATAATCAGGATTAAAATCTTCCCCTGTCACATCCTTTAAGATTTCCCGGCTGGTTTTCATTTTTCCGTACTTGTGCACATGCTCCCGTAAATACTCCCTGATGACACTGATCTTTCCTGTGCGCAAAAGTTCGTCAAAATCCATTTCTTTTTTCATGTGGTAATAAAGCTGGGCTCCAAAGGCATTCCCCAGTGCATAAGACGGGAAGTAACCAAAAGAGCTTTGGGACCAGTGAATGTCCTGAAGAATCCCTTCGGAAAACTTTTGGGGACGAACCCCTAAATATTCTTCGTATTTGTCTGCCCATAGCTTTGGAAGCTCTTTTAAATCAATGTCTTCCTCTATGATCATCTTTTCCAATTCATACCGGATTAAAATATGAAGGCTGTAAGTAAGCTCATCTGCTTCAGTTCTGATAAGGTTTGGCTCTACCTTGTTGATCGCTTCAACAAACTTTTTCAACGGAATGTCTTTTAACTTATCCGGATAAAGCTCTATCAATTTCCCATATATGGGTTCCCAGAAAGCTTCGTTTCTTCCAATGATGTTCTCAAAAAAGCGGGACTGGGATTCATGCATCCCCATAGAGGTACCCTGTCCTAAGGGTGTCTGGGTGATCTCATCGCTGATCCCAAGTTCATAAAGACCATGCCCGGCTTCATGGATAACAGAAAACATGGAAACGTCCATCTTATCGTGATAGCTGGTGGTGATCCTCACATCATGGTTATGGAGATTGGTCGTAAAAGGATGAGCACTGACGGATAGCACACCTTTTTTTAAGTCAAACCCCACATATTCTGCCAGGAATTCTGCCATCTTTTTCTGCTTATCTACGGGATAACCGCCGATGAGGAATGAATCATCAATGGTTTTTCCCTTCTCCATGATTTCCTTCAACAAAGGCACAATCTCCGTCTTCAGCTGATTGAAAAATTCATCAAGAAGTTCCTCATTAAAATCCTTCTCAAACTCGTTCAGCATCGTATCGTAGAGCTTTTGGCCTTCCTTTTTACGGTAAGAAGCAAATTTCTTTCTAAAACCGATGACCTTCTCAAGAGTGGGGGCAAAAGAGTCAAAGTCTTCATCCTTCTTGGCCTTTGACCAAATTCTTCCGGCTTCTGCCACTAACTGGGCATTGTCCCTGTATTCCTTAGCCGGAATACAGATCAAATCTTCTCTGGCCTCTTTCGCGGCTTTTACGATCGCCCGCTGCACATCATGAAGGTCTTCCTCTTTCTCACAGGCTTCAATGGCTTTTCCCATCTCATCACCGGTTATGTTCCGGTAATACTCCTGGGAAAGCAAACCAATTACTCTGGACGTATAAGAACCGGCATCTTCCGGTGCCAGTGTTTCGTTGTCCCATTCAAAAAGGACAAGGGAAGTCTGCAATGCCATCGTCCTTTCCAGTAATGAGCTCAAAGCTTCATAAGTTTTATTCATGTTTGGTTTCTCCTTTATTAAAATCAGGCATATTCTCTATGAGTGTCTCCAAAGGCTATGAAAAAATACTTTTCTTTGCATTACATCCCTGTTCCAAAAATGGAAGCTTCCTTAATATCAAGCTTTAAAAGCCATTCCCGGACCTTTTCCTCCTGATAGGATTCTGCTGTAAATGCAGAAAGCTCCAAATCAATGGGAATATCCAGCTTCATGGTGGCCAGCTCCTTTGACATCATAGCGGCTTTTTCTCCGCACAATTCTTCTTCGCTGGTCTTTGTCAGGGCTTTATACGGGGAACGTGAGATTCCCAATTCATTTTTCCAAAAATCCTGTAATTGTTTCAAACGCTTTTTATCCGCTTCCGCTTCATGGATGACGCGGTAAATCTCCTCCACGGTACCATATTCGCGAAGCAGTATGGGAGCTGCACTGCTCACACCTTTGACTCCGGGAATATTATCTGAAGTATCGCCCTGTATTCCTTTTAAATCTGCAATCTGTTCCGGTCTTACTCCCTCTTCGTAAAAGACAGTATCCGATGTATATTCAAATACCTTTTCAGGCAGGTTGACTTCTTGTTTTGATATTCCGTAGAAAGAATAATATTTTTTATACAACTCGTCTGCTTTTTCCTGTCTGGACTGGACCATCCAGGCACGTACATTGTATTCATTATTCACCAGCTGCAAATAATCATGATCCTTTGTCAGAAGAATCATGGGAATCTCCTCCCGGAACTTCATAACAAGGCTTCCTGCATAATCATCCGCTTCATACCGCTCGCTGTAAAGCACCTGAAAGCCAACATCCTCCAGAATTTGTTCCATCAGCACAAACTGATTTTTTAAAGGTTCCGGTGTGGCACCCCTTGTCCCTTTATAATCGGCATATAATTCCCTGCGGAAGGTATCCCTGGTTTTATCAAAAACAAAAGCGATATGATCTGGCTGCTGCTTTTTCATCAGAGATACTACCATCTTGAGCATGCCAAATATAGCATTGGTATAAGTTCCATCCTTAGCATGAAGGATCTTCTCATAATGCCTTTGCTTTTCCTCTTCTGTCTTGGCGAACATAATCTCTCTGGGTAAAACCGCATAATAGCATGTCGACAGCATGGAAGATCCGTCAACTACTACAAATTTTCTTTCTGACATGTAATTCTCCATTCTTCCCTTGATCCGTGATGGATTCAAGTGAAATAATTCAGCAATTCTGTTTCATTCTTGGAACCCGAACGCTTCATGATCTCCCGGCGTTCCTGAGTGGATAATCCCTTCCAAAGCTTTTGAACCCTCGGATCTGAGAAGCCAATATACTCAATCCCATTCCGATCGCATTCATAGGATGACAAGTAGTGGTTAAGCGCACTCCATTCCACGTAAAATGTATTGATACTGCGGCTCAATGAGCTTACTTTTGCCATGTTCATTCCTCCCGGATATAACTCTTATTTCATTTTTTCATGATTCCAAATCTGTACTTCTCCTTCATATCCCTCGAAAACCCTCTCCAGGATTCCCTTCACGATCTCCCAATCTCCTCCGGCATTGCCGCAGCCGATTTTATATGGAAACGCTATCTTTTCGTGTTTATTTCTCACATCTACAAAATCCCTTATCTCCTGAACGGCTTTTTCCAGAGCCTTATAGTCGGTATACAGACCACTTTTCCCATAATTATTCTGACCGTATAAGTTGGCAATTAAAAACCACCGGTCATCTTTCTTAACCGGCTGTGCAGAAACCCTTCCGAGCAGTTCAGCGGTCTTTCCTCCGGCCTGTTCCTGCCACTGTTTTGTTAATATCTTATATGTTTTTTCTACCTCCGGGAACATTTTTTTGATCTGACCGTCAAGTCCCCGTTCAAAAACGCCCTGGCAATTCACCTGATGGCATATGATATCTGCATCAGAAGCGAAAATATCGCCGTCGTAGTACTTTATCATTTTTTTCCCTCCAAACAAATTAAATCCGATATCCAGTATCATTATACCCTGATTTTCCAGTTATTGATAGTCTTATAATTAAGTTTTAAAACATATTTTTCCTCAAAAGCTGTTGAACTATGCTGAGATAAGTTCTATAATGGGAAGGAAAAATACGAAAGAAAAAGGTAAGGTATAACAAATAATGGAAAATGAGAACAAATGTCCATACATAATTTTCAAACTCAACGGTTCCCTATACTGTATTAACAGCAAATACATATCAACCATTGTGCAGATTCCGGAATACAGCACCATCCCTGCAGCTCCTGCCAATGTATTGGGCATGTTCAAATACAGAGATCAGGTTATTCAGATGCTGGATCTGCGTATTACCTTCGGACTTAAATCCATTACCAGCGAATATAACGATTTTGAAGAAATGATTGACGCAAGAAAACAGGATCACATAAACTGGGTAAACGGCTTAGAACGCTACATAACAGAAGGCGGAACCTTTTCTCTTGCAAAGGATTCCCATCAGTGTGCTCTTGGTAAGTGGTACGACAAATTCACCACCGATAACCAGACAGTAAGCGCTCATCTAAAAAAAATGGAAGAACCTCATGAAAAGCTGCATCAGTCCGCTGTTGAAGCAGAACATTACATGTTGAATAAGGACAATGAAGAGAATAAAGCCCGATTGTCAGAGATATTAAGACTGGCTAAGGAAGAATATATGCCTGCCATTTTATCCCTTTTAGACCAGACAAAAGACATATTCCGCTCCACTATCTTTAAAGAGATGGTACTCATCTTAGATGGCATTAAATGGGGAATTGTGGTCGATGAAATCGTATCTGTAGAAGATCTTGATGTGATTGCGAACCGCCGGCAGGAGCCAATGATCAACCCATCTTCTTTCATTAATAATATCATGGAAAGCAGCAAACAGGATGTTCTTATCTTTGAACTGAATATAAATAGTCTGACAACTAAATTAGAAGAACTGGAATCTTCCTTTTAACTTATGGATCGGATTTTCATGCAAAAGAGCCGGAAAAGTAATGTTTCACTTTCCCGGCTCTTCCTGTGATCCGCTCAGAAATACTTCTTATTGCCCCAAAGGTTGCTCTTCTTCAAATCCAGATACTCATTATATGCTTTTTCTAAAATCTGTTTTTCATTGGAAAATTTAAGAAGATGATACGCTTCATGGAACTTGTAATATCCTGAATCAATAAAATATTCTTCCCGTTGTGGTTTACTGTAATAGCTGTCGGCCATCATTAGATACCAGTGTACATCCTTTTCCACCATATCCTGGGGCGTATTAAAAGAGTACTGGCTCTTGCCGATGTACTTGATAATAGACGCACTGACCCCGGTTTCTTCCTTTACTTCCCGGAGTGCCGTCTCTTTATACTCTTCACCCGCTTCTACTGTTCCCTTTGGCAAAACCCAACCTTCATATTTGTTCTTGTAATTCTTATATAAAACCAGAATTTTACCTCGAAAAATAACCACACCGCCACAACTCGTTGCTTCTATCATTGCAATTCCTCCAGAGTGAACCGGACATCTCTTGAAAATTCCGATTTTGGTGTGTCTCATAGACTGGCTATAGTATACCTCTTTTTGGCCTTATATGCAAGTCTGTAATCTCGGAAAGCAAATGTCACATCCTTCATCCTCTGGAAAAATATAAATCAAAAAGTTTTCTGGCTATGGGAGCAGCAGCCTTTCCGCCGGAACCACCCTCTTCTACAATCACGCTGACAACCACTCTGGGCTGCTCGGCAGGAGCAAAACCGATAAACCATGCATGGGTCTCTTTTCCCGTTTCAAACTCCGCAGAACCGGTTTTTCCTGCTACCGTATAGGCATCTGTCCGGAGGGCAGAACCAGTTCCGTCTGTGACTACGGATTTCATAAATTCCGTCAATACCGCAGACTCTTCTGCAGTCATCAGGCTTCCATAGGACTGGGGCATAAATTTTTTGATCACATCTCCTCCCGCATTTTCTACATGATCAATGAGATATGGCTTCATAAGAGTCCCGCCGTTTGCAATGGCTGCCGTCATCATGGCATTATGAATGGGCGTGATCTGGGTTTGTCCCTGTCCAATGGAGGTTTGGAGAACCTGCCATGTATCAGCACCTGCCTCCATGGAATAGGAACTCCTATTGTAAGCAACAGGAAGAGCCAAGTCCGAATTGAACAACAACTGGTCTGCCGTTTTCTTTAAACCATTTAAGTCCAGAGATAGACCCAGGTTTGCAAAGGCTCCGTTGCAGGAATTTGCAAAGGCCTGCTGAAGATTCTGGTGACCGTGGGCTGTTTCATGATAACATTTGATGGTGTACGCTCCATTTTTATAAATTCCATTGCAGTCAAAGGTATAATCCCTGTAATTCGCCGGATTCTCTCTCATATATTCCAAAGCAGTCACCAGCTTAAAGGTGGATCCGGGAGGATACAACCCCTGTGTGGCCCGGTTCAAAAGCTGGCCGGAAGTATTTTCTTCCGCCACCAAACGGTTCCAGTCGGCAAGCAGGGTGTTAGGGTTATAATCGGGTTTTGATACCATGGCCAGTATCTTTCCGGTATCCGGTTCCAGAACCACCACCGCTCCATTTCTCTTCCCCAAGGCGTCATAGGCCGCTTTCTGGATATCCACGTCAAGGGTAGACACTACATTGTCTCCCTGATTCTTAATGGATGACATCTCATTGACTATCTGTTCTATGATGTTCACATGACTGGTAAGCAGATAAAAATTAGAAATAGCCTCCAGACCGGTTTTCCCATTGGTGGAATATCCTACTGCATGAGCAAACAAAGAATCAAAGGGATAGACCCTGGTTTCCTTTCCCTCCCCATCTACATCGGTTCGTGCAAGAACCCTTCCGTCACTGCTTTGAATCTCTCCCCGCACCACACGGTCAGCGAAATTGTCCAGCCTTGCATTATAGGAATTATTGATCACAGTATCGCTTTTTACAAAAAGAAAATAGCAATAATAAGCCGCCAGTCCTACAAACAAAAGCACGACTCCATAGGTGAGTATCAGCATATGATGGTTTGCTTTTGGATTTGAATTATTCTTCATATTCCTCATCTTCCTCTTCATTGCGCTTTAAAATATACAGCCCCTGGATGATTCCGAAAATAATAAATGTACTTAAAATCGAGCTTCCGCCATAGCTGACAAGCGGAAGTGTCACACCAGTGGATGGAATAAATTTGGTCACGCCTCCTATGGTCAAAAACACCTGGATAATGTAGATGGTGCCCAGGCCGAATGCGATCAGTTTATAGAATACCGCCTGCATCCGACTGGCGATCATCATAAACTGCAAAAAACATCCAAGACAGATAAACAGAATACACAATGCAAAGACAGCGCCCAATTCTTCAGAAATGGCGGAAAAAATAAAATCCTTTTCCACCACCGGGATCTTTCTGGGCAGTCCCCGGTAAAGTCCCATTCCAAACCAGCCTCCGGTTCCTATTGCAAACAGGGACTGGGTGATCTGATACCCCTTTCCGGCAATATCGGACCAGGGATTTAGCCATGCCAAAACCCGGGTTCTAACATGTCCAAACAGGTAAAAGGCAAGTACGGATGCCAACGTACCTCCTCCTGCTCCTGCCAGAAGATACAGCCATTTGCCCGTGGCGACAAACAGCATAAAAACATAGGTCACAAAGAAAATAAGTGCGCTTCCCAAATCCTTTGAGAGCACAAGAATCAGAATATGGAGGGATGCAATTCCCGTGACAATCAGCACCGTCTTAAAGCTGGTAGAGCGGTAAAACATGGTAGCGATAAAAAATACATAACTGATCTTCACAAACTCTGATGGCTGAAAGGAAAATTCACCTAACCCGAGTGAAAGCTGGGCACCATAGCTGCTGGTTCCCGCGATGCACACAATACCAAGAAGCAAAAGCCCTCCGATGCCGTAGATCCAAGGAATCTTACTCAGCTGCCAGACACGGTCAATAACAAAGGGGATCACCCAGGTAATGAGAGCCGCCGCCACTACAATGGCAAACTGCTTCATGGCACGGTCAAAGGAAAGTCTGGTCAGCATAATAAAGCCTACGGTCAAAAGCATGCACATATTATTGACCAGCAGTCTGGATACATTTCGGTAAAACAACCGGTACAGGAACAGGTAAAGAAGAAAGAACAGTACCTGAGCCAGATAAAACACCAGCATCCGTTCATCTTCCGTCTCAAACCATATGATCAGGTAAGCCAGAAGATGAATCAGGAACATAGCGATGTTCTGCCGCCTGCATATTTTCTTTTTTTTGTACTCATCCCGTGTGGAAAATACACGAAAGTTAAAATATGTGTATAAAGCGATCAACAGTATCATTAAATATCTGGATACGTCAATTATCAGATTAATCATATACCACCTACTCTACCCCACGTTTAAAATGACCTCTTGTAAATTCCTCAAGCGGCAGCTTTGCTCTCTGCCCGTTATAAAACTCTTCCGAAAAACTTCTTATTACAGCTTCCGTCTGCACTCTGTCCTCAGTGGTAAATTGAAGCCGCAGGGAGGAAGGTTCCAGCGCCTTTACTGCATCCTCAAATCCATGAAGAGATAACGGAGCAGAATTATAAATGGAATTATAGCAGAATCTACAGTGATTTTTCACAGGAAACTCTTTGCCCATCCGGTCTTTTAACAGAAGAAGCGTGGGATTCTTATCACACTGTTCGGTCCCTTGGTGCAGGCACTGTGCGGTCACCATCATCGGCAGCCTGCCATAGATCAGAAGTTCCCCCGGAACGGTTAGTTTTCCCAATTCCCTGCTGTTTAATTCTACCGGCCAGGTAAGCTCATCTGCCCCCAGCTGAAACAGGAGTTCCTGGGACCAGTGATTCATTCCGTATACACCGAAATCAAATACCAGATGTCCCTTGATCCCTTTTTGTTTCAAGTAGCCCACTTCCTCCAGCGAACGGATCAAAAAGCCATCAAACCCTGCTTCTTTAAGTTCTTTTCCATGCTGATCAAAAAATTGTTCTGCCCTGCTGCGGAAAATGTGGGGCATGGTAAGCATACATTCCTTGCCATTCTTATGGCACATGTCTGCATAGGCTTCCCACCGCTCCGGTTCAAATTCTGCAGCATCAATATAAATACGGTTTACCCGGCTGCTTGCTGCCGCTGCTTCCAGACAATCCGGCCGTTCCAGAGAAACCGTCAGCTTTGGTACTTCAATCGGCTTTTCCTTCCTATGGTTAAGTATCTCCTCTGCTTTAGGAGCTCTTTCCCCAGATTCTCTCCGGTAATCCTTTAAAACAGCCTGCTCAAGCTCCTCCAGTCCTCTCCGGCGAAGATCATTTAAAGACTGAACCGGAAGAAAGACCTCCCCACTCAACCGTATCTCAAGCTGTTCAAAGTAAAAAGGAGTATTGCCTGTCTTATCCAGCTGCTTTTTTACCTTTTCTTCTGTCATAGGCTGGTTCTGAGCCGTCTGCACCAGCTCCCCTGTAACCGTGATCTCCTTTCCGCAGGCTTCTAAGAACAAGCACGCCTGCTGACCTTTTTCCAGGAACGCATGACCTCTGACCGGTTCTTTTATTTCTTTTTCCACATAATTCTTATCCAAAAAATCAAACAGCGTCTGGTTTCCCTCCCGAAACGAAGGTTTTTCCTTCCAGACCACCATATCACGTCCGTTATGGCGCTTGTAATACCCGTCGGTCTGCCCTCCCCGGTCAAACAAATCCAGCAAAGCCTTCCGGTCCTCTTCCCTGACCCGGTACCCATCTCTCCCATGATTTAAATACAGGTCCGTGTATTTGCGGTAAATACTTACTACCCCTGCCGTATATCTGGGGCTTTTCATTCTTCCTTCAATCTTCATGGAATAGACTCCGGCCTCAATCATATCCGGGATTAAGTCTAACGTGCTTAAATCCTTTAGACTCAGACAGTAACGGTCCTCTTTTTTTCCAAGCGTCTTTCCATCCCGCTTGACCTCATAAGGCAGACGGCAGGTTTGGGCACACCTTCCCCGGTTCCCGCTTCGTCCTCCGATCAGACTGCTGAAAAGACACTGTCCGGAATAGCAGTAACACAATGCACCATGTACAAAGCTTTCGATTTCCACATCCACATGGTCACGAATCTGCTCAATATCTTTTAATGACAATTCCCTGGCCGTGACTACCCGCTCTGCCCCCAGTTCCTTTAACATCTCAGCACCGTATGCACCGGTAATGGTCATCTGGGTACTTGCATGAATGGGAAGTGAAGGAAAGTGTTTCTTTATGAAGGAAAGAACGCCTATATCCTGAACGATCACCGCATCAAGCCCCTGTTTGTAATAAGGAAGAAGATAATCAAAAAGTTCTCCCATCTCCTGTTCCTTCATCAGCGTATTGACCGTAAGATACAGCTTTCGCCCATGAAGATGCACATAATCTATGGCTTCCAAAAGCTTGTCCTCTTCCGGGTTTTGAGCAAACGCTCTGGCTCCGAACCTGCTGCCACCCATATAGACCGCATCAGCTCCCGCCGCAACTGCTGCTTTCATGCTTTCAAATGATCCTGCCGGAGCAAGAATTTCCACTACTTTCTTCACATATGCCTCCTGATTCCCTGTATTGATGAGATTCCCTATATTGATGAAAGAGAGGATGCCATGGCTTTGCCATAAAACATCCCCTCCCGTTTATTCTTTCTTCCCAAGATCCGCAGACTTTTTCACTTCTGCCAGTTCCGCTTTGACGGCCTCTAGCTTCATCTGAGTCGCCACCAGCTCATGCTTTAAGCTATAGGTCTCTTTTTCCATCTCCGCCTTCTGCTGTTCCAATCTTGCAATCTGTTCTCTGGCTTTAAAATAATCATCCGCCATGTTCAGCTCTATCATAACATTCTGGTACTCCGCACTCTGCTTTGTAAACCCTTCCTGACGTTTTAATGTCAGAACCATCTCATTGATATAACTGGCCAGACGCTGAATGTAACCTTCTTCTTCACTTCCAGCTAATGTATAAATCTTGCCATCGATTAAAACTTCAGTATTGTGTTTGGAATCCATGTTATTCTCTCCTGTTATCATTTGCTCTTTCTTTACTATATCACACTTTATAGCGTTAGGAAAGTTCTAAAATTCAGGCAGGTCATGGTTCCATAACAATCCCAAGATGATGATAGGCCCGTTCTGTAGCAACACGTCCCCGGGAGGTACGGTTTAAAAATCCGTTCATCAGCAGATAAGGCTCATAAACATCTTCTAATGTCCCGGCATCTTCTCCCAATGCCGCTGCCAGAGTATCCAGACCAACCGGTCCCCCGGAAAATTTTTCGATCATTGTGGTTAAGATGGCCCGGTCATTGTAATCCAGTCCAAACTTATCCACATCCAGAATATCCAGTGCAAAATCCGCCACTTCTTTGGTAATGATTCCGTCATATTTCACCTGTGCAAAATCCCGGACTCTCTTTAACAGGCGGTTTGCAAGCCTTGGGGTTCCCCTGGACCGTTTGGCAATCTCTGCCGCTCCCTCCTCTTCAATCTCCACTTGAAGGACCTTTGCAGAACGGCAGACAATGATCTTTAGTTCCTCAGGCGTATAAAATTCCAGCTTCTGCACCACTCCGAAACGATCTCTTAACGGTGCCGTCAAAAGACCGGCCCTTGTAGTCGCCCCCACCAGAGTGAACTTTGGCAGGTCCAGTCTTATGGATCTTGCGGTGGAATCCTTTCCCAGCATAATATCAATGGCAAAGTCCTCCATGGCCGGGTACAAAACCTCTTCTACCTGACGGTTGAGCCGGTGGATCTCATCCACGAACAGCACATCGCCTTCCTGTAAGTTATTTAAAATTGCCGCAATCTCTCCGGGTTTTTCAATGGCCGGTCCTGATGTCACCTTTATATTGACTCCCATCTCATTGGCTATAATTCCGGAAAGAGTGGTCTTTCCAAGGCCCGGCGGGCCGTAAAACAGCACATGGTCCAGGGATTCTCCTCTGGCTTTGGCGGCTTCAATATATACTTTTAAATTGGTGCGGATCTTTTCCTGACCAATGTATTCCTGCAGACACTTGGGCCTTAAATTAGGCTCAATCCGCTTGTCTTCTTCCGTTACCTCTGTGGTTATTATTCTACGCTCCATCTTTGCCTTTACCCGTTATCTTTATAAAAATGCCAAATGTTTTAAGGATGCCTTCAGCACATCTTCCGCTGTCATGGAATCTGTCACTTCCACTCTCTTAACGGCACGTCCGGCTTCTACCGCAGAGTAACCCAGAGCCGTCAGTGCTTCGATGGCTTCTCCTGCCACGCCGCCGGATTCTCCGCTGCTTGCTTCCTCTGTAAACGCCGGTAAGAGAAGCTCTTCCAGATCAATCTTATCTTTTAAATCCAGAATGATCCTCTGCGCGGTCTTCGCACCCACGCCGGGGGCTTTTGAGATGGCTTTTGCATCTCCGGAAACAATGGCTCTCCTTAAATCATCCGGAGACAGGGCGGACAGCACTCCAAGTGCTCCTTTGGGACCAATTCCATTCACACGGATCAGCTGCTTAAACATCTGCAGATCCTGACGGTTCAAAAACCCGTAGAGGCACATGGCATCCTCTCTTACCTGAAAATATGTATAAAGTTTTGCTTCCTTACCGACTGCCGGCAAATTCTGAAGCACTGACACAGGAACGTGTATTTCATAGCCTATGTTTCCACACTCTATTACGACCGTTTCCTCGATGATTTCGGCCACCGGCCCTTTCACATAAGAAATCAAATCTGTCTTTCTCCTTCTGGTTCAAGTATTCATGTTCAATGCTTTTATCATAGCATACTGCCTGTTGTTATGCAAGCAGATAGTCGAACAAATATTCTGTTTCCGTTGACGATAGGACCTGTTTCCGCTATAATATTTGTGAAAGAAAGGACGGAATCATTGATGATCACCTTACATAAAACCATTGAATTTAAAGAGACCTATCCCCTTGACCGCATTGGCAGACGGGAAGAGCTTCTGTTTTTTGATATAGAGACCACCGGCTTCTCAGGGGAATATTCCACCTTGTATTTAATCGGAGGCGTGTACTACCGCAACGGCTCCTGGAATCTGATCCAGTGGTTTGCCGATACTCTGGAAGCAGAACAGGAACTGCTTATTACCTTTTTTGAATTTTTAAAGCAATTCCGCATGGTCCTTCATTTCAACGGGGATGGCTTTGATTTGCCCTACCTGTTAAAACGCTGCCGGGCTCACGGACTCCCTTATGACTTTTCTGCGGTTGACAGTTTTGATATCTACAAAAAAATCCGCCCATACCGGGAAGTTCTAGGACTTACCAGTATGAAGCAGAAATCAATAGAAGCATTTCTAAAAGTGGAACGAAAGGACCTTTACTCCGGAGGACAGCTCATTGAAGTTTACAAGGATTATTTGATGACCCATGAGAAGTTTTTATTTGATCTGTTAATCCTTCATAATGAAGACGATTTAAAGGGCATGCCTCTGATCCTTCCTATCTTGAATTATCCGGATTTTCTGGAGGGGGATTTTCATCTGGAGCATCAGGAACTTGTAAGCCAGACGGATATTTTCGGACAGGAGCATCGTTCTTTACGCTTAACCTGCAGAAACGGTTTTTCTGTGCCCATAGGATTTTCAAAATCCAACGCTCTTGTCTCTCTTGAGGCGGAAGGGGAATGGCTGACGGTTACCATTGATCTTTATGAAGGGGAATTAAAATATTTTTATCCGGATTATAAAAATTACTATTATCTCATTTATGAAGACAAGGCCATTCATAAGAGCGTGGCGGAATACGTGGATAAGGAAGCCAGGATTAAGGCCACCGCCAAAACCTGCTATACCAGACAGACAGGGCTTTACCTTCCACAGTTTTCCAGGCTGTGGTCTCCCTTTCTTCAGATGGAATACAAAGACAAGGTCACTTATGTTTCCTATGATCCAGGTCTTCTTGAGGACGGGCAGAATGTATGTACCTATATCCGTCATTTATTCGACAGTCTGTAACAGGGTCACGTCATACGATTCCCTGCATTTTCCGATATACTCTGGGAGCGACTCCCTTAATCTTCTTAAATGCATCCCCAAAGTAATTCCCATCTCCGAATCCGCATTCCACTGCAATTTCAGTAATGGATTTGGAGGTGGTCAACAGTAAATTTGCCGCTTGTCTGATGCGGATATTGGTTAAGTATTCCTTATAGCCAAAGCCTGTGACTGCCTTGAATCTTCTGGAAAAATAGGCCGGGCTCATATGGGTCCGCTCTGCCACCTCTTCCAGGGTGATCTGAGAGTCATAATGATGGTAAATATATTCCGCGGCCTCTTCAATGGCTTTTTCCGAAACAGGGAGCTTAACCGGTTCCGGCTTTGACTCCTGGCATCTGGACAGAAACACAAGCAGTTCATAAAGATAATTCTGCATCATGATACCGGAATATCCATCCTGGCCTGCCGCTTCATATTCCATTTTTTTAATCAGTTCCTGTACATAAGCCTGCCTTCCCTCCGGCATGGAGATCATGGAGTTACGGAACAGATAGCCGGTCATCTCATGGCCGCACCGTTCTATCATGGGGTCCAGATACTCTTTTCCAAAGCTAACCGTGATCCGTTCGTTCACCGGACTGGAATAGTAAGTAGTCCGGTGGATTTCACCTGGTGAAATCAAACACAAGTCCCCTGGTTCAATATAGTATAAGGTATGATTGATCAATAATCTGCAATGGCCGGATTCCAGATAAAACAGCTCATACCACGGATGCCAGTGGCTGCTGGCCATATTAAATTCAAAGGAACGTTTCGTTCTGCTAATAATAAATTCCATCATTTGCTCCTGCTCAGTGAATCATAGCTTCTTTCCGCTCTTTAATAGTCTCCTTTTTTCAGCAATTCCCTCATATATGAAAACAGTTTTTCTTCCCCCTGTTCTTTCAGCATGATAAGAAGTTCCTCAAGAAGTTTTCCCGTTTCCGGGGCAATCACTGTATAAGGCTTTGTCAGCATATAGTATTCCCAGGGGGACGCATCCGTGTAATTTTTTCCCTTATACGTCCTGCATGCGGCCATCCGGTCAATGACCATCTCAATGACATACTTTAAAGGCATCTTTAGTCCTACCAGACCTTTGGAATAATCATTGGAAAAATCGACCCAATATTCATCATGGTGTTTATTGCGTCCCTTATGATGCAGCCATGCTCCGGAATATCCCTTTTCTTCTCTTTCCGCAGCATTGGGACTTCTGTTTCCCTGATAATATTTAACTCCAGGAAAAAACTCCTGGGGGCTGAATTTTGACAAGTCATGGAGAAGTCCCTGCTTATAAAGTCCCACCCGAAAACAGTTTTTCATAACCTGGAATTTATGCCGGCTGACGGTACTGAAATGTCCCCAAATATTTCTGAATTTCATAGTTCATCCCTTCTTATTCTGTGTCGCAATCTTTACCCATTCTATCACAATTTTCTTCGTATTTACCACATGTTTTTCCAGTTAATTTATTTTTGTGATTTCTTGTTTTTTAAGGCGGAAAATGTTTGACACTTTCCCCGTTTTATGCTATTCTTAGGGAAGTTACAGATATCCTGTAACAGTACAATTTTTTATTCGTTTTGGAGGTATCATAATGAAAGGTACAGTTAAGTGGTTTAACAACCAAAAGGGTTACGGATTTATTTCCGACGAACAGGGTAACGATGTATTTGTTCACTACTCAGGGCTTAGCATGGATGGTTTTAAGTCTTTAGATGAAGGCGCAGCTGTTGAGTTCGATGTAGTTGACGGAGCGAAGGGGCCACAGGCAACAAACGTTACTAAATTATAATCATTGACTCATCAGTGTACCTTTTTTCAATATATAGGAAGAAGTTATATTGTTTCACATGATTACGACTAGAGCCACCCGGTTGGATGGCTCTTTTTGATGCTCCCTGCAAGAAAGAGACATTTACCTATTTGCTTTTTCGTAGAGTTCGGTCAGATCCTCCACCGTAAATTCGTAATTCTTGTTGCAGAAATGACAGTTTACTTCTATGCTTTTCCCATCGTCAATCATCTCCTGCAGTTCTTTTCTTCCGATGCTGATCAATGCTTTTTCCACCCGGTGCTTATCACAGTTGCAGTGGAATCTCACAGGAACACGCTCCATCATCTCAACACCAAAATCTCCAAGAATATGTTCCAGAATCATCTCCGGTGTCTTTCCTTCATCCAAAAGCGCGGTAATGGATGTGATTTCCCCAAGTTTTTTCTCAAGCTGGTCCACGATCTCCTCCGATGCTCCGGGAAGAAGCTGTATGATAAAACCGCCGGCCTGCTTCACGGTATTTTCCTTATTCATTAGGACCCCCAATGCGACAGAGGAGGGAGTCTGCTCCGAAGTTGCATAATAATAGGTAAGATCTTCTGCGATCTCTCCGCCTACTAAAATGGTCTGACCCACATACGGCTCTTTTAAACCGATGTCCTTGATCACACTCAACACTCCTTCTCCTACGGCACCTCCCACATCAAGCTTTCCCTGCTGATTAGGCGGGAGCATGACTCCCGGGTTATAGGCATATCCTTTTACATTCCCTTTGGAATCAGCCGTTACGGTGAGGCCCTCCATAGGACCGCTTCCCTGGATCTTGATGGTCAGTAAATCCTCCTCTCCCTTCATCATGATTCCCATCATGCCGCCGGCAGTCAAAAGTCTTCCTAAAGCCGCAGTTGCAATGGGACTTGTATTATGAGCCTGTCTTGCCTGCTCCACCAGTTCTCTGGTCGTTGCTGCAAATGCCCGGATCTGATGATCTCCTGCCGTCGCCCTTACAATATAATCAGTCATTTCATAACTCCTTTCCATGTTCTCTTGCGATTACATAAATCCGCTCACTGGTTTCTTTTACCGGTTCTCTTGTAAATGCATCATACGCTGCCACAAATTCCATTCCAGATTCTGCTATGGCACTTTTCACCTGTGACAACGTATAGGATTTCTGATAATGATATTCCGTATACTTACGGTATAAATCATCTTGCTGTCTGATAAACAGCGAAAGTCCATACTCATTGACCCCGGTTTCTTTATCGTAATAGTTGTCCCAGATAAAACTGCATTCCTCCCGGTCTTCTGCAATGGTAGAATCTCCCATAACGGTTTCATATTTATAGGCAGTATTCATATCAAAGATGAAAATACCGCCGGGATCCAGATAATTATTAACCAGCCGGAACACGTTCGTCAAATCCTCATATTCCAGGATATAATTCATACAGTCGCAAATGCTTATCACTGCCCGGACAGTGCCGTAAAGTTCAAATTCTCTCATATCCTGCTTGAGATAGAGAATATCTTTTCCTGACTCTGCCCGCTTTTCCATGGCGATCTGAAGCATGTCCTCAGAGTTATCCACTCCGATCATATCATACCCACGTTCTGCCAGTAATTCAGTCAAACTTCCTGTACCGCAGCCCAGATCCAGAATCAGCCCATCGTTTATTTTGTATTCCTTCAAAAGACCGGATACATAGCTGCACCAATCTTCATAAGGAATGTTGTCCATAAACAGGTCGTAGACTTCTGCAAAGCCTTCATAAGCCTCCATTTGCACGTTTCCTTTCCTGCGTCCATTCTTTAAAAACAAAGCAGGTATCCCCTTATGAGGTACCTGCCTTCCTGTCTCTTTTTTATTGCCTTAAAAGAAACGCCCGGTCTCCTTACAGGCCGCTTCCACAGCACTTTTTATATTTCTTGCCGCTTCCGCAGGGACATGGATCGTTTCTTCCGATTTTTGCTCCCTTAACAACTGTGCCGGAAGCTTTCTGCTTTTTATACAGTTCTTTTCTCTTTTCCTTTGTCAGGATTTCATCCCACTGAGGAAGATTAAACAACCATTCTGCCTTTGCCTCTACCATATTATAATAAAGCTTTTCTGCATCAATCTCGATCTTAACCACAGTTTTCTCATCCATGGTCTCAATTGGATTTTCGTATCCTTTTAAGCTTTCATTAATTCCATCTAAAAACCCGGTGAACGTCTGAACATCGGTGCCATATCTCTTTGCCAGCTCTTCCACTGTTCCTTCGATGACTTCTTCCGGTTTGGAAAGAATTTGTTCATAGATTCCTTTTTCTACCTTGAAATACTGTGACCATAATTCTTCTTTGCCTTTATCATCCAGCCCTTCACCATATGCCAGATTTCTCCAATTTTCTAAAATAGTCATGCTTAAACCATCCTTTTATCTCTTTTCTGGTAATACTCCATCAAACAGTATATAACATCTTTATGGATTTTGCAAGCTGTCCGGTCATATGTTTTAGTCGTGCCGTCAGGCATTTTACCCTGGCCCGCATACATCCTGAAACAAGTTCCAACTACAGCCCTATCATTCCCTGGTTTTATTTGTAAACGAATCACAGAATGAAATTTTTAAATAAACGGGATACTAAAAAAACAGCAATCTAATATAAGGAGGCAAGCTATGAGCAAAAATCAAAAAAAGAGTACCAGCAATCACAAAAAGGAAGACGGAACCTTTCATTCAAAACATATCCATCATAACCCACAGGCAGAAAGTGCAAGGGCTGTATTTGGATTAAAGTCAGATAATTCAAAAGAGAAAGATTCTGACGGAGGATCGAAACCTGTCTAATCATACCGGTATCCTCAAAAGGGTTAAGAATGAAATGTCCATAAAAATAATCAAACAACAAAGGAGTTATCGTATGAATCGGGTACACTATACAATATCAGGAATACAAAATTCCGAAGTGAAAACACAGCTTAAAAATGCATTAGAAAAATTAGATGGAATCTCCATGGTGAATGTCGATGCAGCAAGAGAATCCATTGAAGTGGGATATAATGAATCAACCGATGAAAATTCCATAAAGTCCTGTATTGAAAATGTTGGCTGCAGCATAAAAAATCAAACCAGCCAATCCTGAGAGAATGACGGAATTCATTTGCAATCAATAAGAGTAGGGAGCACTTCCCGCAAGGAGAAAACAAAAAAATACCCCACCTGGACGCCTTTGCCACAGACAGGGTATTTAAAAAGGGGAGGATAAGTATTCACTCATCTTTGGTATACTTTTATTATGGACTATTTTTGAAATATTATTCAAAGAAAGAAAACTTTTATTTTTAAGGTTATTATGGTATTTCATTATCCTGCTGGTTTAAATATTTGTCAGCCGTTCAAACAGCCTGTTTACCTCAACCTGACCATATCCCCAGATGTTATTGGGATAGGTATAGTCACTGTTTCGCTGGGCACCTCTGATGATCAGGCGGTTTACATCGTTTCCTGTAATATTGGTATAATTTCCTCTGGGTACTGCCCATTCAAACACCATGGCTACTATCCCCGCTGCATGTGCCGCAGCGCAGCCGCTTCCGGTGATCGTTCCGTACCCATTTCCGGGAACGGCACATGCAAGCTGGAAGCCGGGAGCTGAGATATCTGGCTTGATAAAACCGGTTCTGGTGTAGCCTCTGCCGGATTCCGGCAGGATGCTGTCATTAAACTGATTGTATGCAGTCACGGTCAATGGGTGAGTGGCATTTCCAGGAGAGGTTATGGTGGTGTCCGGATTAGGATTTACGAAAAAGGTTTCTTCTGAAATCAAATCCCCGGACGGAAGCCATACATGAAAAGAAAAGGCTTCATTGTCCAGATTCTCAACCCGGATATTCCAAATTCCTGGAATGGGATTCCGAAAACGCATTAATATCAGCTGATCTCCTGTCTCCTCTTCAAATATATAATTATTAATCCATACTCCGCTTTCATTCAGTACAAACGAAAATTCCCTGCATTCTCCCAGGGTAGGGAAAACGGCCCCGGTAGACTCCTGATTGGGCGCTATTATTTCAATAGACAGTCTGGAGGGAGCAAAGGGCCACAGTTCTACGGAAAACAACTTGTCACTTTCTCCAACCCGCAGTTCAAACTGATTGGAAAATGGCGCTGCCGTAGTGTTATTAAAATAGTGTCTCCGCTTGTTGGCTTCATTGCCGGAGGATATGATGATTCCGGTCTGAGGCTGCTGAGCCAGATAATTGGTATAATAACTGGTGGCTCCTCTTCCGTCATGGCTTGACTGGTTTGTTCCCATTGCAACGCATACAACAACCGGACGATTCAGTCTCAGTCCTACCGATACCACATAATTAAGGCCAATGATTAAGTCCGATTCCTGGTAGCATTCTGCATTTTCCGGCACAAAAAAGATTCTTTTTAAATTTTCTTTTGCCGGCTTCAGCTTTACAATGAGCAAATCCGCTTCCGGTACAACACCGCTGAACGACTG
>CAJMPJ010000041.1 GCA_905215155.1 uncultured bacterium | reverse complement strand
TAAAGGTCACCCCGGATATGGCGGAAATCAATTTTGCTGTTTCCACCCAGGAGGCGGACCCCAAAGCCGCTCAGGAGAAAAACAGCCAGGACTTAAATAAGGTCATTGAATTTTTAAAGCAGTCGGGCGTGGATGAAACGTCGATCCAGACTTCCAATTACGGACTTTCACCCATTTACGATTACACTTCCGGGCAGAAAATCACAGGCTATCAGATGCGCACCAGCATTCTGGTTTCCAATCTTCCCATTGATAAGGTAGGAACTCTGGTCTCCTCCAGCATTGCTACCGGAATCAACAACATTGACAGCATCTCTTACCTGTCCAGCAAGTATGACGAAAGCTACCAGGAGGCACTTAAAAAAGCCATCGAGTCTTCAAAAGTTAAGGCGGAGGCCATTGCAGCAGCCAGCGGCACCTCCCTTGGAGGTATTTTCCATATAGAAGAGGTCAGCACCTATAACAATACCCGTTATGTTGGTTACACTGCGGCAGAAAGTGCGGCACAGGGCAATCCAAAATCCATGGTAGTAGAGCCGGGACAGTTAAATGTCCAGGCGCAGGTGACCGTATCCTATAAAATCAAATAAAAAGAGTACGCTTGGTTTTCACCGTCCTTGCACGCTGCTTCACTTAGCTTTCCAGATTGTCTTTCTACCGCCTGCTGTAAAAGACAATCTGGAATTTTTCGCTGCTCCCTCGGCTAAAAGTCACTGTTTCCCTGCCTTTTGGGTTTCGATTAAATGCCGGGTGACCATGACCGGATGTTTGAAAATCAATCGCATCCCGGAAAACCGCATAACTTCCCGGATTCTCTCTCTCATATCCGCCCGGTAGCAGTGTACTTTGCATTGAGAGCAGAAGGTCTTTGTCTCCATAAAAGGACAGCTTTCCGTTTTGCTGCGGGCGTAAGCTTCCAGTTCTCTGCAATCGCCGCACAGTTCTTTTTTTGTTCCATGCTTTTTCCTGCAGTATAATGCGATCATATGATAGGTAATCTGCATCTCACGTTCTTTTTTTTCCTGGACATTCATGCGTCTGTTTCCTTCTCATGCTTCATTTTTCGTTTATGAGATCCCTGCTCCATTGATTTTCCCCTCAAAGCCCACAGCACCTCATTCATGGGGGCACAGATCAAAAGGAGGAGAATTGACAGGGCTTCTGCTCCCACTAGCCCTGATACCGGCGTCCGGTCCCCGGTGTAAGGAATCACACGTCCGTCTCCAATCTGCTGGGAAGCAGAGTCCTCCCTTTCCTCTTTCTTGGTGCTGTCCTTTGATAAGGCTTTCAGACTTTTGCTGCGGCCGGAAGTGGTTTTTGTTCGGTTTCGGGCTTTTTTATCTTCCGGTCTGGCGTTTCCCATTGGGGAAGCAGCGGCAATTACACGGCCGCTTTCTGCCAGAGCAAAGAGAGTGAAATGGTCCACGCTGGCTTCATAATAACTTCCGTTCAGCCTGCCGTTGATCTCTTCTTTTACGCCGTCGCCGTTGATCCGGTAAAGGACCAGCTTTTCCGTGTCAAACCCTGTGGGAACAGGAATCCGGAGTGTGACTGATTCCTTTGGCTGTATGTATCCTGACCCGGCTTTCAGTTTGATATCGTACAGAACAAACTGGCTGGCTGTTTTGCTTAACATGGTATGAGCCTTTTCATACTCGGTTCCGCTGGTCTTTTTGCTCGCTTCCATGGTTACCGCCGGCCCTCCGGTATTCCCTTTAATCCTGATTCCGGTCTCAGCGCTGATTAATTCTGTGACACTGGTTCCTGTACCGGACCCGTTTTTTGCGGAGTCATCTTTATCCTCATCTACATCACCAGTTAATTTATCCCATGCTTCCTCCTTGGATTTGTTTAAAGACCCCCAGTCAACCCTGAGACGCGCTTTAACCGGATCGGTTCCCATAACCTCTACCTGGGGATCAACCTTACATTTATAATACTTACTGTCGTCATCAGGTAATTTAAATTCATAAATCCATTTATTATCTTCCGTAGAAACCAATTCCGCAGCTTCATAATCATCACCATCATAGATATAAAAATCGTGGAGATGGGCGGTAATGCCGCTGAGTGACATGTTTTTGGTCTGCAGACGCATAGTAACCTCATCATCTTCGATCTGCATATAGGCGGTGGATATGATTGCCGATGCCCCTGCCGAGGCTTTGTTCATCGTCGCATGCCACAGTCGTACTTTTACTTTATAATAACCGTCCTTGTGCCTGCTTTTACTTCTACTGCTTCCACTTTGGCCGTTGCTTCTACTTGTGCCGTTGCTTCTGCTTGTGCCGTCACTTCCTCCACCGCTGTCATTCTCAACGCCGCCGGAGCTGCCGGACACCAATGCCAGTGCTTTGATTGCCGTACAGAGTTTTTCCTTTTGTTTCTCTACATCCGCTTGTGTAACGGAATCATCCTTCAGCATTGTGACTGCAGCATCATACTCTATCATAAGCCTGCGAATGGATTCATCCGTATATTTTGAAGTTTGTGCTAAGAATTCTTCAGACCTTTTTATCAATGCTTTTAAATACTTAAAATTAACGGTTCCTGTACCGGTATCTGGTTTTTGTTTCTTTTTTAAGCTTTTATAAGCCTTTTTAAGCAGTAAGATCTGTTCATCAATTTCTCCCTGCGTGCACTGATTTTTTGCCGCCTTGATAAGAATTGATTTTGCCCCCTTTAAAGCTGACTCAAGGTCCTTCCAGCTCTCCCTGGTATAAGTTTCTTCTGTTTCTTTTTCTGCCAGACGGATCAACCTCTCAAGAACCGAAGTGCTTAATCCTTCTTTGTCCCTGTCTCTGCAGCCCGCCGTCCGGTCGATTGCTGAGGTAAGACTTAAAACCGCCTGCTTCACCATCCCCTCTGTCACATAATCCGCTTCCTGTATACTCTCCGCAAACGTTTTTGCCCGCTCCAGTTCTTTCCAGGCATTGATGCTGTAATCCGATTCTTCGGCCAGATAGGCTTCCAACAGTGTACTGCTTAAATTTGACATGGTGCTTTCGTCTGCCACAGGGACCAAAGCGTCAATGCTTGCTTCAATAGCCTTTGCCTCACTGTCTGCCATCTCCTGAGTCATCAGGTCGGAGACTTTGATTTCCTTTGCTGCCTTTATGCTCTCCGTTAATACCTTCCAGCTAAATGGGGTATAGGAGGATTTCTTTGCTTCCAGCTTTTCTGCCTTCCGTATGGCTTTTTGCAGGTTTTCAAGGTCCAGGGAGGAATCTATGTCTGTGGAACCGTTCATATAGTCCAGACTGTTCCAATCCACCCGAAGTCTTGCAATCTGGGCTGGAAGTGCCATTCCCGGTACATCTACTTCCACTTCTATCGGCAGATATGTATACTGCTTTCCGCTTTGAGGGGTGACAACAAAACCTAAAATATCAGGATAATCCGTTATGGACTCTGGGTAGTCTGCCTTCTGTGTCTTATAAGAAATACCGTCCTCATTTTCCTTTCGGTCTATGACCTTTTTCATGGTTCTTAAGCTGCCCTCAAACCCATCAAATTTTATCTTATTCAAATGGACATAGAGAGTCCATTTCCCATGGTCAAGGATTATTTTCCCAGGCTCAGTTCCATAATCCAATGCAGCATTGCCCATGGAAGCATTATTTTCATTCCATTTCCATAGATCGTAATCAACGGAATAGGTTCCATTCTTTTTTGTGTCAGCAGAGTCTGCGGCTGTTAGAACGTGTGGGGTATTTCGGGAAATGCCAGCTGAAGTTACGAATTTTTTTTGTGCATTTTCCTTACTGCTGTTGGTGGGCAGGGCTGGGCTTAATTTTGTGCTGGCTTGTGTAATTAACCTAACTTTTGTTATAGGATTAGTTTCTGTTTTTGACTTAGCATCTGTTTTTGGCTTAGATTCTGACTTTGCCCTTGTTCTAGCTTTTTCTTTGGCTTCTGCTTTTGCCTTGGTCTCTGTTTTTGCCTTAGTTTCTGCTTCTGGTTTGCTTTCCGCATTTGCCCTTGTTTCTGCTTTTGCCTTCGTTTCCGCTTCTTCCTTCGTTTCTGTTTCTTCCTTCGTTTCTGCTTCTTCCTTCGTTTCTGCTTCTTCCTTCGTTTCTGCTTCTTCCTTTGTTTCTGCTTCTTCCTTTGTTTCTGCTTCTTCCTTTGTTTCTGCTTCTTCCTTTGTCTCTTCATTTGACTTTGTTTCCGCTTCTTCCTTGGTTCCTGCTTGTGCCTTGGTTTCCGCTTCTTCCATGCTTTCCGCTTCTCCCTTAGTTTCTGCTTCCTTCGTGCGTTCTTCTTTTATCCCATCTGCACCAGTCTCTGGTTCTGATTCTGGCATTGTCTTTTCCGGCAGATTGACCGTTTTCTTTTCTTCGAGTTCCTCTAAATCTTCCAACGAAAGCTCAGGAATATCCATTTTCAGACTCTCTGGCTCCGCCTGGCCGTTGGCTTCAGCTTCACAGACCTTTTCATGAGCTTCCAGTGATTTCTGAAGCAGGGTTATCTCCTGATTCGTCAAATAATAGTTTCCTTCTATGGCCAGTTTGGCTGCTTCCATCGCGGCTTCCAGCGAATCATAAGTCAAAAGACCTGCGTATTCACAGGATCGGTCTTCGATCTCTTCCAGCGTCTCACTCAGGCAGGCCAGACGGCTCTGTGTTCCGGTTTCTGCAATCAGCTTATTTCTCGCTTCCAATAGATTCTGAATCGCTTCTTCTTCCTCTGCTTTTGTTAAATCTCCCTTAGAAAGCAGGTATTCTGCCTCAGACTTTGATTTTTCATATTCATCCCAGGATTCTTTTGTAAAGTTTTCTTCCTTTACCCAGGAATCATAATCTTTTAAAAAGGATTTTAAGCTTCCATCCGATTCAGTGTCACTTCCTTCATTGCCGCCTTCTTTCTTTAAAGCAGCCATTCCTTCCTCAAGCTGGTTTCTGTAATGATCTTCATCTGCCTTGCTGACATCGTCTTCTTTCTGTGTCTTTTTTTGTATCTCATTGATGAGAGATGCCAGCTTCTTTCTGCTTTTTTCCGTATAGTCTGTATTTTTAGACGCTTTGACGGCCTGAATGAGATCCCTTTTTAACTGTGCCAAACTGGCCCTTTCCAAAAGGCCGTCTATGGCCAGCTGAAGGGACTCATTCTGATCATTGATCTTGGTCTGCTCGGCATCAAAAGTTTCTATAAGAGCCTCTGTATATTTAATTTCATCGGTCAGTTTTTTTTCAGTGCTTGAAGTGTATTTGGTTTCCCCTGACAGGAGCTCTTTTGCCTTAGCAAGAAGATGCTTCAGAGATGATATATCTGCACTCATACGTTTTGCATTGGCAAAATCCAAAGACAGGGCACGTTCTTCTAAAGCCGTCTTTACGAAAAGAGGTGCTTCCGTATAGGGAAGGGAAAAACTCACAAGTTTCCCATCCCCGGATACGATGGCATCGGTTTGATACTCCCCATAATCCCCATGGTATTCAACCGTTGGCATAAGGGTCTGATCCGCTTTTTCAAGCTGCACTGTCATGGTTTTGCCTTTGATCGCCACGTTTACGGGTATTTTATAATCGTTCCAATCCTCCGTATTCATTACCGGAATCTCATAGATCCCCTGTTCCAGGGCCAGAGCGTTATAAGCAGCGTTTAAAATGGACCGCGCATGAGCAACTGCTTCCTGATTTTCCGTAACAACAGTACCATTTTCTAACTGCTCTCTTGTCTCCTGACTGATCCGTTTTGCATAGGCAGCCTTTTCATGGGTCCAGCTACCGTTTTCACCCAAAAATTCAAGTTTGGAAGCACCTGCGAAAACAACACTTTGGTCGTACCCGTGAATGGGATTTTCGCCGTTTTCCACCTTTTCAATCCGGGATAACCGCACCTGAGCCGACTGCTCTGATTTTCCGCTGCCCGGCAATCCGCCTGCGATTCCATCCATTGCAGGAATGAAAAAGCTGACCCAGTATGTATTGCTTTTTGTAGGCTTCCTAAGAGGGAAGGATACTCGTTCCACTTCAAAGACCATATATTTCTTTCCGTCCGTGTTGGTACGCACATTTCCGGCATCATCTGTGCCATACTTTAAATAAGTGACTTCCTTTTTGGTCTCATAATTTCCATCATTCCAATAAAACATATTGCTCAAGAAGCCGGACTGGGTTCCAAAGGAGGCGTTTCCTATCTCTGTATACAAGGTGGCAAGGCCATCCTTTACTTCAATATAAGCATCCTTTGCTGCAAATGCCGCATTTGCCAGAGATACCCGCAAAGAATCATCCTTATGGCCGATTCCCACTTTGGTTTTGTATATCCCGTCCTCCAGGCCTTCGGCGGTTTCTGCCGTTCCCGCATCGTAAAGAATCAAAGTGCAGTTGTTGCTACCCCTGGTATGATCTGAAAATACCAGTTCATTTTTTTCTTCATTGAAATATTGGTATGGAGAAAATTCAGCGGATGCCTTATCCGCACCCAGACGGAAAATCCTCATCGTGTCAATATTCCAGCCCTCAGGAATTGGGATAACCTTCTTCACCGGATTGACGGTATCGGTCATCTCTCCCTTGTTATCTAACATGTGAAAGGTATAGGTTTTGTAATCTTTTGAAAAACACGCATAACTATGAAGTGTGGATTCTGTTAAATAATCCGCTTCCTTTGTCACATCAATCTGTGGTGCACCTCCTGGAAAATCCCTTTTATCATACACCACGGAAACTCCGGTGTCCGGGTCCCAATAGACTGCCTTTTCGTCTGCTTCTACCGGCCAGATATGCAAAAATGCACAGTGATACTGTTGGTTTTCAGGGCTTTTTCCCTGATTGGACTCCTGCAGATGTTTTGTCGTGATCCGCACTCCCTGCCCATATATTAAATCACGCACAGGTATGATTACCTGCCCGTCCTTGATTTCAAGTTCTTCATATTCTGCATCATACTCTGTCAGCAGCTTTCTTACGTCTTCCCCCGTAAAGCTCTCCTGATCGGAAGTATTTCTGCTTACTGCCCGTTCCATTTTAACAATTTCATCAAAAGCACCTTCCTGCAGCTGCTTTATGGTAAGCACTGCAAACATGTTTCCGTTTGCGTCTACCTTAACGGAGGCATTGTCTGCAAATCCTTTTGCAAAAAAACTGTCCGCCCCCGCCTGACTGCCCCGGATATGAGTTGTTTCCGCTAAACTTACATTTTCTTTAAAGCCCATCCATTTGATTGTGCAGGAATACTCTCCTTCAGTTAAGGCTTCACCATTGACTGCACTTTCTGGTTTTAATGAAATGATCTGCGCGGTCGGATATTCTTCGTTTGAATCCTTTTGTTTCCCATAAAAATCAGAATAAGTCTTTATTAATATTGGATTTTCTAAATCTTTTACCTTAATGGTTACGGTGCCGGCATCCATATCCGGATCGGCATCACTGTTTAAAATCACCTGGTCCTTTGGCAGGTAATAATCATTGTATTCTCCGTTTACCTCTCCTTCTGAAACCCAGGCATTGTAACGATCTTCCCCACCCTCCCAATATGTGAAAGTTCCAGTGGGAAGCCTCCAGAATTCTCCCTGCGTCAATTTATTGTCCTTCTCAAGTACTTGAGCCGCCTTTTCTTCCTTTACAACCTGTATCATATTAAGGAGATGATAAGAACCGATGCGCAGGGTCACCTGATACCCATCTGTTACTTTTTTTACCAACGCGGTTTCACCGATTTGGTTTCTTGGTGTACCCAGTTCCTCCTTTTTCGCATAGGTATCGTTTCCGCTGTAGATTTCTAACGGTACAATCTGCTGCTCTCCCGTTATTGGTTCCCCAGACTGCAAAGTAGTACTTGCCGGGACGTTTGTATTTATCTCTGCCCAGACGGTTGCAGGAAGCAGAAAAAGGGCTGACATGAGAACGATTCTTAACAGTTTGCTTTTCATTTTTCACCTCAATATTTATGCTGTTTGCACCGCTGCACAACCTTTTTGGCACCTGCCTCCTGCAGTGGATTTCTGCGGGAGGCCCATTTCAAAATCACATGCTATTCCTGCAGATCGGGAATGTAGACACGAAATGTCTTGGTCGCATAGGAAGTAATATCAACGGTAATGGAAAAGTTTGTATATCCGTATGCGTCCGGATCCTTATTGTACTTGATCTGATCCCCTTTTCTTCCTTTAACAAAGAGTTTGGTGTCCACGTTCTTGTCGTACACCCCGTTCGCATTTTGATCAATAAAGGCATTGGAGATCTTGCCCGTATAAGTATGACCTTTGTTTTCATACTTGGCTTCCTGAAGATTCAGCGTCACCCGGTTCCCGGAAACCGTATAACCAGAAACACAGTTCTGGCCCATTGGAGCCGGAGTATAAACTCCATCTCTAAGTAAGTAGAAATATGTACCGGTTGTGTTTGCCATTGCGGTCATGGCTCCGCCCGCCATCATAACGGCTGCTGTCAGGCCTGCTGCAACTCTTTTTAAGATTTTCATAGACTGATACCTCCTGTATGTTCTCCCTTTCCGGGACGTTTATAGTGACTCCTGTCCATTGCAGGACAGTCTTGTGTTCTTTTGTCTGATCCGGTGTTTTACCGAAAGCCCGGCATCCACATTTCCAGACTGTGTGCCTGATTTTATTCCTCCGGCAATTCCATTGAGGCAAATGATTCAACCGGAAGCACAAACTTCCGGCCCCCCACCTCAACCACCGGAAGGCGGATTCCATAAAGTTCGTGAAGAATTTCACAATCAATCACTTCTTCAGGCGGCCCCTCTGCCACGATGGTTCCATGCTTCATGCCCACAAAGATATCCCCGTATTCCATGGCCTGATTGATGTCATGAAGCACCATAATAACGGTGATCCCATACTCTTTATTCAGTCTTTGCACCAGCTTCATAATCTCGATTTGATACCGGATATCCAGATACGTGGTGGGTTCGTCGAGAAATAATATCTTTGTTTTCTGGGCAAGCGCCATAGCGATAAAGACTCTCTGCCTCTGGCCCCCGGAAAGCTGGGAAACACGCTGATTTTTTATGGACCGTAAATCCGTCACCTCCATAGCCCAGTTAATGATGTCCTCATCCTCCCTGGTGCCTGCAGTCTGAAAGGAATGAAAATAGGGCGTCCGTCCATAGCCAACCAGCCTGTTGACCGTTAAATCTGCAGGTACCGTATTGTCTTGATGGACAATGGCAGCCTGTTTTGCAAATTCTTTCCGTCTCATGTCTTCAATGTCCATTTCCCCAAGTAAAATCCTGCCCTGATCAGGAATCAGATTCTTTGTCAGCAAATGAAACAGCGTACTTTTCCCGCAGCCATTGGCTCCCATCAATACGGTGATTTTCCCCTGCCGGATGGAAAGCTCTAAGTCCTCTATGATGTTATTTAGCCCGTCATAGGAAAAGGTTAAGTTTTCCGCTCTCATCACAATTTCTTCACTGCACGCCATAAATTTCCTCACTCCTGCGAATCAAAATTATCAGCATGGGGCCGCCCACAATGGAAAACAGAATGGAGGCGGATATTTCATAGGGGGCTGCAATGGTCCGCCCCAAGGTGTCTGCCAGCAGCATGAGAAACGCTCCGCCCAGCATGGAAAACGGGATAAGAACCTTATGGCTTGAGCCAACCAAAAGTCTTGCAATATGAGGAACGATCAACCCGATAAAGGAAACCACCCCCATCTCAGCCGTGGAAATGCCGGCCAGCACCACAGCGATGAAAGAAACGGAAATCCTGGCTGTGGTCACATGGACCCCAAGCCCTCTGGCGGTCTGATCGCTCAATGACAGCAGATCGCAGGAATAAAATGACCCAAAGGCCAACACCAGGCCAAGCACCACATATCCGGAGATCATGTACACATCCTCCCAGGTTTTCTGTGAAATATTGGCAATGGAGGCAGCTCCTGTCAAATTTCCGCCTGTCATGGAGTGAAATGCCTGGGTAAGCCCTGTAAATACTGCATTGACCGCCACTCCCACAAGAATGACCCGCAGAGGATTTAAGCCGTTTTTAAATGCCAGAAGATACACAAGCACGCAGGAGACGACCCCTCCGGCAAAGGCAAAGAAGGGAATAAAAAAATACAGGGAAGGAAACATTCCTGCAATCAGCACCGACACAAAACCTGCCCCGGCACTGACTCCCATAATTCCCGGGTCTGCAATGGGATTTTTCATACATGCCTGAAAAAGAACGCCTGATACGGAAAGGGCTGCACCGCCGAGAGAGGCGATGAAAATTCTGGGAAACCGCAGGTCCCAGACAGCGGCCACATCGGGATCATATTTTACAAACAAACCGGAAAGAAGCTGTTTTATGGAAATGTTCAGACTTCCTGTGTTTACCGATATAAAAACGGTGATGAGAAACAAAAGCCCCAGTCCCAGGAAATAGAATCCTTTATAACTGCCTGCCTCCGCCTTCTTATGGCTTTGCACACTGATTTCTGTCATACCTATTCCTCCCCGTAAATCATTGGCTGCAGAGTTTCCAGGGCTTCCGGAAAATTAAATTTGGCGCTCATGCCAAACTGGTCGTAGGGAAGGTCATAGACCGCTTTCTCCCGGACCGCCCGGAAATGCTTCCATATGTCGTTTGTTTCAAACTCGTCCTGAAACATCTGCACCACATCCTCTGGCATGGCATGTGCGGCTCTTAAAATAATATCCGGATCCTTTGACTGCATATCCTCCGTATTGGCCGTAATGAAATTCTTTTCTTCGTTTTCATACACATTGATCCCCCCTGCCAGCCTTACCAGACTTCCCACATAGCTTTTGCCGGTCGCCACCACATAGGAACCCGGCAGCCCCATCAAAACCAGTACTCTGGGACTTTCCTTGAACTGATTGACCTTGCGGTATTCATAATAGAAGGCGGAAAACTCATCGGTCATCTTCCGGGCTTCCTCCTGCCTTCCAAATAGTTCCCCAAGCTCCTCCACACTCTTATAAAGCCCTTCCACACTTTCCAGATTTATAAATACACCGCTCACTCCTGCCGCATCAAGCTTTGGCTGCAGATCAGACTGAAGGGCCGAAGGTCCCACCACATAATCCGGGTCCAGTGTTTTTATGACTTCTGCATCCGGATTCATGGCCAGGCCGATTCTGGTAACGCCGTCATAGCGGGAGGGAATCTTAGAAAGGCCTGACTCCGGCACTCCAACAAGATCAATGTCAAGCCTTGCCATGAGTTCCGTAACCGCCGGTGAGGCCGCCGCTATTTTAAGATTACCGGCATCTGTATTCCTGACTCCTGTACCGGTCTGGTCTACACAGCCGGTAAGAACAACAGATGTCAGACCGACAATTGCAAACATTGTTTTGATGAATCCTTTTCTTTTCATTGTCTGTCTCCCTGCCGCTGTCTTAAAACTCCCAGTCCCATAAATGCTGCCAAAACTGCGGATACCCCAAACAACCCCATCATAACCTTCCGGTTTTCAGACTCTTGGGGCTTTGGTATCCGTTTCCCCCCTTCTTCCGGCCGGGTTCCTGTCACCGTCACAATTCCAACCGCGTCTTTTAACATCTGGCTGGTCTGCTTTCTGGCTTCTTCCATGGAAACCTGGGATAAATCATAAGACGTATCCAGATGATACGATATGGCTTCGTTCTGGTTTTGGATGTTTTCTGGAGCTGTTGATGTTAAAGAAGGTTTTTCCGGAATTCCGGTTACCGGATCATCTGCTTCCCCGCTGCCGTTTCCCATCTCCTCTTCTTTCCCATCAAAAGTAAGCACTTTTTCCTCTGAACTTTCTTTTAATCCCAAGGCTTCATTTTCTTCTTCCTGCAATTCTTCGGCGGTCTTGGCCTTATTCTTCGATTCCGTTCTCTTTGATTCCATGCTCTTTGATTGTATTTCCTTGGAATCTTCCGATTTTCCGGTAACAAAATCTCCGCTTCCTGCCACCGGATCTTTTGCGGTAAAAAAGAAAACGACATTTCTTTCCGCTGGTTTTATAAAGGCTTTCCCCCGGTATACAGAATCCAGACTGGTTATTTTCATGCGGTAATCCGTATATCCATACTTATCCCCAAGATCCGAAGCCCCTTCCTCTGCCGTTTTTGACTGAACCTCCTGATAAGGCAGCTCCGTATAGGAATCTCCTTCCCGCTCTTCAAACGTAACATCACGGATAAACCTGGATAAATAATACCGCACCGTAAGGTACATGGTCCCTGAACCGTCCACCTCCAAAAGTGCGGTGGAACCGCACATGCGCTCGGTCATTCCCTGTCCGATGGCCTCATTATTGCCCGGATCTTCAATCTTGCCTGTCTCCGGGTCCTTATAGCTGGGAGTAATAGTTACCAGATAGGTCCCTTCCTCCTCCGCCCAAACCAAAACCGGATGGACCGCTCCGATTGCCAGAGCCTGCATCATAACCAGTGCGAGAATCCGTGCCACGGCTCTTTTTTCCACCAGTCTCTTTTTAATCTTCATCCGGCGCAGCCCTCCTTGCCATTATCACCAGCCTTCCGTTTTCTTTGCTGTAATCACAGGTGGAAAGGGTCAAACAATCATCTCCATAAGTGAGAACGACTCCTGTATCATAAAGGGAATTGGACTCCATCGCTTCTATTGCCTTCTCTGCTTCCGGGTCAGATGCACTTGTAAAACCATAGGGAAGTTCCTCCAGATCGTTGTCCGCCGCCACACTGGCGATCTCATACGTCCTTGTTTCATAAAGCGTATCCAGCCGGATCAGGGGGTGCTCTTTATAGTAATCCTCATCCTTATACTTTAAAAGGTCTGCAAACATGGAACCATTCTTCATGTTGTGACCGTAAATGATGATGTTTCCCCCATGCTCTGACATATCACTGGCTTCATCCATAAACAAAAGTCCGTTTTTGCTCTTCTCCTTATCAAATCCCCGGTGGCTGTAATATTCCGGGTCCTCCGGGGTCCACATGACCGGATAATCCACCTTCGTCCCTTCAATGGTAAGCCAGCCTTCCAGATCGGGATTTTCAGAAAATAAAGTCTGATACTCTGGCATCACACGTTCCTCACCAACCGCCTCCGTCTCACCTGCGCCGTCCCTTTGGGAAATCTCTTTCGTCTGGCGAAGCTGATTCACCGCTTCTTCTGCTCTGCTTGTCTCCAAATAGTATCTGCCAAGAAGCACGGTACACACCACTGCGGTCCCAATGCCTGCCTTTTGTAACATGGATTTATATGTAACCTTTTTTAGATTTTTCTGAAGCCGTCTCAGCTCTTTTTCGAGATTCATCGTCATCCATCCTTTCCGTCCAAGTTAGCCTATGCTAACTTGTTGGTAAAAAAAGAGAAACTAATCCGTTTCCTTTCCACATTAGCATTATATATTTATAAAAAATGGACTTTCAATATGATTCAATCTTGGAATTTAGGTCTCAATGCTCATCTTTATTGGCCTTTTCAAAAATTTACGGTTTATTATAACAAAAAAGGTCAAAAAGTCTTTGAAAACAAACTTTTTGACCAATTATCTCAATATGACATTTATTTTATGATTTTTCTTTTCCGTAAACGGATAAAAGATTATAAGGAACCTCAATTCCGGCTTCATCCAGACGGAGCTTGATCTGTTCTAACACCTCTGCGCGGACGGTCCAGTAATTTTCCATCATCGTCCAGCCTCTGACTCCCAGAATCACCGCCTGATCGGTTAAATCGCTGACAAATACCTCCATCGGCTCTTCTTTTAAGATACCAGGGTGGTTTTTGATGATTTTCTCCAGAACGTCTTTGGCCCTTTTTAAATCTGAGCCATAGCTGATCCGTATAAGCACATCAAGTCTCCGGTTTTTCATGGCCGTCACATTGGTGAGCGCAGAATTGGAAAGAGTCCCGTTTGGAATGACCACCTGCTTATTATCGGCTGTGGTTAAAATCGTGTAAACAAGACCAATGGTCTGTACCGTTCCTTCTCCCTCCTGGGAAATGATATAGTCTCCCACCCGGAAAGGCTTCATCATCAGAATCAGCACCCCTCCCGCAAAATTGGCAAGACTTCCCTTAATTGCCAGTCCGATGGCGATACTGGCAGAACCGAGAAGCGCAACGATGGAGGCGGAATTGACACCGATCTGTCCTGCAACGATAAATGCCAGAAGGCAATACATACCGGCATTCAATACGGACAGCAGAAATTTTCTTAAGCTGATCTCCATGTCCATCTTTTTAAAGGAACGTTCCAGCATATGATAAAAAAGCTTTATGATTCTGGAACCTGCAAAAAAAATCAAAAGGGCAATCAAAAGTTTAACCCCAAACGTGATCAGATCCGGTCCCCAGCTTTTGATTGTTTCAAATAGAACATTAGGCTTTAGCTGTTCTAAATTTTCCTGAACCTCCTGCCCGATATCCGTCAAAGTCTCATTGGCTGCCGAACTGGTAAGGGCATACAATATCATTCGCAATCTCCTAACTTCACATATTTTACTAACTGGAAATCATTTTATCATTCCCCCGGAAATTTTTCAATATCCACCCCCGGCCTTTATCCTACCAGCCCGATGTGGCTATTCCGTGATATGTTTGTGAATATTTTCTTACCATTTTGTGAATCCCCTTGCGTTCTGCTTTAAACTCATATACACTCAATAATGGAACCACCCAGGAAATCCAAATAAGAAATAAAATGAAAAGAGACAAAACGATGCCGAATGAACAAAAGCCGTTCCACTGGAAAGAAGAACTTATCAGTTGGATTAAAATTATCATCACTGCAGCCGCCATTGCATTTGTACTGAACAATTTCATCATTGCCAACAGCAGAGTGCCAAGCGGCTCTATGGAGCAGACCATTATGACAGGCGACCGGGTGATCGGTTCCCGGCTGTCCTATTATTTTTCTGATCCGCAGCGGGGAGATGTGGTTATCTTCCATTTCCCGGATGATCCTACCGGTAAGACCTATTACGTTAAACGTATCATCGGACTTCCCGGAGATGTCATTGATATCCGAAACGGAAAGGTCTACTTAAATCATTCCGAAACTCCGCTTGAGGAACCCTATCTGCCGGAACCTATGATACCGGAACCGGATGCACACTTTGAAGTTCCGGAAGATTCTTATTTCATGCTGGGCGACAACCGGAACTTTTCCGCAGACGCCAGAAGATGGAATCATAAATATGTGAAGAAGAACAAGATCATTGCTAAGGTCTTATTCCGCTATTTTCCATCCATTAAGAAAATTCAATAATTCCATTAAAAACGCAGTTCAGGATTTGGTTCCTGACCTGCGTTTTTTATCAGCAAGCAGACACGAACAAACCAGCCCGTCTTTCCATCACCACGAATAATATTTCACCAATGCCTGAGTCCCCTCGTCTCCATGACCCTGTTCCGCCATGGTTTCATACATGGAAAGCACGTATTCCAACACTCCCAGATGCACCCCTGCCTCCCTGGATTCTTCTGCAGCGATTTTCATATCCTTGATAAAATGCTTGATAAAAAATCCCGGTTCAAAATCTCCGGCAAGAATTCTTGGGGCCAATGCCTTTAACTGGGCGCTTCCTGCGGCTCCCGTCCCGATGGATTCCACCATAGTCTTTTCATTAAGGCCATTGGCTTTTGCATAGGCCAACGCTTCACAGACACCGGACAGGGCGCCGGCAATGGCGATCTGGTTGCACATCTTGGTATGCTGGCCGTTTCCTGCCATCCCCTGATATTTGATGGCCTTTCCCATGGCTTCAAACACCGGCAGACAGTGGTTAAAAGCTTTCTCTTCTCCCCCTGCCAGTATGGTAAGGGTTCCTTCCCTTGCCCCGGTATCCCCTCCGGTAACAGGTGCATCCAGGGCATTTAACCCCTTCTTTTTGGCTTCCTCATAAATCCGCACCGCAAGCCTGGGGCTGGTGGTCGTCATATCAATGAGATAAGTTCCCGGATCTGCGCTGGATAAAATGCCATTTTCTCCAAAGTAAACCTCTTCTACGTCCTTAGGATATCCCACGATGGTGATCACGGCATCTCTGCCTTTTGCACAGGATTTTACATCTTCACACCATTTTGCCCCTTCCTTTATGACCTCCTCTGCCTTTTCTCTGGTCCTGGTATAGACCGACACCTCAAACCCTGCTTTCAACAGGTTGCGTACCATTGATTTTCCCATGATCCCCACACCAATAAATCCGATGTTCTTCATCCGTTGTTCCTCCTTTTTTCGTTTGGGCAGATAATAAGGAATTACTTGCCTGGCTCTTTCTTTGATTGTAGCATTTCAGAAATACGTTGTACAGAAAAAATCAAGTTTCTTGTAATAGCCGTCAACGAATTTTTGAAACAAACAATACTTTTTGGAAAATATTAACAAAAGCAACTCATTCATTATGGGAATCATTCACTTGCCCGATGTATTTTGTTTTTATTTCTGATAGAAAATTTTGCAATGATGTGATACAATCACAGATAAATCGGAAAATTACTGCATTTCAGAAATTTTGTAACCGTATTTTGCTGATGATAAAAAAGTCGCATTTCAATTGCACGAAAGGATCATGAGATGAACTACAAAATAGGAAGAAGCAAAAACAGCAATCCAAAGGCAGCCGTGGCGGAATCCGCTTCCCAGCTGCACAACCCCAAATTAATCCTCTTCTTTTCCGGAGTCGATCAATTTGAAGAATTTGCAGCAGAGATCAAAGAACGGTTTCCCCAGGCCATTTCCATGGGCGCCACTACCTTTGCTGCTTTTTGTAAGGATGGGGCCTTTAAGGAAACCCTGATGGTAATCGGATTTGAGGAGGGCATCCGGTGTGAAGCCGGTCTTTTACAGGAAGCGGAGCAATATTCCCTGAAATATGTGGACCAGGTAATCCGGTGTGCTTCCCAGTTTAACAAACCGGAAAATACCATCTGTCTGGAATTTTCAAGTGCTTTGATCCGGTGTGAGGAACTGGTGCTCTCTACCATAAACGCAGTCATGGAAAAGAAAAAAATACCTGTTTTCGGAGGCTCTGCCGGGGATAAAGGCAAGGCGGAAAAAACCATGATCGCCTTAAACGGCCAGGTTTTCCAGAATGCATGTGTCTTTGTGATGATAGAAAACCTGGGCGGAAGAATCCGTCTGTACCGGGAAAATATTTACAAACCCACCACCCATTATTTTAAAGCTACCAAAGTGGATGTGAGAAAGCGAATCGTATACGAATACGACAACAAACCGGCAGCAAAGGTGATGGCAGATGCTTTGGGCGTATCCATCGCCCAGCTTCCCAAATATTTAGATCAGTCTCCGATGGGCAGAATCATCGGAAATGAAATGTATATTGTAGCCAATAACACCGTGGTCAATGGTTCTGCCATGGAATACCATGCCCGGATTTACAACAACTCCCAGGTGGTCCTTCTGGAAGCGGACCAGTACCAGTCTGTAATCGGAGAGACCTTAAAACAGGTAAAGCAGGAATGCAGCAGGCCAAGCTTTACGTTAATGGTAAACTGTCTCGCCAGATCCCTTCTTTTTGAAGCGGACGGCTACTTGAATGAGTTTGCCGCCACTGTGGGAAATTCTGTGGGAGATTTCGCAGGCTTTGCAGGATACGGGGAACAATTAAACGAACAGCATTTTAACCAGACCATGTTATTGGCTGTATTTGAGTAGGAGGAAACTGCTATGGGTTTGTTTCGTAAAAGGGAAAAAAATCAGCGAAATCGGGAAAACACACAAACAGAAGCGGCCTGTACCGCAACACAGGACAAGCAGCTGGAAAAAAGTCTTCAGTTCGGAGTTCTTCACATTGAGGAAAAGATCGAGCAGCTGATGCAGGAAGAAGCAGAAGTAACAAAGTATATGGAGGATATTACAGATACCTACGAACAGATTGCCTCCATCAACGAAAAAATCAATGAAATCAATGACGACTTTAAAAAATTCGGTTCCTACGCCAATGAGATCAATGAGATCATTGACCGTTCCAACGGAGTTATAGAGAGTACCACCCAAAATGCCAACGGGCTGACCGATAACATCCGGGGAACCAACCAGCAGCTGGAAGCCATTGCAGAGGTGTTCCAGCGCCTGGAGCATGATTTTTTTAATATCCAGAATCTGTCCAATTCCATCACCGGCATCGCCTCCCAGACCAATTTACTGGCTCTGAACGCGTCCATTGAGGCAGCAAGGGCGGGAGAAGCCGGCAAAGGATTTGCCGTCATCGCAGAGCAGATCCGCCTTCTTTCCAAGTCCACCAAGGATCTGGTGGACGGAATTGATGACAGCATCTATACCCTGTTTCAGGGAATCAGCGATGTACATAACGAAATCGAAGCATCAAAAGCCTCCAGCTTATCCAATTTAAAAAAGGTCGACGAGGTCCGGGAAAACATCACCCAGGTCAGCGCCTGTACGGAGGAAATTAAGAACTTCAGCAGACAGATCATCACCGATATCGACGCCACCAGCATCCGCATGAACGGTGCCGCCCAGGGTACGGGGGCGATCTCCGATGTGGTTGATTCCTTTGGGGTAAAGATAGAGAATCTCAATGTGAAAATGAGCCGGAAATCCAGAATCATCTGCAGTGTCATTGATTTTCTTCAGCAGATGGAAAATATGCTTGCGGATATGGTGAAGGACAAATAAGACTTATAACGATCCGAAAACAGGAGCCTTGATGTGATTGCCGCATCCAGGCTCCTGTATAAGTGATTGGCTCCGGTAAATGCCGCTCCGGTTTCCATAAAATTTTCCAGAACCTTTACCATTTATTTCCTGTTTTCAATATCCATTACCATATCGACACGGCGCTGATGCCTTCCGCCTTCGTAAGCAGCATCCAGCCATTCCTCGGTGATCATCTTTGCCATCTCCACGCCAATGACACGGGCGCCAAAGCAAAGTACATTGGAATCGTTGTGCATTCTGGAAAGCTTTGCGGTGTAAGGCTCGCTGCAGACACAGGCACGGATTCCCTTTACCTTATTGCAGGCAAGAGAGATTCCTACTCCGGTTCCGCAGATGGCGATGCCAAGATCAGCCTCTCCGTCCGCCACGGCGCGGCCTACCTTTTCGCCATACACCGGATAGTCACAGCTTTCCGTCGCATTGGTTCCAAAATCAAGGACTTCATAGCCCTTGCTCTCTACAAATTTCTTAATTTCATTCTTCATTTCTATGGCCGTATGGTCATTTCCCATTGCAATTTTCATGTTTTTTCTCCCGTCAATAAAGTATATGCGGCATTTACCATATCATAAATGCCGGATTTAATCAATATTCTGTGCCTTTACCGGTTGTTTTATTTTCACGTTCATAAAAAGAGACAATATGGTCCATTCTAGCTGTCATGTTGGCAAGAAGCAAGTCCGCAGTTGTGATGGCTGCCATGGCTTCCACCACCACTACGGCCCTGGGAACAACAATGGGATCGTGGCGTCCCTTAATCTCGATCTCCGTTTCCTCTCCCTGTCTTGTCACCGTCCTCTGCGGACTGGCGATGGAGGGAGTGGGCTTAAAGGCCGCACGGAATAGGACTCTGGACCCATCGCTGATGCCGCCCAGGATGCCACCGGAATGATTGGTCGCTTTTTCCACTGCTTTTTTTGTTCCTTTTATAAAGCCGTCATTGTTCTCAGAACCAAGCGCACGGGAAGCCGCAAACCCGTCTCCGATCTCAAATCCCTTTACCGCCCCGATGGACATGACCGCTTTTGCAAGAGCCGCATCGTATTTTTCAAAAACCGGGTCTCCGATTCCGGCAGGAACGCCGTCGATGACGCATTCCACCACTCCGCCGACTGAGTCCTTGTTTGCCATCATCTCTTCTAAATAGGCTTCTGCTTTTGCAGCCGTTTCTTTGTCCGGCATATAAAGGCGGTTGTTATCTCTCTCTTCTATACAAAAACGTTCCGGATCAGCCTCATAAGGCCCTACGGATTTAGTATAAGCCGTTACCGTGATCCCTAACGACTTTAAAAAGCTGGCCGCAACCGCTCCTGCAGCCACTCTTGCAATGGTTTCTCTTCCTGAGGAACGGCCTCCGCCCCGGTAATCCCGGAACCCGTATTTGGCATCAAAGGTAAAATCCGCATGTCCGGGACGAAAGACCTCCACGATATTGCCGTAATCCCTGGAACGCTGGTCTGTGTTCCATACGATCATGGAAATGGGAGTCCCCGTGGTCTTCCCTTCAAAAACACCGGAAAGGATCTCCACCTGATCCGCTTCCTGGCGCTTTGTGGTAAATTTGCTCTGCCCCGGTTTTCTGCGGTTTAAATATTCCTGAATATCCGCCTCTTTAAGGGCAAGTCCTGCCGGGCAGCCGTCCACAACCACTCCGATCCCCTTTCCATGGGATTCTCCCCAGGTGGTTATCTTCCATATTGTCCCCAGTGTTGATCCTGCCATGAATGTCTCTCCTTTCCGCCTCCTGAAGTATTTTAATCGCTGACCTTTACAATTACGCAGCTGTTGGGTTCGTTGACCTTTAACTCTTTGCCGTTCATGATCAGGAGCCCTTTCTCATAATCCACCGTAAAGAATGTAATGCTGCCTGTCTCATGGTTGAGCGAAGCGATATGCCTGTCATCGGGGAACACGCAGATATCCTTGGGATAGCTGCCGCTGATGGGAAGACAGCAGGAAAATGTAAGAAGTCCGGTCTTTGAATCACGGTCATAAACCGTAACCGTATTATCTCCTGCATTGCCGCAGAACATGTGAGTCTCATCGTTGGACAGACGCATGGAGCAGGCGGCCGTCAGCTGAGTCAGAGGGGCCTTTCCCGTGGTCTTAATGGTCTGGATCTTCTCGATCTTTGGCAAACGGTCTCCGGTCTCATAAGTAAATACATCAATCACGTTCTTTAATTCATAGAGCAGATAAAAAAACCTGCCGTCTGAACTAAAGCGGAAACATCTTGGCGCGGATTCCAGATCACAGCGGATGGCATCCATTAAGACCATCTGTTCTTCTTTTTCATCAAACCGGTAAATCTTGACCTGGTCGATGCCTAAGTCAGCAACCAAAATAAACTTTCCGTCCGGTGTTCTTCTGGAACAGCTGATATGGGGGCGGAAATTTCTTTCTGCCACACTTCCAAGTCCCTTATGGAACACGCCTGTAACGATCTCTCCCACAGAGCCGTCTTCATTTAAATGCAGCACCGTACATTTCCCGTCATGATATCCTGATACGAACAGATACTTATCCTCTGCATCCGTTGACAGATGACAGCCTCTCATTCCCTTAATGCTGGCAGAGTTCAGTTTTGTAATGGAACCGTTCTCATGAATGCGGAATGATACGACTCCTTCATCTGCGATGGAATAGAGTGTCTTTCCGTTGTTAGATGCCACCAGATAAGAAGAATTATCTACCTCAACCTCACACCTGGGGATAAAACTGCCCTTTTCCACATTCACATCATATACTGTAATCCCCTTTGCTTTTCCATTGTAGGAATAGGAGCCTACATAAGCCATATATCTACCTTTCATCATCATATATCCTCCTGGGTTTTTCCTTGTGCAAACTACCAAATATCATATCATAAGATTCGACATTTGTTAAGGAAAAACTTGCGTAAAAAGTATTGACATAACAGGAAAAATAAGTATAATGTATCTTGCTGCCTGTTTATTATTACTAAACTTTCAGGTTATATTTATCGTCAGTTAGTATAAGTAAACTTTCGGCTTAACATAATAACAAGGAGGAGCATATGGATATCGGTGCAAAATTAAAAGAACTGCGTGTATTAAAAGGTCTGACTCAGGAAGAGCTGGCTGACCGCGCAGAACTCTCAAAGGGATTCATATCCCAGCTGGAAAGGGACCTAACCTCTCCCTCCATTGCAACTCTTATGGATATTTTACAATGCCTCGGCACCTCCATCGGGGAGTTCTTTAATGAGACCCCGGAGGAACAGATCGTATTCGGAAAGGGAGACTATTTTGAAAAATTCGACGGGGATTTGAAAAATGAAGTCTGCTGGATCATTCCCAACGCCCAGAAGAATATGATGGAGCCGATCCTTCTGACCCTGGAAGCCGGAGGACAAACCTACCCGGACAATCCCCATGAAGGGGAGGAATTCGGCTATATCCTGCAGGGCAGCATTTCCATTCATATAGGAAATAAAACATATAAAGCCAAAAAAGGGGAATCCTTTTACTTTATATCAGATAAAAAACATTATTTAAGCAGCAAGGCCGGTGCGACACTCATCTGGGTAAGTTCCCCGCCAAGCTTTTGACAGGAGGATAAAAGGTCATGGGTCAGCCATTAATTGATTTACGGAATATTACAAAAAGTTTTGACGGTACCATGGTACTGGATGATTTGAATCTCTCTGTGAAGGAGAACACATTTGTTACCTTATTAGGACCCAGCGGCTGCGGCAAGACCACCACGCTCCGTATCATCGGAGGGTTTGAACGTCCCGGCAAAGGCCAGGTGATTTTTGAAGGACAGGACATTACGAACCTGCCTCCCAACAAGCGTCAGCTAAACACAGTTTTTCAGAAATACGCCTTATTTTCACACATGTCCATAGCAGAGAACATTGCCTTTGGTTTAAAGATCAAGAATAAGCCAAAGAAGTACATCCAGGATAAGATCAAATACGCCTTAAAACTAGTGAATCTTGACGGCTACGAGAACCGTACCGTAAGCTCTTTAAGCGGCGGCCAGCAGCAGAGAATTGCCATCGCCAGAGCCATTGTCAACGAACCGAGGGTTCTTTTGCTAGACGAGCCCCTGGGCGCTTTGGACTTAAAGCTGCGCCAGGATATGCAGTATGAACTGATCCGTTTGAAAAATGAACTTGGCATCACCTTCATCTATGTGACCCATGACCAGGAGGAGGCCCTTACCATGTCTGATACCATTGTGGTCATGAACCAGGGCTATATCCAGCAGATGGGTTCTCCGGAGAACATCTACAATGAACCGGAAAATGCATTTGTGGCGGACTTTATCGGGGAAAGCAACATCATGCCCGGAATTATGCTGAGGGATGAGCTGGTGGAAATCTTCGGTGCCAAATTCGCCTGTGTGGACAAGGGCTTTGGTGTCAACAAACCGGTGGACGTTGTCATCCGTCCGGAAGACATTGATCTGGTCAAACCGGAGGAAGGCAGCCTTTTGGGAACGGTCACCCATTTGATCTTTAAAGGAGTCCATTATGAGATGGAGGTGACTTCACCCGACGGCTTTGAATGGCTGGTGCACAGCACAGATATGTTCCCCGTGGGCCAGAATGTGGGCATTCACGTGGACCCCTTTGATATCCAGATCATGCACAAGCCTGCTTCAGAAGATGAGGAGGCGGTTGGAATCAATGAATAAAAAATTATTATCCGGACCATATATCATATGGATGACCGGCTTTATCATCATTCCCCTGGCTTTGATCGTGTTCTACGGATTGACCGACCGGTCCGGGGCATTTACCCTGGCTAACGTCGTATCCATCACCACCTCGGAACATGCAAAGGCCCTATGGCTTTCCTTAGGACTTTCCCTTATCAGTACCGTGCTGTGTCTGGTCCTGGCTTATCCTCTTGCTATGATTCTGCGTTCCCGGGGAATGGGACAGGGAAGCTTTATTGTTTTTATTTTCATCCTGCCCATGTGGATGAACTTTCTTTTACGAACCCTGGCCTGGCAGACCTTGCTGGAAAAGAACGGAGTCATTAACGGAATCTTATCCACACTTCACCTGCCAAACCAGAACTTAATCAACACTTCGGGAGCCATTATCCTTGGCATGGTTTATAACTTCCTGCCCTTTATGGTTCTTCCTATTTATAATGTGCTGATGAAAATTGATGACAATGTGGTCAGTGCAGCCAGAGACCTGGGGGCCAATTCCTTGCAGGTATTCGTCCGGATTCTGCTGCCCCTCAGCATTCCAGGGATCGTGAGCGGAATTACCATGGTTTTCGTTCCGTCTCTTACCACCTTTGTTATCTCAAACCTGCTGGGCGGAAGCAAGATTCTTTTGATCGGCAATGTCATTGAACAGGAATTCACAAAGGGGAGCAACTGGAATTTAGGCTCCGGCCTTTCTCTGGTCTTGATGGTCTTCATCCTGATCAGCATGGCGCTTATTGCCAAATACGACAAGAATGGGGAGGGAACCGCATTTTGATGAACAGAAAACTTGATTTTATCAAACGGAGCTTACAGGATTTTTATCTGGTGATCATTCTGCTGTTTCTTTACGCACCGATTTTCACCATGGGAGTCCTCTCCTTTAACAGCTCCAAGTCCCGTACCCAGTGGGGCGGTTTTACCTTCAGCTGGTACAAAGAGCTGTTTTCCAGCAGCACCATAATGACAGCCCTTTACAATACGCTTTTGATCGCTTTTCTATCCTCTCTGATCGCGGTCATCATCGGAACGGCAGCTGCCATTGCCATCAACAGCATGGACCGTGTTCCCCGCTCTCTTTTGATGGGGATCACCAACATTCCCATGCTCAATGCGGATATCGTAACAGGAATCTCCCTCATGCTGGCATTTATCGCCTTTGGAATCTCTTTGGGATTCCAGACCATATTGATCGCACATATTACCTTTAACATTCCGTATGTCATATTGAGCGTCATGCCGAAGTTAAAGCAGACAGATAAAAGTACCTACGAAGCTGCCATGGATTTAGGAGCCACCCCGGCTTCGGCATTCTTTAAGGTCGTGTTCCCGGACATCCTTCCGGGCGTGCTTTCCGGTTTTCTGCTGGCATTTACCATGTCTTTGGATGATTTTATCATCACCCATTTCACAAGAGGGGCCGGCATCAATACGTTATCGACACTCATTTACAGCGAAGTGCGCCGCGGCATCAAGCCTTCCATGTACGCACTTTCAACCATCATCTTTGCAACGGTGCTGGTGCTTCTTTTAATCACCAATTTTGCACCCAAAAAGAAAAAATAACAGGAGAATATGTACATGAAAAAAAGTCTATTGAGAATTCTCGCATTTGGTACCTTGACCGTTCTCTCCCTCTCTCTGCTGAGCGGCTGCGGGAAACAAAGCTCCAAAGCAGGAAGTGCCGGAGAAGTTTATGTTTACAACTGGGGCGAATACATTGATGAATCCGTCATCGAACAATTTGAAAAAGAAACCGGAATCAAGGTCATCTATGACTTATTTGAGACCAATGAAGAGATGTACCCGGTCATTGAAGCGGGCGGCGTAAAATACGATGCGGTCTGCCCTTCCGACTATATGATCCAGAAGATGGCGGAAAACAATCTTCTGTCTGAGATCAATTTTGACAACGTTCCAAACATCAAGGAGATCGACCCTAAATACATGGAGATGTCCAAAAGCTTTGACCCGGAAAACAAATATTCCGTTCCTTACTGCTGGGGCACCGTGGGAATTCTCTATAACACCAGCATGGTAGATCCAAAAGATGTCCCTACCAAATGGTCCGATTTGTGGGATGAGAAATTCAAAGACAACATTCTGATGCAGGACAGCGTCCGGGATGCCTTCATGGTGGCTTTAAAGTCCCTGGGATACTCTATGAACACCACCAATGAAGCGGAGATCCAGGAAGCAAGGGATTTGCTGATCAAGCAGAAACCGCTGGTACAGGCTTATGTCATTGACCAGGTACGGGATAAGATGATCGGCGGCGAGGCTGCATTAGGCGTGATCTACTCCGGGGAAATGCTTTATATCCAGAATGAAGTAAAGGATTTAAACCTTGATTATTCCTTAGAGTATGTGATTCCGGAGGAAGGAACCAACCTCTGGCTGGACTCCTGGGTCATTCCTGCCAATGCTCCCAACAAAGAGAATGCGGAAAAATGGATCAACTTCCTGAGCCGTCCTGATATCGCAAAGAAGAACTTTGATTACATCACCTACCCGACTCCAAACAAAGGGGCCTTTGACCTTCTTGATCCGGAAATAAAGAACAATAAAGCTCTGTTCCCGGATGAGAACATGTTAAAGACCAGCGAGGTTTACAAGTATCTTGGGGATGAAGTGGATTCTCTTTATAATGAAGCTTGGAAAGAAGTAAAATCAAATTAAACCACTTAAAACAAAAGCGGAAACCCTGGTTTACAAACCGGAGATTCCGCTTTTAAAATAAACTTTACTCTATTCCTAAACTCTCAAATAATTCTAAATATGTATTATAATTTTTCTTATAAAGCGCTTCTAAATCATGTCTCCCTACCGTTTGAAAATCCTTAATACCTTTATCAAAAGCTTCAAAAAGATTGACACGATCAGTGCGTCCTACGTTTCTTATTTCTGCCGGCAAAGAACTAAGACCCATTATCTTTTCACCAATTCCATAATGTGAGGCCAAAGATTGTAATTCAACAATGGTGGCATTCTTTGGATTTATGTCATTAATAGAAATCGTTTGCTCAAACTCATCCCCATTCTCATCTACACCCTTTGCGGTCACTAGTGGATTTTCTTTCGTTGAACCCTCCGCATATTCAAGGTAATAAGATAATCCAGTCCCATTTCCACCAGAATACAATGCTCCCTTTTTCATATACATCTTATAACTAGAAGAATTATCTGGCACTTTGGTGGCTTTTTCATCATTAGAGCTATCTGAAGCAGAGGATGAAAAATTTTTACTACCCAAACTATTTCTTTGGTCATAGGGCCTATTTATTAAAGTAAACAAATCAGATGATATCATTATAACAAACCTCCAGATGTAGAATATATAATAGCTTTATAGATCGGTATATAAAGCTATTACAAAAAACTTTTAACTCAATCAACAGTAATATCAAATGGATAAGAAGCACTCACCTTTGAGTATGGATACTCCTGCGAAGTAAAGGTTGTTTTAAATAAATAATTTCCAGAATTAGTAATTTCTCCGCAATCATATAAATAAAGAAAACCATCTGCTCCTGTGCCATATAAAACGATGGGTGAGTTTTGAATATAGCTTATTTTATTTCCATTAAAATATGTATCTTCTCTTCCATATCCCATTACTTCAATTATAACAGCAAAATTTCCATTTTCAAGAGTTCCATAATCATATAGATCAATGCTTGTTACTTGTGGTATCTTTTCTCCTGTCCATAGCATGGGTGTTACAATACCTTTTTTATTTTCTATATCTTTTGCCATATCTGTAAGATTGCCTATTTTATCAAGCTTGCTTAATTCAATTTTTCCACTATCATTTGCTGCATATGAAATTATATTGAATCCCATTAACATCATAACGGCTAAAAAAAGGCCCAAAACTTTCTTTATCATATAAATTTCCTCCTTAATCATAACAGTAAAAATATTTACTTACAATATTTTTACACTTAAAGTACATTAACATTTTCTACAACTAATTCGTTGGTAAGATTATATTCAAAAGATTCTGCAACTCCCCATAAAAGCTTAGTATAAAAAATTTTATAGAATTACTTGCTACGCTATTACAGGACTAATATAGTACAATGGAATCACCGCTTTCTTTTATATGTTGTAATTGATTTAAATTGAATTGGCAATAATTCGCATAACAGCATGTTTTTTATATCACCTTACAGTTATTTCAAGTATATCTATATAATTACAGTTTTCAACCTAAAAGCTGAAATTGTACACTTTTAGTGCCAAAATTTGCAGTCTTTTGCTTAACACTATAATCTTTTCTAATTCTAATAAAAAAACAGACTCCCGGAATCTCAATCCAGAAATCTGTATTTTTTATTTATAATTGGTTATCAGCACTTCCACTGTAACGGCATTCCGCTCTTTGAACTGATAATTGCAGTTGGAATAAGTCTTATCAATGTAATGAATGTGATACTTCTTACTCCATTCAATCAAAAGATCGTTAGACAGTCCCTTGTGATACAGCACATTGGATAAAGCAAACCGGACCCCTCTGGCATCCAGAGTGTCCAGCAGTTCCAAAAGCTCCCGTTCTTCCTTTTCCTTCCAGTCCTTAAACCCACGGTTGCCGTCGTTATAATTACCTGTGGAAATCAAATAGGGCGGGTCACAGTAAACCAGATCTTCTTTTCCAAGACCGGAATAATTGAGCTCTGTAAAATCCAGATTGGAAAACTCAATGTTCTTTTTATGAAGTGCCTCGCAAAACTGAGTTAAGTTCTTTTCGATGCTGCCATTAAAGGAACTCCGGTTTCTTCCAAAGGGAGAATTGAACTCATGGCTGTTATTAAAGCGGATCTGATGATTAAAGGCATAACAGGTCAGTACAAAAAGCCGGGTTAAATCCTTTGTCTTATTATAGTCCGACCGCAGGGCATAGTACCCTTCCGTATTCTGCTGGGTCAGCCCGTATTCTTCAATCAGTCCCTTAATTTCATCTAGGAGTTCGTTTATTTCCGTTTTTTGAAACAGTTTAAATAATTCAATTAAATATGTGATTTGGTCGTTGCAAATGATCCGTTCTGCCTCGGCATTGATGCCTACGTTAAACCCCCCTGCAAAAACATCCACAAAGGTTCTGATATCCTTTGGAAATGCCTGGAAAACAGGCTCTAAAATCTTAAACTTTCCCCCGGTATAGTTGAGAGGACTTTTTATAAACATGGCGGCACCTGCTTCTCAATATAAAACAGAAGCTCCTTCAACCGCTCTGTTTCCTTTACCTTCCGGCTCTTATACCTTCTGTAAGGGATCTCATAGACTTTAAAAGTCTCCGGCTTTCCGCAGGCTTTCATGACTTCTTCGATCTCCTTTACGCTCATAAGCCCGTCCGTACTGTAGCTCAGTATGATATGGGTAAACCTGGCATTGGTGAGGAGCTTTTCAAAGGCAGGAAGCACCTTCGCTTTCATGCAGAATTCTGATTTCTGCCCTGTGTCGGGCCGCTGTCCGGTCACGCCCCGCACCTGGGGATAATCATAGCGGGCCGCTGTCTCAAGTACATGGTAATTGGATAGATACTGGCGGGCATTATACGGCGGATCAATGTATAGGATGTCTCCCTCGAGCCGGGTCAATAGCTCCGCTCCGTCCTCGTTGTAGCACTTATTCTCCTTGCCGTTGTGGGTGACGGGAAGACGGAAAAGCTCGTACCGTTTATAGCTGCGCCTCTCCCAGGTCTTATGGAATGCACCATAAGTCCCTGAAGTATTGGACACAAAAGGAATTCCCTCCACGATGCAGGCAACCAGATAATAATATTCATGGTCGTTTAATAAACCAGCCGCCTTCCAGTCCTCCACGCTGCATCTGGCAAAGTCGATGCGAAGGGCATTCTCATCGTTTAAATACATACGTCCCCCCTCAGGGGCATAGGTATTCTGAAAAAAGCGTCGCTCCTTTGGAAGCTCCTCTAAATGTTTTTTCTCTCTTCCGTTAAAGTACTCCACCGGATCTTCAATTCCCAAAGTCTCTTTTAAAAGAGCAAACCCGGGCATGCTGTCATTCTCAACGGTAGCCCGCTGCAGCACGTAGGAAAAGTACAGCAGGTCATTGGAACAGACCTGATACCACTGTTTAAAATATCTGGCAACCGCAGCGGTCCCGGAAAATATATCACAAAAGCTTTTCGCCTCTGGCGCCTTATCATCAATCACCTGTTTGATCTGGTCCAGCAGCAGTGTCTTGCTTCCAATAAATCTCATTCTTTTCTTGCTCCCATTTCTTTTAACCTGCATATCATTATAAAGGAAAATGAGAAAAAACACAAGAAAAGATAAGGGTCTAAATGAGACCGTCCCCATTCTCTTTCATTTGCTTCCGCTCTCTTTTAAAGGCATACATCCGTTCATCTGCTATTTTCAAAACACTTTCCGGAAGAACATCTGTTCCCGTTTCAACATATACTACGCCGTAGCTGATGGACATGGGATATTTTTTATCTCCCGAAGCCAGATTCCGGTCAATGGCAGCAAGTCTTTCGGCGGCAGTCTGCTGGCTGCAGCCTTTATATAACACCACAAATTCATCTCCGCCGTACCGGCAGGTGAAATCTTCTTCACAAGCTGATTTTTTTATTTCCTCTGATACCAGCTTTATATATTCGTCCCCGTGTAAGTGTCCATCCTGGTCATTGATCTGCTTTAAATCATCAAGATCAATCATGCAGATGGAGAAGGGGATGCCACTTTTAATGTAATTGTCAATGGTCTTCAGACAATTTCTCCGGTTATTAAGTCCTGTCAGCTCGTCTTTGTATGCCATGACCTCCAAATATGCTTCAGTTTCTTTCTGACAGGTAATATCTGTAATAAGATGAACCACCGCTTTTTTATCCTCCCAAAGCAACGAATATGCTTTAACCTGAAAAATCTTATCATGGAAACACCGAAACTCGTACCGCTGTTCTGCCTCCTGTCCGTGGCAGGATTGAATTCTTGCCATAAACGGACAGTCTTTTTCACAGACGATCCCTCCGGTCTCCGGGTCATAAAACCGTTTTTTAGCCAGTTTATTGACATATAGGATCTCTCCGGTTTCTTCTTCTGTTACGATCACCCATTCCTTTAAACGATCCAAAATGGATACCAGAAGGGTATTGAATTTCTTTTCTTTTTCCAGCTGGACAGACACTTCATGAAACAGTCCGGAAAAAGCACTTGTAAAATTTCTCTTTTGTCTGTAATTTTCCTTTATCACCTGCTTGACCTGCCCGATGATTTGTTTTATGGAGGCATAAAGCGGTTTCCGCCCAGCCTGGCTTTTGTCCTCAAGCTTTCCGCCGGCCGGCCTGTTCCATATCATATTGCAGATCTGCTCCAAAAGAGTGTTCGCATCTTTTTCCGTCATTTATTACACCTTCACTCAATGATTGACCTTTGCTTCAGACTGGTTTCCATGGAAAATAACGTTGTTCACGTCTCACCGTACAGGTTTGACAATTCCATTTTTATGGTATACTCTAACAGCCGGTGCTTTTTCCCGTCCGTCTGCTATATCTCCTGCCAACTACCAGGAGAACTTACTCTTCTCACCCGTATGAAAGATATTAAACATAGGCTTTCTACCTCCCTTCTGAAACACGTTACTCCGTTAGCAGACCTTTTTGCCTGGACTATAAGAGAACTGAATGGTTACGGATATGAGAAACAGGGGATATACGATTAATATATTCGCAGCCCTTGTTTATTTTGTATGAATATTGGTATTTGCTGTCTGTACGCATTTTATTTTATCTGACAAAAAGGTGTACCTTTTTGACATGATGGTATGCTTGTCTAATGAGTAAAATCAACCATATTATATTATAATCATAATTTCGCCATATTTCAACAATAAAAATGAGAGGATGGGGGATTGAAGATCAGATATAAAAAGGTACACCTTTTTAGCAACGTGGTATGCTTGTCTTATTTTAAAATCTGCG
>CAJMPJ010000040.1 GCA_905215155.1 uncultured bacterium | reverse complement strand
TGAAAGGGGTATTTATATGGAAGAGATTCCGATTTTTGAATTCAACTAAGCCTATTGGACAGACTCAGAAGTTGCATGGATTGAAACTATTTGTCTTTTGGGTCTTGGTTTTTGAAATCCTGTGTCGGATGGAACAAAGGGCTTTCTTCCTATTAAAAAGAGGGCTGTTTTTATTTTGAATTCCAAACATTCTTTATATAGCTATTACAATATTAAGGATGGGAGGATTTTTTGAAACAAAATACATTTTGATGAAGGAACGGAAGGAAAAAAATGTATTTGGATTGTAAAATTTATTTGCAGGTAGAAAAATCTCTTCCTTATATTAATACTCTTTAGACAAATGATTTTTCTATAGAAAAGATGATTGATTAGACGAATAAGAAAATAATGCCTTTAAAGGAGAACCTAGATGACAAATCCAGGAAAACACCGGTTTTTGCAATATGCTTTGTGATAAAATTCATACATAATTTGATTAAAGCAGTAAACAATTGTCCGTCGAAATAAAAGAATGATTACAGCAGAAAAGTCTGATCAAAGCAACAAAATACCGCGGCCCCCGCAAAGTGGCCGCGTATGCTTTTTAATCCATTTCTCATGTAATAATTTCTAAAATTATTTATTTGGAATATCCTTCGGGATTGTTTTTCTGCCAGTTCCAGGAATCACAGCACATATCCTTTAAGCTCCGCTCTGCTTTCCAGCCAAGTTCTTTTTCTGCTTTTGAAGGATCTGCATAGCATTGAGGGATATCCCCTGGTCTTCTGTCTTTCATGACATAAGGAATCTTTAAACCATTTGCCTCTTCAAATGCATGGATCACATCAAGAACGCTGTAGCCAACCCCCGTACCAAGATTATATACCCAGACTCCGCCTTCGCTGCCGGAAAATTTCTTTAAAGCTTTTACATGGCCGTCTGCCAGATCCATAACATGAATATAATCACGGACGCAGGTGCCGTCAGGGGTATCATAATCGCCGCCAAACACACCGAGACAGTCTAATTTTCCAACTGCAACCTGAGTGATATAAGGGAGAAGATTGTTCGGGATTCCCTTTGGATTTTCACCGATCCTGCCGGATTTATGAGCCCCAATTGGATTAAAGTAGCGCAGAAGCATTACATTCCACTGAGAATCTGCTGTATGCAGATCTGTTAAAATCTGCTCCAGCATTCCCTTGGTACGTCCGTAGGGGTTGGTGATATCTCCCTTGGGGCACTCCTCTGTGATGGGAACAAATGCAGGGTCTCCATATACAGTCGCAGAAGAACTGAATACGATGTTCTTCACGCCATGATTTCTCATCACATCGCAAAGAATCAAGGTTCCTGTAATATTATTATGATAATATTCAAGCGGCTTAAATACAGACTCTCCGACTGCTTTCAGTCCGGCAAAATGAATCACGGCCTCAATGCTCTCTTTTTCAAAAATCTGTTCCAGCGCAGCCCGGTCTAAAAGATCCGCTTCATAAAAAGTCAGCTTTTTTCCGGTGATTTCCATGACACGTTCCATGGATTCCCTACTGGAATTGCACAAATTATCCACTACCACAACTTCGTAATCTGAATTTAACAGCTCAATACAAGTGTGGCTACCAATATAGCCAGCACCTCCAGTAACCAAAATTGCCATTTCGTTTCCTCCTTCAAATATGTATGTCTATGAACATTATAAGCAGAGAACATTAAAATGACAATGGATAATTCTAAGAAAAACCTATAGTTTTTTTCGATTTTTCTTTCAAATCTGATTTCAGTGAAAATCTTCATACAATGTTATAAATTTCTTAACCTTTGACGCTTCCTGCTGTCACTCCTCCAATGATGAATTTGGATAGACACAGATAGATTACCGCTACGGGAATAATGGCAATGGTAATCAGCATGTAGACCTGGCCCATGTCAAATTTCAGAAAATCCGCACTCCGAAGCTGGGCAATCAAAATTGGCAGCGTCTTTTTTATATTGGATTTCAGCACAAGAGACGGAACAAAGTAGTTGTTCCAGGAAGCTACGAATGCAAATATTCCCTGTACTGCCAACGCGGGTTTTACAATAGGGAGCACAATCACATGAAAGGTATAAAATTCATTGGAGCCATCAATTCTGGCGGATTCTATAATTTCGAGAGGAAGATTGCTCTCAAAATAGGAAACCATAAAATAAAATACAACCGGAGCTGCCATAGAAGGCAGGATCAGTGGTATAAAACTGTCCATCAGACCCATGTTGTTAATGAGCTTTAAAAAGCCAAGGGTGGTCACCTGTGTGGGGATCATCATGATGAGGATAATAAATAAGTAAACCGCCTTACGAAGGCGAAATTCGTAGGCATGAATCGCATATGCCGTCATTGCGGAAACATACACGGATAAAGCCGCAGAGCTTCCGGCGATGATAAGACTGTTTCGTATCCCATATAAAACCGGGAGATTTTCATTATGCAGTACATTATATAGATTGGCAGCAAATGATTTCCCAGGTATAAAAGAAAATCCCTTTGAAATCTCCGGATGAGACCTTGTGGCATTGATCACCAGACAGTAAAAGAAGAAGAGACACAAAAATGTCAAAAGCAACAGTACCGTATATACTACCGCTTTTTTAAGCTTTGCCAGCCTGCCCATCAGTAACTTCCCCCCTTCTTTTTACCGGCACCCGTCAGCACAAAAAATACCACCAGACTGAGCATTGCCGTAATGAAAAACAATATGACAGACACAGCGCCTGCCATTCCGTAATTCTTACTGTATAGATGATTGTTTAAAAACATAATCAAGGTCATGCTGGTTCTGTCAGGAAACCCTTTTCCGTTGGTCAGCACCTGGGGAACATCAAACATCTGTAAACCGCCGATCAGAGATGTGATCAGCACATAAATAAAAATAGGCTTTATTAAAGGCATGGTCACTTTCGTAAATATCTGCAGGGGTTTTGCTCCGTCAATGGAGGCTGCTTCAAACAGGGAAGCATCTACCCCAAGGATTGCTGCCATTAAGAGAATCGTGGTATTTCCGAACCACATCATAAAATTCATTAGACCGACCAGCCCTCTTGTTCCCCAAACCGTTGCCAGAAAACGAACGGGACGATCAGACAAGCCCATGCTCATCAGCAGGTTATTCATTGGACCATCGTCAGAAAACAGAGCAAATATCAGCATGGCAAAAGAGGCAGCCATAATCACATTGGGCAGATAAATGATTGTTTTAAAAAAGCTGCTCCCCCGGAGTTTCATCCGGAAATCCGCAAACCATACAGCCAGAATCAAGGAGATCATAATCTGGGGAATAAAACCAATGATCCACAATATCATGGTATTTCCAAGATATTTCAGCAGATCGCTTTGAAAAATCGAAATGTAATTCTGTAATCCCACAAAAGTAGGGCCGATCTGCTTTAGCCCGGAACGGTAATTCTCAAACAGACTGTTATAAAATGTATTTACCAGTGGGATAAAGGAAAATATCAAATAGGTTGCAAAAAAAGGAATCAGAAAAATATATCCCCATTTGGCATAGCTGACTTTTTTTCTGGTCTTTGCCTTTTTTTTATTTACCATTGTAAAACCTCCTGCTCATTTACAGGGCGGAAACTATCCGCCCTGCATTTTACCGCTACTCGGTCTTTAATTCCGGGTACTTTTCTTTGACCGAGGTGAAGAAATTCTTCATCGCCGTCTCTTTGTCTACAGTTCCGTTAAAGTAATCATGCATAGCCGTCTGCAAGCTCTCATTGATTCCCTGATCATAAGGAGAAATCTTGCTCATATCGACGTTTTCTGCCGCATCACAATACATCTGCAATGGATTCTGGCCTCCAAGGAATGCTGATTTATAATCACTCTTTGCCAGTGCTTCCATAATGGGTTTGTTGTTTACAAAATCATTTTTTTCTTTTACGATTTTTTTCATGGTATCATCGTCGCAGCAGATGGTCTTCATAATGTCTGCCACGATATCTGCATTATCGGTTCCGGCTGCAGCACAAATCCAGGTTCCGCCCCAGTTATAAGACTCCGGTCCGGTCGTTGCCGCCCAGTCACCAAAAGAACCGTTTCCAGCCTCCTGCTTTCCTCCGTCAGCTTCTGCTACTGCAAGAGAATTTTTAGCCATAGTAAAATCTACGCCCCATGCCGGCATAAAGTAACCAAATACTTTTCCTTCCGGACCCTGGCCGGATGCCCACTCTGCGGACCAGAGAATGGTTTTCTGATTATACCCTTTATCGGTATAATTCTTTGTCTGCTCGATCCATCTTTCCATATTGGGGTCAATGACTATTTTATCACCATCTACCCATGGAGCAGATACATTATTGGAAAACGTACGGTATGTGTCATCAAAGCCAGATACCATATAATAGCCTTTTTCCTTCATTTTCTCTGCAGTCTTATCAAAGGAATCCCAGTCTTTGATTGCCTTTTGTACTTCTGCCGGATCATCGGTTCCAAGAACTTCTTTTGCAATGGAACGGCGGTAAATATAAAGTCCGGGACAGCCCTGCCAGGAAATACCTTTTTGCACCCCGTTGGAATCCTGCGCGATCACCTTTGTGTATTCGTACTGTTTAGACATATCCTCATCCGTAATTCCAATTTCTTTTAAATCCAGGGTACTGTCTGAATTCACATACTTCAATATATAATCCGCCTCAACAAGAAACATATCCACTTTATCATCTGCCTTGGCATCCGCCTGATTTAAAAGAGCTTCATCAAGAGCATTCTGATAAGCATTATTTTCGTTTGGAGTTGTTACAAAGTTGACCTTATACCCCTCAGGCAGCTTTGATGCATAATAATCTTCATATCTTGTCTTGAACTCATCATTCCAGACATAAATATTGATCACTTTCCCCTCTTCGCCTTTTGCCCCTTTTTCAGCCGCCCCAGCCTTACTTGTAGTCTCTGCAGCACTTTCTTTGCCTGTGCCCTGGCTCTGAGTGGTCTCAGAGCTGCAGCCTGCAGCCAATGACGCTGCCATAACTGCACACAACAATCCACTGATTACCTTCTTCTTCATATTACCTCTCCTTTTCTTATAAAACTATCTTGATACTTATGCATCTCCAACCGATTCCCCAAGGAGCAGCTCTCCTTCCACAATGATCTGCTCTGTAAATGTAGTTTTTGGTTTCTCGATGGTGCCTATCAATTTTTTTGCTGCCTGCCTGCCGATGGCCGCTGTGTCCTGGCGTATGGTGGTCAATCTGGGATTCAAAAGCTGGGATACCCGGCTGCCATCATACCCGGCAATGGAGATATCCTCCGGAACCCTTAAATTTCTCGCCCGTATTTCATTCAGACCGCCGATCAATGCGGTATCATCCGGGTAGAGAATGCAGGTAGGCGGATCTTTTCTGTCCAGCAGCTTTTTGGTTGCAGCTGCCGCTTCTCTGACATCCAGATAATCTGCCTCGATCACATAACTGTCCGGTATTTCCATCCGGTGAGTTTCTATAAAACGGTAAAAGCTGGTGAGTCTCGCCTTTGTGACGGCTGTACTCATCTGTCCATGAATGTATGCGATCTTTCTGTGGCCTTTTCCATAAATGTATTCCATAAGCGTTTCAATTCCTTTTGCATTGTCCGACAAGACCGAAGAACAGTTATCATGGATATGGTCAACGGTGACCACCGGAATATCACCTGCCAGAAGCTCAATTACCTCCGGATTGTCAAAATTTACACAGGCAATTACAACTCCATCCACATTCCGGTATCTGCAGTGCTCATAATAGGAAACCTTTTTCTTCCCAATCTGGCTGTTGATGAAAGTTATGTCATATCCCTGTTTCTCCGCTTCCACCTTAAACCCCTCCAGTACAGCCGCAAAATACTCATGGGTAAGGCCGCTGTTTGCCTCATCTACAAATAAAACCCCAATGTTATAACTTTTATTCGTCTTTAAGGACCTGGCTGCTGCATTTGGATAATATCCAAGCTTTTCCGCCGCTGTTTTTATTTTTTTCTTGGTGCTCTCACCGATGTCGCTCTGGTCATTGAGTGCTTTGCTCACAGTGGCAACGGATACTCCGCAATGCTGCGCCAGTTCTTTCATAGAAATCATATGTCTCTTCCTCTTAACTTAATCGTTTTCGTAATTTCACTATACCCCTATTTCTGAGTAAAATCAATATATTTTTATAATTTTATATATTTTATATAGAATATAGGCTTGTATTATGTGCATTTTTACATATGGTTTAAAAATATAATCCTTAAAAATATAATTTTTATCTTGTATTTTCAAAATATATCCGTTATTATTGCATTGTGACTCCAACTATTTTTACTTAATCGTTTTCGTAAAATGGTAAATGAAGTAAATTATAACTTTCAGCCGAAAGGAGTTCTCCTATTATGAAGTATGGCTATTTCAATGACCAGGAAAAGGAATATATCATTACAGCTCCTGATACCCCCCTTCCCTGGATCAACTATCTGGGCAGCGAAAATTTCTTTTCCCTGATCTCCAATACCGGAGGCGGCTACAGCTTTTATAAAGATGCAAAGCTGCTAAGGCTGACACGGTACCGCTATAATAACGTTCCGCTTGACAGCAACGGACATTACTATTACATCAATGATAACGGAACGATCTGGAATCCGGGATGGCAGCCCTCTCAGACCCCCCTGGATTTTTATGAGTGCCGCCATGGCCTTGGATATACCTGCTACAGCGGGAAAAAGAACGGTTTAAAAGCCCAGGTCACCGCCTTTGTTCCCCTCCATGATCCCTGTGAGATTCATAAGGTGACATTGAAAAATGAAGGGCTGGGCTCCAAAGAATTTACTCTCTTTTCCTATGTGGAATTTTGTTTATGGAATGCTATGGATGACATGACAAACTTTCAGCGGAATTTAAGCATAGGAGAAGTGGAAGTAGAAGGTTCGGTCATTTATCACAAAACAGAATACCGGGAGCGACGGAACCATTTCGCTTATTATTCTGTAAATGCAGATATTGACGGATTTGATACGGACAGAAATACGTTTGTAGGAACCTATGGTTCAAACAAAGAGCCGGATATGGTTCAAAAAAACCGTTCCGGCAATTCCCTGGCAAGCGGCTGGTCTCCCATTGGTTCTCACCGGCTGTCCATTCACCTGGATCCGGGAGAAGAAAAAGTATTGGTCTTTCTCTTAGGCTATGCAGAGAATCCTGGCGAGCATAAGTGGAGCGCTCCAAATGTTATCAACAAGGAACCTGCAACATTGGTTATGAAAAAATACAAAACTGCTGCCCAGGTCGATCAGGCTCTTTCTGATCTAAAAAAGAATTGGGAGAATCTCCTTTCTACCTATTCTGTTTCCATGGCAGATGAGAAGACGGCCCGCATGGTAAACATCTGGAATCAGTATCAATGTATGGTCACCTTCAATCTGTCCCGTTCCGCCTCTTACTACGAATCAGGTACCGGAAGAGGGATGGGATTTCGGGATTCCTGCCAGGATCTCCTTGGCTTTGTACATATGATCCCGGATCGTGCCAGAGAAAGAATCCTTGATATTGCCTCCACCCAGTTTGAAGACGGAAGTGCGTACCACCAGTACCAGCCTCTTACCAAAAAGGGAAATATGGACATTGGAAGCGGTTTCAATGACGACCCTTTGTGGCTTATTGCCGGAGTATCCGCTTACCTTCGGGAGACTGGGGACTGGGGAATCCTTGAGGAACCGGTACCTTTTGACAACGATGCTTCAAAAAGCCAGCCCCTCATGGAACATTTACGACGGTCCTTTGGGTTTACCAAGTTAAACCTAGGTCCTCACGGACTGCCACTCATCGGCCGGGCAGACTGGAATGACTGTTTGAATTTAAACTGCTTTTCCACAGAACCGGGAGAATCCTTTCAGACCAGCGGTCCCTCCGAAGGTCCTGTGGCAGAATCCGTCATGATCGCGGGAATGTATGTTAAATACGGCAAAGAGTATGCTCAGATTTGCCGTATGACAGGGCATGCCGATGAGGCTTTGGAGGCAGAGGCTTCTGTTCAGGAAGTGTATGACGCGGTTCTTCGGGCCGGCTGGGATGGAAAATGGTTTTTAAGAGCCTACGATGCCTTTGGGGGAAAGGTAGGTTCAAAAGACTGTGAAGAAGGTAAGATATTCATTGAACCTCAGGGTTTTTGTGTGATGGGAGGCATTGGCCTGGCAGAAGGACTGGCAGAGCAAGCGCTGGACAGTGTAAAGGAACAGCTGGATACGCCTTACGGGATTTTGATTTTACAGCCCGCCTATTCCGTTTATCACAAGCACCTGGGAGAAATCACCTCCTATCCTCCAGGATACAAGGAGAATGCAGGGATCTTCTGCCATAACAATCCCTGGATCACCATTGCAGAAACTATGATCGGCAGAGGGAACCGGGCCTTTGAGGTATACCGCCGCACCTGCCCTGCGTATACGGAGGAAATCAGTGAGATCCACAAAACGGAGCCCTATGTTTATTCCCAGATGATTGCCGGAACGGATGCAAAGAATTTCGGCGAAGCCAAAAACAGCTGGCTCACCGGAACGGCTGCATGGACTTTCGTCAGCATATCCCAGCATATTCTCGGGATCAGACCTGGTTTTCACGGCTTAATCGTAGATCCCTGCCTTCCCGATTCCATTAAGGAATTTTCCGCCGTTCGTAAGTTTCGTGGTGCAGAATACCACATACACGTAAAAAATCGCAGCGGTGACCAGAACGATGCTCCCGGACTCTTTGTTGATGGCAGGCCCATCGAAGGAAAAGAGATTCCCTATACAGAAGGGAAAAAGGAATATCACGTGATGCTTCAATTGGGATAATTGAAAGGGCAAGGCCAGTTTTATGGCTTTGCTTTTTTCCTTATTCTATGCTATAATGTGGGAAAAATGGCTAAGGAGGCTTTATTATGGATTTCTTACAATTGGCAAAAGATCGTTACTCGGTGAGAAAATTTAGTGAACGGAAAGTGGAGAAGGAAAAACTGGATATGATCCTGGAAGCCGGAAGAGTGGCTCCTACTGCTGTCAATTATCAGCCTCAGAGAATTCTTGTGATAGAAAGCGAAGAAAATCTTACCAAATTAAAATCCTGCACCAGCTATCATTTTCATGCTCCCATGGCTTTGCTGATTTGTTATGATAAATCTGTCAGCTGGAAAAGGTCCTACGACCAGGCGGACATGGGCATGGTCGATGCCAGTATTGTCACCACCCAGATGATGCTTCAGGCGGCAGCACTAGGTTTAGGAACAACATGGGTGGGACATTTTGATCCGGAAGCCATCCGGACAGCTTTTGAGATTCCCGATTTCCTGGTTCCTGCAGCACTGCTTCCCCTTGGCTATCCAAGAGAAGACTGTCAGCCCCATCCCCTTCATGAGAAACGTTACGATTTGGAGCATACCGTGTTCTTTGACTCCTTTGAAGGGATAAAAGAAGGGAAAACCACAGAAAAGTAAATACTAATACACCCCCCTTTTTCGCAGGGAACCAGGCTATGAAAGATAGCTGTTCAACGAGAAAAAGGGGATTTTTTTCGATATGATTCTGCCCGCACTATCCAGAGAGCATAACTTTCATGCAAGCTGCCCATACCATCTGCATATGATATATATATACTGCGTCAAAAAGGCATAGGAGGCTTTTCATGCAAAAAATTCTGGACAATGAATATTATGATTTCATTATAAACAATGCTTTGGTTCCGGATTTTAATAACAATCAAAACGTGACAAAACTCAATGAAAAGCACTCTCTGCTCCATATACATAAAAGCAAGATGGATGCGTGTGATCTGGGACTTCATTCCTATGACAGTTTTCCTTCCCTTTTTACGCTTTCCTCAAAAGTAAGCGTGGAAAAATCAGGCATCGGAAGTGTCCAGAGACAACCCCACCTGAATCTTTTTGGGCTGGGAGTCATCATCGGGATCATAGATACCGGCATCAATTACCAGCATCCAGCTTTCCGCAATCAAGACGGGAGCACCCGCATTCTCTCTATTTGGGATCAAACGGATCAAAGCGGTCTGCCGCCGTCAGGATTTGACTTTGGCTCTGAATACGGAAAAAACCATATTAATTCAGCTTTAAAATCATCTGCCCCCTGGAAAATCGTACCGACCAATGATACCAATGGACATGGGACCGCTATTGCCAGCATAGCCTCCGGAACACCAAATGAAGAAGAATCTTTTACAGGAGTGGCACCTCAAACCAAGCTGGCCGTTGTAAAGTTAAAAGAAGCAAAAAAAAATCTAAAGAACATTTTTCTCGTACCGGAAGATGCTCTCTGTTACCAGGAATCGGATATCATACTGGGAATCCGGTTTCTTATTTCCGTTTCGGAACGGTTAAACCGGCCTCTTGTCATCTGCATTGCTCTCGGCAGCAGCCAGGGCGGGCACAGCGGACGGGGAGCACTCAGTTCTTATATTGACCATATTGTCAGTCTGCCTAAAATTGATGTCTCAATAGCTGCCGGCAATGAAGGGAACAAAGGCAGACACTATTTCCATCATGTAAGTTCACCGCCGTTTCAACACGGCTTTTATATGAATATAGGAAGTGCGGATAAAAGTTTCTCCATGGAAATCTGGCCTTTCCCGCCTGGAAGAGTCCTTCTCGATATCGCATCTCCTGAAGGAGAATTTATCCAGGAAGAATCCCCCTCCGCCAAAGCCTGTCAAAACTATCAGCTCTTTTATGGGGAAACCAGGATCTGGGTCAATAATATCAATATGGAGGGAGAATCTGGTGATCAGCTGATTCTGGTCCGTTTTGAAAATCCCATTCCCGGTCCCTGGTTTTTTATGCTCCATAACATTGAAAATGAGCCGTTTTCCATTCGATCCTGGCTGCCTTCCGGAAACCTGCTTTCCAGAGAAACTTATTTTTATGAATCCACCTCTTCTACCACCATCACCGCACCAGGAAATGCCAGAAACCCGCTCACGGTTGCCGCCTATGACCAGTTTAACGATCAGATTCTGGCGGAATCAGGAAGAGGTTACACCAGCTTCGGTCAGATCGTCCCCGATATTGCGGCCCCTGGCTTTCGTATCCCCTGTGCCATGGGGGAAAATGAGTATGGAATCATCACCGGTACAGGAGCCGCCGCTGCACATGCAGCCGGAGCCGCTGCCATGGTGATGGAATGGGGCTTTTGCAGGGGAAACCTTACGAATGTTACAGGGCTTTTAGTGAACCGTATGATCGTCAGAGGTGCAAGACGAAGCAGCACCGATACATATCCCAATAATACGTGGGGATACGGACAGTTGGATATCTATCATTTATTTAAACGGATTTCTGTCATATGAACCCAACATGGATCTGATGTGGGCAAAAAAAGGAACGGTTCCCAGCTAAACTGAGCACCCGTTCCTTTTTATTGTACTATAACGTTCTGCTGCTTTTGTTCTTCTTAATATAATATAGAAGTGATACCATGGCACCGATGAACGAAATTCCCGCCAACACCAGATAACCGAACCTGAGGCTGAACGCGGAAGCCAGGCTTCCTGTAAAAATAGGAAATGTGGTCATTCCCACGGCATAAACTGCCTGAAAAAGTCCCATCGCTGTTGAACGCTTCTCTCCGGGAATTCCGCACATGGCCTCAGAGGTTATATAAGAAAACAGGATTCCTGTGGACATTCCGGGGAGTATCTGAAGAATCAAAAGTTCAAGTACACTTTTTGCTGACGGTATCAGGATACAATATACAGATACAACGACAAAAACTGCCGGTATCCAGAACCTGGGACCTTTTTTACAACAGAGAAACGTAGAAGCAAACGCAGCAAAACCTACAGCGGAAATCATGTATATAATAGAAGAGATTCCAACAAGTCCATTGGAGGCTCCAAGATCCTTTAGAATCTGATTTGTAAATGACATGGCAGTTGTAAGCTGAATTCCCTGCTGAATGAGAGCAAGTATGGCGAATAACCATAGCCTTTTGATTCTGCATACGGAAAGAAGGTCCCTGGTATGAATGGTTTCCATCTTTCTGCATGGTTCCTTAATCTGAAGTGAGAGAAAAAAAGCAAGCAGCCCGGCACACACGCTGAGAATACAGATTCCCACCATTCCGATGCTGTTGTAGCCGATGGTGCTTAATAAAAACCCCACAAGCATACCAAAGTTGTTAAACATTACAATTCTGCTGGTAGCCGACTGCTGGTCCTTTGCAGAAAAGTGATTGGTGTAAAACACCATAAAGGAAATCCACATGGCCGATGCCAGGCCCGAAAACAGGTTTGCAACTAAAAATCCCATTCCATTGCCCCAAAAAATCCGAAAAAAAGAGGCCAGACCTGAAAACAGCGTTCCCGCCATGATAAAACCCTTATGTCTTCCAATGGAATCCGCACAAAGTCCTATGGGCAACCGAAACAACAACTGGGTGATCCCATATGCTCCCACGACCATTCCGGTAAAGGTACTGCTTACACCTAAAAGAGTCAGATAAGTCGTCTGATAGGGGATGTATATATACTGCGCAAACCAAAACAGGGAAACCATAGCAAGATAACGGAGTTCCTGGTTACGCGTAAAAGTTTGATCGTTCAATTTCTATCCCTTCATTTCCTGTTTTGCTGAGAGTATTCCTCCAAAATACGATGAATATGGACCGTTAAATACATTTCTTCCTGTCTCGACAGCCTGGAATTAAATTTTTCCTGGATAAAGATTTCAATTTTTTTGACACATTCGTATTCCATCGGACAGCTTTCTATCACATGTGTATAAAAAGAATCTTCATAATCATAGAGGTCCTGACTGCCATCCACCAGCCTTTGTGCAAAAAGCCGCAAATGGGTTAAGAAACGGGTATATCCGATTCCATCTTCATTATAAACAATGGAGAAGTTATATTTCACAATATCTAAAATCCCTTTGACGGTTTCAAATATTGTCTGGTCGTCTGTACTATAAGAGTTATTTTTTTGGGCATTGATAAAATGAAAGGCAATGCTGCCGGCCTCATCCTGCGGCAAATCCACCTGCAGCTGCTCCCTCACAAGCTGCAGGGCATATAAGCCGACCTGATATTCCTTCGGATTAAAACGCAATAAGGTCTGTGTATAAAAATTCTGTATAAAAATCCCCTCTTTGTATCTTTTCACAGCAAAAGAAAGATGATCCGTAAGTCCCAGATAAATGTGCTCCATCAGTACCATGCCATAAGTTTCAATGGCATAGTCAATCACCTGTTTGGCCAGTTCAAAATAAGTACTGTCAATTTCAGATGCAAGACGGATGATATTTTTGGATATGGACCGGTCTTTTAAGACAAACACTTTCTCAATGTCTTCACTTTTCAAATGATGTCCGATGGATTTATTAAAACCGATTCCCTTTCCCATCAGAATTACTTCCCTGCCGCTGTCATCAATTGCCAGCAGCAGAGAATTATTCATTACCTTAACAACCCTCATAACCAAACCCCATTTCTGTTATTTAGAGTTCTTCCCCGTTCGTTTTGATTACGCGGCTATACCAATAAAAGCTGTCCTTCTTAATGCGGCGCATATCTTTTAAATCATGATCTTCACGATTGATATAAATAAATCCGTAACGCTTCTTAAATCCTTCGTGGGAGCTGAGTAAATCCATAACAGACCATGGAGAATATCCCATCATCTCAACTCCGTCCTCGATTGCCTGACTGCAGGCCAGAATATGCTCTCTTAAGTAGTCGATCCTGTAATCGTCATGGACTTTTCCGTCTTCTGTCAGGGTATCGGCGGTACCAAGTCCATTTTCCGTAACGATAAGCGGAAGATGATATTTTTGATAATAATTGTTTAATACGGTTCTAAGACCTAACGGGTCGATCTGTGCTCCGTATTCGCTGGAAGCGAGATGCTCGTTTTTAATATGATGGAAATATCCGTACTGGTCAAAATCAACCTGATTGATCGGGAAGGTTCTCTCTCCTACCGGATGGTCGTCATCCGCCGGCAGATAGCTGACGCAGAGGGTGCGGTAATAATTGAGTGCAATGAAATCCATCTTTGCATCTTTTAAAATTTCTTCATCCTCCGGCATCATAACCGGAACAATATTTCTCTCTTTTAAGTAACGCATATAATATCCGGGATAACGGCCGTAGTAATGCATGTCCAGACAATAATCGGTCTTGAACCAGTCATTTAACCTTGCTGCCCAAACGTCTTCCGGACGATTGCTCTTCGGATAGGTACAGGTGGAAGACACCGCCGGACCGATCTTTCCTTCCGGAATGATGGAATGGCACGCTTTCACAGCCAGTGCATGGGCCAGGAACATATGATAATCCATCTGTGCCCTCTGGCGGTCTGCCTCCCAGCTGTCTTCTGCGGTGATATTTACCCGTTCATCCACACGGACCATAAGGTTCTGCTCATTGTGGACCTGCCAATAGGTGACTCTGTCGCCAAATGTCTCAAAGCATACCTTTGCATAACGTTCAAATGCCTTTACACACTCTCTGGATTCCCAGCCATTGTATTTTTCAACCAGTGCATAGGGAAGGTCAAAATGATACAGGGTAATAAATGGCTGAATGCCGTTTTCCAGCAGGCAGTTGATCACATCATTATAAAATTTGATGCCTTCCTGATTGATTTCTCCATCCCCATCCGGGATGATTCTTGCCCATGAAATGGAAAAACGGTAAATGTCCAGCCCCATCTCTTTCATCAGGGCAATATCCTCCGGCCAATGATGATAGAAATCGCTGGCCACCTTACTGTCTGCCTGTAAATGGGAACGCTTAAAGGAGTTTACATCAGCAACCGTAGGGCCTTTGCCGCCTTCATTCCAACCGCCTTCGATCTGGAATGCGGAAGAAGATGCTCCCCATAAAAAGTTATCTGGAAACTTGGCTTTCATTTTATTCATATTAAAACTCCTTTACTGATTTTTTTTGATGGCAATGACCGATGTGTTAAGTGCCGCTTTTTTGCCGGCAATACCGGAAACCTGCTGAAATACAGGAGTATTGCTTACAATGATCGGTACAATCGTATCATAGCCTTCCTTCTTTAACGCATCAATATCAAAGGACAGAATTTTTGTTCCTTTTTTAATATGAGCTCCTTCTTCAACAAATTTCTCAAAATATTTCCCTTCTAACTGAACGGTGTTAATTCCAACGTGAATGATCATTTCCACCCCATTATCCAGCATAAGACCAAGTGCATGGAGTGTGGGATAAATCAAAGTTACGGTACAGTCCTCGGGAGCCACAACCTCTCCCTTTTCCGGGATGATCGCAACACCGTTTCCCAATGCCATAGAAGAAAATACTTCATCATTGACTTTTGTCATTGAAACAGCCTCTCCTTCGATGGGTGAGCCGATTAATATATCCGCTTCTGACGGGTCCAATTCTGCGATCTCAGTTTCTGCCTTTTTTTCTGCTTCTTTTTCTGCTTTTTCTTCTGTCACTGATTCTGTAATTTCCGCTTCTGAAGGCACGTTGGCTTTCTTTTTCTTCTCTCCCACTTCTTCAAACCCAAACATGTAAGTAAGTATCATTGCACCAAAGAAGGAAACACCGATACCAATCAGGTAATATATAAATGGTTTCAGACCAAATGCCGCATAAGTTGCAAAGGTAAGAATTCCGTTGTTGGCAAAGGAATCACCGTATACACCGCCGATTCCCATGATCGCACCGCCGACGGCTCCGCAGATAATGGCATAAATCATCGGTTTTTTCAAACGCAGGTTACAGCCGTAAATAGCTGGTTCCGTAATACCGCAGACAGAGGCAGAGATAGCTGCAGATGCCGCTACTGTCTTTAAATCTTTATTCTTCGTCTTTAACATAACCCCCAGTGCAGCTCCGCCCTGTGAAAAGTTGGCCGCACCTGCAAAAGCCAGAAGATTCTGATGCCCAAACTGAGCAACGTCATTGATACCGATAGGAAGAAGCGCCCGATGTGCTCCGAAAATAACAAATACGCACCACATCCCTCCGATAAAAGCGCCGCAGAGGGCCGGACTTAGATTCATCATGCCGGTGTAAACAAAGTTAATGGCATTACCGATGTAGATACCAATGGGTCCAAATACCATAAAGGTTGCCGGAATCATTACAAGGAGTGATAAACCAGGGACCAGAATAATCTTTAATACTTCCGGAATCACTTTCTCTAAAAATTTCTGTACATAGGAAAGAATGAAAACGCCGATGACGATCGGTATCACAGAGGAAGCATAGCTGGCTTTGGTGATGTTAATGCCAAACATGCTTACTGCTTCCTGTCCAGTCATCAGTGCGACAACGGAAGGATAACACATGGTACCGCCAAGTGCCATGGCAATGAATTCATTTGCTTTAAATACCTTGGCACTGGTATAAGCTAAGATCAACGGCATGAAGTAAAACAGGGCGTCCGTTCCAGCCATGATCAGCGTATACGTCTGATTTACCGTAATATCCACACCCTGCTTCGCTGCAACGATTTTTGCAATGGTAAGGAAGCCTTTTAAAAGTCCGGAAGCTGCAATGGCCGGGACCATAGGAGTAAACATGGCTGAAACCGCAATCAGGATACGGTTCCAAATGGAAGTCTTTTCTTCGCTGATTTCTGTGGTTTCATCAATGGACAGCATAGGAACGATGGCGTCATAAACCTTATTGACTTTGGTTCCAAGAACCACCTGGAACTGGCCTCCGCTTTCCACAACGGAAATTACACCTTCTAAATGCTCAATAGTCTCTTTATTGGCTTTCTTTGTATCTTTTAATTGAAATCTTAATCTTGTAAAGCAATGGGTTAATCCATTTACATTCCCAGAACCGCCAACATTCGACAAAATGTCTTTGGCAATTTGATTATAATTCATATTCAAAACCCCTTTCAAGTATTTTCTCATTCGTCATCCGGCCGGAATGACAAAATAAAAAGACCCAATTAAACGATCTCCCTATAAGACAAAATACCCCATTCGTCTTATACGCATACGTTTAATCCGATCTTGCCTGCATTACCAGTAACACGTCTTCATAATTATTATTCAGTTGTTATCAACTTAACCATAATATAACACGATTTCTGCAATCACGCAATCCTATTTTAGGATTTTCTGCATTTAACACAAATACCAGACTTGTTTTTTGTTGAAATTGCATAAATTTTGTAGAATGGGTGGGAATACAGACCGCACTCTCACCCATTGTCTCTTATCCAGTTTCCCTTTACTTGCCTATCTTGCTGCCCCATATACATGTATTGTTGTTACCTGCCGCGGTAAATGTCATTACCGGCTTTGGGCTGCCCATTTCGTCATGTTGTTTGAAAAATACTCCCTCATAGGATATTCCATTGATCATCAGAGTTATATAGTCATATTTTTTTCCTTTGGTCCTTTTCCAGGTTCCCTCCCTGTCGCCCTCAATGTTTCCATTTTCAAGGAGCGTAATGGTCTCTTTTTTTACCATGTCAGAAGTCGTTTTCTGACCGTAATCGTAAAAGTCATATTTGCCCCATACTTCTTTGGAGTTATAATGACTGATGACATCATTTTTATTTTCAAATACGGCAGTTACGGGCCAGTCGTTTTTACTTAGAAATTGCTGATGGACCCGAACTTCATGGTATTCTGTTCCATGATCAAATCTTTGATGATATACCAGATAACGGTTTGAATCTCCATCAATGAGGGCGCTGTTATGACCGGCTGCCTTATATCCCGTACTGCTTCCTGATAGTTGGTAATTACCGATCAGCTTGATTCCGTACTGCTCATTGTTCCTGCAATTGTCTGCAGCATTCTTTCCTGAAGCATCCAGGTAGGGACCGGTAACATTCTTAGAGCGGAACAGGCGCATGTTGTACCCGCCGTTGGCAGTCAGACTGCCGTAGGTTTCGTACAGATAATAATACCGGCTTTCCTTGTCATAGGTGATGTATGGGCCTTCCCCGGACTGATGGTTCCCTCCGGCCAGATGGATGCCGAAATATCGGTCCACATAGTTTCCGCTCACATCATCCACGGAATCCGTTCCCGGATATTTGACTTCGCCTGTCTCCCTGTCCAGTTCACAAAGATAGATCCCGCCGGACCAGGAACCATAAACCATGTAAAGCGTTTTGCCTGTTTGATCAAAAAACAGGGCAGGATCAATGGCATTGGGACCATAATTGTGATTCCATTCATTTCCCTTAAACCACCGGCCGCTGATGCCATCCTTTAAAACACCGGAATCCGTCAGTTTTTTCAGATTGAGATAGTCATTATCCCATCGCGTATTTCTGCTGCTATTTCCGTCTGTTTTACCGTCTTTTGTAAATCCGGAATACAGAACCGTATCCACATAGGTATAAGGACCTTCTATTTTTTTTGAAACTCCGTAACCAATGCAGGATCTGCGCCAGGTAGAGGATGCGCTGTAATAAAGCATATATGCCCCCTTGCTCCCGTCTTCATTCCGGTAATAGGGATTCCAAAGAACATCCGGCGCCCAGACGGCATACTTTCCGCCGGAGCAATCTCCATCATCATATCCGGCCCACAAAAAAGATTCCTTTAAATTATCCCTTGTATTCCCAAACAGCCAGTTATCTGTCACATTCTCATAATCACTTCCCAAAGATGTCCAATTGACCAGATCCTCTGATTTTGCACCTGCAAGATGAGAGCCAAAAATATAATATTCCCCATTTTCTGACTCAATGACCGAGGGATCGTGAACCGATACCCGTTTTGGCGTTATCTGGTTGTTTGGAGAATTCTTATTAAGTTCTGCTCCGCTTGCATGAAAAAACAAAGCAATTACAAAAACTGCGATCCCTACTGCTGTCAGAATCATCATAAATCCCCTTCGTTTCACCCCTTGATTCATAAAACACCTCACCCCTTGACAGCACCAGCTGCCATACCTTCTATAAAATATTTTGAAACCATAAAAATACGGTCCATGCCGGGATAACCGCAAACACCGTCCCTGTAATCATAATATGATTCCATTCGGCTTAGTGCCCATACAATTCTTATTCAGGTAAAGCAATAATTCCTGAAAGGCTACCGCTTACTCCTGTACCAAAAATCAAAATTTATTTTTTTAATCCCTTTACACAAAAAAGGATTCTGATTAACAACCTTTAAAATAAGCCGTCAATCAGAATCCGCGATTCTGTTATACAAATTATAGTTAATCTTTCATCCCTTATTATAATACTTATAACTATTTAAAAGGATTCCCTTGTGCTCAGCCGCTGTCCTATTCCGACATTTTACAACGTTTCCGATATTCTTCCATAATATCCCTGAATATCTGGCCATTGGTTGGCGGTGTGTATGTAACCGCATTGGCACCCGCTTCAATGACGGCTTCAATCGACTCTTTATTGGGCCCTCCGGTTGCAATAATCGGAAATGTTTCATCAATTTTGCGTAATTCCCGGATAATCTCAACGGTATTTTTCCCGCCTGATACATTGATGATTTTGGCTCCGGAACGAAGCATGCGTTCTTCTAAATTCTCATAAACTGAAATAATGGATAATACAATAGGAATATCAATATATTCCGTCAATTCCTGTACAAATTCCGTTTTCGTAGGGGCATTTAATACCACCCCTGTGGCTCCGTGCAGTTCCGCATCCAAGGCAATCTCACGGACTCTGGCTCCGGAAGTGGTGCCGCCACCTACTCCTGCAAAAACTGGTTTTTGCGATACATCTATGATCGCTTTCGTGATTTGCATGGTGGGAGTGAACGGATATAAGGCAATGACTGCATCCGCGTTACAATTTGCAATAATGGCAACATCGGTTGAAAATAATACGGATTTGATCCGCTTTCCATTGATGATAATTCCGGTTGCCCGATTGATCGTGTCAGGCACTATTACACTATGGCTGCGTAAGTTGGTGTTGATTCTTGGCACAATTCTTTCTTTCATATGATTGCCCTCTCTACGGTTGATATAAATCATTTTCACATTATATCATACACCAGGAATTAATGTCATTCTGAATTTTTTTACATTCAAACCTTGATTACCAAGCCGATCCAAACCCAGTTTTCCTTGATTTTAAATAACATTTTTCCAAATAACGCACCAACCCCGAAATCAATTAAGATCCCGGGGTTGTTTTATCTTTTGAAAACATTCTTTTGTAGTTTAACTTTATGTATCATTGTCTTTTGTATATATTCAGCATACCATAATTGTCAATATTTGTCAATATTTATTTTCTACGTTTAGATCTCTTTTTTATCGCTCAATTTCACATTCAGAAACCTTATTTTTTATCCAGCCCATGTCACACTTCAAATCAGAAATATCATTATAAGGAATCCTCCGGTTGGCAATCTCCAAAGTTCTGCTCGTATTATCGATTCGCGTCACCCTTCCGGTCATTCGTACATACTCTCTATCCTGAAAATATTCCACAGTAACCATGTCTTCTTTCCCAAGGTGTCTTAACTTCCAATCTAACTCTTCCGTCTTATCCTCCGCTAAATCACGTTTGGGAACCATAATCCGTCCTCTTTCTTCCAGCGCTTCCTGAAACCCCTTCAATGCATCAAAAGGCATAAATTGTTTCGCCCGGCTTTTCCTGTCCATTTTCCTTCTTCTACTCTCCACTTTTATGACCTCCAATCTGCCTGTTACGTTCTATGGTGGTACCGCCTTCCTGCAGATCCATTCCACGTACAAGGGCATTTTTGCCAAACCTTTCTTTGATTTCCAATGCCGCCTTCTGCAACCTCCTGTCCTTTTCCAGCTGTGTCTGGTCGGTAAACAAATCGTACTGTTCATAAGCTTCATCAACAATATGATTGTAAGACAGACTCAGCCGCCGGATCGGTTTGCCCTTCTCCACAATACGCTCATACAGTTCCATCACATAAGGGATGATCAATCGGTAGGAATTCGTGGTGACGGACATATTTGCGGTTCCTATGGAAGGTTTTAATCCCATTTCATTAGAATATCCGATCATCAATGACATCGAGCTGGTAATCACATTTTTATGTGCCATATTCAGACATAAGCCATCAGCCATCTCCTTTACAATCAGTCTGCACTCCTCGGTGCTGTAATCTCTTGCAAGCACCTGACTGCTGGATAGGGAATTGGTTTTGGGCTTATACTCCTTAATGTCCGCCATGGTGGTGGTTTCCCTTCCCCAGGCATGGTCTATCAAAAGCTCTGCATCAACACCAAACATTCGGTAAAGCGAGTCTTCCTTTGCGCGGGTAATATCCCCCATATTGACAATGCCCATACGATTCAGCCTTTTTGAGATGCCCGTGCCGATTCTCCAGAAATCAGTCAGGGGCTGGTGCTCCCACAATGTTTTTTGGTAGAGTTCCTCATTCAGATATCCGATATTGTCTTTCGCATGCTTTGCCATAATATCCAGTGCCACTTTTGCCAAATACAAATTGGTTCCGATTCCTGCTGTGGCGGTGATTCCTGTAGTACTTTTAATATCCTCCATAATCTGTAAAGCCAATTCCTTTGGGCTCATGCGATACATGGAAAGATAATGGGTCACGTCAAGAAATGACTCATCAATGGAATAAACATGGATATCTTCTTTGGAGATATATTTTAGATAAATACCATAAATATCCACCGAATATTCGATGTAAAGTTTCATTCTTGGCGGTGCCATAAGGTACGGCACATCTTTGGGGATCTCAAAGACTCTGCATCGGTTCTTGATTCCCAGTGCCTTCATAGAGGGTGAGATCGCAAGGCATATTGTTTTCTCGCTTCTCTCAGGGTCAGCCACCGCAAGATTCGTAGTCAGAGGATCAAGCCCACGCTCCACACATTCTACAGAAGCATAAAATGATTTAAGGTCAATACATAAGTAGATCTTCTCTTCCATCCGAGAAACACCTCCCATTTTTATTACCATGAATGGAATCTAATCTAATTATACCAACAGAACATATGTTTGTATATGTGCTTTTTCTGGAAATTTACGTTATGAGGGGATATAACTATCTGCCCTGGATTTCACAGGCTTCCTGTTACGCATCAAATCTGCTGCAGTTGACAAATGGCTCTTCATTCAAATTTTCAACCAATTGTTTTGCTTCCACCAAACCCATTACCTTTTCGTTTCAACTGAATGATCTCCTCTTTTAACTCATCTGAAATCCAGAAAGAAGACAAATCTTCATGACCTGTCCGTTTTGCTAATTCATTTAGCCGTTTTTCCTGATTTTGAATCACTTTTTTCAATGCAAAAATTTCGTTATATGCCAGAAATATGACAATACACATGAATGCAATCACCAAATATTCCACTCCTTATTCCCCCTTACTATAATTTAATTAAAATTATTAATCCGTCGATATTGAAAGTATATCATAAAGCAGAAACAAACATTGTTTAATATCCATGATTTTCACTTATTTTCAAATAAAATTTTGAGCTTGCCCGTAAGTCTTAAAACTATATTTATCGTATTCACCTTGATTTTGTTCGGTTATGCCTATACACTAAAGTCAAAGAAAATGCGCTTATTGATTTCGTAAGGAGAGAAAAAATGGAAGAATATATTCTTTTGGTCGATGATGAAACAGGAATTTTAGATATGCTGGAAATCGTCTTAAAGAAAGAGGGATTTCGCAATATCAAAAAAGCACAATCAGGAAAGGAAGCAGAAAAGATGATTCGGGAATTCAATCCCAGACTCATCGTATTGGATGTTATGCTTCCGGATGTCAACGGACTGGAGTTTTGTATGGAACTACGTAAAAATTCCGATGTACCAGTCCTGTTCTTAACGGCTAAAACATCCGATTACGACAAACTGACTGGATTTGCAATGGGAGGTGACGATTATATTACCAAACCTTTTAATCCAATGGAGGTGGCCGCACGAATAAAAGTACAGCTGAAACACCAGCACATGTATTCTAAAACAGAACACCTCAAACTTTTTACAATTTGAAGATTTTACAATCAACAAGGATTCCTGCGAAATTAATAGAAATGGAACTGTTTTGGATTTTACTGCACTTGAATATTCCCTGCTGCTTTATTTTGCAGAACATCCCAACAGAATATTTACGACTGCTCAATTATATGAAAATGTGTGGGGCCAGATGAATCTTGGGGAGGAAAAAACAGTTGTAATGCATATTTCCAGAATACGAAAAAAAATAGAACCGGAAGCAGAAAAGCCTAAATATATCCACAATATTCGAGGTCTGGGTTATAAATTTATTCCACACAAAAAGGAGGCAAGATAGGATGAAGAGTGCCTTTCAGACGCTTGGAAAAGTTTTGCTGTTAATGCTCACACCTTTAATTGTTTACCTATTCAGCCTCCGGGTATTTTTGGAATTGTTTTCATTGCTGCGCAAAATATTCCCCCTGACAGGCCCTGTAAACGAAGAAACCATGCGCCACACAGCGATGTTTCTTTCTGCATTACTTGTTGCAGGCATGTTTTTTATTTTTGTATTACAGCCGGTATTATATGTGATTCAATGGATTCAAACATTGGCAAACGGGGATTTTCACGAACCAGCCCCAGGAGATCATGACAAATTCATTTTAGCGGGCAGATGGTCACATTTTCTATACAGGGAGCTTTGGGAACAAATGCATTGTTTAAGCCGCAAGCTGAAACAAAGTGAAGCGGACCGGGCTGAACTGGAAAAAAACAGACGGGAATGGCTTGCTGGAATCACACATGACTTAAAAACACCTCTGACCTATATTCAAGGATATGCCTCTATGATCTCTTCACAGCAATACAAGTGGACTGACGAAGAAATCATTGATTTCGGAAGTAAAATCGAGGAAAAGTCCAAACATATAAAAGATTTGATTGATGATTTGAATCTTTCCTTTCAATCAAAAGACGGAAAAATCGCGGTCCATAAAACCGAAACCGATGTAATTGCATTGATCCGCCATTGCATATTGGATATTGCAAACTCTCATCAATTCTCAGCTTATGAGTTCTCTTTTGAAACCAATGTAAACAGCTTACCCATGGACGTAGATCCCACGTTGCTCCAAAGAGCTTTGCAGAATATTCTAATCAACGGGATCGTGCATAATCCTCCTGAGACGGCAATCGCCGTATCTGTTCACAAGCAGGAAAATGTACTTTCAATCAAAATTGCAGACAATGGAAACGGAATGGATGACGAAACAAGAAGAAATCTTTTTGAAACCTATTATCGCGGAACGTCTACGAATGGACCTGCGGAAGGATCAGGACTGGGCATGTCCATCGCCAAAAAATTTATTGAGCTGCACCATGGTTCCATTTGCGCAAAAAGTACCATAGGACAAGGAAGTTCTATCTTCATTGAACTGCCTATTTGAATTATTTGTACGATTTTATCTACATTTTACTTTCGTTTACCTGATTGCTAAACGAATAGTGTATCCTTCTGTTATAAAGAAAAACAGGAGGATTTGTTATGTCTAACTATATAATTGAAACCAATGGCCTGACACGACGTTTTGGCCAGCATGTTTCTGTGGATCATATCGATTTACGGGTTCCAGAAGGAAAAAATCTACGGATTCTTAGGCGCGAACGGTGCAGGAAAAACCACGACAATCCGTATGCTTCTCAGCTTAATTCGTGCAGATGAGGGTTCCGTCCAGATTATGGGGCGATCTCTGGAAAAAGACCGTGAGAAAATTTTAAGAAACATCGGTTCTTTGGTGGAAGGTCCCTCTTACTACGGTCATTTGTCAGCATATAAAAATCTTAAAATAATTTGTAAGCTTATGGATTTGCCTGAGGAGGATATTGATAAGGTTTTAGATATTGTACGGTTAGCACCTTATAAGAAGTAAACTGTGAAGGGCTATTCCCTTGGCATGAAACAACGTCTCGGCATTGCGCAGGCATTAATCCGCAGACCCAAGCTGTTGATTTTAGACGAACCAATCAACGGTCTTGATCCGGCGGGTATACAGGAAATCCGTAATTTAATGCTTTTTCTTTGCCATGAACAGGGAATTACTATTTTTTTATCCAGCCACATTTTGAGTGAGATACAGTCTATTGCAGACGAAATTGGCATTATCCAAAATGGGAAGCTAATTTTTCAGGACAGCATTCAGGAATTAGAGAAAAAAAGCCCTACCAAACTTTTCGTTCGGACAGAAAACCAACAGGAGGCATTTCGTGTATTGTCCTCTTCCGGAGCTGATGTAGTTTTGCAGGGAGAAGAACTGCTCATATCTTTAAACGGACAAATGGATCAGGCAAAAGTCTTCCATCTCCTTCAACCTTTTTCCGTACAGCATATGCGGGAATCAACGGCTTCTTTAGAGGACATTTTTCTGGCATTGACAGGAACGGAGGGCAGCTTATGATAAAGGCATTATTATATGTGGAATTTTATAAAGCAAAAAAGCTTTGCTATATTGTTCCAATTGTCAGTGCTATAGTACTCATTTTATTTACTTGTATGGAGTGGTATTTATACTTCAGGCAAGGAGAATCCGGGATTTATGCCGGCTTAAATATCATCTATATGTTTCTGTCTTTTACCATGCTGCTTACCATATCCCTGCTCTGCAGCATGGTATCGGAAACGGAGCATCAGGCTCAAGGTCTTAAATATATTTTTGCCACACCGGTAAGCCGCACTGCATTTTATTTTTCCAAGGCAGTCTGGGTAGCTGTTCTGATGCTTGGGTGCAGTACGTTGATTTTAGGAGGCTTTTGTATGGTGTGGATACTGTACACAGATAAAATATTACCGTTTGCATTTTTAGTAAAACAAATTTTCGGTTGTTTGGCGGCTTCTTTTCCTGTGCTTTCCATCCAGCTGTTTCTTTCTCTTTCTTTTCCGAATCAAACCGTTCCCCTTGGCTTGGGTGTGACTGGGGCAATATCCAGTCTCTTTCTGCCTCGAATCACTCAGAAAGTGTTATACCTTCTTCCCTGGGCATATCCATCTATGGCAAGTCCGTTTATGGAAGGATATAAAACATGGATTGGGATCGGTTTGGGATCCGGTCTGGTTTTGTTTGTTACAGGTGCTCTAAAGTTTCGTACTATAGAAATAAAATAGGAGGTTATAAATATGTATCGATTACTTCATTCCGAATTTCTAAAAATAAAATGGCTGGTTATTGTTATCATGTTAATATTAGAAGGTATTGTAACATGGGTTCTTGCGGCGGGCAATGCAAAGTCCTTGTCCTACTATTTTCCCTATCATTGGACAACCCTTTATTTTCAGTCCGTATCATTTCATGGGCTGTTCTTTCTGCCTCTTTTTACAGGGATCTTTGCCACGTTTTTATGTTTTTATGAGCACAAAAACGGAGCATGGAAGCAATTACTTACATCGCCCTATCCCCGGTGGAAAATACTTCTATCCAAATTTTTAACTCTAGTCATTTTAATTGCGCTGATGCAGCTTCTGTTCTTGGCAGAATATTTAATTAGTGGAAATTTAATTCATATAGGCGGCATAATTTCATGGAAACCTATTATACGGGGCATCATTGGTGGATGGCTGGCGTGTTTTCCTCTTGCCATGTTACAGATTTGGCTTGCTACCCGTTTTCAATCCTTTGGCGGGGCCTTGTTACTTTGTATTTTTTCTGTCATACCTAATATTGTTCTCACAGGGCTTCCTGCTTCATTAGGGGCATGGTTTCCATTTACCTCTCCATATTATGCCATGTTTCCGCAAGGACTGAATCTATCTCCACAAGTGGAGGTGATTTCATTTATATTCATTGTTGTTTTCACATTTATTGTCTATTTTATTTTAAGTATGCGATCTTTTGTTCGTAAAGATTGGTTGTGATATAGCTGTTGTAAGCAGCTGCTGAAAAACTATTTTTAAACACTGCCTGGATGAAACGAGGCTTTATTGTTTTTGAATTCTAATCCTTTTCCGCTGTATAAAAATGACGGAGAGGGTTATGGTGTTTTGCGAGATAAAACTACTCCGTTTTCACATTTCCATAAACGGAAGTTTTATACTACATGGCGAAACTGAGATGCTGTTTTTACTAGGAGAGTTAAAGATTTACCCCACCTAGTTACCAGACTTTGTTCCATTTTGATTCTTGTTTATTACTGTTTCAAAACTTGAAGGGGATTTCAAAATATGAAATTCGATTACAAAATGGAAGCTCGGAATGTAATTGACCTGTTCTTAACATATCTTGATATGAAAATGCAAATTTTGGCACTCAACATGTATAATTTGGGCACTTGTGTTGATTTTTTACACGTTAGTATTATTATATCAATAGATTAAAGTTGATTAACTATTTTAGGGGAATGCTAATTTTTTAGAAGAAGCTTGTAAATAACAAATAATCTATTAGCTTGGTTTATATTTAGATGCGTTGTAATAAAATAGTGATATAAAGAGAAAGGAATTACAATATGTCTATAATTGACTTTATATTGGGATAAAAGAAATTTCAAGTACTTTTGACCCCATGCAATTCGCTAAAGCCCAAACACTTCTTGTTAAAAATAAGATTACTTTTAATGTAAAAAGGACGTATGCTGGAAGTGAAAATAGGCGAACAGGAAATTTTATATCATATGGGGAACAAGTTGACAGCGAAACACAATATCAAATATTTGTCCCAAAATCACAATTTGAATTAACAACCCATGTTCTTGCTAAAATGTATGAGCAATGATTGGTCTTTATCAAATGTAAGGAGGATTCATATGATTATTAACAAGATTTCAAAATCAAACTTGTAACGAATAAATCCATTTTTGCGATGTGACTTACCAGCGTATTTGATAAGAAGATTAGAGTTATGAATAAAAAATGTCACATTCCAGGCATTTCCTAAAACCTGCATATCGCCCCCAGGCATCTTTATGCAGCATAAGATTATCACTTCCACATTTCTTGTACTACCCTTTCTTCTGCCATCTAATGTGCCAAATACTTTTCCCTGCCCCACTATAAAAATGAGTTTTGTTTTAGTGGAAAGTAATGTACCCAAAAACAAAAAAGGAGGAGCAAATATATGTTTAAAAAGTTATTTACAATATTATTTTCGGTTATTATGGTTTTGGGAATGGGTACGATGACCTTTGCGGCTGACGCATCGGTAGTTTCTAAGGATGAAGTAATAGATCATCTGAACTCTATTGATTTTGGCAAAGATGTCACATTTACAGCGTTACCACAGTCAAAATTAAGTGACCAAGAGTTGTTGAAATTTGACTCTGTTGAGGAGGCAGAAGCATATCTGAAAAAATCTATAGCGAAGTCAAGCAAACTTACAATGCCTTCCCAATCTTCTTTGCAAAACAGTATTATGCGACAGGTTAATACCAATGCTCTCGCAGGAAAAGGTGGTGCAGCATGGTACGATGGTGAGGTATGGTGGTGGGGTGGTGGAAACACAAGTTTGTTATCGATGACACATGCTGTGGTTAAGTTCTATTACAATGGTTCCAATAAAATATCGAATATTACCGTTAAGGATTCTTATATGACGGGAATTGTTGGCGCTACTTGGACACATAGACGTGGTAGTGCTACAGCATTGGGAGGATTGAACGCAAAATATTCTGTAACAGGAACGTGGTTTATTGGTATTTCTGTAGCGGGTTACCCTGTTGGTGCTTCTTTTAATGAAACTCTGAAATCTAATACAATTACTATGAACATTGATTGATATGAAGAAGAATGTTGTTTTGATAATCGTAGGGCTACTTTTACTTATATTCGTTATTATCTTTCCGCTACCGACGATGTTAGCAATTTCTGGAGTAGTATGGAGAATCATAATTGGATTCTTTGGTTGTATTTTGATTTATAAGACAGTTCGTAAAAAATAATGCTGGGGAAAGTATTTGGTACATTAGATTGCAGATAAGAGGGTAGTGCAAAAAATATTCAAATGCGGAAGTGATGATCTTATGCACGTTCAAGCGCATTGTCACTTGCCGTCAGGCAGAGGAAAACAATTTATGAAGGTATGGTATTAACAGCCGAAAGATTCAAGCGATAAAGAATTAATAGTTATTACCTTAAGGTCTCCTATTTTTCTTATAGGAGACCTTAGATCTTTTAAGTGTCAAAGAGTTTAGTATCTATAAGGATTCCTGGTAAATGCTTCAAAAAATAGTGTACTATTCAGTTTACATTATTTACTGGCTCCCTTTGGAGTATTTGCAAACAGCCAGGCACGTCTTGCAGTTGCAAATGGCTTAATGTTTGCTTCACAAAGATTGATAGAAAGTGGAATTCTCCCATTTTCAAGGTGGGTTTATCTACAAATTCCGATATATCTTACAGCTCTAAGAACTAAATACTTATTTGACAGAATCCAAATCTTTTGCCAAAACGTTCATTTTCCATTCCCACCACGGAAACCGCAAACATAATTCACTCTACCTAACCACAAAAATACACCTTATATCCCCTTCAAACCCCCGAAACCCTTTAATTTCCTACGCTTTCCGCGACAGCAAACAAACAGTTTCAACATTCGCCGTTTATAAAAACCGAAAAACCAATTATGAAACAGCGTGAAATACAATAGCTGATTATACGGCAAATCACCCAAGTAAAAGGAAACCACAAAACAGATTATATCATGACGTGAATTAGAATGAAATAGCATAACTGGTTGGAGGTTGTCAAATCGTAGTCATTGACAACATTAGGCAGGCCCGGAACGCCGGATGCCTGCCTTTTACTATGTTTTATGCTCAACAATATATTTTTTTCAACCCCATAACTAGCGGGACTGATGCAATAATAAATTTTTACATAATTATATTTTTAATTTCTGATTTATATTATGATCTAATATTTATGACTTTTCCTATATTTCTCAGGGCCAACTCCAAAGTGTTTTAATTTTTCTTCCTCAGCCCAAGAATTTCTTCTAGTTCCATGAAAACCGTCCCAATCTTTTTCATGTATTTCTCTATAATTATCAATCGCCTTTTTATTTTCCAAATAAAATTCACTAGGCTTACTTTGAGTTGAACATGACTTTACAATAATGAATAATAAAGCCAAAAATAGTATTATCCAAAATTGACTTGTTTCACTTGTCCCCTTTGTTCTCATTTGAAAGGCCCCCCCCTATGTTGTTAATTAATATAATTGTAACATAATATAAGTTAAAATATCAATTTAGCTGATATAAATAATGCAGCAACTAACAAAGCAGGCCTTGGCGAAAATCGTTATACGGGCATGCAGCATGTAACATCTTATGTCGGGGTAAATAATGAATCTTATGCAATTGCACAAGTATCGGTCCACGCTCCATATAATGTTAATAACGGTGTACGTGCAATGGTAGGCTTTGAAAACATTGGGCATAACGCAGGTGTTCTGTATTTGGATATTGATGGGCGATTAAAGTGGCACTACCACGATGGCACCGAAAAAGTTATTGATTGGACTTAAATGATCATTTAGGATACTAAAATATAAGCAATTGGGCTACGAACCAAGCGATAAATACACTATAGGGCTTGTAAAATTTACCATTTACATCTATAATTTAGTATACGTAAAGTATAATATTAATTTTTAATATGGAGGAAGGTTAATGAAAAAAGTAACTTTATTAATTGTAGCTACTGCTTTATCTATGGTCATGAACATGACGGTTTTTGCTGGCGAATGGAAACAAGATGGGAATCGCTGGTGGTACCAATCAGATAATAATGAGTATATTAAGAACTCTTGGCTGCAAGACAATGGGAAATGGTATTATTTTGATAATAACGGGTACATGCAGACTGGTTGGCTTGAATTATCATCAAAATGGTATTATTTAAATTCAAATGGAGAAATGCAAACAACGCCTATAACTTTAGAAGATGGAGTTAAATACATTTTTAATGAGGACGGTTCTTGCATTAACCCTTGGCAAGGTTTTGAAGATACGTATCGTTATGATATAACAACAGGAACATGGAAAAACGTTGCAGTAGAAATGACTGAAAGAGATATAATTAATGAGATAACTAGTCAACCACTTTTTTAACTTAATAAAATATACTGAAATTATTTAGGCTGTAGACAAATGCATTTGTCTTTAGCCTTTATTTTTAAGCAAATTGCTATTTTTTATTAAATCGTGTAAATGGATCATGGTAATATAATAACATAATTGGATATAATACAACTGAAGCTGAAAATTTTGAGAGATAGAAGATGAGGCAATTATGTGTGGAAGATATTATATTGAAATAGATAATGAAGAATTACAATCCATTGTTGCTACCGTTGAAAGAAAAATAGCCATTAAAACCGGAGAGATATTCCCGACCAATATCGTACCAGTTTTATCCCCTAAAGGAGACATGACGGCTATGCGTTGGGGATTTCCTAAGTTTGATGGCAAAGGTGAAATAATCAACGCCAGAAGTGAGACAGCGGCAGAAAAAAATATGTTTAAAAAGCCGATGATAGAAGGACGTTGTTTAGTACCAGCCAGTTGGTATTTTGAATGGGAAAAACGTGGCAAGAAAAAAATAAAATACGCGCTGTCCACTCCAGATAATCGCCCTATATGGATGGCAGGATTATCAAAAGTAGACTATAAAACAGGAGAATCATTATTTGTAATTATGACACGACCAGTATGGTCTAATATCTCATTTATACACGACAGAATGCCAGTAATTTTACCTAAAGAAAGACACGATGAATGGCTTAATGGACATGATCCGATAAGTACAATGCAACATGCAGTAAATAAAGTAAATTATAAAGAAGCAGGAATGTAATTGCCTGCTCCTTTTTTTATTTTATTTACTATGCTAAGCCCGGATACTGTAAGGCCCCATCCTGATCAGGAGTGAGGGTCACTGGCTCCGTAATCATCTTGCCATCAGCGTCCACAGCATATATTTTACCAGAGTTTTCTACCAGCTGAGATTTACACATAGCACCGTCCGGCCCCAGGTAGTACCATTCCCCCTTATATTGATACCAAGTGTTTTTTACCATAAGCCCGGCACCGTCAAACCAGTACCACTTGCCGTCAGCCT
>CAJMPJ010000039.1 GCA_905215155.1 uncultured bacterium | reverse complement strand
CCTTTATTGGGAATCGGAAGATCCCTCAGTTCAATTAAATTGGAATCCAGCCACTCTCCATAGGGCTTGCGCTGGGCATAATATTCCTTTAATTCTTCATCGGAAATAAGGCATCCCTTCACCGTATCAATCAAAAGCATTTTGCCGGGACGGAGCCGCTCTTTTTTCACCACATGGCTCTGCTCGATATCAATGGCCCCTACTTCTGAAGCCAGAATCATGTGATCGTCATCCGTAATGTAATATCTGGAGGGGCGAAGACCGTTTCTGTCCAATACCGCGCCCACTAAATCACCGTCACTGAATACAATAGAAGCCGGGCCATCCCAAGGCTCCATCATGGTTGCGTAGTAACGGTAAAAATCTTTGATCTCCTGGGGCATGGACTTGTCATGCTCCCAGGGGGCGGGAATCGTCACCATCACCGCCAGGGGAAGATCCATGCCGCTCATCATCATGAATTCCAGAGCATTATCAAGCATGGCAGAGTCAGAACCTTCCTGGTTAATAATAGGAAGAACTTTATGCATGTCATACTGGAAAAATTCAGATTCCATGTTTTCTTCCCGCGCCATCATCTTATCCACATTTCCGCGAATGGTATTAATTTCTCCGTTATGTACGATGAGACGGTTTGGATGGGCTCTCATCCAGCTGGGATTTGTATTGGTACTGAAACGGGAATGAACAACTGCAATGGCGGATTCATAATCCTTATCCTGGAGATCGGGGAAAAACTTTCTAAGCTCCTTTACCAAAAACATTCCTTTATAAACAATGGTTCTGCTGCTCAAGGAAACAACATAAGTGTTATCATTGCTCTGTTCAAAGATTCTTCTGGATACATACAGCTTCCTGTCAAATTCCAGTCCCTTGCTGATATCCGCTGGTTTCTTAACAAATCCCTGAACGATATAAGGCATACAATCCACTGCCTTTTTGCCGATCAATTCCGGATGAATGGGTACATCTCTCCAGCCTAAAAATTCAAGTCCTTCCTTCTGAACAATGATCTCAAACATTTTCTTGGCCTGGTTTCTTGCAAGTTCATCCTGAGGAAAGAAAAACATTCCGATTCCGTATTCTCTCTCATCTCCTATTTCAATAGCAAGCGCTTTTGCTGCTTTTTTAAAAAACTTATGAGAAATCTGAAGCATAATACCTACACCGTCACCGGTCTTTCCTTCTGCATCTTTTCCTGCCCGGTGCTCCAGATTCTCAACGATATGAAGTGCCTGTTCCACGGTCTTATGGGTCTTTTCGCCCTTCATATTGGCAACCGCACCAATACCGCAGTTATCATGCTCAAAGCGGGAATCATAAAGTCCCGGAGTCACTGATTTATTCGGGGAGTATAAACTTGTATCCATAATCTCATCCTTTCCTGACTGCCCGTTTTACTTTCTAATGCTAAAGTGTAACAGTAAATTTTAGTTGATGATACTACATTTTTCGCGCTTTGTAAATGTGTTTTATTTTGGTATTTTCAGATAATTTGATAATTGTGTGTTATAAAAAATTTTATCAGATATTTTCTAATAAAATTTTATATTTTTTGGCTCTTACAAACAATTCAAAGTCTATTTTTTCGTTAAGCCATAAATTCCTAATTTTATTAAGTGGCTACTTTCTATCATTAAGCAGCTATCTAATTTATTAAAATCAACTGGGAAATAACGGGATTTTTTCAGCCCTCAGGGTTCACAAAAAAAGCACCGGGAGTGAAACTCCCAGTGCTTTTTACAGCGCTCTTATTATAATGTACGATACGAATTACATCTCTCCAAGGCCGCTCTCAATGGCTTCTGACATGGTCTTCATAGCCTCTTCCTCGTCTTCACCCTCACAGATCAAAGTAATCTCTGCTCCGCTTTTGATTCCTGCTGCCATAACGTTTAATACGCTCTTAGCAACAATTCTTTTTTCTCCATACTCAACAATGATGTCAGATTTAAATTTCATAGCTGTCTGTGACAGAACTCCTGCTGGTCTTAAGTGAAGTCCGGATGGATTTTTTACAGTCAGTTTTTTAGATAACATATCGTAGTCTCCTTTATCCTCAATTTTAATATACTCCTTGGAGTTAATTTTATAACAATATTCAGTTTGTGTCAAGACAAACCCAGTATGTCTTTCATTTTGAACTACCAGCTATTCTGCATCTCTTTGGGAAAAGATACAGCCGCAATAATCCTGACGGTAAAGACCGTATTCCTTTGACAGCTCCACAGAACGCTTGTATCCATTTCTCTTTTTGAAATCAGAAGAAAGGTAAGAAACACGGTATTCCTTAGCCAGTTTTTCACCAATCTCATTTAATTTATCCGCATTTTTCAGCGGGCTGATGGACAAGGTCGTTGTAAAATAGTCAAAACGCTCTGCCTGAGCAATCTTTGCGGCCTCCTGCAAGCGCAGTTCATAGCATTTAAAGCAGCGTTCTCCGCCCTCGGGTTCCTTCTCCAGCCCTTTTACAATACGATAAAACTCCTGGGGTTCATAAGCCCCCTGTTCCACCTTGACCGGATGGAGAAAATTCATGTCGGCAACGAGGCGTTCCTGTTCCATGACCCGCCTGCCGTATTCCTCGGGAGGATAGATATTTGGGTTATAAAAAAAAATGGTAATAGCAAAATATTGGGACAAATATTCTAACACATAGCTGCTGCAAGGTGCACAACAGCTGTGCAGCAGAAGCCTGGGAACTTTTTGCTGTTCCTCTAATCCAACGATGACCTGATCCAGTTCCTTCTGATAATTTCTCCGGTTCATGATGTCTCCCTTTCGCTGTATGAAAAAAACGCAAAAAAGGCGTAGATAACTCCAGCTACGCCTCCTGTTGCTTATAAGAAATCCCGAATCCGTTTGCTTCGAACTGGGTTTCTTAATTTTCTAAGTGCCTTTGCCTCGATCTGTCTGATCCGTTCACGGGTAACATTAAACTCTTTGCCAACCTCTTCCAGAGTCCTGGGATGACCGTCTTCCAGTCCGAATCGGAGTACAATAACCTGACGCTCTCTCTCCTTCAAATCGCCGAGAAGGGCATCAATATGCTCTCTTAACATTACAGATTCCACATTTCCTTCCGGAGTCACCACATTGTTATCCGCAACAAAATCTCCAAGATTGGAATCATCTTCTTCACCAATGGGTGTCTCCAAGGAAGCAGGCTCCCTGGCAATCTGCATGATCTCCATCACCTTGTCCTCAGTCATGTCAAGCGCCTCTGCAAGCTCTGTCACAGAAGGCTCATATCCAAGCTCCAGAGTAAGCTTTCTCTGCATCTTGGACATTTTATTAATCGTTTCAACCATATGCACAGGCACGCGGATCGTTCTTGCCTGATCCGCAAGAGCACGGGTCACAGATTGGCGTATCCACCAGGTAGCATATGTACTTAATTTATAACCTTTGGTATAATCAAATTTTTCAACACCTTTGATAAGGCCTAAATTACCCTCCTGGACCAAGTCAAGGAAGCTCATTCCACGACCAGTATAGCGCTTGGCAATGCTGACCACGAGACGTAAATTTGCTTCGATTAAACGCTCTTTGGCATCGTCGTCGCCATCTGCTTTTCTCTTAGCAAGGCGCAGTTCTTCCTCTGCGTTTAAAAGTGGTACTGTACCGATTTCCTTTAAATACATGCGGACAGGGTCCTCTGTGCCGATGCCTTCCAGCAAATCAATAGCGTCGAGATCAATGTCTTCTTCATCCACATCCTTGATGAATTCTTCTTCAAGATCATCATCCAGCAAAAGGTCCTCTGATAAGAGCACATCATCAGCTAAAACGGAATCGTCAATGACCGGGATCACGTCTACGCCGCGATTCTCCAGGTACGTATAAATCTGATCCATCTGCTCTGCAGTCAGTTCTTCCCCAATAAAGAAGTTATTAATCTCCGTTACATCCAAAGCGTTATGCTTTGTTTTTGCAAGATCGACAAGCTTGCCCAGCTTCTCTAAAAAATTATCCTTTTCCACTTAATAACGTCCTTTCGCTAAGAAGTATACATAAAGCCCACACAACTTTTCATTATATACTACCAAGATTCATATTTCAACATATTTCTTATTAAAAAAGCGGATTTATTGCTTTTTTTGCGGATTTCTGAGAATCCGAATCTTTTTGTTCAAATTGGTGATTTGAACTTCCCTTCTGGTTCCGCCAAATTCTCCGTCAAGAACCCAGTCAATTGGCTCTTCCGGAAAGATTCGTATGGACCTGGTCCGAAGCTTGTGGACGTATTCGTTCGGTTCTTCCTTGAGAAACATGTAGTTGATGATATTTGTAAAATCCAGGGGAGTTTTGGGGGTCCGGATGAGCAAAACCTCAAATTCTCCGTCATTTAAAGCCACATCCTGGGTCACCAGGCCTTTAAAGCCTCCCACGCTTATGGTATTGGTGATCATACCAAAGATAAATTCCCCCTCTAAAACGGTCGAATCACATTCGATCCGGAGCATATAGGATTTGATGGAGGCCAGACTCTTCATTCCCTCCAGCATATAAGCCTGATGCCCCAGGACATTTTTGAAATCCTGGGGAGTCAAATAGGCAACTTCTGTAAATGCACCAAAGGCTGCGATATATACAAAATGCCTGTCCCCGCAGAAACAGCCGATATCCACCGGATAAGGGATACCGGCTACAGCCGTCCGGGCCGCAGTTAACATATTCCTGGATAAATTCAAGCTGGAAGCAAAATCGTTGGTGGATCCTGAGGGAATGTATCCCATATCCGGAATGGAGTCAAGCTTCATAAGACCGCTTATGGTCTCATTCAAGGTGCCGTCTCCTCCGCTGCAGACCACCAAATCCACGTCAGCTCCGTAATTTTCAGCGGCTTTTACAGCATCACCGGGTCCCTGGGTCACATGCACCAAAAGCTCATAGCCTGCCTTTGCGAAAATATCGAGTATATCCATTAATTTGTTTTTGATCTGCGCTTTTCCGGAACGCGGATTAAATATAAAAAGCATCTTTTTCATTATAATCACCTGATCAACTTTGTATACGCTTTAAATGCACCTGGCAAAGAATAAGTTTTTTTGATCTCTTCCGGAGTGACCCACAGATAATCTCCCTCCAGTGTCCCGGACAAATCAATCCGGAAGCCTGTCATAGACCATTCCACATGACTGAAGATATGTCTGGATCCGGGTAGGGCCGTAACCTTGGCGGCCTTTGCTCCAAATAAGGAATAAATTGTCTCTTCCGACAAGTGTCCGTCTAAATTGGGAAACTCATACAGGGATGCCAAAAGACCGGCATCTTCTCTTTTTCTTATGGCAACTTTTCCTTCCCTCCATAGCATCAACACGGTTTTGTCTTCCGCTTTTCTAGGCTTTTTTGGCGTTTTGACCGGTATGACACCGGTTAAATCCTCCGCTTTTGCCACACAGACCGAGGAAAGCGGACATCGCCCGCAGAGCGGAGCACCGTTGGGAACACAGACAATGGCACCGATTTCTATGAGACCCTGATTGTAGGAACTGGCTGCGTCTTTGGGCATAATTTTTTTTAATTTTTCTTCCATTCCGGATTTGACCGACTGCTTTAAAATATCTTCCCTGCTTCCGGTAACCCTGGAAATCACCCGGAGCACATTGCCGTCAACTGCTGGCACAGGAATTCCAAATGCGATGGAAGCGATGGCTCCTGCCGTATAGGAACCGATCCCCGGAAGCTTTTTTAGCTCCTCATAGGACGCCGGAAGTTCTCCTCCATACTGTTCTACAAGAAGCTCTGCTGCTTTCTTTAAATTCTTTGCCCTGCTGTAATAGCCAAGGCCTTCCCATAATTTTAAAAGCTCATCTTCCGAAACAGAAGCCAGTTCCCGGATTCCCGGAAGCGCCTTCATAAAACGCGCAAAATAAGGTTTTACTGCTTCCACTCTGGTCTGCTGAAGCATGATCTCCGATATCCATACCCGGTATGGTTCCGGTGTTTCCCGCCACGGAAGAATCCTGGCGTTCTCTCTGTACCAGGAAAGCAGAGGACGTTCCATGGCTTTTAACCGTTCCATCTCCTCAAGCTTTCTTTCCTCTGGTTCCAGAATCTGCAGCTTATCATAAAACGACTGATTCATTCTTATACATATCCATAGAGTCCCCGGACCGAAACTTCTCCGGAGATCACATGTTTTACCTCTCCTGACTGCATTTCAACAAGAAGCTCTCCCTTCTCGTTGATTCCCAAAGCTTTTCCTGTATAGCCGCCTGCACTATCTAGGATCTTGACGTCCCTTCCTGCATTGACCATACGACTATTATAGACACTTATCAGCCCGGATAAATCACCCTGGCTGATAAATTCTTCATAATATCGTTCCATTGACTCCATGATGGAGGCTATCAGAGAACTTCTTCTTACTTTATTCCCTGTTTCCATACACAAAGACGTTGCCATCAAGCGTACCTCTTCCGGAAATTCCTCCATATTGACATTGATTCCGATGCCCACTACCACGTAATGGATTCCTTCCAGCTCCGCACTCATCTCCGTCAAAATTCCGCAAAGCTTTTTTCCGCTTGCCACAATGTCATTGGGCCACTTGATGGAAGTGGCAAGACCTGTTTCCTTCTTGATGCCGTCGCTGACAGCCAAAGCGGCAACCAGAGTCAGCATGGACGCTGACCCCGGAAGAATATCCGGTCTTAAAATCAGACTCATAAAAACATTCTTGCCGGAAGGGGATACCCAGCCTTTTCCTCTTCTGCCACGGCCTGCATTCTGACAGTCAGCCACCACAAGTGTTCCAGAAGCTGCCCCTTCTTCCGCAAGACGCTTGGCTTTAATATTGGTGGAATCCACAACATCATAATATTCCACAGTTCTTCCAAAGGCCCCCCGGATGCAGCTTTCTATTTCTGTTTTCGTCATTATATCACAAGAATCGATGAAATGGTACCCTTTATTCCGAACCGCTTCAATTTTATAGCCTTCTTCCTCCAGCTGGCGTATTACCTTCCAGATTGCAGTTCGGGAAACTCCGAAACGCTCACAAAGTTCCTGACCGGATACATAGCCTTCATTCTCCTTCAGCAGCTTTAATATTTCTGTCTTCAATCCCATCACCCCCACCAGATACTTACCGCACTGATAACGGAAAGGGCAGCCAAAAGCACTCCAAACAGCACAACCCCTGCACCTGCGGCTTTTTTCTTCTTTTCCCGTCCGCTGAGTCTGACCTTGTAAATTCCATGGATCAGATTCAGTGTTGCTGCAAGAAAAAAGATGACCGGAAGAAGGAACCTATATTCTTCCGAATTTAAAAATGAAACAACTGCAAGCACTACAATCAAGATTCCAACCACGATATGGACCAGGTCCACGATCATGGAAGCATTTCTTAGATTTTTTCCTCGTTCCTGTATATACATTTTATTCTCCTAAGGTAGCAACCATCACTGCCTTGATGGTATGCATTCTGTTTTCTGCTTCGTCAAAGACTACCGATACGCCGGATTCAAAAACTTCCTCTGTCACTTCATACCCCTTGACAGCCGGCAGGCAGTGCATAAATATGGTAGTATCCTTACCTGTTTTATTCATTAGTTCTTTATTGACCTGAAACGGCTTTAACAGAGCAACCCGCTCTGCCGCCTGGTCTTCTTCTCCCATGGAGCACCAGACATCGGTGTATATCACATCTGCATCCTTTACCGCAGCCGTATCCTCTGTAATGGTAATGGTGCTTTTGCTTTCCGCCGCATATCCCTGACACAAATCCACCAGTTCTTTCCCCGGCCAAAGAGCTTTTGGAGCGAGAATCGTGAAATGGACTCCCATCTTGCTCATCCCCATCATCAGGCTGTTTGCCATGTTGTTACGGCCGTCACCTGCATAGACAAAGCGCAGCCCCTTTAAATAACCAAAGTGTTCTTTCATGGTAAGCAAATCTGCCAGAATCTGGGTGGGATGATCATCATCCGTCAATCCGTTCCATACGGGAACGCCTGCGTATTTTGCCAAGTCTTCCACGGTCTTATGTTGAAATCCACGGAATTCAATCCCATCAAAGATTCTGCCAAGCACTCTGGCGGTGTCCTTCACGCTTTCCTTGTGGCCAAGCTGAATGTCATCTTTCCCCAAATATTCAGGATGGGCGCCTTCGTCAACGGCAGCAATCACAAAGGAACATCTGGTACGGGTGGAGGGTTTTTCAAAGATCAGGGCAATATTTTTCCCTTTCAGGGAGTTCCCTGTAATGCCCTGTTTCTTTTTGGATTTTAAATCAGCAGCCAGGTCCAACAGATATCCGATCTCTTCTGGTGAATAGTCTTTTAATGTAATAAAATTCCTTCCCTTTAAATTCATAGCGCTTCCTCCGTGATTCAATGTATTTTTATACACCATTATAGTATATCATGCATAAACATGCAACATCTTTTTCCCATACTTATTTATAACAGTTTCCGCTCAGCCTGGGTTTTCATCTTTTTCCTGATTTCACTTAAAAGCTCCTCCACCGTATAGATCTTAAACCGTTTGACTTTTAACCGTTTTGCCAGATCTTCCAGAATCCCCAGATACATATCTTTATAATCCCAGTCTTCTTTTAGCTTGAATTCCTCTGCTAATTTAGGAAATGTCTTTTCCGTAAATGACCGATAGCCGGTCAAAGTCTCCATGCCGTCTTCCGTCAGGATATCCTTCAAGTAATATTTCAACAGCTCCATCTCTGACATCATACGGTCAAAATAATAAGGCTCCGTATTGGGAGCGTCGATGTAATAGGTCCGGCCGCATAGACCGTATAAAAATCTTTGTGCATCAAAATATCCCAAGGTCATATTTTTTCTGGCCAGCTTTTTGTCAAATTCCAGAATTCCTCCCAGGTCCTGCCTGGGTGCAATATGATAGACGGTAACTCCATCAGGAATCTTCACCACCCGTTCCTTATCAAAGCCCCAGCCATAGATGCGGATAACAATAATATCTTTGTATTCATGGTCTAAAAGAACGTCAATGGGAACGTTGTTAAAGCCGCCCCCATCCACATACCGTTTTCCGCCCAGCTTCTGATTTTTAAATGCCATAAAATAAGCACTGGCTAAAAGCATATCCTTTATGGTACCAGGTTCCCCTGCCCGGATATCAACTGCCAGTTGCTTCCGGTCCGAAACGGAATAGGTGACTGCAAATAGTTCTCTTTCGGAATTTCGTATCTTCTCTTCATCTCCTACCACTTCTGAAATAAGATTCTTTAAAGGAGTAACATCAAATCCCCCTTCCTTTACGATCTGCAGACCGCTGTTTATTAAATCCGGCAGATTGAGGGATTTGAAACTCTTGTTCTTCAGTGCTTTTATGGTGTCATTGCTCACATTCATCACTTTTGAGTAATCAATGTTTTTCCAGATTTCTTCTGCACGTTCCAGATCATCCATACAGATCAGTGCGCCGTTTAACGAACCGACAGACACTCCTGCAATCCCTTTTATCTTAACTCCCGCTTCCCTGAGTGCTTTCCATGCACCGATCTGGTAAGCTCCCTTGGCACCTCCGCCCTCCAGCACGATTCCATACTCTTTTTCCAAATCCAGCTTCAGTTCCATAAGACCTCCTAAAAACCTTCCAGTGACCGAAAAACGCAGCAAGAGACTCTGCCTCCTGCTGCGATACCTTTAAACTCTGATTACTGGGGATCTTTTGGAATTTCTGTGATAGAAGAAACCAATCCTGCCAATCCCTGGATTTCAGATGGGATGATAATTTTCGTCGCCTTACCGTCAGCAGCTGCCGCAAATGCTTCCAGGCTCTTTAATACCAGAACAGATTGATCCGCCCCAGCTTCTCTTATCATACGGATTCCATCTGCCTTCGCCTGCTGGACCTTTAAGATCGCCTCAGCCTCACCCTCAGCCTCTCGGATCTTCTTTTCCTTTTCAGCTTCCGCCCGAAGAATTGCGGCCTGCTTCTCAGCCTCAGCGTCTAAAATGGCGGATTCTTTATGACCCTCTGCCACAAGAACGGTGGATTTCTTCTCACCTTCTGCTCTTAAAATGGACTCACGACGTTCACGCTCTGCCTTCATCTGTTTCTCCATGGCATCCTGGATAGCGGCCGGAGGCATAATGTTTTTAAGCTCCACACGGTTTACTTTGATTCCCCATGGGTCCGTGGCGATGTCAAGGGTCTCTCTCATCTTTGCATTGATGGTCTCTCTGGAGGTTAAGGTCTGATCCAGTTCCAGATCACCGATGATGTTACGAAGGGTCGTGGCGGTTAAATTCTCAATCGCCATAATGGGATTTTCCACTCCATATGCATAAAGCTTAGGATCTGTAATCTGGAAAAAGACTACCGTATCGATTCTCATGGTAACATTATCCTTCGTAATAACAGGCTGTGGCGGAAAATCTGCTACCTGTTCCTTTAAATTCACACGCTTTGCCACACGGTCAACGATGGGCAGCTTAATATGAACACCGACGGACCATGTTTCCAAAAATGCTCCCAAACGTTCTACAACCAATGCCTGGGCCTGCGGCACGATTCTGATACACGATGCCAAAAGGGCCAAAATAATAATTAATATAATGATTACTGCAGTAAATCCAATTGCTCCCATACTATAGTTCCTCCTCTGCCTTACTTACAATTAACTTGACACCTCGTATCTCTTTTACTTCCACCATAGTGCCTGCCGGATAAATCTTTTCATCTGAAAATGCTCTTGCAGTCCATTCCTGTCCGTTGAGCAATACAGCACCCTTTGCCTCCATATTATTGATCTCGACTGTAACCTTTGCGTGCCTGCCGACCAGACTGTCTAAATTTGTCTTTACGGTATTCTTATTCACATATCGAAGTGCAATTGGTCTGGTAAAAAACAAAAGAATAAAGGACACTATTACAAAAAACACCAGCTGTACCTGTACATTGACGCCAAACAAGGCCAGCAAAAATGCAACCAGTGCGCCCCCTGCAAACCAGATGGTGGTAAGAGCCATGGTAAGCGCTTCAACTCCCAGAAGCACCACGAAGGCAATCAACCAATAGATCGCTTCCATCTTATCATTCCCCTTCCCTGCCGAATACGGCAAATCTGTTTGTAATACTATCATACTATATGTTTGAATATTTCTCAATATTTCTGACTATGAAAAGCCTTACGTTTTTCTGACGGTCATTGCCTGCGCTGTCTTGCTGTCTCAAACATCAGTACAGAAGCTGCGACCGCCGCATTTAGGGACTCCACCTTGCCCATCATGGGGATTTTTACAAAAGCATCTGCCAGGGCAGCCGTTTCATCGGTCAGACCATTTCCTTCATTTCCGATCAAAAAGCCTGTATTAACAGTATAATCCTCTTTTTCATAATTATTCCTGCCGTCGAGATGGGCGGCATATAATGTGACACCTTTTTCTTTTAATAACTTTAAATCAGCGGAAAGATCATCCGTATACACAAAAGGAACCCGGCAGATGGAGCCCATGGTGGAACGGATCACCTTTGGATTGTAAATATCTGCAGTCGTATCATCCATAAGGACACCGGTGATTCCAGCCCCCTCTCCCGCCCGGAGAATGGTCCCAAGATTTCCCGGATCCTGAATATTTTCCAGGATCATGAGGAATGCAGGTTTCTTTTGGCTCAGAAGATCTTCGATTTTGTAAGCATACTGTCTGACCAGTGCTAAAATCCCCTGTGGTGTCCGGGTATCGGACATTGTGCTGAAAACGTCGTCCGCCACCGTCTCATACACCAAACCGGACACCAGCTTTTTACGGGATTCATCCTTTAAAAAGCTTTCCGAGACATAAACACTGTCGATCCTGTCTTTTGGTATTTCCTTAAACATCCGTAAGCCTTCTGCAACAAAAAGACCGCTAAGCTTTCTGGCTTTGGACTTCTTTGCCAGGCTCATCACCTGTTTGACCTTTGCATTGGCACTGCTGGTTATCATAATGTACCTCTTTCTATAAATTATCCAGTTCTTCCAGCCACAAACGGCTTACCGCATCACTGGGCATACGCAGATCTCCCCTGGGGGATACGGCAACGGAACCCACTTTCGGCCCGTCAGGCATGCAGGAACGTTTAAACTGCTGACTGAAAAACCTGCGGTAAAATACCTTCAGCCATTTTAAAATCGTTTCTTTTTCATATCCATCCCCAAATGCAGAAACCGCCATCCGGTATATCTTTTCCGGGTGGTATCCAAATCTCAAAATCTGATAGAGGAAGAAATCGTGAAGCTCATAGGGACCTACTAAATCCTCGGTCTTCTGGGCAATCTTTCCGTCCCTGGGCGGCAGAAGTTCCGGGCTTACGGGAGTATCCAACACATCCATAAGCACATCTCTTAACTCCTCCTCCCCGCAGGTGTCCGCGTAATACCGGACCAGATGACGCACCAGAGTTTTTGGAACGGAGGAATTGACCCCGTACATGGACATATGGTCTCCGTTATAAGTAGCCCATCCAAGGGCCAGCTCCGACATATCCCCGGTTCCTACAACCAGTCCGTTCAGACGGTTTGCCAGATCCATAAGAATCTGGGTACGTTCCCTTGCCTGGGAATTTTCATACGTCACATCATGGACCTCCGGATCCTGTCCGATATCCCTGAAGTGAAGACTGACGGCTTCCTTTATATTCACCTCAAGCAGTTCGGCATTCAGCTTTTTGGTCAGCAGACAGGCATTTTGGTAGGTTCTGTCTGTAGTTCCAAAACAGGGCATGGTCACTGCATGGATTTGATTTCTTGGGATTTCTAACATATCAAACGCTCTAGCGGTTACAAGAAGAGCCAATGTGGAATCCAGACCGCCGGAGATGCCGATCACCACATGCTTACAGCCTGTATGGGAAAGCCTTTTTTTCAGCCCCATGGCCTGTATGGACAGAATCTCCTCACATCTTCTGCTCCGCTCCGCTTCATCATCCGGCACAAATGGTCTTGGATCAATGTAGCGTTTCAGTTCCAGTTCTTCCTTTTTCATGTGAAAAGGAACCACCCTGTAATCCCTCCTGTCCGCAGCCGGAAAGGTGCTCATCCGGCGTCTTTCATGATTGAGGCGTTCCAGGTCCATATCTCCATACACCGTTTTATTGCCAAATCGCCTGGATTCCGCAAGGAGTGTCCCATTTTCGCAAATAAGGTTCTGCCCTCCGAAAACCAGGTCCTGGGTTGACTCCCCTTCTCCTGCATTGGCATAGATATATCCGCATACAAGACTGGCGGAATGTCCGGAGATCAGGCTTCTGCGGTAGATATCCTTGCCTGTCGTCTCGTCACTGGCAGAGCAGTTGGCGATTACCGTCGCGCCGGCCAGCACATGGCGGATGGATGGCGGATTGGGTACCCATGCATCCTCACAAACTTCTGCGGCGATCATAAGCTGCGGAATTTCCTCACAGGCAAACAAAAGGTTGGTGCCCATGGGAATCTCTATGCCCTCCCATTTTACGGTCACAGGCAGTTCATTACCCGGCTGGAAATAACGCAGCTCGTAAAACTCCGAATAATTGGGCAGATTGGTCTTCGGGACAATTCCAAGGACTCTGCCATCCTGGACCGCTACCGCCGTATTATACAGTTTTCCATGATTCTCCCATGGCATGCCGATAAAGGCAAGGAGATCATGGCCCTCGGTGACATTTAAAATCTGTTTCAGCTCTTCCTTTGCCTTAGCCAGCAGGGCGTCCTGTCCAAATAGGTCCCCGCAGGTATAGGCGGTAAGACACAGCTCCGGAAACACCATTATTTTTACATGATTTTTTATTCCTTCTTCCAGCTGTTCACAGATCCTCTTTCGGTTAAATTCCGGATCTGCCACTTTCACATCAGGGGTTGCTGCTGCAACCCGGATATATCCATGCTTCATCCTGTTTCATCTCCTATCTGTTTTTCAATACCTTCCGGTATCCATTTTGCTTTTAACGAGTAGATTGAATCCATGACCGTTGTTGTTATCCATGTGATAGGATAACACCACAATACCGCTTCAAAACTGGGGAAAAATGGCACCAGCAGATTGATGTATATCATACGCAGAATACACATATTCCCCACACCAATCAGCATGGAAACCACGGTCCTTCCGCTGCCGCGGATGCTTCCCATTAAAATCTGATGGATGGCTAAGGTCCAATAAAACGGCAGCAGTATGAGCATGGTCTTTCTTCCAAACGAGATTACATCTTTATCCGGAGAAAAGATTCCAAGAATCCGTTCCGCATCCAAAAATAAAATCACAGAGATCAGTGCCGTATAGATCATGCTGATGACGATCCCCTGTACCATGCCCTGCTTTACCCGCTTCCACTTGCCTGCACCGATGTTCTGGCCGGTAAATGTGGTAGCCGCAAGACAGAAGCTTTGCAGAGGCAGCATGGCAAACCCATCAATCTTACTGTATGCACCAAATCCTGCCATTGCGGCAGGTCCGTAGCCGTTTACATTGGCTTGTACAATAACATTGGACAGGGAAATGATGGACTGCTGGATGCCGCTTGGGATTCCCAGCTTTAAGATTCTCATCATCATCCGTTTGTCGATGCGGATCTTTGAAGGTATGAGACGGTAATTTTCCCGGGTCTTAATAAGGGCTGTCATAATCAAAACGGAGGATACCGCCTGTGCTGCCACCGTTGCATACCCGGCTCCTGCTGTTCCCATACCAAACCCTACTACAAATACAATATCCAATCCAATATTTACAATAGAAGAAACGCACAGATAGTACAGAGGCCTTTTGGAATCTCCCACCGCTCTTAAAATGCCTGCCCCCATGTTATAGACCAGATTAAAGACAGACCCTAAAAAATAGATTCTTAAAAAAGAAACAGAGCTGGGCAAAACCTCCTCCGGCGTCCCCATCCAGATCAAAAGAAGGGGGGACAAAATGACTCCAATAACCGTTAAAAGAATGCCGCCCACAAGACTTAAGGCAATGGAGGTATGAACAGCCCAGTGAAGCTTTTCCTCATCCTTTGCCCCGTAATACTGGGAAATGATAACACCCGCACCTGTGCCGATTCCCATGGACATGCCAATGATTAAGTTAATCAGGGAATTGCTTGAACCTACGGCAGCCAGAGCATCACTTCCCACAAAATTTCCTACTACGATAGAATCTGCAGTATTATAAAGCTGTTGAAACAAGTTCCCAATGAGCAGCGGCATGGAAAAAATGAGAAGCTGTTTCCAAATCACACCTTCCGTCATGATTACCTGGTTTGATTTATGTTTGTTACTCACAAATAATCCTCCTACTTTTTCCATCCTCCCAATGTGTATTAGTATACATCCATTTTTCCAAATTGGGAAGCCGGAGAATTTGAGGTTTACTTTTTAAAGTGTTTCGTGTAAAATATTTTAATATCCTACTAAGTATATAAGATTAATCGGGAAGGAGACTTTTAAGCAATGACATTTTCTACCAGAGGACGCTACGCGCTTCGGATGATGCTTGAATTTGCACTTCATCCGAACGAATGCACCAAGATCAATCAGGTGGCGGAGCGCCAGGAGATATCAGACAAATATTTGGAACAGATCGTTACGGTCCTGAGCAGAGCCGGTTATGTGAAAAGCCGCAGGGGCGCAAAAGGCGGTTATTTCCTTACCAAAGATCCTTCTGAGTATACCGTAGGCATGATTCTGCGTCTTGCAGAGGGCAGTCTTGTCCCGGTAGCCTGCATGGAGGATGAGGTGAACCATTGTCATCGTGCGGATATCTGTGCAAGTCTTATGGTATGGAAAAAGCTGGATCAGGCCATCTCCGGTGTCATCGACAACATTACGCTTGCCGATTTGGTGGAAGAACAGAAACGACTGGATGGAGAATACCACCATTATGAAATATAAGCACCCATAAAAAAAGATTCCGTACCTTTCGGCTGCGGAATCTTTTTTTATAACCATCTGTCACTTTTTACTGCCAGGGCAGATTTTTTAACAGCTTAAATCACAGAACCTGCGGATCTCATTTAACGATATTTTATGAGCCTGCACGTTCCGCATATCTTCTGATGTCGGAAGCATTGGTAATTTTTTGGATCAGACCATTCTTTACGACCACAAGAGTCGGTGCCTGCATGATTCCAAGCGTTTCCGCCAGTTCTTTATTCTCCTCCGCATCTATGGTCTCATAATTCACATGCTGCAAAAATTCCTTTGCAGTGCGGCAGTTGGGACATGTCTTGGTGGTAAAGAGATAGGCTCCGGCAGGAATCTCTGTCTTTTTAACGGAAGCCTTTTCCGGCTGGTCCATGGATTCTTTCTTTTTTAAAACAGAACTGGTAAAATCATACATGGTCCTGTTTTTATATTCCTGGGTCTTCCCTTCATTCCAGTTCTGTACCGGCCGGTAGTATCCGGTGATCCGGCTGTATACCTCCGCCCCTTTTCCGCAGACAGGGCACGTGCTGTGCTCCCCTGCCAGATAGCCATGCTCCGAGCAGATGGAATAGGTTGGAGACAGGGTGTAGTAAGGCAGTTTATAATGCTCCGCAATGGTTTTCACAAGCTTGGCTGCGGCAGCCCAGTCCGGGAGCTTTTCACCAAGAAATGCATGAAATACGGTTCCTGAAGTATAAAGCGTCTGCAGCTCATCCTGGATATCCAGGGCATCAAAAATATCCGCGGTGTAATCCACAGGGAGATGGGAACTGTTGGTGTAATAAGGAGAATCCCCTTCCTTGCCTGCAGTTTTAATTCCCGGATAGCGTTCCTTATCATGCTTTGCCAGACGGTAGGCCGTGGATTCTGCGGGAGTGGCTTCCAGGTTGTAAAGATCCCCGTACTGTTCCTGATAGTCCGAAAGTCTTTCCCGCATGTGATTGAGCACATCCTTTGTAAACTTCTGGGTCCTTGCACTGGATAGATCCTCATTCAACCATCTTGCATTCAGTCCGGCTTCATTCATTCCAATGAGTCCAATGGTGGAAAAATGATTTTCAAAGGTACCAAGGTACCGTTTCGTATAGGGATACAATCCCTGATTCAATAATTTTGTGATAACCTCCCGCTTAACCTTTAAAGATCTTGCGGAAATATCCATCATATGATCCAAACGGCTGTAAAAATCAGCTTCATCTTTGGCAAGATAGGCGATCCTCGGCATATTGATGGTCACAACGCCTACGGAGCCGGTGCTTTCCCCGGAGCCGAAGAATCCGCCGGTCTTTCTTCTTAATTCCCGAAGATCAAGCCTTAAACGGCAGCACATGCTTCTTACATCACTTGGTTCCATATCGCTGTTGATATAGTTTGAAAAATAAGGGGTTCCGTATTTAGAGGTCATTTCAAAAAGAAGCCGGTTATTTTCTGTATCGGACCAGTCAAAATCCTTTGTTATGGAGTAGGTGGGAATGGGATATTGGAATCCACGTCCATTGGCATCGCCTTCGATCATGGTCTCAATAAATGCCTTATTAACCATATCCATTTCTTTTTTGCAGTCTTTATATTTAAAGTCCATCTCTTTTCCGCCTACAATGGCATTTAACTCTGCCATATCAGAAGGAACGGTCCAGTCAAGGGTGATATTGGAAAAGGGAGCCTGTGTTCCCCAGCGGCTTGGCGTATTCACACCAAAAATAAAGGTCTCGATGCACTTCTTCACTTCTTCATAGGATAAGTTGTCCGCCTTTACAAACGGTGCAAGATATGTATCAAAGGAGGAAAAAGCCTGGGCACCCGCCCATTCGTTCTGCATGATTCCGAGAAAATTAACCATCTGGTTGCAGAGCACAGATAAATGTCTTGCAGGTGAAGAGGTAATCTTACCCGGTATTCCGCCAAGTCCTTCCAAAAGCAGCTGTTTTAATGACCAGCCGGCACAATATCCGGTCAGCATGGACAGATCATGGATGTGCAAATCTGCATTTCTATGGGCGGCTGCGATCTCCTGGTCATAGATCTCTGAAAGCCAGTAATTTGCAGTCACTGCTCCGGAATTGCTGAGAATCAGCCCGCCTACGGAATAGGTGACAGTGGAATTTTCCTTCACACGCCAGTCTTCCACCTTCACATAGCTGTTCACCACATCCTTGTAGTCCAGGATGGTGTTTTTCATATTCCGTATTTTTTCTCTCTGCTTCCGGTACAATATGTAAGCCTTTGCTACATCCGTGTAGCCTGCCTGTTCCAGAACGTGCTCTACGCTGTCCTGGATGTCTTCCACCGAGATTGCCCCCCCTGTCATCTTTTTCTGAAAATCAGACGTTACCCGAAGAGATAATAATTCAAGGATTTCCTCATTAAACTCTTTTTGGGTCGCTTTTAATGCCTTTTTAATCGCCTCGGAGATCTTATTCAGGCTGAATTCCGCATTCTCTCCATCTCTTTTTACCACTTGGATCATTTGAACCAAACTCCTTTCCTTTGAGAACCCCATAATGACTTTATTTATTTCATACATTGGTATTATAACAGAGCGAAAATAAAAACACAATATGTAGATTAGTTTTTAACACCATCTCTACATATTGTGTTTTCTTTAGTCGTCAATCACATCGGTACTATCTGCCAGACTGGCAAAAAGTTCCGATGGCACATAAGCACTTACAAAAATACCGTCTTCCCGGTATTCTTCCGTTAAGAGCTGTCCGTATTTGCGGATCATCTGGATTTTACCTGCTTCTTTGTAAGAATACGTTTTTTCCAGATAGATCTTTTGGTTTCTCAATATGGTTTCCAACAGGTTTAATAGATCCTCAAGCCCTTCTCCGGTCTTTGCAGAGATCCTTACCTGGTGATCCGAGGTCACATCGCGCAGGGTGATCTCCGGGTCTGCCGCATCCATTTTATTAAACACAGTAACCATAATCTTATCGCTGACTCCCAGTTCACGGAGCGTTTCATAGACCACATACATCTGCATATCCATCTGTGGATTGGAAGCATCCACCACATGAAGGATCACATCGCTGTATTTGGCTTCCTCCAGAGTGCTTTTAAAAGCTTCGATCAGATGATGCGGCAATTTCCGGATAAAGCCTACGGTATCCGTCAAAAGTACCTGCTGGCCTCCGGGAAGGTTCAAATTCCTGGTGGTGGGGTCCAGCGTGGCAAACAGCTTATCCTCCGCAAGGATCCCGGCATCGGTCAGCCGGTTTAAAAGCGTGGATTTTCCGGCATTGGTATATCCTACAATGGCTGCAACAGGAACATGGTTTTTATCCCTCTGCTGCCTTGCAACCTCCCGGTGGCGCTTCACATCTTCCAGTTCAGCCTTCAATATACTGATCCGGTCATGGATCAGACGGCGGTCCATCTCAAGCTTTTTCTCTCCTGGTCCTCTGGTTCCGATTCCGCCTCCCAGACGGGATAAGGAACTGCGGAGTCCTACCAAACGTGCCGAACGGTAACGCAGCTGGGCCAGTTCCACCTGGATCTTCCCTTCTCTGGTGGTGGCTCTGGAAGCAAAAATATCCAGAATCACCATGGTGCGGTCCATCACCTTTATATCCAATTCCTGTTCCAGATTCCTCATCTGGGCCGGAGACAGTTCATCGTCGCAGACCACGCCGGTCGCATCAAGCTCCCAGACACGTTCTTTGATCTCCTGAATCTTTCCTTTTCCAAGATAAGAGCCAGGATGGATCCGTTCCCTGTTTTGGATCACCTTGTCTGCAGTGACCGCTCCTGCGGTCTTGACAAGTTCCTCCAGTTCATCGAGAGAGGCTGCCGCATCTGCCCCGTCTCCGGTGCTGACTGCAACCAGAATGACTCTTTCTTCTACTTCTTTTAAATCGATCAGTTCTGCCATGGATTCTTCCAACCTATCTAGTTTTTAAAAATGTGATCTCCCGCTCTGCCGCTTCATCCGGGCCGTGAACGGAGACATACTTCTGCATCAATTCAAGAGCCTCTTTAAACGCTCCCTGATACTCTTTGGCAACCGCCTGATTGAACAGCAGTTCAGGTACCTTTGCACTGTCTTGTGCTGAAAGCCCCTGTTCGAAGTAACCGACCGCCGCATCATAATCTTCTTTTGCCATACTGCATAATCCCATACGGTTCAACAGCCGGGCGTTATTTTCTCCCGCCTGCAGCGCCTCTTGATAAAGGGACATGGCATCATCTGCAGCCCCGCCATTTTCCATTAAAGCTCCTGTGGCAAGAAGGGCATTGAGCCTTCCCGGTGCCTTTCCGTCCTTATCAAGCTCTGTGCTTTTCCGATAATCTTCCAGTGCTCCCTTAACATCTCCGGTTTCCGCTTTTGAAACGGAGCGCAGATACAAATACTCCGGTTTCCGGCCATCGGCTTTTATAAGTTTGTCGTAAGTATTGACAGCCTCCTTATAATTGCCGGATAAATACTCTGCCTCCGCCCGGTATTTGAGTATATCCATATCCACTTTTCCAACCAGGCCTTTTGAGACGTTGATGGCTTTATCAAAGGATTCGATGGCCTCTTCATAATTGCCTTCATTCAGCGCTGTAATTCCGGCTTCCCGGTAGGAATACCGGTTGTCCCTGCCCCCGCAGCCTGCAGCCAGTGAAAGCACCAGGCTTAACGAAAGAACAACCGCCGCATATCCTGTTTTCCTTCTCATGCTATTATCTCCAACTTTATAAAAGCTATGAATGTCATTGTTTCCCCGTACTTCCGTGACCGCCCCGGTCCTCATGAACCAGCTGGTCCACTTCCTGAAATTCAATGGCCGGCTGGTGTTCCATAATACGGAACTGGCAGATCCTGTCATTGACGTGGATTACCGTATCCCGAAGCGCATAGGCAGGAAAGAACCACTGGTCATTGTCTCCGCAGTAAGTCTCATCAATGATGCCCATGCTGTTGGTCTGAATTACTCCGTAATTTTTAAAAGTACTGCTTCTCGGAACCACGTGGGCCTCATAACCAGCAGGGAGTTCCATGGCAATGCCCAGGGGAATCAGTTGAAATTCTCCTGCTTTCATCTCCACCTCTTCGGCCGCCCGCAGGTCGATCCAGTCAGATTTCCCTCCTACATAGCAAAGGCGTTCAATCTTATCTGTAAAATACTTTATCTTTATGGTTCCTGTCACGTTATTTCCTCCTGAAATTCGTCTTCTATTTTTTCTTCTTCCGGCATCAGAACACCGCTGCCAGACAGTTCCTCCTCTACCTCCATGCGGATTTCTGCCGCAACCACAGGATCTGCAACCGGCAGGTTCTGCGTGGAACCGATTCCGAATCTTCTTAAAAATTCTTCTGTTGTCGCAAACAATGCGGGACGTCCGGGGGCGTCAAGACGTCCCACTTCATAGACCAGGTTATATTCCACAAGCTTATTCACGGCATGATCGGATTTTACCCCCCGGATCTTCTCAATCTCCAGCTTTGTCACCGGCTGTTTATAAGCGATAATGGATAGTGTCTCTAATATGACATCGGTCAATACCTGCTTTTTAGGTGCCGCCGCCACCCGGATCAAATGGTCGTAGTATTCGGAGCGGGTACACATCTGGTAACGGTTTTCCAGTTCAATGATCTGTATCCCCCGCTTTCCCGTATCGTAACGTTTTTTCAGGCGGAGAACGGCCTCTTTTGCTGTCTTCTCATCCTGGCCGATGGCTGCTGCCAGACGGCTAAGTTCCACGGAATCGCCCATGGTAAAAAGGACGGCTTCTATTGCAGCTTCCCAGATCTTTTCCTCTTTTGTGATCTTCTTCGGTCCTTCTTCTAAAAGAGTTTCTTTATCCATCTGTATCCTCTCCCCTGAATCCTTCTCCGTCTTCCATAATATCCGTCAAATCCAGCTCCCCTTCTTCGCCTTCTGCTTCCAGAGTCTCGATCAACATATCCTCAAATAAATGCTCCTGGGTCAAATGGATCTTTCCGATCTTCATAAGCTCCAGAAGCGCTAAAAATGTCACTACCACCTCGACCTTATCCGCCTGCCTCTCCAGCATCCTGCGAAATGAAAATTTCCGGTGTTTTCTGGCATAAGACATGACCGATTTTATTTTATCCTCCAGACTGACGGATTCCTTTCGGATGTTGCCAAAGCGGCTTCTGATGGGATCCACGCGATCCGACTTGCGCTTTGTGACCGCCCGGAATATTTCCTGAAGCCTTGCCAGGGTAAGTCCGTCAAGGAGCTTGTCTAAATCCACCGGAGGCTCGTACTTTGCCACTTCCGGCGGCACCGTGGAGGTTTTAAAAAACAGCCGTTCTGCCCCTATCTCCCGGTCCTTCAGTTCCAGAGACATGTATTTATAATATTTATATTCCAGAAGACGTGCCACCAGCTCTGCTCTGGGATCTTCTTCCTCTCCCTCCTCATTGACTTCCTTGGGGAGAAGCATACGCGCCTTGATGTCAATCAGTGTTGCAGCCATGACCAGAAATTCACTGACCATATTTAAATCCTCTGTCTCCATATGGCTGACATAGTCTAAGTACTGCTGTGTAATGGTCACAATGGGAATATCATAAATATTTACTTTATTCTTTTCAATCAAATGAAGCAGCAGATCCAGCGGACCCTCGAAATTATCCAGTTTATAAGAGATTCCCATAATTTCCTCCAAAACATATGTAACGCACTATGGACTAGTATAACAAATCCTGCCTCATCTGTAAACATATGCCAGGCCCAAAATCATGCTTTTGCTTTTAAATCCACTACTACCAGCTGGGGTTTGTTGTTCAAGCGTATGTTGATGGAATGGGTGCCAAGTCCCCGGCTGACGATCATGTACTTATGATCCTTTTCAAAAAAACCGGCACAATAAGGGTGAAAGAACTGATACTGGGGAGTCATTACGCCTCCGAGAAGGGGAAGCCTTATGGTACCTCCATGAAAGTGTCCGGACAGGGTCAAATCAGCTCCCCAGTCCAAGCATCCACGAAAATAAAGGGGGGAATGGCAAAGAAGGATCTGAAACCGTTCTTTGTCTGCCTTTCCCACCTTTTTTTGTATCTCTTCCCGAGTTAATATTTCGCGGCTGAATTTGCGGTAATAGCAAGGGTCCAGATCAATACCGGCCACTGCTATGTCATCCCCGAAATGCCGTGTCCTGTTTTCCAAAACAGTCACTCCAAGCTGTTTCAAACGGCTTGTGTATGTTTCATACTGGCGGCCATAGACGGAGCGCTCCCAGCACATCCGGTTTTCATGATTGCCGTTTCCATAAATTACAGGGTACTTAGCCGCAAGTTTTTCCATTAACTTTAAGGGAACCGACGTTTCTGCAGTTCCCTTACTGACTAACATATCGCCTCCCACCAGGATGAGATCGGGATTGATCCGGTCCACCGCTTCAAGAAGCCTTACATTGTCCTCACCAAACTGATGATTATGAAGATCAGAAAGGAAAAGAATCGTATGATCCTTTCTGATCTTACGGCTTTCTATGACCATTCGTTCTTCGGACAGCTGTTCTTTTTCATATTCGGAACGCAGCAGGAAACCTGCAGCAATCACCAGACAAAAAGCTCCAACAGCAATTAACATCTGTTTTCCTCAACTTCCAATTTTTTTCTGCTGTCTTTTCATCATACAATGAAGAACCCGTCCTCGTCAAGCCTAAGAAAACCATCCACCCGGCTGGCAATCAATTACGATATTGGGCAGTATCACAAGCAGGCCGATGCCCACACCCATGACAAGAGTACTGAAAAGGTACTCATTATACCCAGGAGTTCCTGGCTGCGGCGGTATCGTGAACGCCAGCCGGTAAATGGAACCGCAGATAATAAAAAAACATATCAGATAGTAAATTACATTGAAAACGCTTTTTTTCATTTGTACATACCTCCTTTCTCATAATATATACCATTTATGGATAATATGCAATAGCAGATACTCACGGTTTAATAATATTTAGAGGTGACACATATGATTGTTTTTGACAGACTATGGGAGACCATGAAAAAGAAAAATGTCAGCCAGTATCATCTGATCAAGTATTATAAGGTTAGTGCGGGACAAATCGGGAGACTTAAGAAAAATAACTATGTATCCACTCATACCATTGACATGCTCTGCAAAATTCTTGATTGCAGCGTAGAAGAGATTATGGAATACAGGGCTGATATCTGTGAAGTATCTGAGGAATCAATCCAGAAGGAAACAAAATAGATCTGACTGCACCAGGATATAATCTGACATAAAAAAAGAGCCATTCAGGCTCTTTTTTTATGCATAAACGGCTTCTACGGAATCCATACTCCGTCGGAATCCACCTGATATCCGTCAGGTGTGACCGCATTCTTCAGCATGGTGCCGTCTCCTCCGATATAATACCACTTACCGCTGCTTTTCACCCAGTAATTACGGGCCAGGGCGCCGCTTGACCGGAAGTAATACCACACATTGCCGGGAAACTCCCTCCAGCCGGTGGCCATGGTTCCGTCGGAATCAAAATAATAGTCGGCTCCGTCTACCTTCAGCCATTCCTGACTGGCCTTCCTGCCATCCTGCTTTTTATAGTACCATTTCGTTCCATTCTTTTCCCAGCCGGTGGAGGAATTTGAGGATACGCTGGTTGCGCCCGCCTTAACGGCAAATCCGTAATCCAACAGGGCTTTGGTATCTGAATAATGGGTGGATCTGCTCTTCATCACCACTGCGACCAGGCGGACACCGTTCTTTTCCGCACAGGTGACCAGCGTATTTCCCGCAAGAGACGTATAACCGGTCTTACCGCCAATGACACCAGGATAATAGCGTGAATCAGAAGGATGGAGCATCTTATGTCCCATGGTAACGGTTCTGGCTCCTGCTTTTTTTGTAGCAGGAATCTGGTAGCTTGTGGTTGAAGCGACTTTTCTTACGATATCATTGTTAAATGCCGCCCTGGCAATCAGAGCCATATCATGAGGCGTGGTATAATGATCGGAATGATTGAGGCCATTGGGATTGACAAAGTTGGTGTTGGTACACCCAAGCTCCTTTGCCCTGGCGTTCATCTGTGCACAAAACGCACTTATACTGCCTGAAACGTGCTCTGCCAGACCATTGGCGGCTTCATTGGCGGATTTCAGCATGAGGCCGTAAAGGGATTGCTCCACGGTCAGCCTGTCCCCTTCTACAAGTCCCAGCGTTACCGCTCCTGACTCCAGATTGGTTGTGGCGGTTTTTGAATATGTAACCGTATCGGAAAGGCTGGCTTTTTCTGCCACAATAAGAGCGGTCATAAGCTTTGTGATGCTGGCCGGATAATATCTGGTTTCCGCATTCTTTCCATAGAGAACGGTTCCGGTGGAAGCGTCCAGAAGAACGGCCCCTTCCGATAAAATCTGAGGCTGTGATACGTTGGCAGTCCCGTTTTCTTCCTGGGTCTGGGTTCCTGCGGAATTCTCTGCCGGCTTTTGACCGGACAGAGAAGCCCCCGGTCCTGCAACGGTTCCGGCTGTGGTCTCCGAGGTCTGACCGGAAGAGCCTGGAAAAGGCTGTACAACGGGGACGGTGCCATAAGCCGGGATGGATGCGAGTATGCTGAAACTGATTGCAAGACTCCATAGTCTTGGTGATTTATTTGTCATTTCCGTTTCTCTCCTGTATTGTTTTCACTGCTTGTATGATTTCTTTCAACAGTATAGCATAAAATCCAAAATTTTCCGATTAAGTTTTTCTTACAAACGTCCGGCAGCAAAAAACGCATCATCCCTGTGAGATGATGCGCTTATATCAAAATTCCTGTTCCCTGTATTCTTTTTCCAGTTCTTCCAGCCGGTCCATCGCCGCATTTAGGATTTCTGCATGGTCAAATGCAAGCTTTTCCTGTTCCAACATATCAATCGCAGGCAAAAGTTCAATATCCGTCTCCTTCTTCCACATAAGACCCTGGCGGTCATAGGTTTCCGTGATCCGGTATGTCATGTAAATGTGATCTTCGTCATTCTCAATCGTAAGAGAGTAGGTGGAGCCGTTCTCCAAATCGGAAAGTTTCTTTTTCTTTACCTTAAACCAGCCTGCCTTTTCCGCGTCATCGGCTGCCACAGGGTTCAACTGATTCTTTGGAACTGCGGCAAGATAAGATACGGAGATCACTCTTGTCCGCGGGTCCCTTTTTACAGTCCCCCAGGTATAGAGCTGTTCCAGGCAGATTCCCTTTAAGCCGGTCTCTTCAAACAGTTCTCTTGCTGCCGCTTCCTCCAGGGACTCATCAATGCCTGCAAAGCCTCCCGGTATGGCCCACTGGCCAATGCAGGGGTGATTTTTCCGCCGGATGAGCAGGATCTCCGCTTCCGCCTCAGCATCTTCCTCATCCACCGCAAAAATCAGCACATCAACTGTTACCGATGGACGTTCGTAGTCTCCGGGACGGTACTGTAAAAGAAACTCTTTTTCTGTCAATCCCTCTTCATTCTTTCGTTCCATTCTGTCCTTCTTCCTACCAGAATCTTAGAATGCCATGAACAAAGACCTACAAAAGCACGCCTCCCGTCACAGCTAGAATACTGGATTTCCTATCGTTATCAAACAGGCACGCTGACAAAGCCGCTAAATGGCTTCCGCCTGCAATTTTCACCGTTATGTTTTCCTGATTTTCATTGTCTGCTCACAAAAGTCTGCTTATATACTATACACAAAGATTGTCTCTCTATCAACCATTTTATAAAAAGATTATATTTAGGTACCGTCACTGGCCCTTGTCTGCAATCCATATTCCCATCGGTTTGCTGCCAGATTTTGTCTGGAAAATTAATCTTCCCCGAATAAAATATTAACATTTCTGAAATACTATTGTACAGTTAAAACGAGTATGATATAATCCTCGAAAGTTGATCAAATAAATCCTGACCAAAAGAACGGAGAATGGTGACTTAAATGAAAAATAAATTAAGTAAATACAGGCATGTCTGGATACTCAGCTACGCTTTTATTTATCTTCCATGGTTTTTTTACCTGGAAAAGACCGTAACGAGCAATTACCACATCATGTACGTTGCCATTGATGATCTTATTCCTTTTAATGAATATTTCATCATTCCATACCTTTTATGGTTTGTTTACGTGGCCGGTGCTGTGGGATATTTCTTCTTTACGGATGTGAAAAGCTATTACCGGTTATGTACCATGCTCTTTACGGGTATGACCATCAGCCTGATGATCTGCACCGTATTTCCAAATGGAACCGATTTCAGACCTGTTATTGATCCCAGTAAGAATATTTTTACAAAAATCGTTTCCATACTTTATTCCGCAGACACCTGTACCAATGTATTTCCAAGTATTCACGTTTATAATTCCATCTGTGTCCATTTTGCCATTTTAAAAAGTGAACGGCTGAAAAGACACCACCTGATAAAAGCGGCTTCTTTTCTCCTCATGGTTTCCATCTGTCTGGCTACGGTCTTCTTAAAGCAGCATTCTGCGTTTGACGGCTTAGGCGCCATTGTAATGGCTTATATTATGTATCAGTTCGTATATGCCGGAAGCTATGAGCCAAAGAGAAATAAAGTTACTGAAAAAGCAATCAGTTAGTAAAAGTCCCCGGCGGTGATGATTCCGCCGGGGACTTTTTTAATTAAACCCAAAAAATTTCTGGGTCATTTTATAAATCGCTATGGGGAATTTTCTTCCGCTTTTGCCGGGAAGATTGACTCCCTGGCCTAAAAATCCCCATCTAAGTCTCAGATAGAGCTTAAAATTCTCTTTCCTCAAATACTGCCATAGTTCTTTTTTCTTTTCCATATTCTCTTCAGATTCGGATTTGATGGCAAGAATGGAGGAAATGGTCATCATAATCTCCAGATACCGCACCATATAGTGACGCAGCTTCCACTGCTTGATCTTTGTCACATCATAGTAGCCAAGCATCAGCTTGGTCACCCGGATCTGCTGGTCGATCCGTCCAATCATAATGGTTTCATTGACAGACTGGTCTTCTCTTCCGATGAAATACCGGTAAAAATTCACGTTAAGGTAATACATGGTCTTCACATGGGGCAGCGGCTGATATACAAAAATGTTGTCCACATAAAAGGTATGCTTTGGAAGCTCCAGTCCGCACTGCTTTAAAAGCTCAGTCCGGTAAATGACAGAATGCATCAGAATGTACTGTCCAAGCATAAACACCTTTACATCATCCCAGTCAAACAATTCATTCTGGGGAAGTGCGGTACGGTAATGCATCACTTTTTTTCTCTTCGCTCCCTGCTTTTCATAAACGAAATTGCTTACCAGCATGTCCAGTGTCTTTTCTCCGTATACAAAGCCTCTCAAGGTATCCAATATCTCCATATAGGAGGCTTTATCCACCCAGTCATCACTGTCTACTACCTTAAAATAGATTCCGGTCGCATTCTTAAGCCCGGCATTGACCGCAGCTCCATGACCTCCATTCTCCTGATGAATGGCCCGGCATATACCGGGATAATTTTTTTCGTATTCATCTGCAATCATGGCAGTGCGGTCTTTGGTCGAACCGTCATCTACAATAAGAATCTCGACCTCATCCCCTCCTGGCAGCAGCGAATCAATGCAGTGCCTCATATAAGCTTCAGAATTATAGCAGGGAATTGCCACAGATAAGAGTTTCACACCATATCCTCCTTTAGTTTGTTTTTGCTGTTGATCCGGACAGCACATGCTACGGCTAATGCAAAGGACAGGAGCGCAAAAGCTGCCATAACCGTCTTTTTTTCCGATTCAAACAACCTACCCGCAAATACGGTATTCGTCACAAGCAGTGACAATAAATTGGCTGACATATGGAGCAGGCAGGGCGCCAGTAAGGTTTTTGAAACCTCACAGAGCCAGGCTACTGCCATGCCAATCAAAAAAGCATATACTCCCTGGGGGAGATTTCCATGGTAAATCCCAAACAGAGCCGACGACAAGACTGCGGAAGGCCAGAAAGAAAGCCTGTCCCTAAGGGTCAAAAAACCAAGTCCCCGAAACATCAGTTCTTCTGTGACAGGGATCAAAAAACCAGAGGCCAGAATCTGTACCGGCACCGGCGGTGCATAGAGGGCATGTCTTACTTCTTCGTAAGTCTGCGAGCTGTGAGCCAGCCCCAGAAGGGCAATAATCTCATTGCCGCACACACATAGAGCCCAGCCCATGACCAGGATATGGAAAAAGCAGCCGTGAAGACTTAGACGGATCGCTTTGCCGATTCCCCTCTCTCTCTGATCTCTGCGGTAAATGGTATAAAATAACGGAGCGCAGACCGCAGCAGCGAACCCCGTAGCGGCCAGAGCATCCAGCTTCAAACCCAGAAACAAAAAACTGGTCACTCCAGAATAAAAAAACATTGGAACGATCAGATGCAGGATCAATGATACCATGTTAATGCAGTCCTTTCTTGTTCTGTTTCTTCCTAAACATTATACCACCTGATTTTAAGATATCCACAAATATTTTATAAATTCTTTGGAAAAGATACCCTGCTATTTTCTGCACAACCCATGAATCAGGAAAACCTGTTGCTTTTTTTTCTGCCTGATAATATAATGTTCTTATCTTTTTTGAAAAAACATGGAACTGAGAGGGAACTGAAATGGCAAAAAAACGTATTGTTATGGCTTTGGGACATAACGCTTTGGGAACGAACCTTCCGGAACAAAAAGAGGCTGTCAGCAAAACTGCCAGAGTGATTGCAGATTTTATTGAAGCCGGCTGGCAGGTGGCAGTCACACACAGCAACGCTCCCCAGGTTGGCATGATCCATACAGCTATGAATGAATTTGGAAAACAGCATGACGGCTATACTTCGGCTCCTATGTCCGTATGTTCTGCCATGAGTCAGGGCTACATCGGATATGATCTGCAAAATGGAATCCGGGCGGAACTTTTGAAGCGGGGCATTTATAAATCCGTTGCTACCATTCTGACCCAGATGATGGTAAATCCTTACGACGAGGCTTTCTACACTCCCATGAAACCCATCGGCCGTTTCATGTCTGCGGAGGAGGCAAAGGAGGAGGAAGAAAAAGGAAATTTTGTGGAAGAGGTTCCCGGTAAGGGCTTTCGCAGAGTCGTGGCTTCTCCAAAGCCTGTGTCCATAGTGGAAATTGATATCATTAAATCAATTTTAGACGGGGATCAGATCGTGATCGCCTGCGGAGGCGGGGGAATTCCGGTTATCGAGCAGGGATATGTTTTAAAAGGTGCCAGTGCGGTTATTGAAAAGGACCGGGCTGCGGGTCTGCTGGCGAAAGAAATTGATGCGGATGTGCTTATGATTCTCACCAGCGTGGATAACGTGGAACTGAATTACGGCAAACCGGATGAAAAGCCCATTGCCCATATGAATCTTAAAGAGGCCGGCTCCTACATTGAGGAAGGCCAGTTTGAATCCTCTTCCATGCTTCCTAAGATCGAAGCCTCTGTGGATTTTATCAAACACGGCAGAAACAGAAAAGCAATTATTACCTCCATGGAAAAGGCAAAAGCCAGTCTGGAAGAAAAAGCGGGTACGATTATCAGCGAAATCTAGCCGTTACTGGAATCTCTTTGAATAGGGACAGGCCCAGCCTTCATATATTGAAGCAAACGTACACAACGGAGCTTACGCAATATGAAGTTTTTGGGAAATCTAAAGATAGCAGAACGGTTCCGGAAAATCACCGTTTCTCCTGAGACCGGGAAACGATCCGCCAAAATATTCCTGCTCTTTCTCTGTGCTTTCCTGGCAGGTCGAATGGGCGCCATGTTTGCAGAACATCAAAAGGCGGTCACCGTAGCAGCTGACGGAAACTGGGGATTAAGTTTCCAGCAGGAGGGCCAGCCTCCGGTGGCCAATGCGACCATGGATTATTTAAAGCAGTTTGACTCCTATTACGCCCAGAAGACCCAGGATAAAGTTCTCTATCTCACCTTTGATGCAGGATATGAAAACGGCAACACACCTGCCATTTTGGATGCTTTAAAGAAACATAAGGCACCGGCTACCTTTTTCGTGGTAGGCAATTACATAGAAACAGCCCCGGATCTTGTAAAACGGATGCTTGAGGAAGGCCATACCGTTGGAAACCATACCTTCCATCATCCGGATATGTCTAAGATGGCTACAAAGGAATCCTTTGAAAAAGAGCTGAAGGACCTGGAAAGTTTATACGAAAAAACCACGGGGCAGCCCATGAAAAAATATTACCGTCCGCCCCAGGGAAAATACAGTGAGACCAATCTTCAGATGGCAAAAGACATGGGCTACAAAACTTTTTTCTGGAGTCTCGCTTATGTAGACTGGTATCAGGATAAGCAGCCTTCAAAGGAGGAAGCCTTTAAAAAACTGCTGGGAAGAATCCACCCTGGCGCGATTGTGCTGCTGCACAGTACTTCCAGTACCAATGCCCAGATCCTTGATGAACTGCTGACAAAATGGGAAGAGATGGGATACCAGTTCAAATCCCTGGATCAGCTTGTATCGGAGCAATAACCGCAGACCGGATTCTGCGGATCATAAAAAACGACCACCTTTCCTGGAGAAAGATGGTCATTTTTTTACCATACGATGACTTATATGGAATAACTGGGCTCCAGGGATATGATTCTGGATAAGAACTGTCTGGTACGTTCTTCCTTTGGATTGGAAAAAATATCTTCCGGTTTTCCCTCCTCTACTACAACCCCGCCATCCATGAAAATAACTTTATCCGCCACATCCTGGGCAAAGGACATCTCATGGGTCACTACGATCATGGTAATCCCTGTTTCAGCCACTTTTTTTATAATCTCAAGGGTCTCTCCGACCAGTTCGGGATCCAGTGCCGAGGTGGGTTCATCAAATAATATGACTTCGGGATTTAAAACAAAGGCTCTGGCGATCCCCACCCTCTGCTGCTGTCCGCCGGATAGCTGACAGGGGTAATAATCGTACCGGTCTGATAATCCCACCCAGTTGAGCGCTTCTTCCGCCCGCTTCCTTGCTTCTGCCTTTGGCACTCGTCTTGCCGTTATCAGTCCCTCCATCACATTTTCTATGGCAGTTTTATTGGCAAAGAGATTATAATTTTGAAATACAAATGCGGTTTTTCTTCTGATATCCAAAATTTCTTTTTTGGAGGCCTTCTTTAAATCTACCTGGGATTCTCCAATGGTTAGCCTGCCGCTGTCCGCATTTTCAAGAAAATTGATGCAGCGGAGCAGGGTGGTTTTCCCGGAACCGCTGGGTCCCAGGATGACCACAACCTGACCGTCCTCCACTTTGACCGAAACATCTTTTAAGACCTGATGTCTGCCAAAATCCTTTTTGATATTTTTTACTTCAATCATACAGATTCCTCCTGAATTTTCCGGTATACTGTCTTAATCTCTGAGCCAGGTATTCGATCACCATGGTAAATCCCCAGTATATGATGGCGGCTGCCACATACCCCTCAAAAAAGGAATAGGTTCTGGAGCTGGGAATGGTGGCGCCTGCTACAATTTCCACAATGCCGATGGCCATAACCACGGAAGAACCTTTGATCAGACCTACCACGTTGTTGATCAGCATGGGAATGGCTACCGGAACCATCTGAGGAATCATGATTCTTTCAATGGTCTGGAGCTTTGTCAGTCCTACCGAATATCCTGCCTCATTCTGACCATTATCAATGGATAGCAAGGCACCCCGGACGGCTTCTGATATGGAACAGACTGCCATCAGGCTCAACGCAAAGATGCCGACCCAGATATTATCCACATCTGAGACGCTTTTCTTAATATGCAGCAGGCTTGCCAGATTGTTGAATTTGAGCATAAAGACCAGGTTGTATATCATTAGGGCCACCACAATGGGGACTCCCTGATAAACCGTAACAAATACTGCAAAAACCTTACAGATTACAGGCACTTTATACACACGCACCAGCGCAA
>CAJMPJ010000038.1 GCA_905215155.1 uncultured bacterium | reverse complement strand
AATACTATTATACACTATTTTTGACTATTTGCGCAATTTCCTATAAAGTAAAAAAACCCGATAGGGGATTATCTCCACCATCGGGTTTTTATTGCTTTACTTATACAAGCTCAAGAAGAACTGCCATAGCTCCGTCACCCTTACGCTGGCCGATCTTAACGATACGTGTGTAACCACCGTTGCGGGAAACATACTTTGGTGCAATCTCTTCAAACAGCCGCTTTGGTAAATCAACAGATTTTGTATTTTTCTTTCTGCCTGCAGCTTGGGTCGGAACCTCAGTTACATCATAAAGAACTTTTAACATCTGTCTTCTTGCATGGAGTCTGGAAGGAAGATCTTTTTTGATCTCTTTCTCAACTTCATCGTATACGGTAACTTTCTTGCCGTTTACAACTTCTTTGACTCTCTTGCCTTCTTTATCTTTACGTGCAACTTTTGCTGTAACCTTAACAGTCTCGAAGTTATCCTTCTCTTTTACTGCTAAAGCGATCAGACCTTCCGCAACTTTGCGGATTTCTTTTGCTCTTGCTTCTGTTGTCACGATTTTGCCATTGTGTAATAATGCAGTTACCTGGCTTCTGATTAATGCTTTTCTTTGACTGGAAGTTCTTCCCAGCTTTCTATATCCTGCCATCTTAATATTCCTCCATTTGTGGAACACGGATACATGCTTCTTCGGTCTTACTGTATCAGTGCTTATTTTCCATAAATCAGCTGTATCAAACGGACCAATTATGCGTTGGTATCGTCGCTTGGATTAAGCTGTAAGCCCAGCTCTTTTAACTTGGCCAACACTTCTTCTAATGACTTACGGCCAAGATTACGAACCTTCATCATATCCTCGGAAGTGCGGTTGCACAATTCTTCAACGGTATTGATTCCAGCTCTCTTAAGACAATTGTATGAACGGACAGAAAGCTCCAGTTCATCAATGTTCATCTCAAGTACTTTCTCCTTTTCATTGTCTTCTTTTTCCACCATGACTTCAGCAGTCTTAGCGTTCTCAGATAAATCAATGAACAGGTTTAAATGCTCACTCAGAACTTTAGCTGCAAGGCTTACTGCCTCATCTGGCGCCAAAGTACCATTTGTGTATACATCTAATGTCAACTTATCATAATCAGTGACCTGACCTACTCGTGTGTTTTGTACCGTCATGTTGACGCGTTCTACTGGTGTATAGATGGAATCAACGGCAATAACTCCGATTGGTAAATCTTCACTTTTATTCTTGTCTGCACTCACGTAGCCGCGGCCCTTGGTAATCGTAAGTTCCATATAGAACTTGCTGTCTGTACCGCCACTAAGGGTAGCGATTACCTGTTCCGGGTTCATGATCTCAATATCAGGATCCGCCTGGATATCGGCAGCCGTCACAACACCTTCGCCTTCAAACTCGATGTAAGCAACTTTTGCTTCGTTGGTATCGCTATTATTCTTAATAGATAAGCTCTTGATGTTCATAATGATCTCAGTCACATCTTCTTTAACGCCTGGGATGGAACTGAACTCATGCAAAACGCCGTCGATTTTTACCTGACTAACTGCAGCGCCCGGTAGGGAAGAAAGCATGATTCTTCTTAAGGAATTACCTAAAGTCGTGCCATAACCTCTTTCAAGCGGTTCAACTACAAACTTGCCATATTTTTTATCTTCTGAGATCTCAGCAATCTCAATGTTTGGTTTTTCAAAATCGAACACTAATAGCCCCTCCTTTTGGGTATTTTGTATCGAGGGTCTTATACTCAAACCTTGCCCGGAAGTATAAAAACCCCCGGGCGAAAGCCGGCTTTAATCAACAGACTTTCAATTATTTGGAGTACAACTCGACGATAAGCATTTCATTCACTGGAACATCAATCTCGTCTCTTGTTGGTAACTCTTTAACAGTACCACGTAAATTCTCATGGTCAACGTCAAGCCATGCAGGAACCATACGTCCTGCAGTGGTTTCCTGAACACTTTTAAATCTTGCATTGGTTTTGCATTTTTCTTTTACTTCGATCACATCGCCAGCCTTTACTAAGAAGGAAGGGATGTTTACGCATTTACCATTTACAAGGATGCTCTTATGGTCAACCATCTGTCTGGTCTCTCTTCTTGTTCTTCCGAATCCCATACGGAATACTACATTGTCAAGTCTTCTCTCAAGAAGAATCATAAGGTTTTCACCAACCATACCATTCATTCTCTCAGCCTTAGCATAGTAGTTACGGAAAGGTTTTTCAAGAACTCCATAGATGAATTTCGCTTTCTGCTTTTCTCTCAGCTGAATGCCGTACTCACTCATCTTTCTGTTTGCTCTTTTTAATTCTCTTTTTGATTTTTTATCTATTCCTAAATAGATCGGATCAAGACCAAGGGATCTACATCTTTTAAGAACAGGAACTCTATCAACTGCCACTGTAATTACCTCCTAATTAGACTCTTCTGCGTTTTGGTGGACGACAACCGTTATGTGGAACCGGTGTTACATCCTTAATGCTGGTTACTTCTAAACCGCATGCCTGAAGTGCACGAATAGCTGCTTCACGGCCTGAACCAGGACCTTTAACCATAACGTCTACTGATTTTAAACCATGTACAAGAGCTGCCTTAGTAGCAGTTTCTGCCGCCATCTGAGCTGCATATGGAGTAGATTTCCTTGAACCTCTAAATCCCAGACCACCAGCACTTGCCCAGGATAATGCATTACCCTGTGTATCCGTTAATGTCACAATTGTGTTATTAAAAGATGACTGGATATGTGCTTGTCCGCGTTCAACGTTTTTCTTTACGCGCTTTTTTGTCACTTTTTTAGTAGTGGACACTTTTTTAGCCATTTTAAACTAACCTACTTTCTTTTTACTTGCTCCGCCCTGCTCTATGGATCCTGAGAGCCGGCGCAGGGTACGAATATCTGAATCCTGTTATTCCTGTTTTTAAAACATGTAACGTGATTCGCTGTTAATTTTAACAAAAATGTTCTTTTCCCTTCCGGTCAAAGAAACGCTTTGCCCGATAAAGCGGGGCACACCGTCACACTCAATCCGTGAGATATCCCACTAAGTGTTCAATGCTTATTTCTTCTTGTTTGCTACGGTCTTTCTTGGGCCTTTACGGGTTCTTGCATTGGTCTTTGTCTTCTGACCACGAACCGGAAGGCTCTTTCTATGACGAATTCCGCGGTAGCAGCCAATTTCCTGAAGTCTCTTGATGTTCATAGCGATTTCTCTACGTAAATCACCTTCAACAGTCTGAGACGCAGTAATTACTTCTGCAAGTCTTTTAACTTCGTCATCGGTTAAGTCCTTAACACGAGTGTCAGGATTAACGCCAGCTTCTGTAAGAATGCGGCTAGCACTTGTTCTACCGATACCGTAGATATAAGTTAAGCCGATCTCAACACGTTTTTCTCTTGGTAAATCAACACCTGAAATACGAGCCATGTGTGTAGTACACCTCCATTAATTTTTTTAACCTTGTCTCTGCTTATGCTTAGGATTTTCACAGATTACTCTGATACTGCCTTTTCTCTTGATGATTTTGCACTTTTCGCAAATCGGTTTGACTGATGATCTAACCTTCACAGCAATTCTCCTTTCCGTTATGCGCCCTTTCACATTGAGCACCCGGCGTCTGCTTTCAGACACCTGTGTGCGAAGCACTCCCCGGCACCTAGTAAGCCTCTCTCGAGCCTGGCAACGGCGGAGCCTCCTTTTGCAAAGAGCCTTCTGAGTATACCCGCAGTGTGTTTTATTTTAAAACCAGTGCTGCCCTTTAGACATAATACACCCAGTATTTCAACAAAGTCGCTACAGCATTATACCACTAATCGTCTTAAAATGCAAGCGCTTTTTCCTATATATTTATTAACCCTTTAGCCTGGTGTGTCATGGACATAAAGGGGAGGCGTATATGAAAAAAAACGCCTTATTTATCTCTCCAGATGATTCTTCCTTTGCTTAAATCATAAGGGGACATTTCAATCGTCACCTTATCTCCGGGTAAAATACGAATGTAGTTCATGCGAAGTTTGCCGCTGATGTGGGCTAATACCTGATGACCATTCTCCAGTTCGACCTGAAACATGGCATTGGGGAGTTTCTCCACAACGGTTCCTTCAATTTCAATAACATCTGCTTTTGACATAAAGCTTACCTCCTAACAACCTGTTCTTCTCTTTTGAAACATCGGATGAAATATTTGATCTCTTCATCGGTGACTTTATTGTTTTCCCGGCTTTTAAATTCCAGGGAATGTTTCTCCCATACAAGGGGTTTTACATGCTTTTTCTTTTTTTTCTTCGGACATTCCATACGCCGGTATTTTCCGTCCACCAGATATATATATTCGCCTTCTTCACGCAATATGAAGAAATAACTGCCTTTATCATGTCCTGCCGTTGATTCTGCCAGTGATCCAGCTTCTAATCCCATGGGCACTTCCTTATATATCCCTGGAAACCAGACTTAAAATCTCCGGCTCGCCTTCTGTGATCAGAATGGTATTTTCATAATGGGCAGACAGCTTTTCGTCTTCGGTCACGACCGTCCAGTCGTCATCGAGCCACACCACATCAGGGGTTCCTTCATTGATCATGGGTTCGATGGCAAGCGTCATGCCCGGCCTCAGCTTGATTCCCCGCCTTTTCTGGGCAAAATTCGGCACCTCAGGTTCCTCATGGAGGTGAGAACCGATTCCATGTCCCACAAGGTCACGGACAACTCCGTAGCCGAACGATTCTGCATATTTCTGGATCGCAGCAGATATATCACCTAGATGATTGCCAGATTTTGCAAATTTAATCCCTTCAAAGAAACTTTGTCTTGTCACTTCTATCAGTTGCCCCGCCGAAGGAGTGATTTCTCCGATCCCATAAGTTCTTGCCGCATCCGAATGATATCCTTTATAAATGACGCCGGCATCCAGGCTCACAATATCACCTTCCATTAAAATACGTTTTTTACTGGGTATCCCGTGTACCACTTCATCATTGACTGAAACACAGATGGAAGCAGGGTATCCGTTGTAATTTAAAAAGGAGGGCGTGCAGCCGTAGCTCCTTATGATCTCTTCTCCCAGATGGTCAATATCCCAGGTTGTCATTCCGGGTTTCAAGGCTTTGGAAAGTTCTTCATGGGTAATGCTCAGAATTCTTCCTGCCTCTCTCATAAGTTCTATCTCTCTTGCAGATTTAATCGTCACTGACATAAACTATGCTCCTAAAATAGAAACGATATCTGAGAACACTTTGTTTAATTCCTGTGTTCCGTCAACATTCACCAGCACGCCTTCTTTTTCGTAATACTCAATCAGCGGCTGTGTCTGGTCGTGATATACGGACAGACGCTTCTTAACCGTCTCCGGTTTGTCATCATCTCTTAATACAAGCTCTGCACCACACACATCACATACGCCTGGAACCTTGCTTGGGTTGTAGACGATATGATATGTAGCTCCGCAGGAAATGCATGCACGGCGGCCTGACATCCTGTTAATGATATTTTCGTCAGGTACGTCAACATTTATTGCAAAGTCAATCTTTTGTCCCATCTCAGAGATGGCCTTTGTAAGGCTTTCTGCCTGGGGAATGGTTCTTGGAAATCCGTCCAGCACATATCCGTCGCTGCAATCTTCCTTCTGAATACGGTCTATAAGCATCCCTATAGTGAGTTCATCCGGAACAAGTGCCCCTTGATCCATATATCCCTTTGCTTTTTTTCCCAATTCTGTTCCTTCCTTAATATTGGAACGGAAAATATCTCCGGTAGAGATATGCGGAATCTGATATTTTTCAGAAATCTTTTTCGCCTGTGTGCCCTTTCCGGCACCAGGGGCACCCAACATGATGATTTTCATCAACAGTCCCTCCTTGGAAACATAAGGTTAAATAGCACAAATCCCAAGGAAAACACGCATGACATGTTTCCCTTGGTTTGTCCTTTAATCAGTCAAAAATCCTTTATAATTACGTACAAGCATCTGGGATTCGATCGCCTTCAACGTCTCAAGTACAACACTGACAATAATGATAAGTGATGTACCCCCGAAGGATAAATGGCTTACGTTAAATAAACCTGAGACCATAATCGGGATAATACAAATAATCGTCAAACCGCATGCACCTAAAAATACGATATAGTTTAAAATAGAATTAAGATAATCGCTGGTAGGCTTTCCTGGGCGGATACCCGGAATAAAGCCGCCTGACTTTTTCATGTTGTTCGCTACTTCCAGCGGATTGAATGTGATGGAAGTATAAAAATATGCAAATACGATGATAAGAGCCACGTAAACGATCATACCTAAAGAATAAACCGGCCGGTCTACTCGAAACCAGCTGGAGGAATTCAGTGCTGTTAAGATGTGGCCTCCCACACTGTTGTAATCAATCCGGTCACCAAGGAACTGGCTGATTACCACCGGGAAGGACATGATCGAGGAAGCAAAGATAACCGGAATAACACCGGCTGTATTCACCTTCAACGGAATGTTGGTCGCTTGTCCGCCAACCATCTTCCGCCCCTGCATCTTCTTGGAATACTGCACTGGAATTCTTCTCTCGCCGCCCTGAAGGACAACGACAAACACTACAATTGCTACAATTATGGCAAAAATGATAATGGCCGCTATTGCTGCTACGGCAACCGATTTTCCAGTGATAAATCTGGTATACAGGGTTGACGCATCGGAGGGGAAACTGGAAATGATGTTAAATAAAAGGACGATGGAAATACCATTTCCCACACCATTCTCTGTGATCCGTTCACCGATCCACATAAGGAGCGCACTACCAGCTGTCATAGTCGCAACTGCAATGACAACACTTAAAGCATTAAAATCTCTTAACAGTCCCTGACCGCCGAATCCGATTGCCATTGCAATGGACTCGATCAGAGCCAGACCAACTGTTACGTAACGGGTGTATTCTGCTATCTTCTTTCTTCCATCCTCACCATCTCTTTGCATCTCCTCAAGTTTAGGGATTGCAATGGTCAAAAGCTGCATGATAATGGAAGATGTGATGTAAGGGGTAATGCTCAGAGCGAACACAGACATGTTGGTAAATGAACTACCTGTCATTGCGTTAAAAAAACCGAACGCATCGTTGTTCTGCTGAGCAAATAAATCTTTAAAAAAGCTTGTTTCAACTCCTGGAATCGGCAACTGAGAACCGATTCTGGTAACCACCAGCATCAAAAACGTAAAGATGAGTTTCTTCCTTACGTCCTTGATCTTGAATGCATTACGGAGTGTTTTTAACATATTAGATCACCTCGCAGGTTCCACCTAAAGCCTCAATTTTGGTTTTTGCGCCTTCGCTGAAAGCATCTACCTTTACTGTAAGCTTTTTGGTTAATTCTCCATTTCCAAGGATCTTAACGCCATCACGCGGATTCTTAACGATACCGCTCTCTAATAAAGTTTCAACTGTAACAACTGTACCGTTTTCAAAACCTTCCAAAGCGCTTACATTAATGCCGATAATTGTCTTAGAATTTCTGTTTGTAAAGCCTCTTTTGGGAATACGTCTGTATAAAGGCATCTGTCCGCCTTCAAAACCTGGTCTGGTAGCACCAGAACGGGCTTTCTGTCCTTTGTGACCTTTACCTGCCGTCTTACCGTTTCCTGAACCATGGCCACGGCCTCTTCTGAAGTTATCGCTGTGTTTGGAACCTAACGCAGGCTGTAAATTTGATAAATCCATCGCTTGCACCTCCTTACTTTATTTTCTTAGATCTCTTCTACTTTTACTAAATGACGCACGCTGGCGATCATACCTCTAACTGCACCATTATCCGGCATTTCAACTGTTTTGTGAAGCTTCTTTAAACCTAATGCTAAAACAGTTGCTTTGTGCTTTGGAATTGCACCGATCGGGGATTTCACCAATGTGATTTTTAATTTATCTGCCATCTTCTTATCCTCCTTAGCCTAAAATCTCTTCAACAGATTTACCGCGGAGTCTTGCAACTTCCTCAGGAGTCTTTAACTCAGTTAAACCTTTGATTGTAGCTAAAACAACATTGGTTTTGTTGTTTGAGCCAAGGGACTTTGTACGGATATTCTTGATACCTGCAAGCTCTACGACTGCACGGGCAGGACCTCCTGCAATAACACCGGTACCTTCGGAAGCTCTCTTAAGAAGTACAGAAGCACTTCCAAACTTTCCAGTCAGGTCATGAGGAATACTTTTATTCTCATCGATCGGGATATTTACCATATTTTTAACAGCAGCCTCTTTCCCTTTACGGATTGCTTCTGGAACTTCACCAGCTTTGCCAAGACCTGCACCTACGCGGCCATTGCCATCGCCTACGACTACTAAAGCAGAGAATCTCATGGTACGTCCACCTTTAACGGTTTTAGATACACGTTTGATAGCAACTACTCTATCGTTTAACTCTACCTGATTTGCATCAACTATTGTACGTTTCACGCTGTCATTCTCCTCTCTACTTAGAATTCCAGACCAGCTTCTCTTGCTGCGTCTGCTAATGCCTGAATTTTACCCTGATATATAAAACCGCCTCTGTCAAAGACAACTTCCTTGATACCTTTTTCAATGGCTCTCTTTGCAACTACGGAACCTACATATGCTGCAGCATCAACGTCGTTAGTTTTCTTTAATTCTGCCTTTACATCTTTTTCTACTGTAGAAGCAGCAACTAAAGTTTTACCAACTGTATCGTCAATAATTTGAGCATACATATGATTATTGCTTCTAAACACAGCTAAACGCGGTCTTTCTGCAGTGCCTGCAAAACGGTTACGTAATCTGTTGTGCTTTTTAACGCGAATTTCGCTTCTTGACTGTTTGCTAACCATCTTTACACTCTCCTTAATTATTTCTTACCAGTCTTACCAACTTTACGTCTGATCACTTCGTCAGCATACTTGATTCCCTTGCCCTTGTAAGGTTCAGGTCTTCTCTTATCTCTGATTTCAGCAGCGTACTGGCCAACTTTTTCTTTATCGATACCTTTAATGAAGATGATGTTCTGACCTTCCATTGTAGCTTCAATGCCTTCTGGATCGATCATTTCAACTGGATGAGAGTATCCAAGAGACAGGATCAGTTTGTTGCCCTGCTTCTGAGCTCTGTAACCAACACCGTTGATTTCCAGCTTCTTCTCATAACCATTTGTAACACCAATGATCATGTTGTTGATTAAAGTTCTTGTCAGACCGTGTAAAGATTTCATTTTCTTTAAATCGTTTGGTCTGGTAACGATGATATGACCATCTTCTTCTTTGATCGTCATCTCTGTGGGTAATACTCTCTCAAGAGTTCCCTTAGGACCTTTTACAGTCACTTTATTATTTTCTGCAATTGCAACAGTTACGCCTGCTGGAATTGCGATAGGCATTCTTCCGATACGTGACATGCCGTCTACCTCCTTAAATTCTCGGAAGGAACGTTTCGTTCCCTCTGTTTTCAGATGCTGCAGTAATTACCAAATGAATGCTAATACTTCTCCGCCTACACCCAAGTTACGTGCTTCTTTGTCTGTAATCACGCCCTGGTTTGTAGAAATGATTGCAGTTCCTAAACCGCCAAGTACTTTCGGTAACTCCTCTTTGTTTGCATATACACGTAAACCTGGTTTGGAGATTCTCTTAATACCTGTGATGATTTTTTCATTTTTATCTTTACCGTATTTTAAGGTGATTCTGATTGACTGGAATGCACCGTCTTCTACGATATCATATTTTTTAACGTATCCCTCTTTCACAAGGATATCAGCAATAGCTAATTTCATCTTGGATGAAGGTACATCTACCGTATCATGTTTTGCAGTATTTGCATTACGGATTCTCGTAAGCATATCTGCGATTGGATCGCTCATTGTCATTTTGAAATTGCCTCCTTCCTTATTTTACCAGCTTGCCTTTTTAACGCCTGGGATCTGACCTTTGTATGCTAATTCACGGAAGCAAATTCTGCAGATTCCGTATTTTCTTAAATAAGCATGTGGACGACCGCAGATTCTGCAGCGATTATATTCTCTTGAGGAGAATTTTGCAGGTTTCTGCTGTTTGATCTTCATTGAAGTCTTAGCCATGGATTATTCCTCCTACTATTTTGCAAATGGCATATTGAATAATGTCAAAAGTTCACGGGCTTCTTCGTCTGTCTTAGCGGTAGTGACGAAAATAATGTCCATACCTCTTACCTTGTCAACTTTATCGTACTCAATTTCAGGGAAAATAAGCTGTTCCTTGATACCAAGTGCATAGTTACCTCTGCCATCAAATGCATTGGCATTTACACCTCTAAAGTCACGTACACGAGGGAGTGCAAGGTTGATCAGACGATCTGCAAATTCATACATTCTCTCGCCGCGTAATGTCACTTTACATCCGATTGGCATACCTTCTCTGAGTTTGAAGTTAGCAATTGACTTCTTAGCCTTTGTTAAGACTGCCTTCTGACCGGAGATGATCTCTAAGTCTCTGACTGCAGAGTCTAAAACCTTGGCATTGTCCTTAGCTTCACCAATACCCATATTGATGACAATCTTATCCAACTTCGGTACTTCCATAACGTTTTTATATCCAAACTTCTTGATCATAGCTTCTACGATCTCTGTCTGGTAAATATCTTTTAATCTAGCCAATTTTTATTCCTCCTCTCCGAATTAGTCAATTACTTTTCCGGTTGCTTTTGCAACACGAACTTTTTTACCGTCTTTAACGTCAAAGCCTACTCTTGTAGCTTTTCCGTCAACCACGAGCATTACATTGGAGATATCAAGTGAAGCTTCTTTCTGTACGATACCGCCCTGTGGGTTTCCTGCGCCGGGTTTTACATGCTTAGTCATCATGTTCACGCCTTCCACTACCACTCTGTTGTTCTTCGTATCAACATGAAGAACCTTGCCCTGCTTATCTTTATCTTTTCCTGCAATAACCTTTACAAGGTCATCTCTTTTAATTTTATGCACAGTCCGACACCTCCTTATAATACTTCCGGAGCTAAGGAAACAATTTTCATGAACTGTTTCTCTCTTAACTCTCTGGCAACCGGTCCAAAGATACGAGTTCCTTTTGGAGTCCTGTCATCTTTGATTATTACGGCAGCGTTCTCATCGAACTTGATATAGGAACCGTCTTTGCGGCGTGCGCCTTTTACAGTACGTACAACAACGGCCTTAACAACGTCGCCTTTCTTTACAACACCGCCAGGTGTTGCATCTTTAACGCTGGCAACGATAACATCACCAATACTAGCATATCTTCTTGTAGATCCACCCATAACACGGATGCAAAGCAGTTCTTTTGCACCAGTATTATCAGCAACCCTTAATCTGGTTTCCTGCTGAATCATGCCTGTTACTCCTTCCTAGAAATAAATTATTTCGCTTTCTCGATAATCTCCACAAGTCTCCATCTCTTGTCTTTGGACAGAGGTCTTGTTTCCATAACTTTAACGGTATCGCCCATGTTGCAAGCATTGTTCTCATCATGAGCTTTTAATTTATACGTTCTTTTTACGATCTTGCCGTATAAAGGATGTTCTACATGGTCTTCAATAGCAACTACGATAGTCTTATCCATCTTGTCGCTTACAACCTTACCAGTACGGGTTTTTCTAAGATTTCTTTCCACGTTAGGTATTCTCCTTTCGAGTTTATGGCCTTTCCGGCCCTATCTATAAGTTTACACGCACTCGTGTGTGTCATGCTTTTATAAAGTGACAACTTAAGCTAATTTAGCCTTCTCAGTTATAACAGTCTGAATTCTGGCAATGTTCTTGCGAACTTCTTTGATTCTGCTTGTATTGTCAAGCTGATTCGTCGCATTCTGGAATCTTAAGTTGAAAAGTTCTTTCTTTGCAGCTACTAATTCTGTATTGAGTTCAGCAACTGTTTTTCCTTTTAATTCTTCAACATACTTATTAGTTTTCACTGTCATTCACCGCCTTCTAAATCTGCTTTAGCAGCAATCTTACACTTGCAGGGTAACTTATGCATAGCAAGACGTAAAGCTTCACGTGCTGTTTCTTCAGGTACTCCAGCGATTTCGAATAATACACGGCCTGGCTTTACTACTGCTACCCAGTATTCCAGACTGCCCTTACCGGAACCCATTCGGGTCTCTGCTGGCTTTGCTGTTACAGGTTTATCCGGGAAGATCTTGATCCAGACTTTACCGCCACGCTTGATATAACGAGTCATAGCAACACGGGCAGCCTCGATCTGGTTGGATCTGATCCAGCATGGTTCCATAGAAACCAAACCGAACTCACCATTGCTGATCTTATTGCCTCTTAAAGCTTTACCAGCCATGTTTCCACGGAACTGTTTACGACGCTTAACTCTTTTAGGCATTAACATTATTTATCGCTCCCTTCCTTGTTTCCTTTAGTTGGAAGTACTTCACCGTTGTAGATCCAAACCTTAACGCCAATTTTACCGAAGGTTGTATCTGCTTCAGCGAAACCATAGTCAATATCTGCTCTCAGTGTCTGTAACGGGATTGTGCCTTCGCTGTAGAACTCTGTACGAGCCATATCAGCTCCGCCAAGACGGCCTGCAACTGCAGCCTTGATGCCTTTAATGCCAGCCTTCATGGAACGTCCCATGGTAGACTTCATCGCACGACGGAAGGATACACGGTTCTCTAACTGCTGTGCAATAGATTCAGCTACTAACTGTGCATCTTTATCTGGTCTTTTGATCTCTTTGATATCAACAAATAACTTTTTATCTGTGAGCTTCTGAACTTCAACCTTTAACTTCTCGATTTCAGAACCGCCCTTACCGATTACAACACCAGGTTTTGCAGTGTGAATAATAACTTTCACACGGTCTGATGCTCTTTCAATTTCAATATTTGAAATGCCAGCGCTGTATAATCTCTTTTTCAGGAATTTTCTGATCGCATAATCTTCTACTAAGTTGTCTGCGAAATCAGCTTCAGCATACCATTTTGAGTCCCAGTCTTTAATAACACCGACTCTTAAGCCGTGTGGATTAACTTTCTGTCCCATTCTTTGCCTCCTTATCTTTCATTAAGCACGATCGTGATGTGGCTCATTCTCTTTTCGATTCTATAAGCGCGGCCCTGTGCTCTTGGTTTTACTCTCTTCATTGTCGGTCCCTTGTTTGCGTAACATTCTTCTACGTAAAGCTTTGCCGGGTCCATACCGTTGTTATTCTCAGCGTTCGCGATTGCTGATTTTAATAACTTCTCTATTAAAGAAGAAGCATATCTGGGATTGTAAAGTACAATACCAAGTGCTGTCTGAACGTCTTTGCCTCTGATGGCATCTAATACGAAGCATGCTTTCTGAACAGAAACCCTAGCATAGGATAACTTTGCTGATGGTCTTGTGTCCTTCTGAGCATTTCTTTCTCTCTTAATCTGGCTTCTATGTCCCTTAGCCATGGTGAATCCTCCTTTCAACTCTAACGCCCTTGGGGTAACCTTGCGATTGCCCGGAGGGAGTTCGTTTCTTTATTACTTACGGCCAGACTTTTTCTCGTCTTTGCCATGTCCTCTGTAAGTTCTTGTAGCAACAAATTCACCCAGTTTATGTCCAACCATATCTTCTGTAACATATACCGGAACGTGTTTTCTGCCATCATGAACTGCAATTGTATGTCCAACCATCTGTGGGAAGATAGTAGAACGGCGGGACCAGGTCTTAATTACCTGCTTCTGTCCTGCTGCGTTCATCGCATCTACTTTTTTAAGTAAATGAGCATCTGCAAATGGTCCTTTTTTAAGTGAGCGAGCCATAGATTCTAACCTCCTTCAATTATTTAACGGTCTTTCCATCTCTTCTTCTAACGATCAACTTGTTAGACTGCTTGTTTTTCTTTCTGGTCTTTAAGCCAAGTGCCGGTTTACCCCATGGAGTACTTGGACCTGGACGTCCGATACCAGTCTTACCTTCACCACCACCGTGTGGATGGTCATTAGGGTTCATAACAGAACCACGAACGGTAGGACGGAATCCCATGTGACGCTTTCTACCAGCTTTACCGATGTTGATCAGGTTATGATCACCATTGCCTACAACTCCAATGGTAGCTCTGCAGTTGATCGGAACCATTCTCATCTCGCCGGAAGGTAAACGAAGGGTTGCATACTTGCCTTCTTTTGCCATCAGCTGTGCACCGTTACCTGCGGAACGAACCAACTGTCCGCCTTTTCCTGGATAAAGCTCGATGTTATGAACCTGAGCACCAACCGGGATCTTGCTTAATGGTAAGCAGTTACCTACTTTTGCTTCTGCATTCTCGCCGCTCATAACCTTCATTCCGTCTGTTAAACCAGCAGGAGCAAGAATATATGCTTTCGTACCATCTACATAGCTGATCAAAGCGATGTTAGCAGTTCTGTTTGGATCGTATTCGATACCGATTACAGTAGCTGCAATGCCGTCTTTGCTGTTTCTCTTGAAGTCGATGATTCTATATTTACGTTTAACGCCGCCTCCGCGATGTCTAACTGTGATTTTACCCTGATTATTACGGCCAGCCGTTTTCTTGATGGTCTTGCTGATCAAGGACTTTTCAGGAACTGATTTTGTGATCTCGCTGAAATCAGAGCCGGTCATATGTCTTCTGGAAGGGGTATATGGGTTATACTTTTTGATTCCCATGATTATTTCTCCTTTCAACGCCGCCTGGCGTATCTTGTTTATCGTGATATAATGTTCATCACATAGATGAACTGTTCCTATCTTCCCGCCATCCAATGGTCCGGAAGATACTCGTCACTGGGTTCAGAGTATCCACTTTACCCGTCAAAGCCGGGCGCACCGTCGAATGAAGCGTTCAGATCTTACAGTCCTTCGAAGATTTCGATATCTTTGCTGTCAGCAGTTAACTGAACGATCGCTTTCTTCGTTTTAGAAGTCTTGCCGAAAGTAGTGCCTCTTCTTTTGGTCTTTCCTTCTAAGTTCATGGTGTTCACGCCGGCAACCTTTGTGCCAGGAAACATCTTCTCAACAGCTTCTTTAATCATAGCCTTGTTCGCATCTGTGTGTACAATAAATGTATACTTTTTGGACGCCATAGCGTTCATGCTCTTTTCTGTTACTACAGGCTTCTGAATTACGTCGTAATACTTAATATCTGCCATTATGCGTACACCTCCTCGATTGCTGCAACAGCAGTCTTGGTAGCAACAACTGTGTTGTACTTTAAGATATCGTATACGTTGATTGTGTTGACAAATGCAGTTTTAACAGCAGCGATGTTTCTAGCGCTCATTACTGCGTTTGTGCTGTCTTCCCCAACAACAACCAGAGCTTTGGATACCTTTAAGTTATTTAATACAGTCTGGAATTTCTTTGTCTTGATTTCGTCAAACTTTAACTCGTCAACAACGATGAACTTATTCTCGTTTACTCTGCTTGTTAAAGCGGATTTAAGAGCAAGTCTTCTTTCTTTCTTGTTAAGCTTGATTGTATAATCTCTTGGTGTGGGAGCGAATACAACTCCACCGCCTGTCCACTGAGGAGCTCTTGTTGAACCCTGTCTTGCATGACCGGTTCCTTTCTGCTTCCATGGTTTTCTTCCGCCGCCAGATACTTCAGAACGTGTTTTTGCTTTCTGTGTTCCCTGGCGCTTATTTGCAAGCTGGCTTACGACTGCCATGTGTACAAGATGCTCATTTACTTCCACACCGAACACTGCATCGTTTAACTCTAATGAACCAACTTCTTTACCTTCGATATTGTAAACAGATACGTTTGCCATCTGTATGATCCTCCTTTCTTATAAAAGCATTAGTTAGCTGCTTTTACTGTTTCCTTGATTGTTACTAAAGACTTCTTCGGTCCTGGAACAGCACCTTTAACCAGAATCAGGTTGTTTTCTGCATCAACCCGAACGATTTCAAGATTCTGAATGGTGATTCTCTTGTTTCCCATGTGGCCAGGCATCTTCTTGCCCTTGAATACCTTGCTTGGGTCGGAAGCTGCACCGTTGGAACCTGCATGGCGATGGAACTTGGAACCGTGAGCCATAGGTCCTCTGGACTGTCCGTGTCTTTTGATCGCACCCTGGAAACCTTTACCTTTGGAGATTGCGGTTGCATCGATTTTATCGCCTGCTGCGAAGATCTCAGCTTTGATTTCATCTTTTACAGAATACTGATCAGCATTCTCAAGTCTAAATTCTCTTACGTATCTTTTGTAAGATACACCAGCCTTATCAAAATGGCCTTTTACCGGCTTGCTGACAAGTTTTTCTCTCTTATCAACAAAACCAACCTGTACTGCACTGTAACCATCGTTCTCAACGGTCTTGATCTGAGTTACGAAACAAGGACCAGCCTGAAGAACGGTTACTGGAGTTAATACTCCGTTCTCATTGAAGATCTGTGTCATTCCGACTTTAGTAGCTAAAATAGCTTTCTTCATGTTTTTACCTCCTGTTTGTTAATTCTACAGCGGATTGCTTTCGCAATCATCCTAGAACAGCCCAATATACGTGGAACACTATGACTCCGCCTGGCAGAGATGTTGATTCCTTACAGGAAAAAGTGTTACTTCTATATTAAAACCCTTCAGGACATTACCTAAAATGTTTTTGATGAAGATTATTTGTTCTTCATCTTGATATCGATATACACACCTGCAGGCATTTCCAGTCTGGATAATGCATCAACAGTTTTCTGGCTTGGTGTAATGATATCAATGAGTCTCTTATGCGTTCTCTGCTCGAACTGCTCTCTGGAATCTTTGTACTTGTGAACCGCTCTTAAGATGGTTACCACTTCCTTCTTGGTTGGTAACGGCACCGGTCCGCTCACTTTAGATCCTGTCTTTTTTACAGTGTCGATGATCTTACCTGCAGACTGATCGATTAACTGATGATCATACGCTTTTAATGTGATTCGCATTACTTGACTTGCCATAAAAAAAGTCGCCTCCTTTTCGCACTTAGTAGAAGTACGACAAGCGGTGACTGTACACGTTCCCGTGTGTGTCCTCCAGGACCTCACACAGACTATCTGCTTATAAAGGCAGAATTTTAAATTGTACAGTGACTTGTCGCCAGTTTCCTAACTTGACATTCGCTCCACGGAAAACCTGCTTATGTAAGCAGCAACCTCACGCTTCACAGCTATCATGCCACAGCCTTAACATAATAACATACTTTTTTTTTCATTGCAAGCATTTTTTTACAAAAAAAGGCGTGAAATCTGTTTTTCTCAAATTTCACGCCTTTTGTACCGTTTTTTCTATTTCCAGGCTGGTTCTGTGGGGGTTCTGCCTTCATTCCCGGAAGGATTCTCATCATCAACCTTTATTAAATTTCCATTGCTGCCGGTTTTATATTTTACTCCATCCGCGCTTTTGACGGTAGTGTTCTTTGACACTCTGCCGGAAGCATTCACAACATAAGTGGTCTTAGTACTTCCGGTAGGAATGGCAATCGGTTCGTACTTGTTTCCGTCTTCGGCACGCTGGAGTTTTCCCATATAATATAGGTAGCCGTCCTTAACTCCGGTATAACCGCGCCCGCTGTTGCTGAAATAATAGGTAGCATCACTTCCGTCACCCTCTACCACTTTAATCCGGCCTTTCTGCATGGTGCTGGTCTGCTTGTCTCCGAAATAAAAAGCGGTATAATCGGAAGATCCGCCGATAAAAACTTTCTGGAGCCCGTAAACCGGATTGCCCAGGTTATTAAATAAATAATTCTTGTCATTGATCTTTACTATGTCCTTGGTGCTGGCCTCGCCTTCCTTGGGACCGGCTTTTGGAACTCCTGCGGTGGAAAAATAAAACCACTCCACATTCTCTTCATATCCGGATATATCCTGGGGAGGTTCTACGGAATACCAGCCCACTCTCATCTTTCCGTTGCTGTCATAATATTTATAATTCTGGATTTCATGCTCTGCATTGTCCACGCCTACATTCTTCCAGCCGGTCTGAAGGGCACCCTCGGAATCGAAGCAGTAAGCGATTCCATCAATCTTATAGGAGGCATAGTCTCCTGAAATATCCTTTGGCACAAACTTCTTTCCGTTATCATTGAAATAATACCAGTTCTTACCGTCATCGCTGTCGCCGGGGCTGATTCTTCCGGAGTCATAGTTACTGTCCGGCGGGAAAAGCTTCTGCCAGCCGGTGCGCATAGCACCGTCTGTTCCGGTATAATACATGTCATCAAGAATCCAGCCGGTCTGCATCTCTCCGTTGGAATCAAAGTAATACCACTTGTTATTGATCTTGGACCAGTTGTCCATAATGGCTTTCCCGCTGCTTCCAAAATAATACCACTTATAATTGGAAGAACCATTATCCTGGAACTTCATCCACTTATCCGTCACTAAAATCCCATTGGAATCCACATAATAAGTGTTCTCCACCCAGGAATTCACTGCCATCTCACCGTTGCTGTTTAAATACCTCCAGAAGTTATCGGCACCTTTCTTCCAGACATTCGTCATCTTACTCCCGCTTGAATCGTAATACACCCAGGTATTTCCAGATTGTTCCCACCCTTCTGCTGCCCAGGCATCAAACGATACAGCACCCATGGTCAGCACGGCAGTTACGGCCAGCGCAATGAGACCTTTTCTTTTCATATCTTCACTCCTTACAGGGATTTCCTTTTTTACTAATATTTATTTTAACAACTAATGTTAGATAATTCAACTGTTTTAATCTTTCAATTATATTACAAATTTATTTCCAGCAAAAAGGCGGGCCCGGCAAAGCCGGAATCCCACCTGAGATTTATAAAGTATAAAGGAATGTTCGTTCCATTCCATTAATTACAGCAATTATTTCTACATCTGCAGTTCCCGCAGCGGCCGCATCTGCTGCAGCGGTTGCATCCGCAATTTCTCCGGTTGGAGCAATTGTTAAAGCAGAGATTGCCCCAGCTGCCGCATCCATTACAAAATCTGTAATTGCCCCAGCAGTTACAGCCACAATTACCTACAGAAATACCCATACGCAAACAACCCATCATTTTCACCTCTCATTCTATATTATACTATAGTATATAGGACATAGGTGCCAGGCGTGATTAATTGTTGTCCCAAACGGCCGGGGCCTGTACTTGACGCTCCAGGCTCTTTCCAGTATAATCATAGAATCATAGGATTGATAGAAAGAAAGGGCGGCACCAATTATGTGGATTGCAGATGGCTGGAAAGATTATGAAGTAATAGATTGTTCAGATGGAGAAAAGCTGGAGCGCTGGGGAAAGTATCTTCTTGTGCGTCCTGACCCCCAGGTAATCTGGTCCACTCCCAAGACAGAAAAAGGATGGAGAAAAATGAACGGGCATTACCACCGCAGCGCAAAGGGCGGCGGGGAATGGGAATTCTTTGATCTTCCTGAACAATGGACCATCAGCTATAAGGAACTGACATTTCAGCTGAAGCCCTTCAGTTTTAAGCATACCGGACTCTTTCCGGAACAGGCGGCAAACTGGGACTGGTTCAGCGAAAAAATAAAAAAGGCCGGACGGCCTGTAAAAGTGCTTAATTTATTTGCTTACACCGGAGGAGCTACCTTAGCGGCGGCAAATGCAGGAGCAGCCGTAACCCACGTGGATGCGTCCAAGGGAATGGTAGGCTGGGCCAAGGAAAACGCCCGTTCTTCCAACTTAGAATCCGCTCCCATCCGCTGGATTGTGGATGACTGCGTCAAATTTGTGGAACGGGAGATCCGAAGAGGCAGCCGCTATGATGCCATCATCATGGACCCGCCTTCTTACGGGAGGGGCCCAAAAGGAGAGATCTGGAAAATCGAAGATTCCATTTATCCGCTGGTTAAACTCTGCAAAGAACTTCTCTCTGACAAACCGCTGTTTTTCCTGATTAATTCTTATACCACCGGATTGGCACCTTCCGTGTTGTCTTATATGATTTCCACGGAAATCAGGCAGAAATTCGGAGGCGAGGTACAGGCACAGGAGGTTGGCCTTCCGGTCACAAAAACAGGTCTTGTTCTTCCCTGCGGCGCATCTGGACGCTGGTCATCGGCCTCCGTTTAAAAGACACCAGATGCCCGGCAGAAATTTTTTTAAGAAGCGGCTGATCTGATAACTGAAAAAAACACATATCCCCGGCATGAAAAGAAAGATTCCAAGAGGAACGGCCGGGACTGACGGGAGCAGAAATGCTCCTGTTTTATTTATCAGACGGACCATCGCAAAATGAATGGCATAGAGAAAGAAATTCTGCCTCATCCATTCCTTTGCTTCAAAAAGATACCGTTCCGGCACCATGAGCCACAGAGAAACGGGGACAAAGAGCCGGAAAATCACAGAAGAGGCTGCCACTTCTCCTTTTGCAGCTCCCGGAAAATTAAATCCATATAAAAAGTATGCTGTAAGAAGCAAAATCAAACCAATGAAACAACCTTTTTTATCCCAGGCCTTTTCTGCCAACGTTTTTCCATGCACTGCCGTAAATGCCCCGAAGGTATAATACAGCATGGCATCCAGATTGACGAACGGCAGGCTTCCGCCAACATAAATGGCTGCAAATAGGGCTGACAGAAATACAATACCGGTGATCTTACGTTTTACGATAAGATAAATGAGGGGCGCCAGCACAATCAGAAGAATCAACTGGTTTAAGTACCAGAATACATAATTATAGGTATAATGCAGGACTGCTTCCGCCGCCTGTAAAATGGTAAATGGAACTTTTCCCTTTCCGATGATATCAGACAGAACGGGAATCCTGCTTCCGATGACATATCCCATATAATAAAGGAAGTTCCACACAATATAAGGAACCAGTACACTGCGGATTCTGGAATTCCATTTCAACCAGAGCCGTTCCATGGTAAAGGTTCGGAAGAACAGATAGGAGGAAATCAGAAAGAACCCGGGAACAGCGATCTGTGCCACGGTACTTCCTAAAAAACGTTCCAGATAGTCGGTTCGGTAACCGGTTTTCGTGCTTCCTAAAAACAGCACCGCGTTATAGGAGTGGACCCATATGACCAGAAGACTGAAGAAAAATGTAAACCATACGATTTTGTTACGGAATTTATGTTCTTCCATTAGGCACTCCTTTCCACATTTCTCATTTGATCACAGAGAATTTAATTTTACCAATTCTTCATCTTTCTAATACATCTTATCAAGCACTGAGGCAGATACTTTTTCATTATTCCTGTTACAGCGTTCAAAATACCTTCTGTAATATTCCGTGTACATCAGATCAATCAAAAACAGCTGGCTGATTTCCAAGGGGGCCGAACCTCCCTGAAGGGGTCCTTCCTTGGCACCGCACAGCAGAGTGATATCAGAAAATGCCGTAAGAGGGGATTTTACAAATCTGGTAATGCAGATGGTCTTTGCTCCTGCCTTTTTAGCCAGCTCTGCCGCATGAATGGTCTCCTTTGTAGCCCCGGAATAGGAAAACAGTACCGCAGCTTCCCCTTCTTCCATCAAAGAGGCTGCCATAGTCTGCATATGGGCGTCCTGCACACAAAAAACCTTAGGTTCTATTCTCATAAATTGATTCGCTGCCTTCAGAGCAGATATCATACTGGCACCTGCACCAAAAAAGCAGATGCGTTTTGCCTCATAAAGGCAATCAATCACCTGGCCGAACTGTTCCTCTTTTAAGAGGGAATAAGTTTCTTCCAGAGCACTCATATTGGTATTCAATACTTTTCTGGATACCTCTGCAAAGGAATCCGTTAATTTGATATCTCCTTCCAGGCGTCCCTGTCCTGCGGCTTCATCATGAAGACTTAAAGACAGCATCATCTTAAACTCCTGGTAGCCTTTTAATTTTAAGGTCTTGCAGAAACGGAATACACTGGTATCTCCTACTTCACATGCCTCCGCAAGCCCGGTGATTGACATAAAAAGCACTTCTCTGGAATTTTGCAGAATGTAATCTGCCACTTTTTTTTCAGCCTTTGTAAACTGGTTGTATTCAAAACGGATTCTGGTCAAAAAATCCCCCTGCATGGCCCCACGCTCCTTCCCTTTTGTTCAGAACAATCATAACATAACTAAAAAAAACATTTCAATACCATTTACGACAACGATAGATTCTTTTGCAGATTCAAAATTGTTTTCACATAGATTTCAAGGTATAGTCACATATTGATGCTATACTATTTATATTTCATATACAAAGGAGGAGTTAAACATGAATTTTATATGGAAGAACAATCATCCACGAAACCCCGGGGCAGCGGACCGGTTTTCTTTCTCTGTAAATCTGATAGAAAAAAATCCATTTTTTTACATAAAATTAAAGCCTGGTGCGTAGGGTTTATGATATAATAGCATTAGTTTCAATGATTGCTTCATAGTGAGGAGAAAGAAACCATGAAAAAAATAATCCGAGCCGCATGCCTGTCTCTTGCTTTGCTGCTTCCAAGCCTGCCGCTCTATACTACGGCTGAGGCAACGGCGCACAAACAGGAGCCGCCGGCAGATGCGCTCCACTCTTTTTCAACCGGCAGCGGACAAGTTCTAAAGCCCTTTGCCATTGGCCCCGGGGTAATCAATCTTTCCCCGGCTGATGAATTTTCCACCTATCAGTGGGGATTAAAAAACGACGGGGAGTTCCGTCTGGTTGAATTACAATCAAGATTTCAGTCCGTGGACGATGTTTATAACGGATTAAGATCCAGTATGGGGATCGGAATACCAAAACCCGGACCCGGCGACTATGAATCTAAGGTGACAAAAGCCGTTGCAGGAATTGACATTGACGTTCAGCCGGCCTGGGAGCTTTACGACAAAGCCCAGAACAAACGTTCTGTCATAGTTGCCATCATTGATACGGGAATTGATATCAATCATCAGGAGCTTAAGAATGCCATCTGGACAAACCCTGGGGAAACCAATGGTGACGGCATTGATAACGATGGAAACGGCTATACAGATGATATTCACGGCTGGAATTTCTTTTCGGGAAACAACAGAGTTTTTTCCGGTAGTGAGGACAGCCACGGAACCCACGCAGCAGGGACCATCGGTGCTGACAGAGGTGCTTACGGAATCGCAGGAATCACGGATAACAATTTTGTTAAAATCATGCCCCTAAAGGCACTTGGAGGAAAAGAAGGAATCGGCACTCCCGATGCTGTGATTCAGGCAATCCGCTATGCGGAGGCCAATGGGGCTTCCATTTGCAATCTGAGCATGGGAACCTCCTCCTACAGCGAAGAGCTGGCGCAGACCATAAAGAACTCTTCCATGCTGTTTGTGGTCTCCTGCGGAAACGGAGGCATATCCGGACTTGGCTATGATACCGACATTAATCCGGTGTATCCCGCCTCTCTTCCTTACGATAACGTGCTCTCTGTCGCAAATATTCTATTTGACGGCAGCTTGAGCAAGGATTCCAACTTCGGCGCTGCCAGCGTGGATATCGCAGCTCCCGGTACCTATATTTTAAGCACCATACCGGGCAACGGATATGGATTTATGAGCGGCACTTCCATGGCTGCACCTATGGTAACAGGTGTGGCAGCCATGCTTTACTCTTACCGCACAGATATTTCCTTATCCGATGTTAAGCAGATTTTACTAAATTCCAGCAGAAAACTGGAAACACTGAACGGAAAGATTTTAAGCGGCGGTCTTTTAGACGCCTACAGCGCTCTGACCTGGCAGTAGCATAGTAGCATAAGCAAAAGATACGGCAGCAAGGAATTATGATCCCTGCTGCCGTATCTTTTTATTATAAATATAGGTAAACAAACGTTAGTTTTCAAGTGATCTCCAACGGAAGTTTGGAACCACATCAGACCATTTCTGAATTCCAATGATGGATTTGGCAAATTCCGTCGATTCAAGCGTATATTTCTTTTTATCAATATCCCGGAATACCTGCCAGATCTTCCGGCGCTTGGTCGCAACGATATCATCCCCCCGGTTCATATTACATTCCCAAAGACCAAAGGACAATCCGCTTCGTACTTCAGATGGTGCATCCACCTGACGGCTTAAAATATAAGCATCAATGTAGGGGTTACTGTCCACCATATAATACGAATAAGCATAGGCAGCTGCCTGAACATACGGAACATTCCCTCTGGACTGGCTGGTTGCTGTGAAGCCCTGCTCTGTCAAGATAATATGGCGCACATGACCGGTGGGAGATTTCAATGCTTCCTGAGCCATATAATCCGTCAGAGTGGTCAGATTTTTAAAGTTTATGACCGGAGAGTTAAAGTCATTGGTAATTAGTCCTGTCTTATCGTCATCCCAGAATTCCGGCTCTGTCATCGGACATGGGTAGGGATGATAGGACAGTCCCCAATCCATCTGTCCCTGTTCATTGGCGATGGAGTTAAAGGTATCTACAATGGCTTTTCCGCCATACTTTGTTTTATGATTGATTTCATTGTTCCAGTTATAATCCAGGGAATAGTATACCCGGTCATTGGCACTGGTGCTTTTAATGGCCGTATAAAAAATGCGGAATGCGTTCTGGTAAGCCTGAACATAGCTGGTGATATCTCTGGGTCCTACATAGTTCCACTGCTGATTATTGATCTCATTTCCCACAATCCAGTTGGAAATCTTTCCGTAGTTTGGATTGGAGCCGCTGTAGCGGTCAGCCAGGAAGGAGGCGATGGCTCTTGTCTGGTCAACCCCTTCCGGTGTGGCTGCATTAAACATATAGTAAAAGGCTGTGGAGTTTTTCTTTGTTCCGGGATAAATCAGATTGGGTGTGGCATCGTTCCAGCCGTTTAAAATGATGGCCGTTACCGTCATACCCTTTCCGGATAGCGCGCTGATGGTCTCATCGTATCCTGCTATAACATTCTTATCAAAATGATAGGTCTTCCCATCATACTGATAATCAATGCCTTCTCCAAGAATCTGATGGAAGGAAATATTTGTAGCAACGTGCTTTACCCCTAATTCAAAGGCATCGCCAAGCATGTTCAGCTGAATGTTTAGCCCTTTTTTTGTAAGGGGATCATTAAATGGAGCTGTATTGGCTGCCACCATCTCAGGATTCGTTATATAATGAGGTTTGCTGATTTCTATGTATTTCGTTCCATCCCATACAGCCACAACAAATTTGCTGTAAAGTCTGTCCTCAGGGGTGTTACGGTTCAAAGGAAATGTAAACGTTACATTATCGCCTGGCGCCGCCTTTGCCGCATAGTCTGTCCTGCCGTCCAGATTGTTCTGATAAGGCTGTAATTCCACCAGATAAAGAACGCCGTCCGTTCCTTCCATATTGGCACTGTTTGAAATCTTCACTGTTACATGATTCTTATCAGAATTAATCAAACAAGACTGGATCACAGCCTGCACTCCTGCCCCATTTACATCCGCCAGTGAAACAAAGGCAGTGGCACAGCATAAAAAAGCCGCGGAAAGAAGTCCGGTCAAAACCCTGCCTATCTTTATTCTCTTCATGTTTGCATTCCTCCATTTTGTCATAATCACATCCTATATCATGATAACCAATTTCCCTGATATTTACAATAACGTTTTTATTACTAATTTGTAATAAAACCTTAAGGCTTCATCCCATAACAAAACAGGCGGTATGGGAATTGATAAAAATTCCGTTACCGCCTGTTACGTTTAATCGTCTATCATTTGTTTGCCGTTTCCGGATACAGGAAATCTGCCAGTGCCTCCATACAGTCAAAGGTCCGGTATCCGCCTCCCATTAAATCGTTGTATAAAACAGTGAGAACCTTTTTATTCTGAATGGCCTTTACACTTTGGATCACGTCATTGGAAAGCATGGATTCCACCGCGTTCTCGTCAGCGTCTTCATTATGAGTTCCCTTGACGTAAAGGATCACATCCGGATTCATGGAGATCAAATTTTCCGCCGAAAGAGCACTGCCGCCTTTTTCAAGCACGTTGACTGCATGAAGGCGGGTCAGCATGTCTTTCTGAAGAGATGCGTTATTTCCATAGCCGCCAAAAGAGCCGTCCTGATAATTTACCATAAGAAGAACCTTTAACGGCTCTCCCTCCACGGACTTTAAGCGTTCCTCCGTTGCCGCAAGACGGGCCGTCAGCTCCTCAGCCATTTTTTCTGCCTGATCCTCCTTTTGAAAGATCCTTCCAATGTTTCTGATATCCTCAATAATGGAATCCATGGTAACGTCCTGATCCATGCGGGTAGCTTCCTGGGTGTAGGCGGCGATTCCCATAGCATTTAAATCACTGACTGAGCCAAGTGTCTCCGGGGTAAAGGATTTCACTCTTCCCACCACAATATCCGGTTCCATGCCTACTACTTTTTCTTTTGAAATATCCCGTTTGTCTGCCAGTACAGGAATGGCATCATAAGCTGCCGCCAAATCATCTGTGGTTGGATTGTCTTTTGCTACGGTGGCAATGATCTTGTCCCCCAGACCCAGCTTCAGCAAAAGCTCTGTGCTTGTCTGATTGTTGGTGATCACCTTTTGCGGTACTTGATCAATGGTCTGCACATGTTCGGTTCCATCTAAATCATAGGCAGAGTAGGTAAACGGCAAACCGGCGGCCCGGCTTTCTGAAACGGATTCTGATTCTTCCGCCTGTGTTACCGTTTCCTGGTCTTCCTTTGCTTCCTCTGTTTTCGGCTGCGGTGCAGAACAGCCGGCGGTCAAAACTGCTGCTGCACAAACGGCAGCCATTGTATAATAAATCTTTATTATCTTCTTCATCTTATCTCCTTTTCCATGTGTATGGATTATATGCGGTAGTGGATAGAACGTTGTCCGGTTTCCTCATCTGTCACAACAGAAGCAGTAACCCCATAGATTTCCTGTATCATTTCCGATGTTATTACTTCTTCCGGCTTTCCCTTTCCCATAATTTTTCCGCCCTTTAGCATATAGATTTCATCGCAGAACATAGACGCCAGGGAAAGGTCATGAAGGGCTGCCAGCACACAAATATTTAAATTCTTAACAATCGACAGGACTTGAAGCTGATACTTGATATCCAAATGATTGGTGGGCTCGTCAAGAATCAGAAGTTTGGGTTCCTGGGCAAGTGCCCTTGCCAAAATGATCCTTTGTTTTTCTCCGCCGGATAATGTGGTAAACTTACGTTTTGAGTATTCTTCCATTCCCACCTGTTTAAGTGCTTCGGAAACAATCTTATAGTCCTCTGCCGTCTCCCGTTCCAGCCGTTTCTTATGAGGCGTCCGCCCCATCATCACAATGTCCTGGACAGTGAATTCAAAACTCACCTGATTAAACTGGGAAACCACAGCCATATCTTTGGCCCGATCCTTTTCCGGAATCCGGGATACATCCTTTCCATTCATTAAGACCACTCCTCCGGTTGGCTTCAATACCCGGTAGACCGCTTTTAAAAGTGTGGATTTCCCGCTTCCGTTGGGCCCTAAAAGTCCTACAAACTTATGTTCCTTTACCTCTATGGATACGCCCTTTACGATCTCAGACGTTCCAATGCTGACTCTTAAATTTTCTATTTTTAATTCCATTGTCTGATTCTCCTCACCCCTCCCGGAAGGAATAGCTTTTGCGGATCAGAATATACACAAAGAACGGTGCTCCGATAAGCGCAGTTACGATTCCAATGGGAAGCTCTGAATTCGGTACGGCAATTCTTGCAAATGTATCGGCCCAGATCATAAAAACCGCTCCTCCCATGGTGCATAACGGAGTCAGCCTCCGGTGGTCTGCTCCCACAACTGCTCTCGTAATATGAGGAATGATCAGTCCTACAAATCCAATAATGCCGCAGTAAGCCACCAAGACTCCGGTCAAAAGTGAGGCAGCCACCATATAGATTCTCCGGTAACGGGCCACAGGAATTCCAAGAGTAACGGCAGCTTCATCTCCTAGAAGCAGGGTATTCAAGGTCCTGTACTGAAAGAGAAAACCGATCAGGCACACAGCTGTTAATACCACCGGGAAGGCAATATTCTGCCACTTTGCACCTGCAAGAGATCCCATGGTCCAGAACTTTACGCTCTGCATTCCCTGAGCATCTCCTGCCATAAAAATAATGAAGTTACTAAGAGCATTGCACAGGGCATTGATTACCGTACCGGACAGCACCAGCTTAGAGCTTGTCATCTTACTTCCCATGGAAGCAAGCATCAAGACGCAAAAAGCCGCTCCCAGCGCACCTGCAAATCCCCAGAAGGAACTTGCGCTCACAGAAAGCCAGCTTAAGGAACCGATGCCAAGCATAATGGAAAAGGTGGCCCCCAAAGAGGCACCGGAAGAAATTCCAAGGATGTACGGCTCTGCCAGCGGATTTTGAACTGCTGCCTGCATGGCCATGCCGCAGAGAGACAGCCCTGCTCCTACTGCCGCTCCAAGCAGCACTCTTGGGAAACGTATCTCCCAAATGATATTTACCTCTGACAGTCGCCCGGTCAGAGATCCGCCTGTCTGTATCCCGAACAGCTTTTCAAGGAGAATGGCATAGGTATGAGACGGTGCGATCTTCATAGAACCAAAAGACATGGACAATACTACAGATAACAGGAGCACAAATACCATTCCTGCAAGCATCAGTAAAAATGCTTTTCTGCTCTTTTGATTTTCTAAGTATGCCTCTGAGATAGGTTGATTCAAAGAAAAAATCCTCCTTTTATTTTATTAGCCAAAACTAACCGTAGATAATTATAAGGAGTCTGTTACAGAATAGGAATAGAGAATTCTTTAAAGGCATGGACAATTATTAAAACAATACTGATAAAAAATATCAAATAATTTTCTCGCGTTGACTTCCCAAAATCCTGCCGCTATAATAATTAAAATGCGGACATATGAAAGAAAGGAGGCCCTCCATGTCCAATTTCCGTAACCAGCTGGCAGAAGAATATGCCAGGTTTCCATTGACAATTCTAAAGGCAGTTTCTTTTACAAAGCTGCCCGGACAAGCACCCGCCTCGTATGAAACCACACGAGCCGCTTTCATATTTCCCATAAGCGGCAAAGCCCGTATTTCCTTTGATTTTAAAGACTTCACCGCAGTACCGGGCAAAGTGATCCATGGATGTCCCGGAAAACAGCTTACCTTTCATGTGGAAGGAACGGAACCTTTCTGCCACATCAATCTCTATTACGATCCTTATGATCATATTCGCAGAGGAACAGACTTTATACACTCTGTGTACGAGCTTGATATCATGGATAAAGATGCGGTGACTCCCTGTCTGGAAGAGCTTTTAAAGCTTTCCCACTGTCCCGATATACGTTCCCGGTTTCGCATGAATTTTATGACACAGCAGCTCTTTGACGCACTGTTTTGTTCAGAGATCAGCAAACAGGAAGCCGAGGAATTGAATTTAATCCATGACTCCGCACAGTTTATCCGAAAACATTATAGGGAACCTTTGACTCTTTCGGACATTGCCCGTCATTTCCAAAAGAAACCAGAACAGTTTTCTTATCTGTTCCATAAGGTGATGGGAATCCGTCCCATCGATTATCTGATTGAATACCGGCTGGAAACTGCCGCAGGACTATTAAGTGAAAACGGATACAGTGTCAGACAAGCAGCCGTATCTGTCGGTTATAAGGATGAGTTTTATTTCAGCAGGTTATTTAAAAAGCACATGGGGTTCGCTCCAAGCAGAATCAAAAGCGGAAGCTTAAAAGAAAGGAATGGATTATGAATGCAGAAAAAAAACAAGAAGAATTGACCTTCATAGAAACACAATGGGACAATCATAAATTATATGTATACCTGCCTCCCTCCTGGGAAAAGGACAAAAAACGCACATACCCCACCATCCTTGTTCAGGATGGGGACCAGGCACGCAAAGCGCTGGCCCCTATGAAAAAGGAGTTGGAAGCACTTTGGTCAAAAGGAACCGGAAGGGAATTTATATTGGTCATGATATGTCCTGTGGACCGGCTTTCTGAGTATACTCCATGGCCTGGTCCGGCTATGTCCCCCCGTTTTCCTGATTTTAAAGGAAACGGTAACCAGTATCTTGAATCCCTTAAAACAAGCCTTCTTCCCTGGCTTTGTAAGACCTATCAAACTGATATAAGAAACGTTTCTATGCTCGGCTACTCCCTGGGCGGTCTAATTGGAGTCTATGCTTTGACTATCCAAAACTGCTGGCGCCATGTAGCGGGAATCTGCAGTTCCTTTTGGTATCACGACTGGATCAGCTATTTGGAACGTAACTCCATCAGCGAAGAGACGCGTTCGATTTATCTGCACTATGGCACAGAGGAAGGAAAAGGCAAGACCGGCCCTATGGAAAAGGCTGCAGAACACGCAGCAAAAACCGGCCAGCTGCTGATAGAAAAATTTTCCGGAAAAGTTACGATCACCACGGATCAGGGGGGCCACCATTCTTATACAGATCAGCGGTACAGAAATGGACTTTTATGGCTCAATGAAGAAATTGGAGCAGATATTTCAAACCAACCATAGTACCGCAGGACAAAAAAAGCCGAAACCCTTAAAAACTAAGGGCTCGGCTTTTATTTTAATTAATTACTGAACGATTGTAGCAACTCTTCCTGAACCTACGGTACGTCCACCTTCACGGATAGCGAAACGGAGACCCTGCTCCATAGCTACTGGGTGAATCAGTTCAACAGTCATCTCTACGTTATCGCCAGGCATACACATCTCTGTGCCAGCTGGTAATTCGCAAACACCAGTAACGTCAGTTGTTCTGAAGTAGAACTGAGGTCTGTAGTTGTTGAAGAAAGGAGTATGACGTCCACCTTCATCTTTTGTTAAAACGTAAACCTGAGCTGTAAACTTACGATGGCAAGTTACAGAACCTGGTTTAACAAGACACTGTCCTCTTTCGATTTCGTTTCTCTGAACACCACGAAGTAATGCACCGATGTTATCACCAGCCTGTGCTTCGTCAAGTAACTTACGGAACATCTCGATACCAGTTACAACAACTTTACGTGTCTCTTCATGGATACCAACGATCTCAACTTCATCAGATACGTGTAATGTACCACGCTCTACTCTACCTGTAGCAACGGTACCACGGCCTGTGATAGAGAAAACGTCCTCGATTGGCATTAAGAATGGTTTGTCTGTTTCACGAACTGGATCTGGAACCCACTCGTCAACTGCATTCATTAATTCAAGGATCTTATCGCCCCAAGAGCTGGAAGGATCTTCAAGAGCCTTTAAAGCAGAACCCTGGATAATTGGTGTATCATCGCCTGGGAATTCATACTCGTTTAAGAGCTCGCGGATTTCCATATCTACTAATTCAAGTAACTCAGCATCGTCAACCATATCACATTTGTTCATGAATACAACGATGTAAGGAACGCCTACCTGACGGGAAAGAAGGATGTGCTCTCTTGTCTGAGCCATTACACCATCGGTAGCAGCTACAACTAAGATAGCGCCGTCCATCTGAGCAGCACCAGTGATCATGTTCTTAACGTAGTCAGCATGTCCTGGGCAGTCAACGTGTGCATAGTGTCTTTTTTCTGTCTCATACTCAACGTGAGATGTAGAAATTGTGATACCACGCTCTCTCTCTTCTGGAGCTTTATCAATGTTCTCGAAAGCTACTTCCTGACCTGTACCTAATCTTTCGTGAAGTGTCTTTGTGATAGCAGCTGTTAAAGTAGTTTTACCATGGTCAACGTGTCCGATGGTACCGATGTTACAATGGGTTTTGTTTCTTTCAAACTTAGCTTTAGCCATTTTATAACGTCCTCCTTAATTTATGCTCTTCCTGAGCTTTCATTTTATATGTTAGGCTGTTTTTTATTATATGCTATTTGTGCACTATTTTCAAGCCTATTTGACGGATTTCAGGCAGGCTGTGCTGCCTGAAATCCAGTGGAACCTGTTAGGAATTACTTATCCTTTTTTTCAGCAAGAACCTTTTCCTGTACGCTCTTCGGAACCTGCTCGTATTTCTCAAAGAACATAGAGAAATTACCACGTCCCTGAGTTCTGGAACGTAAGTCTGTGGAGTAACCAAACATCTCTGAAAGCGGTACATAAGCTTTTACCATCTTACCGCCTCCGATGTCTTCCATACCTTCGATACGGCCACGGCGTGAATTGATATCACCGATAACATCACCCATGTATTCTTCCGGCATCGTCACTTCTACCTTCATGATCGGTTCGAGAAGAATGGCACCGCCCTTAGTCATCGCTTCCTTAAATGCCATAGAACCGGCAATGTGGAATGCCATCTCACTGGAATCGACTTCATGGTAAGAACCATCGTATACAGTAGCTTTAACACCAACTACCGGGAATCCGCCAAGTACACCGGATTTTGTTGCTTCCTCAATACCTTCCCCAACTGCAGGAATGTATTCTTTCGGAATGGCACCGCCGACAACGGTAGACTCAAACTTAAAGAGTTCTTCGCCATTGGCATCCATCGGCTCAAAGCGAACCTTACAGTGTCCGTACTGTCCACGTCCACCAGACTGTTTTGCATACTTGCTGTCAACTTCTACAGTCTTTGTAAAGCTTTCCTTGTAAGCAACCTGAGGTGCACCAACGTTTGCTTCTACATTAAATTCACGAAGCAGACGGTCTACGATGATCTCCAGATGAAGCTCACCCATACCGGAAATAATAACCTGTCCAGTTTCCTGGTTGGTCTTTGCGCGGAATGTAGGATCTTCTTCTGCAAGCTTTGCTAACGCTTCGCCCATCTTGCCCTGACCAGCTTTGGTCTTTGGCTCAATTGCGATATCAATAACAGGCTCTGGGAATTCCATGGATTCCAGAATTACCGGATGCTGCTCATCACAGATAGTATCACCTGTTGTAGTTACTTTAAAACCAACAGCAGCAGCGATATCACCGGAATATACCTTATCCAGCTCGGATCTCTTGTTTGCATGCATCTGAAGGATACGGCCTACACGCTCTTTTTTGCCTTTTGTTGCATTCAGCACGTAAGAACCGGAATTCATGATACCGGAATAAACACGGAAGAATGCCAGCTTACCTACGAACGGGTCTGTCATGATCTTAAATGCAAGAGCTGAAAATGGTTCATCATCGGAAGAATGTCTTTCGATTTCATTGCCGTCTAAATCAACACCCTTAATTGATGGGATATCGGTAGGAGCCGGCATATATTCAAGAATCGCATCAAGGAGCTTCTGTACGCCCTTGTTTCTGTAAGCACTTCCGCAGCATACAGGAATTGCCTGACAATTACAGGTTGCTTTTCTCAATGTTTTCTTTAATTCTTCTGTGGATGGCTCTTCCCCTTCCAGGTATGCCATCATCAAGTCATCATCTAACTCACAGATTTTTTCTACTAACTCTGCACGGTAAAGCTCCGCATCGTCTTTCATATCCTCAGGGATATCAACAATAGCGATGTCATCACCCTTGTCATCGTTGTAGATATATGCTTTCATCTCGAACAGATCAATGATTCCTTTGAATTCATCTTCTGCGCCGATTGGAAGCTGGATGCAGATTGTGTTCTTACCAAGACGGTTCTTGATCTGATCTACTGCACCGTAGAAGTTTGCACCCATGATATCCATCTTGTTAATGAATGCCATACGAGGTACGTTGTAGGTGTCAGCCTGACGCCATACGTTCTCGGACTGTGGTTCTACACCGCCCTTTGCACAGAATACGCCAACAGCGCCATCCAGTACACGTAAGGAACGTTCTACTTCTACTGTAAAGTCAACGTGTCCTGGAGTATCAATGATGTTGATACGATGTTCAGGAGCGCCTGGCTTTACTTTGTTGTTCTCATGCAATGTCCAGTGACAGGTAGTTGCAGCAGAAGTAATTGTAATACCTCTTTCCTGCTCCTGCTCCATCCAGTCCATGGTAGCAGTACCTTCATGAGTGTCACCAATTTTGTAATTTACGCCAGTGTAATAGAGGATACGCTCAGTCAATGTGGTTTTACCTGCATCGATGTGGGCCATGATACCAATATTTCTGGTTGTTTCCAACGGATATTCTCTTCCAGCCAAAGCTTTTTCCTCCTATTAGAATCTGTAATGAGCAAATGCCTTGTTTGCGTCAGCCATCTTGTGCATATCTTCTTTCTTCTTAACAGCTGCGCCAGTGTTATTAGCAGCATCTAAAAGCTCATTCGCAAGTCTCTCTTCCTGAGTCTTCTCGCCTCTCTTACGAGAGTACAGAGTGATCCATCTCAGGGCTAATGCCTGTCTTCTCTCTGGTTTAACCTCGATCGGCACCTGATAGGTAGCTCCACCGATACGTTTTGCCTTTACTTCAAGTACAGGCATGATGTTATTCATTGCTTCCTCGAATACTTCAACAGCTGGTTTTCCTGTCTTTTCTTCAATACGGCCAAATGCACCGTATACGATTTTTTGAGCAACACCCTTTTTACCATCATACATAATGTTGTTAATTAATTTTGTAACAACCTTATTGTTGTAAAGCGGATCTGCTAATACGTCTCTTTTTTGAGTATGTCCTTTACGTGGCACGTTACTTCCCTCCTTAATATCGCTGGCATTCCTGAACGGATTGTCCAGCCATTCATTAGATCCCAGGTACTCACAAACATTCCATTTGCGTTCGCGCTCGGTTTCTATATATAATCCTGCAACCTACAGGTTCAATATCTAAAGTCCGGCACTGAAATTCAAATGTGTGGTTCTAATTATTTTTTGTCTTTTGGTCTCTTAGCACCGTACTTGGAACGAGCCTGTTTTCTGTTAGCTACACCTGCAGTATCCAAAGTACCTCTGACGATATGGTATCTGGTACCTGGTAAGTCTTTTACTCTACCGCCACGAATCAAAACGACACTATGCTCCTGTAAGTTATGACCCTCACCTGGAATATAGCTTGTTACTTCGATACCGTTAGAAAGACGTACTCTGGCGATTTTTCTAAGAGCTGAGTTAGGCTTCTTAGGTGTTGCAGTCTTAACTGCTGTACAAACGCCTCTCTTCTGTGGAGCGGAAATATCAGTAGCCTTCTTCTGTAAGGAGTTATACCCCTTCTGAAGAGCAGGTGCTGTAGATTTCTTTTCGCTTGTCTGTCTTCCCTTTCTTACTAACTGGTTAAATGTTGGCATTCCATTCACCTCCTGTGATATTGTCTGTGGTTGCTGTCATCTTCAGCTTAATTTACGCACAAAAACATGACGCGTTTATGCACGCCTAATTATTATATACATATTGTTTTTTTTTGTCAAGGACTTCTTTTTTCGCCGGTTCTCTTTTAAAAAAACTCTGACAGGGAAGGCCCGTCAGAGCTTTTTTATTCTTATTCTTCTATTATATCTTCATCAATGGATAAAATCTCTTCCGCCTCTTCAAACTGGTCCTCGGATAATAAAATCTCATCATCTTCTGATAACAGGATCTCATCATCTTCTTCACAAGCAGCATCTGTACTTAAGTTAATTGTACGATAGCGCTTCATACCAGTACCGGCCGGAATCGGCTTACCGATGATAACATTTTCCTTGAGGCCGATTAAGTGATCCACCTTACCGTTAATGGCGGCTTCGGTCAGTACCTTTGTGGTCTCCTGGAAGGATGCTGCAGACAAGAAGGAGTCCGTAGCCAGAGATGCCTTTGTAATACCAAGCATCACCTGATTTCCTACTGCCGGTTCTTTGCCTTCTGCAAGAAGAGCCTCATTTAAATCATTGTAATCAAGTACGTCCATGGAGGTTCCGGGAAGAACTTCGCTGTCTCCGCTTTCCTCGATTTTGATTTTCTTAAGCATCTGTCTTACAATCATCTCAACGTGCTTATCATTGATTTCTACACCCTGTAAGCGGTAAACACGCTGTACTTCCTGGATCATATAATCCTGAACAGCACGAACGCCTTTGATCTTTAAGATGTCGTGTGGATTCACACTACCTTCTGTCAGCTCATCACCAGCTTCCAGCACCTGGCCATCCTGAACCTTGATTCTGGACCCGTAAGGGATCAGATAGGTCTTGGAATTGCCGGTTTCATTGTCAGTAACAATGATTTCACGTTTTTTCTTTGTATCTTTAATGGTTACCACACCGCCGAACTCTGCGATGATGGCAAGACCCTTTGGCTTACGTGCCTCAAAAAGCTCCTCGACACGGGGAAGACCCTGTGTGATATCGCCGCCGGCAACACCGCCGGTATGGAAGG
>CAJMPJ010000037.1 GCA_905215155.1 uncultured bacterium | reverse complement strand
GTAGAGCACTTGACTTTTAATCAAGTTGTCCGGGGTTCGAATCCCCGGTGTCTCAGGACAAGCCTTGAAACAGAAATGTTTCAGGGCTTTTTGTATTTTACTATTCTATTCATCGAATTCTACAATCACGTAATATCCCCGGTCATTGTGTTTCACTTCTTTTACAATTCCCTGGTTGGATTTTATACGGTCGCGTCCAGTGTAACAGCCTGACATGGCAACAGCCGGTTCTATGATATAACTGTAGCTGCTGGTACCTTCCCGTTCTATGATGTGAACTAAATCATTTGCTTTTACTAATCCTGGACGCTCCATTTTAAACTCTATTAATCTCATGGGTATCACCTTTCCTTCCACTATTTTACTCAAAATACTATTATAGCTCCCCTAGAATAAATTGTAAAGATAGGGTAAGGATGCTATACTAAAGGGGTTGGTAGTCTGCAGAAATTTAATAATTGAAATAAGAATAAATAGATATCGAAACAGGAAAATATAAGAGCAGAAATACAGTAAGAAAGAAAAGGATAAGAACAGGAAATGGTAAGAATAGAAAAGGATAAGAACAAAAAAAGAGTAATATTAGAAAAATAAAAGAAGATAATATAGAGTTGAGGAGATTGAGGGATAAATTGTGAAGGAAAGACCAAATTTACTAAAAAGGTTGATGGAGTATGCTGACTCGGATTTCTACCCATTTCATATGCCGGGACATAAAAGACAATATAAGTATGAGGCTTTGAGCCAATTTTTAAATCCATTTTCAATTGATATTACGGAAATTAACGGGTTTGATAATCTTCATCATCCGGAAGGAATTTTAAAGGATTCTATGGAATGGGCGGCTGGAATTTATGGGAGTGACAAGACATTCTATCTTGTTAATGGAAGCAGTTGCGGAATATTAAGTGCAATCGGTGCCACAGTTCGGAACAGAGGGACGATTTTGATGAGCCGGAATTGTCATAAATCTGCTTTTTATGGAGTTTTCCTCAATCAGTTGAATGCAAACTATATTTATCCACAATTTATACCTGAATTGGGGCTTCAAGGTGGACTATTAGCTGAGGATGTAGAAGAAATGTTGAAAACATGTTCGGATATAGAAGCGGTACTGGTGGTATCCCCAACTTATGATGGTGTGGTTTCTGATATTAAGGCAATTGCTCAGGTGGTTCATAAGTTTGGTTTACCCCTTATTGTGGATGAGGCACATGGGGCACATTTCTCATTTGGTAAAAATGAAGGATTTCCGGTTTCGGCTTTGGATTTGGGGGCAGATATTGTAATACAAAGTCTCCATAAGACGCTACCTTCCTTGACTCAGACTGCGTTGCTGCATGTCAAAAAAGGATTTGTAAATATGGAACGGCTGGACCGATATATTCAAATGTATCAGACCAGCAGTCCTTCCTATGTGATGATGGCGAGTATTGAAAATTGTATTCGGTATATGGATCATAATGGGACTGGTAAAATGAAGGATTTTTACAGTCGGATATCAGATGCACGGAAGCGTCTGGGGAAGATGGTGAATCTGCGGATTTTATCGGATCAGGTGATTGGATATAATGGAGTTTTCGATATAGATATTTCTAAAGTTATTATTTCTACCAGGAATACTAGTTGGTCGGGGAGTCAGTTAGATCAGGTATTACGTGAACAGTATCATTTGGAAATGGAGATGTGCGGGGCAGATTATGTTACAGCAATTACTACTTTGGCGGATACGGAGGAAGGGATAGATAGGCTTTGTACCGCTTTGTTAGAGATTGATGAGATAATAACTATTGGATATGAAGTTGGGAATGAAGTTAGAGATGAAGTTGGGAATGAAGTTAGGGACAAAGTTAGAGATGTAGTTGGGAATGAAGTTAGGGATAAAGTTAGAGATGTAGTTGGGAATAAAGTTAGGGACAAAGTTAGGGATGAAGATGGGAATGAAGTTAGGGATAAAGTTAGAAATGTAGTTGGGAATGAAGTTAGGGATAAAGTTAGAGATGTAGTTGGGAATAAAGTTAGGGACAAAGTTAGGGATGAAGATGGGAATGAAGTTAGGGATAAAGTTAGAAATGTAGTTGGGAATGAAGTCGGGAATGAAATTAGGAATATAGATGAAGATGCGAATGTAATGAATGGTGCAGATGTAATTAGTAATATGACACTAGTTAGTAGTGAGAAAGTGGTTAGTGGGACGGCCGAAATTAACGGTGAAGATGTAGTTAAAAGCGTAGGTGCCAATGGAAATAGAGAGATTGATAAAATAAAGGAGCGGAAAAATATTTCTGACAAGATATCTATTTCAGACAAGATAACTCAGGAATCTCATGTAAACAAGGAATGCAGGTATCGTATAAGTGAAGCAATGGATGCAAAAAGGACCAGGGTGTTGATAGAGGATGCGATAGGTAAGGTTTCTGCTGAGTTTGTGTATTTATATCCGCCTGGGATTCCGATTGCTGTTCCGGGAGAGGTTTTGACTGGTGATGTTGTTGAAATTATTTTAGAGTTTAAAAGATTGGGACTGCCGGTTCAGGGAATGGAGGATGAGACTGCAGAGAAAATCTTTGTGATGGATGAAATGTGATACATAGGATTAAGATGTGTGTTATGATTAAGGAATTGGAGCAGACAGTGATGGGAAAAATTTTTTATGTGATGGGGAAGAGCGCTTCTGGTAAAGATACAATTTATAAACGTTTACTGGAATTGCGGCCTCAGCTGAAAAGAGTTATTTTATATACCACCAGACCAATCCGGGAAGGTGAAAGAGAGGGAGAAGAATACTATTTTACCGACGGTAATAAAATGAGGGAACTTCGGGAAGCGGGGAAAATCATTGAGGAGCGGACGTATCAGACCGCCCTGGGGCCCTGGAGTTATTTTACTGTGGATGATGGGCAGATTGACGTCATGAGTGAGAATTCCTATTTGATGATCGGTACTTTGGAATCTTATGAGAAAACCAGAGATTATTACGGGGAGGAACGGTTGGTTCCCATTTATATTGAAGTGGAGGATGGGACTCGTCTTCGGAGAGCACTGGAAAGGGAGTTTAAACAAAAGGAGCCTAAGTATGCGGAACTTTGCAGAAGGTATCTGGCGGATGAAGAGGATTTTAAAGAGGAAAATTTGAAAAGATGTAAGATTGGACGTAGATTTATTAATGATGATCTGGATGCATGTTTGAATGATATTTTGAAGGTGATTCAATAATGTGTGATTTGAGATTGTTTTTTGCAGAGGATTGGGATTGGGTTTATTTTGACTGGATTGGGTATTTATAAGGTCCTCCGGGCAGGGGTGAAAACTTCTGTCTGGAGGCTTTTTTATCGAGAAAACAGGCGTATTTGCCAATACTTCTTTCTTGTGATGGTAAAAATTCTATGATATAATAATCATAATTCGTTTTTCGGTTATAAATATACAGGAGAACGGATTGGGGAATTGTAGTAAGGAGGTGTCGCTGTGCCAGGTTTTAAGGATATCATCGGCCATGAAAGAATTAAAGAGCATTTACAGAAAGCCATTGAGTCCAATCATGTTTCCCATGCTTATATTCTTACAGGAGAAGCGGGAATGGGCAGAAAATCTCTTGCCAATGCATTTGCCATGACGCTTCTGTGTGAAAAGGGGTTAAGTGAGCCTTGTATGCAGTGTCATGCGTGTAAGCAGGTGATGAGTGACAACCATCCGGACCTGGTTTATGTGAGCCATGAAAAGCCGGGCAGTATCGGCGTGGATGATATCAGGGATCAGATCCATGATACCATTATGATACGTCCTTACAGCAGCTACTATAAGATCTATATCGTGGATGAAGCAGAAAAGATGACGGTCCAGGCACAGAATGCGCTTTTAAAAACCATAGAAGAGCCGCCGTCTTATGCGGTTATTATGCTTCTTACCACCAATCAGGAGGCATTTCTGCCTACGATTCTTTCCAGGTGCGTGCAGTTAAAGCTGAAACCGTTGCAGGATTCGGTGGTGAAATCGTATCTGATGGGATCTTTGGGGATAGGAGAGAGCAAGGCGGATGTCTATGCGGCGTTTGCAAGGGGAAATTTGGGGAGAGCCATTCATCTGGCTTCTTCGGAGGATTTTCAGCTTTTGTATACGGAGCTTCTTCATATGCTGAAGCATTTGAAGGAAATGGACATTACTGAATTGCTTTTTTATATCAAAAAGATGAAGGATGAGAATCTGGATATTTATGACTGTCTGGATTTTATGCAGTTATGGTATCGGGATGTTTTAATGTATAAAGTGACACAGGATATCAATCTTCTGATTTTCAGGGAAGAATTTAATACAATGAAAGAGTTGAGTGCTGCCAGTGCTTATGACGGGGTGGAGCTGATTTTAAAGGCCATAGACAAGGCCAGGATCCGTTTGGAGGCCAACGTGAATATGGAACTGGCAATGGAACTCATGCTGCTTGTAATGAAGGAGAATTAATCAATGATAAAGGTGATAGGCGTTCGGTTTCGGAATGCGGGGAAGATATATTACTTTGATCCGACGGACTTGGAGATTAAGACCGGGGATCACGTAATTGTGGAGACTGCCAGAGGAATTGAATATGGCTATGTTGTGCTGGGATGCCGGGAAGTGGAGGATGAAAAGGTGATTCAGCCTTTAAAGCCTGTGATTCGGATGGCAACCAAGGCGGATGACGAAGTGGAAAAAAGAAACCACGAAAAGGAAAAGGATGCGTTTAAAATCTGCAAGGAGAAGATTAAAAAGCATGGTCTACAGATGAAGCTGATCGACGCGGAATATACCTTTGATAATAACAAGGTGCTGTTTTATTTTACGGCTGACGGGAGAATTGATTTTAGGGAGCTGGTGAAGGACCTTGCTTCTGTATTTAAGACCAGAATTGAACTTCGTCAGGTTGGAGTCCGGGATGAGACAAAGATCGTGGGCGGAATCGGCATTTGCGGAAGGACTTTGTGCTGTCATTCCTATCTGTCAGAGTTTATTCCGGTTTCCATTAAGATGGCAAAGGAACAGAATCTTTCTTTAAATCCGACCAAGATTTCCGGAGTCTGCGGCAGGCTTATGTGCTGCTTGAAGAATGAAGAGGAAACCTATGAGGAACTGAACAGCAAGCTTCCCAATGTCGGGGATTTTGTGACGACGGATGATAACTTAAAGGGAGAGGTCCATTCGGTCAGTGTTTTAAGGCAGCTGGTTAAGGTTGTGGTGACCATTAAGGACGAAAAGGAAATCCGGGAATATAAGGTGGAACAGTTAAAGTTCAAGCCAAGGCGAAGAAAAGACAAGAGCCACGTAACGGATGCGGAGTTAAAGGCATTGGAGGCTCTGGAGAAAAAAGAAGGAAAATCCAAATTAGATGATAATTGATTTAAAAGAGAACGAGCGTATTGATGATCTGCAGAGAAATGGGTATCGGATCATACAAAAGCAGAATGGTTTTTGTTTTGGGATGGATGCGGTCCTCTTATCGGGATTTGCCCAGGTGAAACCGGGAGAACGGGCGGTTGATTTAGGGACAGGCACTGGAATTATCCCGATTCTTCTGGAAGCGAAATATGAGGGCCTTCATTATACGGGGCTTGAGATTCAGGAAGAGATGGCGGATATGGCCAGACGCAGTGTGGCTTACAACCGCCTGGAAGAAAAAATAGACATTGTTACAGGAGATATTAAGGAAGCCAGCCGTTTATTTGGTGCGGCTTCCTTTGACGTAGTGACTTCCAATCCGCCTTATATGAATGATGCCCACGGGCTGAAGAATCCGGATTTGCCAAAGGCTATCGCCCGTCATGAGGTATTATGCACTCTTGATGATGTGGTCAGAGAGGCGGCAAGGCTTCTGCGGCCTGGGGGCAGGTTTTATATGGTACACCGTCCTCACCGACTGATTGAGATCATAACGGCTTTAAAGGGCTATGGTCTGGAGCCGAAGCGGATGAAGATGGTGCACCCGTTTGCAGACAGGGAAGCGAATATGGTTCTTATTGAGTCTGTGCGGGGAGGAAAGTCCATGATCAAGGTGGAGGCGCCTATCATCGTTTACAGAGAGCAGGGAGTGTATACGGAGGAGATTTATACCATTTACGGGTATTGAGCTCCATCTGCATGGGAAAGAAAAGGAAACCGGGAGTGAATGACGTGGAAGAAAAAAAAGGGATGTTATATTTGTGCGCAACGCCGATTGGGAATCTGGATGATATTACGTTAAGAGTCTTAAATACCTTAAAGGAAGTGGATCTCATTGCGGCGGAGGATACAAGGCACAGCATTAAGCTTTTAAACCATTTTGAGATTAAGACCCCTATGACCAGCTATCATGAGTATAACAAGGTGGAGAAGGCCAAATATCTGGTTCAGCAGATGCGGGAAGGAGTGTCCATTGCCCTGATTACCGATGCGGGGACTCCCGGAATATCAGATCCGGGTGAAGAACTGGTGAGACAGTGCTATGAGGCTGGGATCGGGGTTACCTCTCTTCCCGGGCCGGCGGCCTGCATTACGGCTTTGACCCTTTCCGGTCTTGCGACCAGACGGTTTTGTTTTGAGGCATTTCTTCCTACGGATAAGAAGGAAAAACAGTGGATTTTGGAGGAGTTAAAGGATGAGACCAGAACCATTGTGATCTATGAGGCGCCTCATCGCATGGTTAGGACCTTACAGGAACTTTATGGTTCTCTGGGAAATAGAAATATTACCATCTGCAGGGAGCTGACCAAGCGGTATGAGACTGCATTCAGGACAACCTTTGAGGATGCTCTTGCGGCTTATGAGTTGGAAGATCCTAAGGGAGAATGTGTCATTGTTATTGAAGGCAAGAGCATTCAGGAGATCAAAGACGAGGAAACAAGGGCTTTTGAGGAGCTGTCTCTGGAGGAACATATGAAGCGGTATGAAGGCCAGGGGATAGACCGGAAAGAGGCCATGCGCATGGTGGCAAAGGACCGGGGAATCAGCAAAAGGGAAGTTTATCAGTACTTGATAAAAAATGAATTATAAAAATTCTCTTGACAATTTACTTATCTTTTTATAAAATTAGTTTGAAATTCAAAATATTTGATATATAAAACAATCCAACGAGACATGCGGGCAGAACGCGGAAGATATGGGCGGGATGCGGCATGAATGGGGGAATATATGACAATTAAAATAATTGGAACGGGTTCTGCAGTTCCGGAGCAGGTGGTGACCAACGACGATCTGGCTAAAATCGTGGATACCAATGATGAGTGGATCCGTACCAGGACCGGAATTGAGGAACGGCGGATCGCTTCGGCAGGATCGGGGACTTCCCATATGGCGGCGGAGGCTGCAAAAAAGGCGTTAGCACAGGCGGGGATATCTGCAAAAGATTTAGATATCATCATTCTTGCAACGTCTACACCGGATTGCTGCTTTCCAAGCGGGGCCTGTGAGGTGCAGGCAGCCATTGGTGCAGATAGGGCAGTGGCATTTGATATCAGTGCAGCCTGTTCGGGATTTATCTTTGCGCTTCATACGGTTCACAGCTTTTTTAAGGCAGGGATCTATCAGACAGGACTGGTCATTGGAGCGGATACTTTAAGCAAGATCATTGACTGGCAGGACAGAAGTACCTGCGTTTTATTTGGAGACGGAGCCGGGGCGGCTGTGGTTCGGGCGGAGGAGAACGGGACCCTGCACATGACCATGGGGTCTGACGGCAGCAAGGCAAGTGCACTGGCATGTACCGCACGCACCACCGATAGTTTTCTTACGGGAAAAAAACCGGAGCTTGGGTATATGACCATGGACGGACAGGAAGTCTTTAGGTTCGCTGTTAAGACGGTGCCGGAGGCAATCAGGACGGTGCTTTCAGAAGGCGGGACCCATATAGATGAAATAAAATATTTTGTTCTGCATCAGGCAAATTACCGGATTTTTGAATCCATTGCAAAGCGGTTAAAGATTTCCATGGAGAAGTTTCCTACAAACCTGGAACGGTTTGGAAACACTTCAGGAGCTACAATACCGATTTTACTGGATGAGATGAACCGGGAAGGAAAGCTGGAACGGGGAGATAAGATCGTACTTGCCGGCTTTGGCGCAGGACTTACCTGGGGAGCCACTCTTTTGGAGTGGTAATGATTTTAACTAATACTTTGAAAATCAAAGTAATAGCATATAAATTTATTTGATAATAAAGGAAAGAGGAGATTGAATTTATGTTAGAGAAAATGCAGGAAATCATCGCAGAGCAGTTAAACGTGGAGGCAGCAACCATTACCGCAGCATCTTCCTTTAAAGAGGATTTGGGAGCAGACTCACTGGATTTATTTGAACTTGTTATGGCTCTTGAGGATGAATATTCCGTTGAGATTCCTTCCGAGGATTTAGAGCAGCTGACAACCGTACAGCAGGTTATGGACTATTTAAAAGCAAAGGGCGTGGAAGCGTAATGAAAACCAGAATCACCGAACTTTTGGGAATCGAATATCCGGTCATCCAGGGTGGTATGGCCTGGGTGGCGGAGCATCATCTGGCAGCAGCTGTATCAGAAGCCGGAGGGCTGGGGCTGATTGGGGGAGCCAATGCACCGGCTGATGTGGTACGTGCGGAGATCCGCAAAGCAAAGGAGCTGACAAAGAAACCTATTGGTGTCAATGTCATGCTTTTAAGTCCTCATGCGGAAGAGATAGCAAAGGTCATTGTGGAGGAAGGCATCCGTGTGGTAACAACCGGAGCCGGAAACCCGGAGAAATATATAGATATGTGGAAGTCAGCCGGCATTAAGGTTATTCCTGTGGTTGCTTCTGTGGCTTTGGCAAAGCGTATGGAAAAGTACGGCGCGGATGCTGTGGTAGCGGAAGGAAATGAGTCAGGAGGTCATATTGGGGAACAGACCACCATGACGTTAGTTCCACAGGTGGCGGATGCGGTATCCATTCCGGTCATTGCAGCAGGCGGTATCGGAGACGGAAGAGGCATTGCAGCGGCATTTATGCTTGGAGCAGAAGCCGTTCAGATCGGAACCCGTTTTGTGGTATCCAAAGAGTCCATTGTCCATGATAATTACAAGCAGCGGATTATTAAGGCAAAGGACATTGATTCTGCTGTCACTGGACGCAGTCATGGACATCCGGTAAGAAGCTTACGCAACCAGATGACCAGAGAGTATGCGAAATTGGAGCAGGAAGGCAAATCCTTTGAAGAATTGGAGTATCTGACCCTTGGAACCCTGAGAAAGGCAGTTCAGGAGGGAGATATTACGAATGGTACGGTCATGGCCGGCCAGATCGCAGGAATGATCAGTAAGGAACAGACCTGCAAGGAAATGATTGAAGAGATGATGGAACAGGCTGAGAAGCTGCTTAGCCGTTAATAAGGAGTTTAATAAAATGAGCAGGATTGCATTTATTTTCCCGGGCCAGGGAGCCCAGTACTGTGGTATGGGCCAGGATTTTTATGAGCAGACAGCGTTAGGAAAAGAGATATATGACACGGCTTCCGGACTTCTGGGATTTTCGGTGCCGGAGCTGTGTTTTGAAAAGAATGACCGGCTGGACATTACGGAGTACACTCAGGCGGCTATGGTTACCACCAGCATCGCCATGATGCGGGTACTGGAAGCAGAAAAGGGCGTAAAGCCGGATGTGGCGGCAGGCCTTAGCCTGGGAGAATATTGTGCACTTGCAGCAGCAGGCGTGATGAGCGATGAAGATGCCATCCGGACTGTGAGAGAAAGAGGAATCCTCATGCAGGAAGCTGTGCCGGCGGGAATCGGGGCTATGGCTGCGATTCTTGCCCTGGACGCTTTTACAATTGAAGAGGTGCTGAGCGATATGGAGGGAGTCCAGATCGCCAATTATAACTGCCCCGGGCAGATCGTTATTTCCGGCAGAAAGGAACAGGTGGAAAAGGCCAATGAAAGGCTTTTAGCCGCAGGCGCCAAACGTGCCATCCTGCTGAATGTAAGCGGCCCGTTCCATTCTGAGATGCTTACAGGTGCCGGAGAGAAGCTTTTTGAGGTTTTGGAGGGAGTAAGCGTCAGCGATCCCCGAATTCCTTATGTGTCCAATGTGACTGCCAAGTATGTGACGGAGGGTGCATTGGTGAAGGATTTACTGAAAAAACAGGTATTTTCTTCTGTCCGCTGGCAGCAGAGTGTGGAAACCATGCTTGCCGACGGGGTGGATACGTTTATAGAAATCGGACCGGGTAAAACTCTGGCCGGATTTATGAAGAAGATTACGAGAGATGTGAACGTCTTTAATATAGAGAAACTGGAAGATTTGGATAAGTTATCCGTTTTATAACAGGGGAGGTAAAAGGATGTTAGATGGTAAAGTAGCGGTAGTAACCGGAGCGGGAAGAGGAATCGGCCGCGCAATCGCCATAAAGCTGGCTAATCAGGGCGCAACGGTGATTGTTAATTACAATGGCTCTGAAGAAAAAGCTATGGAGGTTGTAAAGGAAATCGAGGCTAAGGGCGGAGTGGCAGAAGCCATCAAGTGCAACGTTTCCGATTATGCAAGTGCAGGTGCTTTTTTTGACGGCATCATTAAAAAGTTCGGGAAAGTGGATATTCTGGTGAACAATGCCGGTATTACAAGGGATAACCTTTTGATGAAGATGTCAGAGGAAGAGTTTGATGCAGTGATCAATATCAACTTAAAGGGAGTTTTCAACTGTATGAAGCATGTATCCCGCCAGATGATCAAGCAAAAGGGCGGAAGAATCATTAATATTTCTTCTGTATCGGGGGTACTGGGAAATGCAGGTCAGGCAAATTACTGCGCGGCAAAGGCCGGTGTGATCGGCATGACCAAGTCATTTGCAAGAGAGGCGTCAAGCAGAGGAATCACAGTCAATGCAGTGGCTCCCGGATTTATTAAGACTGATATGACAGAAGTGCTTTCAGAGTCTGTAAAAACAGCCACTTTAGATCAGATCCCGATGAAACAGTTTGGAACAGCCGAAGATGTTGCCGGTGCGGTAGCATTTTTGGCATCAGAGGAAGCCGGTTACATCACAGGCCAGGTGCTTTGCGTAGATGGCGGTATGGCGATGTAAGGGAATACACCCTTCGGGTATATCTTGATGTCTAACAGAATGGGCGTTAAAGAGGAATGGAGAGATGATATGAAGAGAAGAGTTGTAGTAACCGGCATGGGAGCCATTACTCCCATTGGAAATAACGTAGAACATTTTTGGAACGGGTTAAAGCAGAAAAAGGTTGGTATCGGACCCATCACTCAGTTTGATACTACGGATTATAAAGCAAAGCTGGCAGCAGAAGTGAAGGATTTTGATGCAAAGGATTACATGGATCCTAAGGCGGCCAAACGTATGGAGCGGTTTGTTCAGTTTGCAGTCGCTGCGGCAAAGGAAGCGCTCACTATGTCCGGTCTTGATATGGAAAAGGAAGATCCCTACCGGGTAGGCGTAAGTGTGGGTTCCGGGATCGGAAGCCTGCAGGCATTGGAGCGTGAACATAAAAAGCTTTTGGAGAGAGGTCCGGGAAGAGTCAATCCTCTTTTGGTTCCTTTGATGATCTCCAATATGGCAGCAGGGAACGTTGGCATCCAGTTCGGTTTAAAGGGCAAGTGCATCAACGTGGTAACGGCCTGTGCTACCGGCACTAACTGTATCGGTGAAGCTTACCGTTCCATCCAGTATGGAGAAGCAGATGTAATGGTGGCCGGAGGTGCGGAGGCCAGCATCACTCCCCTTGGAGTGGCTGGTTTTACGGCTCTTACCGCACTATCAACGGCAGAAGATCCGCTTCGTGCGTCCATCCCGTTTGATAAGGACAGAAACGGTTTTGTAATGGGCGAGGGTGCCGGTGTGGTTATTTTGGAAGAGCTTGAACATGCATTGAAAAGAGGTGCCACGATCTATGGAGAAGTTGCAGGATATGGAACGACCTGTGATGCTTATCACATCACTTCTCCGGCAGAAGACGGAAGCGGTGCGGCCAGAGCCATGATTGAGGCCATAAAGGATGCCGGAATTACTCCGGAAGAGTTGGATTATGTCAATGCCCACGGGACCAGCACCCATCACAATGATTTATTTGAGACTTTGGCGCTCAAAGCTGCGTTGGGGGATCATGCAAAGAATGTGAAAATCAATTCTACCAAATCTATGGTGGGCCACCTTCTTGGAGGTGCCGGCGGTGTGGAATTTATTGTTTGTGTGAAATCCATTGAGGAAGGATTCGTTCATGCAACTGCCGGACTTGAGGAGGAAGGCGAAGGCTGCGATTTGAATTATACAAAGGGCGAGGGAGTTGCCTGTGACGTAAACTATGCCATCAGCAATTCACTTGGGTTTGGCGGACATAATGCCAGCATTCTTGTAAAGAAATACCAGGCTTAGGAGGCAGTCAATGGAAATCAATGATATCATAAGGCTGATGCAGGCGGTTTCAGAACATGACCTGACCAGCTTTCGTTTGGAAGAGGGAGATGTAAAGCTCTCGATAAAAAAGGAAAAAGAGATTGTGGCCGTAACCGGGAATGAGGGAGTGGCAGCGGAGATAAGAACCGGTAATCTCTGCCAGCAGGACGTAAAGCGGGAAGAAACTGCAGCAGGCGGTACAAAGGAAGCTGCAGAAGCGGAGGTCTGCTCTGAAAAGGTGATTTTTTCCCCGTTGGTGGGAACCTTTTATAATGCGTCAACGCCTGACGGAGAGCCTTTTGTAAAAGTCGGAGACTGTGTGAAAAAAGGTCAGGTCCTTGGAATCATCGAAGCCATGAAACTGATGAATGAGATTGAATGCGACTACGACGGCGTGGTAGAAGCGGTTTTAGTAGGAAATGAGAATGTAGTAGAGTACGGTCAGCCTCTGTTCCGTATCCGGTAAATTGATGGGAAATAAAGGAGAGGTCCAGAGGGTTGGCCTCTCTTTTCAAACATAAGGAGAGAATATGATGTTAGGAATCAAAGAAATTCAGGAAATCATACCTCACAGACATCCATTTTTGTTGATTGACTGCATCGAGGAGTTTGTGCCAGGGGAAAAAGCGTCGGGATATAAATGTGTGACTTACGATGAGTCCTTTTTCCGGGGACATTTTCCGGAAGAACCGGTGATGCCGGGGGTACTTATTATTGAGGCGCTGGCTCAGGTAGGAGCTGTGGCAATTTTAAGCCTGGAGGAAAATAAGGGAAAGACCGCTTATTTCGGAGGAATTGATAAAGCCAGGTTCAAACGGAAGGTCATTCCCGGCGACAAGCTGAAACTGGAATGTGAGATTATAAAGCGCAAAGGCCCTGTGGGCATTGGAAAAGCGGTTGCTACTGTGGATGGAAAGCTTGCAGCCAGCGCAGAACTGACATTTATGATTGGATAGGTGCACGTGATGTTTGATAAGATTTTAATTGCCAACCGGGGCGAGATTGCGGTAAGGATCATTAGAGCCTGCCGGGAAATGGGCATTAAAACGGTGGCTGTTTATTCGGAAGCAGACCGGGACAGTCTTCACACTCTGTTAGCGGATGAGGCCATCTGCATCGGTCCGGCCCCTTCGACCCAGAGCTATTTAAATATGGAACGCATTCTTACGGCGACGGTTGCCATGAAGGCGGATGCCATTCATCCCGGATTTGGTTTTCTGTCCGAAAATGCAAGGTTTGCAGAACTTTGTGAAAAATGTAACATTACCTTTATTGGTCCGTCAGCGGAAATCATCAACCGGATGGGAAACAAATCGGAAGCCAGAAAGACCATGATGGAGGCAAACATTCCGGTGGTCCCAGGCGGAAAAGAAGCCGTTTATCAGGTGGAAGAAGCAAAGGCCATGGCCGAAAAGATTGGTTTTCCGGTTATGATCAAGGCTTCCTCCGGCGGCGGCGGAAAAGGGATGAGAATTTCCAGAGGGCCTGAGGATTTTGAAGCCAATTTTCAAAATGCCCAGATGGAGTCGGTTAAGGGATTTTCCGATGATACGATGTATATCGAAAAGTATATTGAAAAGCCCCGCCATATCGAGTTCCAGATCATGGCGGATAAATTCGGCCATGTGGTTCATCTTGGAGAACGGGACTGTTCCATTCAAAGACGCCATCAGAAGGTATTAGAAGAATCTCCCTCTGCGGCCATCTCTGAAACACTCCGTCATCAGATGGGTGAGGTGGCAGTCCGCGCCGCAAAGGCAGTGGGCTATGAAAATGCAGGTACCATTGAATTTCTTTTGGATGCGCATAAGAACTTTTATTTTATGGAGATGAATACAAGGATTCAGGTGGAGCATCCGGTGACAGAAATGGTCACGGGACTTGACCTCATTAAAGAACAGATCCGCGTTGCAGCAGGAGAACCATTAAGCGTAAAGCAGGAAGATATCTGCATTTCAGGCCACGCCATTGAATGCAGAATCAATGCGGAAAATCCGGCAAAGAACTTTATGCCGTGTCCGGGACTGATTAAGAATGTCCATGTTCCGGGAGGAAACGGTGTCCGCATTGATACCCACATTTACAGCGATTATAAGGTTCCGGCCAATTATGATTCCATGCTGATGAAGCTCATTGTTCATGGAAAGGACCGTAGGGAGGCCATTTCTAAGATGAGAAGCGCTCTGGGAGAGCTGATCATTGAAGGGATTGAGACCAATGTGGATTTCCAGTTCGATATCTTAAGTCATGAGGCTTACCGTGACGGAGACGTGGATACAGACTTTATCCCCAAATATTTTCCGGACTATGTGCGGTAAGCAAATAAAGGAGTGTATCTTATGTTAAGAAACATGTTTAAGAAGACCTATACCGTCATCGACAGCAAATACAAAACTCCGGATAAAGCAGAGGAACCAAACATCCCGGCAGGACTTTGGAAAAAGTGCAACAAATGCGGCCAGCCCATTTATGCGGAGGATGTGAGAAACAATCATTACATCTGCCCGAAATGCAGCGGCTATTTCCGTCTTCATGCGTATCAGAGAATTGAAATGACAGCAGATCCAGGAACCTTTACGGAATGGGATAAGGAGATGGAGTTTAAAAATCCGTTGGATTTTCCGGGATATGATAAAAAAGTAGCGGCGACCCAGGAAAAAACCGGACTTTCTGAAGCCATTGTCACTGGTATCTGTGAGATCGGCGGTCAGAGGGCGGTGCTGGGCGTTATGGATGCCCGTTTTATTATGAGCAGCATGGGCCATGCGGTGGGAGAAAAGATCGCAAGAGCGGTGGAAGAGGCAACGAAACAGAAGCTGCCGGTGGTACTGTTTGCCTGTTCCGGCGGGGCCAGAATGCAGGAGGGAATCGTATCCCTGATGCAGATGGCAAAGACCTCAGCGGCCTTAAAGCGCCATCATGAGGCCGGCCAGCTCTATATCAGCGTACTTACGGATCCTACCACCGGGGGCGTAACGGCAAGTTTTGCCATGCTTGGGGATGTGATCCTTGCGGAGCCGGGAGCTTTGATCGGTTTTGCCGGTCCCCGTGTCATTGAGCAGACCATCGGTCAAAAGCTGCCGGAAGGGTTTCAAAGGTCTGAGTTTCTTCTTGAACATGGTTTCATTGACAAAATCGTTCCCCGGAATGAGATGAAGGAAACTTTATCCCGGATTTTAAAACTCCACAATCCTGATACAAAGAAGGAATTTCATGTGGATAACCAGCCGTCTGCGAAAGAAGATGGTGGAAAAAAGAAATGCTTCTGTTTGAAAAAGAGCAAAAGGAGTGCCTGGGATACGGTTCTCTTATCCAGGCGGGGAGACCGTCCGGTGGCTTCGGATTATATGAAGGAGCTGTTTGATGACTTTATGGAGTTTTCCGGGGACCGCTATTTTAAAGATGACGGTGCCATTGTGGGTGGAATCGCTTCTTTCCACGGAATGCCGGTAACGGTCATCGGACAGGAAAAAGGGAAAAATACAAAAGATAACATCAAGCGCAACTTTGGAATGCCTTCCCCGGAAGGATACCGGAAAGCGCTTAGGCTCATGAAGCAGGCGGAAGCCTTTCAAAGACCCATTGTCTGCTTTGTGGATACGCCGGGGGCATTCTGCGGTCTGGAGGCAGAGGAACGGGGACAGGGAGAGGCCATTGCCAGAAACCTGTTTGAGATGGCAGATCTAACGGTGCCGGTCTTATCCATCGTCATTGGAGAAGGCGGCAGCGGAGGTGCGCTTGCCATGGCAGTAGGCAATGAAGTATGGATGTTAGAAAATGCCATCTATTCCATTCTATCCCCGGAAGGCTTTGCCTCGATCCTTTATAAAGACAGCAAAAAGGCCAGCGATGCCGCCAGAGTCATGAAGATAACGGCAAAGGATCTGCTGGATTTAGGACTGATCGAACGGATTATTCCGGAGGAAGAACCGGTAACGGGAGAGAATATATCCGTTGTTGCAGAGGAGATGGATAAGGCGTTGGGAGAATTTTTCCTCACCTACCTTGCCATGAGTAAAGAAGAGCTTGCAAATCAGAGATATGAAAGATTTAGGAGAATGTAATGGGAACATTAAAACCTTTGGTAATAGGAGATCTTGTGGCAAGGAATCCGGTGATCCAGGGCGGGATGGGAGTAGGCATCAGCCTTTCCTCTTTAGCTGGAGCAGTGGCAAAGTCCGGAGGCATAGGAATTATTTCAACGGCACAGATCGGTTTTCGGGAACCTGATTTTTTGAAAAATCCCCTGGAAGCTAATCTGCGGGCCATTGGAACCGAAATAAAAAAGGCAAGAGAGATCGCGCCGGATGGAATCATTGGATTTAACATTATGGTTGCGACAAAGAATTATGCAAGTTATGTAAAAAAAGCGGTGAAAGCCGGAGCGGATCTTATCATATCCGGAGCCGGACTTCCCGTAAGCCTGCCGGAATATGTGGCGGAGGCAGCAGAAGAGGCGGGGAGCATGTTAAAAACCAAGATTGCCCCCATTGTCTCAACGGTAAAGTCTGCCATGGTCATCTGTAAGCTGTGGGACAGAAAGTACCATCAGGCACCGGATCTTGTGGTGGTGGAAGGACCTTTGGCCGGAGGTCATCTGGGCTTTTCCAAGGAACATCTTACGGAGCTTGGTGTGGATTCCGAGGATGTGGAATGCACCTATAAGCGGGAAGAATATGAAGAGGAAATAAGAGGCATCATCCGTCTGGTAAAGGAATACGGGAAGAAATACAATAAGGTGATTCCGGTGGTGACAGCAGGCGGCATTTATACCCATGAAGATGTCCTGCATCAGATGGACCTGGGTGCAGACGGGGTCCAGGTAGCGACCCGTTTTGTGACCACCTTTGAATGTGATGCTCCCATGGAATATAAGCAGGCTTATATTAACGCAAAGAAAGAAGACATTATCATTACCAAAAGCCCGGTAGGAATGCCTGGAAGGGCAATTGTGAACCCGTTTTTAAAGGATGTGGGCAAGGTTCCGTTTAAACTGGAACACTGCTATCAGTGTCTGGAAAAATGCGATCATAAGACCATTCCTTACTGCATTACAAAGGCTTTGGTGGATTCGGCGGAAGGAAGGACCGATCAGGGACTACTGTTCTGCGGAAGCAACGCTTACCGGGCAGAAAAGCTGGAATCCGTTGATGCGGTTATGAAGGATCTGGTTGGTGAAGCATAGATATTAAGAGAGGATTTTAAGCTCCTCTCTTTTTTTTGTGCAGAAGAGAAGGTAAATAATGAGTATAAACCTTGTGAAAAAACGAACAATACTATAATTATATCTAAAAAATAAAAAATGATAAAAATATTTTTATATAATTTAACGAAAAAATATGCTGAAAATATTTTTTTTTAGAATAATATGAGGTAATTTCTTCATATAAAAAAGATAAGGGAGTATTCAATGGCTGCGTTTCAGTGTAAGCGGCGCGGTTGACCGGAACATTCTGGACCTTATAATAAAGTACAGGGAGGATTAAGCAAATGGAATTCAAACGCTTACCGGGTCTTACACCGGATGGAACCATCTACCGTAATGACAATATGGGAACTTTGGAGGCTCTGATCCCTTCAGGCTCTTATCAATTTGTCCAGGCACCGTCTCTTTTGGAGCTTCCGGGAGGAGATCTTTTGTGTGCGTGGTCTGCCGGAGCCAATGAAGGAAGTGCCGGTGAGAGCATTGTTTGTGCCCGCCTTATAAAAGGAGAAGCTCATTGGAAAAAGCATGTTAAGGTTTCCAGGGATTCCAAGCGGAGCGAGCAGAATCCGTCTCTGTTTCTTGGGCCGGATAATGCGGTGTGGATGGTCTATACAGCCCAGTCGGAAGGGGTATCCGGAAAGGCCAATATGAATCACACTTCCATGATTCGTTATCAGAAAAGCTTTGACGGAGGAAGAACCTGGGAAGAAGCAAAGGGATTGTTTCCGGAATCTGGAAGTATGTGCAGCCAGCCCATAAAGATTCTTAAAAACGGCAGGCTGATTTTTTCCAACTGGATTTCAAAGGACCTAAAAACAGGATTGACCGGGGACCCGACGGTTTTCCGGATATCCGATGACGAGGGAGCTGCCTGGAAAACCGTATTTGTACCGGAAAGCAAGGGGCGCATACAGGCCAATGTAGTAGAACTGGAACAGGGGCATCTCATTGCATTTATGAGGAGCCGCTTTGCCGACTTTATTTACCGGAGCGAATCCTTTGACTGGGGAAGCAGCTGGTCCTCTCCTTTAAAGACGATTCTTCCAAATAACAACTCTGGAATCAGTGCGGTACGTTTAAACAGCGGGCGGATTGCAATTGCTTATAATCCGACCAGCGGGGAACCGGCTGCTTCAGGCGGGGATGGCTTTTCCGGAAACTGTTGTCCGGTCTCTGTGGCCTTATCGGAGGATGAAGGAATCACATGGCCCTACGTTCGCCATATGGAGCCTGGGGAAGGGTTTGCCGGTGAGAGAAACCAGGACAGCAACAGCCGGTATGAAAATCCGTTTCTTTTACAGGGGGAGGATGAAGCTCTTCATCTGGTATTTGCCTATAAAGACCGTACAGGTATAAAATACATGCGTTTTACAGAAAATGATATCATTGGAGACCATAGAGCCTGAGGAAAATAAATACGTGCAGTAAGGCGCCGGACATTGCTCCGGCGTTTTTTGGATGGAAATAAAATATAAAAAAATGATAACGTTTGATATCATTTTATAAAAAAGATTTACTTTGTTATCATTATCCTTTATAATTATATTTAAGGGAGGTGTGTGGAACATGATAGGGAAACGGATTAAGACGCTCCGGGAGGAGAGACATTTAAGTCAGGAACGGCTGGCGGCAGAATTAGGGGTCAGCCGAATGACCGTCAACAATTATGAAAATGAAAAGCGGGCACCGGATATTGATTTTGCCAGACATACGGCGGATTATTTCGGAGTGACTTTGGAATTTTTGATGGGAGGAACGGAGTACCGGTATAAGCGGGATGAGGTTATTTCCCTGAAAAAATCGGAATCCCTGTTCCGTATTATGGAAAAACTTCCCCAGCCGGAGATTCAGGAAATGGTATCCTCTCTGATCGAGACCCTGGAAAAGTCGGTGGAACTCGATATGGCGGATGACATCGTGCAGGTGATGAATCATTGCTGCGTACAGGTCCGCAGGGTGCTGTACAGCTATGAGAATCTGAAAGAGGATATCGCCGTACCGGTGAAGGAACTGAAAAAGATTTCCGTACCGGAGGAATCCATCCGGCAGGTGGTGCATGATAAGCCAAGAGTTGTTTATGATGCCGCATTCCATGCAACAAAACGGATCAACGAGGAGGTGAACCGCTGTGCGGAGACCATGGAGCGCAGGCTGGAAAAGATGGTCGAAGAAAAACTTAAGGAACCAGTAAATGAAACACCTTGATTTGAAAGGAGGATGATAGAGTGGAAAATTGGTATGAAGCGAATATAGCGAGAACACTGGAACACTTTAACACCAACCAAAACACGGGATTATCAGAGCAGGAGGCCGCAAAGCGGCAAGCCAAATATGGGAAGAATGAATTTGCACAGCAGGAAAAAAGCAGTCTGATCAAAGATATTTTGCATCAGCTTAAAGATATTTCCACCATAATTCTTCTTTTGGCTGCTCTTCTTTCCTTATGCATGGCGATAAAGGATGGCCACGGCTTTATTGAACCTGTTGTAATTGTTTCCATTGTCATTTTAAACCTGATACTGGCAATTACCCAGGAGCGAAGCGCCGAGAAGGCTTTAGATGCGCTGACAAGCTTGAATTCTCCCAACTGTATCGTTCTGCGGGACGGCGTGCAAAAAGAAATTGATACCGCCGAGCTGGTTCCCGGAGATGTGATTCTTCTTCAGCTTGGAAGCATTGTTCCGGCTGACGCCCGCCTGATTTCCAGCACCAATTTACAGGTGGATGAGTCGGCGCTGACCGGCGAAAGCGAGCCTTCTGAAAAAAATGCAGATATCCTGCTTCAGGGAAATGTCCCTCTGGGAGATCAGATCAACATGGTATTCTCCGGCTGTCATGTGACCTCCGGTCATGGAGTGGCCATTGTTACAGGTACGGGAATGCACAGTGAGATGGGAAAGATTGCAGGGTACTTAAACAATTCACAGAAAATCAAAACACCGTTGCAGCGAAGGCTGGAAAAGGTGGCAAAATCCATCAGTATGGTGGCAATTATTGCTGCCGTTTTACTTCTAATTATCGGTCTTTTGCAGGGAGAATCCTTCTGGTCCATGGTTACCCTGGCGGCAACTCTGGCGGTAGCAGCCGTACCTGAGACCTTGAATTTAATCGTAACGTTATCTCTTTCCCAGGGTGTTAAAAATATGGTTCAGAAAAATGCCCTGATCCGTAAACTTTCTGCAGTGGAAACCCTTGGAAATACTTCTGTGATCTGTTCCGATAAGACGGGGACCCTGACACAGAATCGGATGACCATCGAAAAGCTATGGATTCCGGGCCAGGAACCGTTTGATGCCGAAAATGAATTCTCTGAAAAACAAAAGGATTTGCTGTCTAAATTTGCCCTTGCAAGCAATGCCTCCGTTCAGACTGAGATGGATGGCACCTTGACTATTATGGGCAATCCTACGGAAAAAGCCATTATGCGTCTTCTCCATGAAAAGGGCTTATCCAAAGAGATCATTTCCAGTCAATACCGTATGGTTGGAGAGATCCCGTTTTCTTCGGAACGTAAGATGATGACCATTGTTTTGGAGGAGCTTTCAGGAGGATATTTGATTCTTACCAAGGGGGCCTTGGACCGGCTTCCTCTGCAGCCCTTTGATGAAGCTATGGAAGAAGAGGTTGCCCGTGTTCATGAAGCATTTGCAGGAGAAGCACTCCGGGTACTTGCCCTTGGGGTTAGGCGGACAGAAACAGCACCGTCTCTGGATAAACCGGAGGAAGTGGAACGGGATCTGTCCTTATTGGGACTCATCGGACTGATTGATCCGGCCCGGCCGGAAGCGGCCAAGGCGGTGGAGCGAGCCAAGATGGCAGGAATCCGTACCATCATGATCACCGGTGACCATGCCGTTACGGCAAGCGCCATTGCGAAAAATATCGGAATTCTTGGGGAGAATGAAAAGGTTCTTACCGGACAGCAGCTTAAAACTATTTCCGATGAAGAGCTTTGCAGGGATATCCATCACTACTCGGTTTACGCCCGGGTTTCTCCGGAGGATAAAATCCGTATCGTGGAAGCATGGCAGGAGAACGGAGAAGTGGTTTCCATGACCGGTGACGGTGTCAACGATACGCCTGCATTAAAGGCAGCAGACGTGGGAGTGTCCATGGGAAAAAGCGGAACCGAGGTGGCAAAAAGTGCATCTGATATGGTATTAACGGATGATAACTTTTCTACCATCATTGATGCGGTTTCTGAAGGACGTAATGTTTATTCCAATATTAGAAAGACCATTTATTTCCTTCTTGTCTGCAATATTTCTGAAATTGTTATCATGCTGGTGGCTCAGTTAAGAGGCTGGGGAATGCCGGTAACGCCCATCATGCTATTGTTAGTCAACGTGCTTGGTGACGGGATTCCAGGTCTTTACTTATCAAGAGAACGCTCTGATCCCCGTCTGATGGACCGTGCTCCCATCCGCAGAGAGGAAAGTTTTTTCAGCGGAGGCTTATTAACCGTGATCGTTCAGCAGACCATCGCCTGCTCCGCTGTGGTTTTGATCGGTTATTATATCAGTGCCTTCCGCCCTCTTCCCGGAATGCCCGAACCATCCCAGGCCATCGGCCAGACGGTCGCATTCCTGATTCTGGGCTGGACTTCCATCCTTCACTTATATACGGTCCGCAGCAGAAAGTCCATCTTTAAGAGAACCCTAAAGGATAATCCTCCGGTGGTTTACAGCACCATTGCCATGATCGCAGTCTTCAGCTTTTTGGCAGCATTCCCATCGGTAGGAAAACTCTTTGATCTGACTGCAATTGGGACTTCTCACTGGCTGCTTGCAGCAGGACTTTCTTTGGTTCCAACCATAGTGGCTGAGATCGGTAAGTTTATTGATAACCAGACAAACATCCGGGAGCTTCAAGAATACCGCCATCGTTTGATCCGTCATAAAATTAAAAAAGATGACATCTTCTAAATTTATGTTCTGAAAATGTTCCGGCTCTTAACAGGAGCCGGAACATTTTCGTTAAAGGTAACATTTAAGACACATAAGGCTAAAATGAAGGGAATAAGATAAATCAAAGACGAAGAAAATGGAATGGCTGATGTTAAATTATCTTTGGGCGTTTATGATATTGGCGGGTATCCTTTGGGGAGCGTTTCATGGAAATCTAAGTGCGGTCACAGACGGAGCTTTAAATTCAGCAAAAGAAGCCGTTATGTTAAGCATTACCATGCTGGGAATCATGTCATTTTGGACCGGAATCATGGAGATCGGGCAAAAATCCGGGCTTATTGAGCGGCTGTCAAAGAAAATGGGACCTGTGCTCCATTATCTTTTCCCCAGGATTCCAAGAAACCATAAGTCCCTGACCTATATTGCGACCAATATCATAGCCAACATTCTGGGATTAGGCTGGGCGGCAACTCCGGCGGGATTAAAAGCCATGGAAGCGTTAAAGGAACTGGAGGATGACAGGCGCAAGGAGGAAAGCCAGGGGAAAATCACCGGAAAAAGAAAACCTGTGGCAGAGGGAACTGCCAACAATGAGATGTGCAACTTTCTCATCCTCAATATTTCTTCCCTGCAGCTGATTCCGGTCACCATGATCGCTTACCGCAGCCAGTACGGAAGTGTGAACCCTACGGCGGTCGTGGGTCCGGCACTGGCAGCCACTCTTATATCCACTGTGGTGGGGGTAGCAGCCTGTAAGCTGCTGGACCGTTAGGAAAATAAAACAAGGTATCATCCGATTGGGATGATACCTTGTTCTTACTCAGGAACATAGCTGTGCCCGGTTATTCATTGAAGGAACAGTCAACAACTTTTGCTCCTTTGATTTTGTCTTTGTTCTTACCGCCCTTGGAGATGCATCCGCTAAAGAAATGCTTGCCGGAAGATGGTGCTTTTGGGAAATTGAAATTCACGTTATTGTCGATACCGGTACAGTCTTTCAATGTGATGGCACCGGTATTGTTATTCTGGTCAAATCCTCTGGCCCGGTTGCCGATGGCAGTACATCCTTCTAAGTAATGATTGTCAGCGGTGTAGTTTCCGCCTACTTTAAAGCCCTGTCCGTTTCCGCTGTTCTTGCCGTTGTAGGATGCTTCTGAGTTGTATACTTTTACCGCATTTCCTGCAGAATAGAAATCGAAGCCGTCATCGGAATTATGTAAAGCGGTGCAGTTTTCAAATACATTGCCAGGTCCGATGCTTAATTTGGCGGCAAAACCGTCTGCATTTTCCCCATCTGTCTTGGAATCATAATTATAAGTGGAGGTAACTTTGGTAATGCGGTTGTTGGAGGCACCTTTGCTCATCTGAAGGCCCGTATCGCCGCATTTGGTAATAAAGCAGTCTTTGACCTGGTTGTTGTCGCCGCTGATATAGATACCGTTGTCTCCTGCATTTTGAATGGTAAGACCCTCGATGTACCAGTAATTACCGGAAATCTGGAAACCACGGGAGCTGTCTTTATAAGGCTGGCTGGAGAAATCAACCACAGGCTTCTGGCCGTCGTAGTTTAGAATTTTAATGGGAGATCCGGACTTTCCGTTTTCATCCAGTTTAAAGGTTTTTGAGGATTTAAAGGTTCCTCCCATCAAATAGATGGTGGTACCCGCCTCGGCTTTTTCAATCGCCTTATCAATGGATTTAAAAGGTTTGTCTTTTGACTGTCCGTTGTTGGAATCGCTTCCGCTTGTGGATACATAATACGTTGCGGATGCTGCGTTGGCAGGCAGCGGGCCAAAATACCCCAGACCTGCTACCATAAAACATGTGGTCACGATGCTGATGATTCTTTTTCCTTTTCTCATATAATAACCCCTTTCTTTATATCTAGATTCCGGAACAGTTGTTTGTTCCGGCTTTTCTAGCAGGAATATAAATGGAGACCATAAAGGTCTTACGGAATAACTCATCCATCTTTTGTGCACTGTTTATAGGACAATAGTAGAATAATTGAAATTCATTGTCAATAATTATTTGTTAAAAAATCTCTCTTTTTCTGTATTGGAATAATAATAGTAATAAACGTTAAAAAAATAAAAAAACGCTGCAAAATTTCTGTTCTATACAGTCATTTTGCAGCGCATATGGAATTAGAGCTATGGCTTATTCGTGAACTCCCTCTTTGTATTCTTTTAAGGCAATGGAAAGCTGGTCCGGGCAGGATGTAGGTCTGAAGCCGCATTGGATTCCTTCCAGACGTTTGATGGCCTCGTCAACATCCATTCCTTCCACCAGACGGGATACGCCCTGGGTATTGCCGGAACAGCCGCCGACGAACTGAACGTTGACCACTTTATTCTCTTTTACTTCAAAACTGATTTCTTTTGAGCAAACTCCGCGTGTTTTATAATTCATGATTGGTACCTCCAACTCCTGTAATGTCTCCTGGTAAACAAACTAAATTATAGACAAACCTTCTACCGGTGTCAATAGCGCTTTTCAAACCTGGAGAAAGACGTTATAATAAGGGAAGATATCATCAGACGAGGAGGAGATTTATGTTAGGAATAATTGGAGCTATGGATGTGGAAGTGGCAGAAGTCAAAAAAGCCATGGAACAAGTGGACGTGCAAACCATCGCGAATATGGATTTTTATAAAGGGATTTTAAAAGGAAAAGAAGCAGTGGTGGTCCGTTCCGGGATCGGAAAGGTCAATGCGGCTATCTGTACCCAGATTCTGGCAGACCATTACCATGTTAGTGCTGTGATCAACACGGGGATCGCAGGGTCACTGAAGAATGAAATCAACATTGCGGATGTGGTTCTGTCTACGGATGTGGTGCACCATGATATGGATGCCACAGGCTTTGGTTATCCGGTGGGACAGATTCCTCAGATGAAAGAATTCTCTTTCCCAGCCGATGAGACCCTTAGAAACCTGGCTTATAATTGCTGTAAAGAGGTGAATCCTGAGATCGGAGTTTTTATCGGAAGGGTAGTTTCAGGGGATCAGTTTATTTCCGACAGGGTTAAAAAAGAATGGATTTCTAAAACGTTTGGCGGAGCGTGCACGGAAATGGAGGGGGCTGCCATCGCTCAGGCGGCATACTTAAACCACATTCCATTTCTGATTATCAGGGCGATCTCAGATAAGGCGGATGACAGCGCAAACATGGACTACAGCGAGTTTGAAGCCAAGGCGGTGAAACATTCCGTGAACCTTATTTTAGCATTGGCAGAAAAGGTTTCATATTAAGTTCAGAATCGAATCATGGCAGGATTTGACGAACGATTCTAGGCTCTCTCATCTTCCCAAAGCCAGTCCGGGTGTTTATAATAAACCTATCACCCGGGGAGGCCGGGCAAGAAAGGGGAGCTATTATTATGCTGGAATTTTTACAGACAGGCAAAGCGTTATACGTGCTGGCAGCTTTTTGCGGCATTGGAGTTATTACCAGATGGCTGACACGTAACCTCTACAAAAGATTGATTAAAGAAGCCGATAACATGACACTGACCAAAAACAAATGTCTCCGGTCCTTTAAACAGAAAACGGAATCTACGTATCAGATAAACCAGGGAATTCCAAGAATCAAGCCGTACCTGGAACGGCAGATGTATGACTTTAAATATTTGGGCGTTACGCTCCACGGCTGGAACATATTTTCCAATCAGATGACGCTCTGGTGCTTTCTCGCAGGAGGCGGGGCAGCGTTTGCTTCCTATTGGTACCGGACCGATCCTTATTACATAGTCCTATACGGTTCCATGGGGATCATGGCCGGACTGTTTACCATTCTGGTGGACCATGGGGCAGGGATTTCAGAGAAACGGCAGCAGCTGTTTGCCGTTTTGGATAATTACCTGGAAAATGTCCTGATCTACCGGCTGGACCAGGCCAGGGATGAATTTGACGGAATCTCCGGTCCCCGTTTGGAGCCGCGTGAAAATATAAGAGCTATTTACCCGGCCGCGAAAAGAGGCTCAGAAGAGACGGAAGCGGAGCCGGATAAGAAGACAGAGCGGCGGAGTGCAAGGCAGAGACTAAAAGCGGAACGGCCGGAAAAGCCGGCAAGAAACCGCGTTCAGCCAATCGAAGAGTATTCGGATGAAAGAGAGGAAGAAGCAGAGCAAAGCGAAAAGAGTGGGTCTTTGGAGGCCGTCGGGTCCCGGCGGGATGTGGATTACTTAAAACGGAGTCTGGAACAGATTGCGGCAAGCCGGGAAAAGAAGCGGAGCAGCCGGGCGGGAGAGGACTGGCTGAAGGACCTAAACCCGGATGAATTAAAGCTGATTGGTGAAATCCTTCAGGAGTATCTGACATGAACCTTTGGAAGACATAAGAAAATCATGTCGCAATTAGACGGTTTTTATGATATAATTTTCCTTAACAGGCAGTCAGAAACCTGAACAAACAGAAGGAAAAAGGAGAATATGAACAATGGGAAATTTAGTTTTTGATTATTCCAAGGCGTCCGGCTTTGTTTCAGCAGAAGAAATAGAGAATATGAAAGCCGCAGTTATGTGTGCAAGAGACACCCTGATGAACAAGTCTGGTGCAGGCAATGATTTTCTGGGGTGGATTGATCTTCCGACCGATTATGATAAGGAAGAGTTTCATAGAATAAAGGCAGCTGCGGAGAAGATTCAAAAAGACTCCGACGTACTGTTAGTCGTTGGCATTGGCGGTTCCTATCTCGGCGCAAGAGCAGCCATTGAATTTTTATCCCATAGTTTTTATAATGTATTGCCAAAAGAATCACGTAAAACACCGGAGATTTACTTCGCCGGCAACAGCATCAGCAGCAAATACATCAAGGATTTAAAGGATGTGCTGAAAGGAAAGGATTTTTCCGTTAATATTATATCAAAATCCGGAACAACCACAGAACCGGCAATCGCATTCCGGGTATTTAAGGATATGCTGATTGAGAAATATGGCCGTGAGGAGGCAAATAAAAGGATTTATGCCACCACGGACAAAGCAAAGGGCGCGCTCAAGAATCTGGCCGACCAGGAGGGATATGAAACCTTTGTGGTACCTGATGATGTAGGCGGACGTTTCTCCGTTCTTACGGCAGTCGGACTTCTTCCCATCGCAGTCTCCGGCGCAGATATCGACCGGCTGATGGAAGGCGCACAGGCCGCCAGAAAAGCAGCCATTGAAACTCCATATGAGTCTAACGGAGCCCTTCAATATGCGGCAGTACGCAATATTCTTCTCCGGAAGGGCAAGACGGTTGAGATCGTTGCCAATTATGAGCCAAGCCTTCATTACGTTTCCGAATGGTGGAAGCAGTTATTCGGAGAGAGTGAAGGAAAAGACCAGAGAGGTATTTTCCCGGCTGCAGTAGATCTGACCACAGATCTCCACTCTATGGGACAGTTTATTCAGGATGGTGCCAGAATTATGTTTGAAACCGTACTGAATGTAGCAAAATCTCCCGCAGAAATTCTTCTCAAGGAGGAAGAAGTTGATACGGACGGCATGAATTATCTGGCAGGAAAAAGCGTTGACTTTGTCAATAAGAGTGCCATGAACGGAACCATTTTAGCCCACAGTGACGGAAATGTGCCCAATCTTTTGGTTGAAATTCCAGAGCAGGATGAATACAGCCTGGGACAGCTGTTTTACTTCTTTGAATTCGCATGCGGGGTCAGCGGATATCTGTTAGGAGTGAATCCGTTCAACCAGCCTGGAGTGGAAAGCTATAAGAAGAACATGTTCGCTCTTCTGGGAAAACCTGGTTATGAAAAGGAAAGAGAAGAACTGTTAAAGCGGTTATAAGTTTTTAAAATAGAATGCCGGTGCTCGGTTAAGAGCACCGGTTACTTTTTTGTGTCAAAATTAAGGATAATTTAACAAAATTTAATTAGTTATCTTGGTTTGGTTATAGTATACTGGTTAGGTAACAAATGAACCACATTATTTTAGGAGGAAGATATGAAAAAAAGTTTAACAATTCTTCTTGCTGCAGCAATGGCGTTTTCTTTGACCGCCTGCTCAGGAGGAAAGGACGCAAAGGCCATTTATGACGATGCAACAAAGAAAACATCTGAACTGACATCCATGGAGGCGAATTCTGCAGTCAACATGCAGATGGCTCAGGGAGAGGAAAAGACAGACATCAATATGAAACTGGATATGAAGATATCCGGGATCAATACCGATAGCATGAAGTATCTGGCAGAGGGAACTACCTCACTTATGGGTCAGGACATCAAACTGTCCATGTACTATGAAGGCGGATATTATTACATGGATTCCATGGGACAGAAGATCAAATATGCCATGGATTTAGATGAAATGATGAAACAGATCAAGCAGGGCACAGAAGGTGCCAGCGTTGATTCTTCTTACTTAAAGGAAATTACAGCCAAAAAGGACGGAGATAACCAGATTCTTTCTTTCAGCATTGATGCGGGGAAGATGGATACTTATGTAAAGGATTTGATGGGGCAGTTAGGAACCGCCGGATTGGAAGGAGTAACTTATAACATCAAAGAAGCAAAGGGCGAAGCTACTGTGAATAAAGAAGGATATTTTACTTCTCAAAAGATCACCCTGACAATGGATATGACAAGCCAGGATCAGACCTTCTCCATTGTTATGGATACAGATACGACGTATTTGAATCCAGGCCAGGCGGTAGAAGTGACCGCACCGGATTTGAGCGGTTATACAGAAGTTGATCCAAAAACCTTACAGGCTCAGTAACAGGATATAAACCTTTCTAAGAATAAAAAAGGCTCTTCCAAGGCAAGAATAATGTCTGGAAGAGCTATTTTTATTCTTCGATCACCTGAATTTCCAGAAAATCAAACGCAATGTGCTCGATAAAATTATCCTGGTAAAACCTGGCTTTGGAGTGTTTTTGAAACTCCTCTACAGTGGCATTGAGCCACAGGGGTTTTCCCAAATCAAACTGGTAGCAGATCTCATCCAGTGCGTTAAAAACCATGGTTGTTCTGGAAAGACTGTAATCGGAAATGCAGATGACGGTATCCTTCACGATTTTCGTGTCTTTGATCATTTTTGCCCACATACGAAACATAATGAATTTTCCCTTCTGAAATAAGCGGTTATTACCGCCGGTTTGATGCTGCAACGATTATATCACCGGCAAAGGACAAAGCGCAAGCAGGAAAATGACGGACATTGTAAAACCATGAAAAATATGATAGAATCGTCATAGGAAAAACCCAAGGAGGAACACTTAAGATGGCACAACCCATAACGGATCAGGTTGGTTTTCTTGGAGAGGCCTGCAGAGCCGTCCAGGAGTTATCGGCGAGCAGGAATCTTCTGGATAAGTTCCATCAGGAGAAGAAACGTCTGGAAAAGGAACTGGAGGCAGAAAAAAAGGCTGTGGCAGATGCCATTAACCTTACGGTCAAAAAACGATTGGAAGAGATTGAAGCCACGTATGACAAGGAAATTGCCAGGGAACAGGACTCCTTAAAGCGGATGAGGAGCAAACGGGAAAAAGCAAAATCCCAGGGGATTAAGGAACGGATCGAAGAGGAAACAGAAGAATTAAAGGAAAATAATAAGGAGTTAAAGCAGCAGATGAAGGATATTTTCCGGAAGGAAGGAGTTCCTTTATTTTGCAGAAGCAGGCTGTATTATGCCCTGTATATGCCTGACAGCTTTCAGGAATGGACGACTTTGTTTTTCTCCATTTTGTTTTGTTTTCTTGCCATTCCCTGCGGAATCTATTTTCTGATTCCCCAGAGGACCCCTTATTATTTGATCGGAATCTATTTTTTGACCATCCTTATCTTTGGAGGCAGTTACATCCTTATTAATAACCGGACCAAAGTCAGGCATCAAAGTGCACTTAAAAAAGGAAGGTCCATCCGGGACTTTATTAGAGCAAATGACCGGAAGATCAGGCTGATCATTCGTTCCATTAAACGGGACCGTGACGAAGCCGTCTATAACCTGGAAAAATATGATGATGAGATTGCCCGCATGGAACAGGATTTAACGGATATTACCGAAAAAAAACGGGAGGCGTTAAATACGTTTGATAAGGTGACAAAGACTATTATATCCGATGAGATTGAAGGCAACAGCAGAGACACTCTTGACAGGCTGTCCAAAGAGTATGAAGAGGCAGCCGCCAAGGTGAGGGAGGCTGAGGTGCGGGTGAAGGAACAGACCCTCTTTATTAACGATCATTACGCTTCTTATGTAGGCAAAGAGTATATGGTCCCGGAACGGCTTGATGAGCTGGCAGATATGATCCGAATGGGAAAGGCTTCCTCCATAAGCGAGGCCAAGGCCATTTATAAGAGTCTTAAGGAATAGAATGAAGGTGCAGAAAAATACGCGGAGGCGGGTTTTTCCTGCACCTGTTTTTTCGTAATTTTTTTCCCATCAGTGTGGTGAATAATTCCATAAATCACGGCTTATAATAGAACAGAGAAAATAAGGACAGCAAGGCAGGATATTATGAAATTATGGGAAAGAATTGCGATCCGGGGAAACCGGGACGTTTTTTATTATGACACAAAGCATACCTTTGAAGCAGAGGACTTTGCTTCCAGACTTTACGATATGATAAGTACGGAGCTGGAGAATAAAAAAGCAGCTGGAGTACTTTTTTTGTGCATCGGCACCGACCGTTCCACGGGAGACAGCCTTGGGCCCTTAATTGGTTACAAGCTAAAAGACAGGGGACTGGAGCATCTGGAGGTCATGGGAACTCTGGAGCGTCCGGTCCACGCCATGAATCTTGAAACGTATCAGACGATTCTACGGCTGCGTTACCCCAATTACGTGGTGGTTGCAGTGGATGCTTCCGTTGGAAATATGGAGCACATCGGCTACGTGACCCTGGGAAGAGGGGCACTGAAGCCGGGACTTGGAGTCAGCAAGGAGCTGCGGGCCGTAGGGGATATTTTTATTACCGGGATCGTAGGCAGCTGCGGAAATTACGATCCTCTCATGCTGCAGAGCATACGGCTTTCCGTTGTGATGCGCATGGCTGACTGCATCAGCCACAGTATTTATCTTGTCGAAAAGTTATGGGAAAACACGTCCATGCTTTGACATGATTTTCGCCCTTTGTATGCTATGATTCATTGGATTAAATAAAAAATAGCGGGGTGAGCCAATGGGTGAATTATACAATCCGTACCCGAAGCTGCCGAAAAATATCAGGCAGATCGGGGAACGGGACCAGATCGTAAAGTTATATGTAGAGGATTATGTAAACACGTATTTGAAACGTCTGTATCCTGTAAAAGGACAACCACTTCGGGTAGGCTTATTGCTTGGAAGTATAGAACTAAATGACGGAACGCCTTATATCTTCATTGACGGAGCTTTGGAGATGGAGGACGTGACAGATGCAGAAGGAAGAGTGGAATTTACAGAGCTTTCCTGGAAAAAAGCCTATCAGAACATGGAACAGCTTTTCCCAAAGAGATCCATTCAGGGCTGGTTTTTATGCGGCAGTCCGGGAGATGATCTTACCCCTTTGAATTATTGGAAACAGCATGTCCAGTATTTTGAGGGAACCAATAAACTGATGTATTTAAGCAATGGAACGGAAGGAGATGAAACAGTTTACATAACGTCAGAAGACGGATTTTACCGGCTTCAGGGCTATAGTATCTATTATGAGCGAAATCAGATGATGCAGGACTACATGGTTCTGCGAAAAGATGTAAAACGTATCGAAACCGATACAAATGATAAGGTAATTGAAGAATTCCGCAAGCGAATGGACGAGCGCAAAGAGGAAGTTACGGACAGGCATCAGACCACCGGGCTCCTTCGAGGCATGTGTACTGCGATGGCAGTCGTCATATTAGCTGGCGGAATTGTTCTGTTTAACAACTATGAACGGATGCAGAGCATGGAAAGCGTAATCGTTTCCGCCATACCGGCAAAAGCACAGCAGATTTTGGGAGGCAGCCAGAAAAAGGGTGCCAAAGCCGAATCCAGGGTCGTGGTGGAAGATGCGGAAGCGGGCATTTCTCCAACGACTGCTGTGAATAAGGAAACCATGTCGAAAACGCTGCCGGAAACAAAGGCCGGGGAAGGTCAGGCAGCGGCAGAGACAAAAGCCGCACCGGGACAGACCAGCGCAGCGTCGGCTGAGACCCAAACGGTGCCGGGACAGACCAGCGCGGCATCGGCGGAAACCCAAAAGGTGCCGGAACAGACCAGCGCGGCGTCGGCGGAAACCCAAAAGGTGCCGGAACAGACCAGTGCAGCTTCTGCGGAAACAAAGAAGGCTCCGTCAAAGGAGAGCAAGGCTTCGGGGGAAACCAGCCAGGCACCGGCGGAAACAGAAGCCGCCGCAGGAGCAGGACAGCGGGTCCATGTGGTCCAGGAGGGAGAGACGCTGTATGGAATCATGATAGCAGAATACCACAATGTGAATAAGCTGGAGGAAATCTGTGAGCTCAATGGATTGGAGGATGAGAATAAGATCGTAGCGGGTCAGAAATTACTGCTTCCGTAGAAAAAATATAATGCGTTTCTTCTTGAAATGATGTATACTACAACTATATATGGGCATTTTTAGGAGAAAACTGCATGAGTGAATGGAACTCTATGAACAGAGAGATTAAAAAAAACCAGCTGAGGCGGCAGATTGTTCCAACGTCTGTGGACAAGGATGAATCCAGCGAAGAAATCATAAAAAAAGCCCGCGATAAGGTAAGAAAGAAAAGGCTCAGAATCTTTCTGGTACTGTTTATTGTGTTTGCAGCAGGAGGGATCGGTGCATTTCAGTATTTCCGGCTCTATCATTATACCAAGTATGGGGTGGTCTGGGCAAAGCAGATGAATGAGGGAAGCTATGAAGGATATATGGATTTTGGTTCCAATGTGCTGAAATACAGCAAGGATGGTGCCTCCTATGTGGATTCCCAGGGAAAAGAAGTGTGGATTCAAAGCTATGAGATGAAATCGCCGAAGGCTTACGTTAGTGGGGACTATGCGGCCATTGTTGACCAGCAGGGGAATTCCATCTATATTTTTGACAAAGCAGGGAAAACAGGAGTGGCGACTACGGTTCTTCCCATCGTGAAGGCCACCGTATCCTCGTATGGAGTGGTAGCTGCCATATTAGAGGATTCCACCTCCAATTACATTTATTTTTTTAATCAGGATGGATCGGTTCTTGATGTGAAGATCAAAGCGCTTTTAGGGGGGGATTCCGGTTATCCGGTGGATATCAGCTTATCTCCTGACGGAACCCAGCTGATGGGGGCCTATGCCTATTTAAAAAACGGTACGTTAAACGGCAGGGTCGCGTTTCATAACTTTTCTGAAATCGGAAAGAGCATTCCGGACAGGCTGGTAGGCGGCTTTGACCAGCCATATGACGGAGCACTTGTGGCTCAGGTCCGGTTCCTTGATGATACTTATTCCTGTGCATTTGCAGACAACAGCGTATCATTTTATTCCACAAAGAACGCCCTCTCTCCGGAGCTGTTAAAGCAGATTCCGGTACAGGAGGAGATTAAGAGCGTCTTTTATTCCCCAAAATATGTTGGCCTGATCCTGGACAACCCGAAAGGGGAGAACCCCTACCGGATGGAGGTCTATAAGGCCAATGGAGACCATGTGTTTTCCACAGGTTTCCAATATCAGTATACCAGCGCGGATATTGACGGAGATCATGTATTTCTGTATAATGGAGACTCGTGCAGAGTCTACAGCATGTCTGGCAGGCTCAAATTTTCCGGCACATTTGATTTTCCGGTATCTAAGATCCGTAACGGCAGGCTTCCAAATACCCTGATCGTGATGGGTCCTCAAAATATGAAAGAAATTAGATTACAAATAGGAGGGCAATACCAATGAGCAACGTCGAAACCATGTCAATCAACGCAATCCGCATCCTATCTGCAGATGCGATTCAGAAAGCCAATTCCGGACATCCCGGACTTCCTTTAGGCTGTGCGTCCGCCGCATATGAATTATGGGCCAACCACTTAAATCACAATCCGGCAGATCCCAACTGGGCAAACAGAGACCGCTTTATTTTATCCGGTGGTCATGGTTCCATGCTTTTGTATTCCCTTCTCCATCTGTTTGGTTACGGGAATTTATCAAAAGAAGATTTGATGAATTTCCGTCAGTTAGGTTCTAAGACACCCGGACATCCCGAATACGGCCACACCGTAGGCGTTGAGGCGACCACAGGACCTCTCGGTGCCGGTATGGGTATGGCAGTTGGTATGGCCATTGCAGAGAGCCATCTGGCCTCCGTATTCAATAAGGACAATTATCCGGTGGTGGATCACTACACTTATGTGCTGGGCGGAGACGGCTGTATGATGGAAGGAATCTCTTCCGAAGTATTTTCTCTGGCAGGAACTCTTGGTCTTGGAAAGCTGATCGTTCTTTACGATTCCAATCAGATCTCCATCGAGGGAAGTACGGATATTGCATTCACAGAGGATGTGCAAAAGCGTATGGAAGCGTTCCATTTCCAGACCATAACCGTAGAAGACGGCAATGACTTAGGAGCCATCGCACGTGCCATTGAAGAAGCCAAGGCAGACACAGAGCATCCTTCCTTTATTACCATCAAGACTCAGATCGGCTACGGCTGCCCCGCAAAGCAGGGAAAAGCCAGCGCCCATGGAGAGCCTCTTGGAGCAGACAATATCACTGCATTAAAGGAGAACTTAGGATGGCCCTCCACAGAACCATTTTTCGTTCCGGAAGAGGTATACAGCCATTACCGCAAGCTGGCAGAGGAAAAGGCTGAGGTGGAAGCTGCATGGAAGGTGATGTTTGCGGCTTACTGTGAGGAATATCCGGAGATGGAAGCCTTATGGAACGCTTATCATGATCCTGACGGGGCAGAAAAAGCCATTGAAGCATGTGCGGATTTCTGGAAAAAGCCGGAAAAAGCAGATGCCACCAGAAATTTATCCGGAAAGATATTAAACCGCATCAAAGACCATATGCCGAATTTAATCGGCGGTTCTGCAGACCTTGCTCCTTCCAATAAGACCAACATGACGGATGCAGGAGATTACTCAAAGGAAAACAGAAGCGGACGCAATATGCACTTCGGAGTCAGAGAACTTGGTATGACTGCCATCGGAAATGGTATGCTGCTTCACGGCGGTCTCCGCACCTTTGTGGCTACTTTCTTTGTATTCAGTGATTACACAAAGCCTATGGCACGCCTGGCTTCTCTGATGGGGCTCCCCCAGACTTTTATCTTCACCCATGACAGCATCGGTGTTGGAGAGGACGGACCGACCCATGAGCCGATCGAGCAGCTTGCCATGCTTCGTGCCATGCCGAATTTCCATGTGTTCCGTCCCTGTGATGAAACAGAGACAGAAGCCGCATGGTATTCAGCACTGACCTCTAAGAAAACTCCTACCGCTCTTGTTCTCACCAGACAGAACTTAACTCCGATGCCAGGCAGCAGCAAAGAGGCATTAAAGGGCGGTTATGTCATTGACGACTGCGAAGGCACACCGGAACTGATTCTGATCGCCAGCGGTTCTGAGGTGGAGCTTGCGGTGAAGGCAAAAGAACTTCTTTCTGACCGTAAGGTCCGGGTAGTTTCCATGCCTTGTATGGATCTGTTTGAAGAGCAGACAGAGGAATATAAAGAATCCGTTCTTCCAAAGGCTGTACGCAAGCGTGTGGCTGTGGAAGCGTTAAGTGATTTTGGCTGGGGCAGATATGTAGGCCTTGACGGAGCTTATGTGACCATGACTGGCTTTGGAGCCAGCGGTCCTGCCGGTCAGTTATTTGAGCATTTTGGATTCACGGCGGAGCGTGTGGCAGAAGTTGCGAAATCCTTATAAAAGATGCCTGGCATCTTGATACAAAAGGAAAAGGAGCGTAAGCAGTCATGGGAAAGAAATGTATTGGTGTTGATGTTGGCGGTACTTCCGTAAAGATTGGCCTGTTTGAAGTGTCAGGGGAGCTTCTGCATAAATGGGAAGTGAAAACCAGAAAGGAAGAAGGCGGAAGATACATCCTTGATGATACCGCTGACTCCATTTTGAAAAGGCTGGAAGAGCTTGGGATTTCCATTGAAGAGATCACAGGTGTGGGACTGGGGATTCCCGGTCCGGTCCTTCCAAACGGTTATGTGGAGGTCTGCGTCAACTTAGGCTGGCGTGACTGCTATCCGGAGCGGGAGTTAAGCAAGCGGCTTCACGGCCTTCCGGTAAAAAGTGCCAACGATGCCAATGTGGCGGCTCTCGGTGAGATGTGGCAGGGCGGCGGCAAAGGCTATCATGACATTGTTATGGTCACACTTGGCACCGGCGTCGGGGGAGGTGTGATCATTGACCAGAAAATCGTTGCCGGAAGGCATGGACTGGCAGGAGAGATCGGCCACATCCACATCCGTGAGGATGAAACGGAAACCTGCAATTGCGGCGGTGTGGGCTGTGTGGAGCAGGTGGCAAGCGCCACCGGCATTGCAAGGGAGGCAAGAAGGCAGATGGCTTCCAAGGATATGCCGTCTGTTTTGAGGAGCTTTGGAGATAAGGTTACCGCAAAGGACGTGCTTGATGGGGCTAAGGCAGGAGATCCTCTTGCGATGGAAGTCATGGAGGTTGTGGGGCATTATCTTGGAATGGCTCTGGCCCAGGTCTCTATGACCACAGACCCGGAAGTATTTGTTTTAGGAGGAGGTGTATCAAAAGCAGGTCAGTTTCTGATTGATGCGATTGATGAAAATTATAAAAAGTTTACACCGATTTCAAAGAATAAAGGCAAAATCGTGTTGGCGACTCTTGGGAATGATGCTGGTATTTATGGCGCTGCCAAACTGATTTTAAATTAGGAATAAAACAAAATACCAGGTATTGGCGGGAAATGAA
>CAJMPJ010000036.1 GCA_905215155.1 uncultured bacterium | reverse complement strand
AGCATCGTGGGTGAACTCTAAACCATTAAATCCGAAGATAAATTTACGCAGTCCTGGAGTCTGCCTTCATATTGGAATTTCAGGAGGTTCATGCTATACTTGAAGTATGGAATTGGTACGGAAGAAGGGAACCGATCCCGTACCGGAAAGTGAGGGGTTATCATGAATGATTTTGAGTATTGTGTACCTACCAGGGTGTTATTCGGACGCGGCACTCACAGAGAGGTTGGAGCAGTAGTAAAAGAATACGGGTTTAAAAAGATACTGGTCCATTTTGGCGGGGGCAGTGTGAAAAAGAGCGGTCTGCTGGACCAAGTCACCGCTTCTTTAAAGGAACATGGAATTGAGTATGTGCTGCTTGGCGGAGTAAAACCCAATCCGACCCTATCCTTAGCAAAGGAAGGCATGGAGCTTTGCAGGAAAGAAAAGATTGAATTTATTCTTGCTGTGGGAGGAGGAAGCGTTCTGGATTCCGCCAAATGCATCGCAGACGGAGCCCTAAATCCGGACATAGATCCGTGGAAATTTTTCTTAAAGGAAGCAGTTCCGAAAAAAGCACTTCCTCACGGCAACATTTTAACCTTGTCCGCATCAGGAAGTGAAACAAGCTTATCCTGTGTCATTACCAATGAAGACGGAGGATACAAACGAGGGTTTAACAGCCCGACCCACCGGCCTTTGTTTGCGATCCTGAATCCGGAACTGACGTTTTCCGTAAGCAAATTTCAGACAGGCTGCGGGACCGTAGATATTATGATGCATACGCTGGAGCGGTATTTAGGTGGTTCTACAAAGAATACACCTCTGACAGACCGCATTGCAGAAGGGCTTTTGGTCTCTGTCATGGAAGCAGGAGCTGTGGCGGATAAAGATCCAGAGAATTATGAAGCAAGGGCTACGCTTATGTGGGCCGGAAGCCTGTCCCATAATGGTCTGACCGGCCTTGGCAGAGATTACATGATGCAGGTCCACCAGATGGAACATGAGCTTTCCGGTCTATATCCCGCCATAGCACATGGAGCCGGACTTTCCGCTCTCTTTTGTTCCTGGGCCAGATACGTGTGCGGGGAAGACCCCATGCGGTTTGCCCAGCTTGCCGTTCGTGTGATGAAGGTAGAGATGGATTTTGAAGATCCCATGAAAACTGCATGGAACGGAATCAAACGTTTGGAGGAATTCTTCCAGAGTCTTTCCATGCCGGTCAGCTTAAGAGAGCTTCATGCCTCCATTAAAGAGGAGGACTTTGAAACGATGGCAGAGAAATGTTCCTCCCACGGAACCAGGACCTTACCTGGAATCAAGGCCCTGGGGAAACCAGAGATGATGGACATTTATCGTCTGGCTTATTAGGAATGGATCAGACAGAGGGGGCTTTTGCCCCCCCTTTTTTTATCTGTAACAGCCCATTTTGCAGATATTTGTCACGAACGCTTTGGCTTTGCTCTTTTCTTTATCCCTGCAAAAGGGCATGTGAATGGATACCATGGTGATCGCATTCTGGGGGGGACGGGTCATATAGGTGGAATTGCAGATAAAACGGAAATTAATCCCCCTGGTTTCCTGAGTGGCTACCAGATAGGGTTTAAAGGTTGTGCCCCTCAAGTCTCTGGTCGCTTCATGAAAAATCGCTAAGTCTCTGCAATCCACATCCCGGTAAGGGGTAAAGTTGCCTGAGCAGCTCATATAAGAAACTCCTTTGCCTGTTCTATTGTTATATCATATGCACGATCAGGGACGAGGGGCACACCAGGAGCGTTCTTATAGGGCAAGAGAAATGATTTCTCCGTCATCCGGAACAAAGAGGTTTCCGTGATAGAAAGTAGTTCCCTCTTTCCGGTAGCGTTCTTTCCGGTGGGAAAGGTCGGAATCCTCCGTATGCCAGAGAACCAGGTTTTCTACCTTTATCTCCTCTGCAAGCAGGCAGGCATCCTTAACGGTGCTGTGATGCTTTTCGTAAGGCTTGAACAGCTCCCTGTCCTCATATAAGCAGAAGGCTTCATGGAGGAGCCAGCTGCAGTTTTCCACATACATAGAGCAGGCTTTGTTATAAGGCTCGTCCCCGCAGAAGGTAAGACGTTTTCCGTTTTCCAGCGTTAGGGCAAAACCGTATTGTTCTGCCTTGGTGGAATGGATATCAAAAAAGGTAACATCAGTTCCAAGGATGTTCCTGGTCTCTGCGTCGGAGACGGAGTTTAATAGAATGCGTTTGCCGATCAGTTCATAAAATTTGCCCTGCAGCGTCAGACGACAAAGGGTATCAATGACCGGAACCAGCCGCTCATGGCAGTAGATCTGGAACTCCCCTTCGTATTTACCGGCTTTCATTCCGGCTCCGATCATACGGACCATCCAGATCACACCCAGAATGTGATCCGTATGCTCGTGGCTGACAAACAAGTGGTGGATACGGGATAAATCCACGTTCATCTCATTTAATATGTGCAGGATTCCATTGCCGCCTCCGGCATCAGTCATAAAATATTCATCGCCCTTTTTCAAAGCAAAACAGGTGTTATAACAATTGGTCACGGCCGCATTTCCCGTTCCGAAAATATATAATTGTTCCATCATGTACTCCTTTTTTGTGCGGGGGTTTTCTGTTTTCCTAAAATATGGTACTATAAGAAGCGTACAAAAGCAATAGTACATCAGGAGAGGAAGAACGTACGATGAGAGATTTAGCATATCTGAAACTGATGGCAAGGGAGTATCCAACCATTAAAGCCGCATCCAGCGAGATCATCAACTTGACGGCGATTCAGGGTCTGCCAAAAGGAACCGAGTATTTTTTCAGCGATTTACATGGAGAACATGAAGCCTTTATTCATTTATTAAAGAGTGCCTCCGGTGTCATCCGGGAAAAAATCACAGAAACCTTCAGTCACATTATGCCTGAAAAAGAGGAAGTGGAGCTGGCGAATTTGATCTATTATCCGGAGAAGGTGTTAAATCAGCTGCAGTGTACCAATGCCGCAGACGATGAGTGGCAGAGAGTAACCATTTACCGCCTGGTGCAGATCTGCAAGGTGGTATCTTCCAAATACACCAGATCCAAGGTCAGAAAAAAGATGCCGGCAGAATTTGCCTATGTCATAGATGAACTTCTCCATGTGGATTATAATGATGATAATAAGCGTGTATACTATAGTGAAATCATACGATCTATCATAGATATTGAGGTGGGAGATAAATTTATTGTGGCGCTGTGCGAGCTGATCCAGAATCTGACCATTGACTGCCTGCACATCATCGGGGATATTTTTGACCGGGGTCCAAGGGCGGATATGATCATGAACGAACTGCTTCAGTTCCATGATGTGGATATCCAGTGGGGAAACCATGACATCTCCTGGATGGGAGCGGCCACCGGGAATCTGGCATGCATCTGCAATGTGCTGCGGATCGCCATCAGCTATAACAGCTTTGATGTGCTGGAGGACGGCTACGGCATTAATTTAAGGCCATTATCCATGTTTGCCGCCAGAGTTTACCGGAAGGATTCCTGTAAACGGTTCATTCCCCAGATTCTTGACGAAAATATTTATGACTCGGTGGACCCGGGGCTTGCAGCCAAGATGCATAAGGCCATTGCCGTCATTCAGTTCAAGGTAGAAGGCCAGATCATCAAACGCCATCCCGAATACGAAATGAATGACCGCATCCTGTTAGAGTCCATTGATTATAAACGGGGTGTGGTAACGGTAGAAGGAAAAGAATATCCTCTGGCTGATAGCTTCCTGCCTACGGTCGACCCCAAAGATCCTTTAAAGCTTACGAAGGAAGAGGAAGAACTGCTTCGTGCCCTGCAGCTTTCCTTCCTTCACAATCAGCTTCTCCATAAGCATGTCCGTTTCCTGTATTCCCACGGAAGCATGTATAAATGCTATAATTCCAACCTTCTTTATCACGGCTGCATTCCCATGAGGGAAGACGGCAGTTTTGAAGAACTTCAGATAGACAACCAGTCTTACTGCGGAAAAGCGCTTATGGATCATCTGGACAAGAAGGTCCAAAACGCTTATTTTATGCCGGAGGATTCCCCGGAGTGCGCAGACGCCAGAGACTTTATGTGGTATTTGTGGTGCGGCGCCAAATCTCCGGTTTATGGGAAAGGGAAGATGACCACCTTTGAGCATTATTTCATTGATGATCCGGAGACTTATACGGAACCTATGAATCCTTATTACCGTCTCAGCGTGAAAGAAGAATACTGCGATAAGATCCTGGAAGAGTTCGGTCTCCCAAAGGAGGGCTCCCATATCATCAACGGTCATGTGCCGGTGAAAATCAAGGAAGGAGAATCCCCGGTAAAGGCTGGCGGGAAACTGTTCCTCATTGACGGAGGTCTGTCAAAGGCCTACCAGCCAAAGACAGGGATCGCCGGCTATACCCTTATTTATAATTCCAATCATCTGGCTCTGGCCGAGCATAAGCCCTTTCACCCGGAGGAGGAAAGCACGCCAAGGGTATCCGTAGTGGAAAATGTAAAGCACCGGGTCATGGTAGCGGATACGGACAAAGGGGCGGAGCTGGCAGAACGGATTGCGGATTTGAAAGAACTGGTAGCCGCATACCGGGAAGGAATCCTGAAGGAGAACGTAGAATAGTCCGGCATCCGCTGAAATTTAATAATTTTTTCAGAGATGGTTTATTTACGAAGCCGTGCCCGGATGGTACAATAGTCGGAGTGATTTACTAAATTGAAGGAGGCTCAGATGAGCAAACAGGAATTTTTACAGCGTCTAAGGGAAACTTTAACCGGTGAAGTTCCCGGAAACGTAATCGAGGAAAATATAAGGTTCTATGAAGAATATATCAGTACGGAGGCGAGGAAGGGTTCTGAAGAAGAGGTCATTGCTTCCATCGGTGATCCGAGACTGATTGCCAAGACCATCATTGAGGCCAGCGAGAATGCTTCTGATTCCGGGAATGCTTATTATGAGTCTTACTCAGGTCCCAGACAGAATGGGTATGAGGACCCGGAAGATTTTGGGCGTCATATGCATTACATCGACTTTAACAAGTGGTACTGGAAGGTTTTGGGAATTGGCGTGCTTATCTTTGTATTCTTTCTGTCCGCCACGATTCTTACCGGGATTTTCAGCCTTTTGATGCCTCTTGTTGGACCTCTGCTTTTGGTACTTCTGATCGTCTGGTTTGTAAGGGGAATGAAATAATTTTGTCAAATATTATTCATAATACCATTTAAATATTACAAAAATGTAACGGCAGTTGCGGCGGTGATTCGTCATAACTGCCGTTTTTACTTGACAATGTTAAGAAATGATTATATAATCAAAAAGTAACAATTATGTAACATTTGATTAATTCTTTTCTGTATGGACACAAATCAAGTAAAACAGGAGAATCAATATGAGGAATAAAAAGTGGAAGGTGTTTGGGCTTTTGGGGCTATTGGCAGGACTTGGCTTTGTATCACCGGAAAAGACATATGCGGCGGAAATCCCAGTAGAAACCAGCACGGCACTTTATGCAAAGCTGGATGCACCTGTTTCTGTCTTTCACGCAGCAGAGCCAGACGGCACCATTCTTTTAAAAACCGAAGAAGGAAAGACTTATGAAGTGGTGGAACCGCCGAAGGATGGCTGGGTGAAGATTCGCATTCCGGATGGACAAGGCTACATAAAAAGTAGTTCTGCAACCTTAATTGAAAAGTCTGTGGAAAAGGTGGACAAGGCCGCATTGAAGCGGCAGGAAGTGGTGGATTATGCCCTGCAGTTTGTGGGCGGCCGTTATGTCTATGGCGGTGTGAACCCGAATACCGGAGTCGACTGTTCAGGATTTACCAGATACGTGCTTGGGAAAGCGGCAGGAGTGAACATCAGCCACAGCTCCAGAACCCAGTCTGCACAGGGACAGCCTGTAAGCTATGAGAATGCCCGCCCCGGGGACCTGGTATTTTATGGAAAAAATGGTTCAATTAACCATGTGGCCCTTTATATGGGAGACGGAAAAGTTGTTCACGCTTCTACAGAAAAGACCGGTATTATCGTAACAAACGTCATGTACCGCAAGCCTGTAAAATTTGTCAGCGTTTTAAATTGAAAAACAACGAATTTGGTGCAGTTTTAAATAATACTTGACGAAAAGATAAAATAAATGTATAATTACCGTAATGAATTTAATAATTATGTAACATTTGAAAACCAAAAAGTAAAAAGAGGAGCAGATTTCCCGATGATGAAAAAAACATGGAAAACGTTAGGCCTTATGGCTTTTTGCAGCGCAATCGTACTTGCAGGACCTTCAGATGTAAAAGCAGATGAGATTTCAGGACCAGGACTCAGTTATGGCAGCTATTTAGTCACAGTTCATTCAGATAAAGTAACAATCAGTAAAGATGAAGATGGAAACGAAGCTTTGATGACCGCATCCAAGGGGTCTTCCTTTGAAGTTCTGGAAGACATGGGCGACGGATTCGTTAAAGTGAAGGTAAATGATACATACGGCTATTTGCCGGTCAAAGGCAATGCGACCGTGACTGAGACCGATGAAGAGACATTAGCGGCTCTGAAAGATCAGAAGAAGGTGGAAGAAACCGTTGATTTCAGACAGAGTATTGCAAATTTTGGATTGCAGTTTGTAGGCGGACGTTATGCATATGGCGGAACTGATCCTCACACCGGAGTGGATTGCTCCGGATTTACAAGATATATTATGAAGCACGCGGCAGGGATTACCATCAGCCGTTCCTCTGGCGGACAAGCTGCCCAGGGCAGAGCCATCAGTGCAGATCAGATGCGCCCCGGCGATTTGATTTTCTATGGCAATGGCAGGTCCATCAACCACGTTGCCATGTACATCGGCAACGGCCAGGTGGTTCATTCTTCTACATACAGAACAGGTATCAAGACTTCCCCATGGAATTATCGGACACCTGTGAAAATCGTCAATATTTTAGGCGACTAATGATAAAGCGGATAACAGGATTTTGAATAGGGTAAGGACCTTCGGCAGGGATTGCTGAAGGTCCTTTGTAATTTCGGAAAAGGCAGGATTGATTTATCTAAACCTGGGATACTTCTGACTTACAGCGTCTGTTTGCAGGAGTCAACGGTCACTTCCAATACTCTGGTCAAAAACGGACGTTTTTTCTTCATCATCTCATAATGTTCCCCTTCTTTTAAAAACTCTGCAGTTCCTTCCAATAAAAATCCGGTTCCCATGCTTCTATATCCCATAACTTCTTTGCTTCCCAGAGTCAGCTTTACCTTTGGATTTGATTTTACATTTTTTTCGGTTTTTATCATGGCAGCCGAAGGGATTAAAATTTTATTGTCCTCTGTTATTTCTAAATAATGGTTCCATGTATTGACTACATGTGCTTCATTATCCGCACAGCTTACAATGGATACCACACCTTCATACTTTAATACCTCTAAAAATTTTTCTGGAAACATCAGTTACCTCCTATTTGGCGACTTTATATATCGTCGATTAATATTGTCTTTAATTATAATACTCTCATTTGAATTCCATGTCAATGCTTTTTTCCATAATTGCAGATAATTTTTGTCTTGTATTCATCCCTGCCATCCATTATGATAGAGACATATCTGGGTGAAAGGAGAAGGAATCAATGAAATTTTCAATTGGAGTCGAATACGCATTGCACTGTCTGCTCTATATGATAAACATAGAAAAAGGAAAATCTGTTGGCATCAGAGACCTGGCGGCGTTTCAGGGCATTTCGGAAAGCTATTTATCAAAGGTCTATGCAAAGCTTGGGAAATCCGGGCTTATTAAGTCTGTGCCGGGAGTCAAGGGCGGATATGCTTTGGCCCGTGAGCCTGAAGACATTACGTTTTGGGACGTTGTGGAAGCGGTAGAAGGAAAGGAAGCATTTTTTCAGTGTGCAGAGATCCGGCAGAATACGATGTTACACGAGAAAGACAGGTTATCCGATTCTCCCCCCAAATGTCCTTGTCTTATAAAGGTAGTAATGGACCAGGCGGAAAATGAAATGAAGAAATATCTGGAGCAGAAAACATTGGCCTGGCTGCATCATCAGGTATATACGAATATTTTATCGAAGGAAGCGACAGAAGCCATTGATCTGTGGTTTAGAAAAGAATGAGGAACCAAGAAGAAATGACGGTAAAAGCAGAAGAATAATCAGGGTCGAGCAAGAAGGGAAAAAGCCGGATAGGGGAGCTATCCGGCTTTTTCCGAGGGGAGTATAAATAATTAATAAGGATGAGGAAAGTGAACTCCTCACATTAATTATAATATAGCCTTGAAAAAAAGCAAAGTTATTTTTTATTAAGGATTTGTTATGATTCAAGATTATTATTATTTTTAATCCATAAGGGGCTTTCCCTATCAAAATAAGTATGGAGCTGTGAATGAGGACATAACCTGTTGATAAAGGAAAAATAAATGGTAGATCTGGTTTTTTTCCAAATTTTTAAATTAAAATATTCGTATAATCTATTCGGATTTTGCCATACTAGTCCATGTAACAAAAAACATCAACAGGAGGTATTAATTATGTCCAGAAACAGCTACAACGATAACTACAATGATATGGATAACTCTTCCAGAAATTTCCGTGACATGAACCAGAACAACAACCAGAACAACAGCCAGAACAACAACCAGAACAACAGCCAGAATTACAGCCAGAACAACAACCAGAACAACAGCCAGAATTACAGCCAGAACAAGAGCCAGGATAACAGCCGTAATTCAAGCCGTGACTCCAGCCGTGACTCCAGCCGCGATTCAAGCCGTGACTCCAGCCGCAACAAAACAAACTAAATTTTATAAAAGAACAGAAGTAAAAAAGCGTGGGAAAGAGACTGCCGGTCCTTTCCCGCGTTTTTTGTATCCAACCACCGTGTCCATGTGAAGTTTCGCAATCTGGAAAAAATGGAATATATTATTACTAGAAAGGACAGGTGAAAATATGTTCCAGACGATCCCGATTTGGGAAATTGATAATTATATTGATTATAATGATAATATCATGATCATAGATCTCCGAAATAGACAGTCCTACCGGAAATCCCATATTAAAGGAGCTGTAAATCTTCCGTATGAAGAGATGGACAGCTGGATCAACTCCCTTCAAAAGGATAAACTTCTCATTTTTTACTGTGCAAGGGGCGGACAAAGCATGATGGTCTGCAGGAAATTAGAGCCTTATGGATACCAGGTGTTGAATATTGCCAATGGAATCGCATATTACAGGGGAAAATATATGGTTTGGGGATAGGTAAATTCATTGACAGAAACACCTCCGTGGCTTTAAAATATATCTATTATATACAGAAGGAGAAATAGCTTATGAAATATATGATTGCTTCTGACATCCATGGCTCTGCTTTTTATTGCAGGCTTCTGTTAGATGAATATAAAAAATCCGGCGCAGACAGGCTGCTTTTATTGGGAGATATTCTTTATCATGGTCCTAGAAATGATCTTCCCAAAGAATATGACCCCAAAGCAGTTATTTCCATGTTAAATGGATATAAGGACCAGATTTATTGTGTCCGTGGAAACTGTGATACAGAAGTGGACCAGATGGTGCTGGAATTTCCGGTACTTGCAGATTATGCCCTGTTTGTGATCAATGGTCTTACGGTCTATGCGACTCACGGCCATATTTTTAACAAGGATCATCTGCCGCCGGTAAAAAAAGGAGATATACTGCTTCATGGCCATACTCATATCCTGACTGCGGACAGTGAGGGAGATATTACCATTTTAAATCCCGGTTCTGTTTCCATTCCAAAGGGCGGTAATCCGCCTACCTATGCCACATTGGAGAATCAGACCTTCCGCATTCTGGATTTTGAGGGAAATGTGCAAAAAGAAATGAACTTAGGAGAATAAGGTGAAAAAAACATTTGAACTGATCGCCCCCTGCCATTTTGGTATGGAAGCGGTATTAAAAAGAGAGATAACGGATTTAGGATATGATATTACTGCGGTAGAGGATGGAAGAGTGACCTTTCTTGGAGATGATGAAGCGATTTGCCGTGCCAATGTATTTCTTCGCACAGCTGAACGTGTTCTTTTAAAGGTAGGAAGCTTTCAGGCAGAGTCTTTTGAAGAACTTTTTCAGAAAACCAAGGCCATTGCATGGGAGGATTATATTCCCCAGGACGGAAAGTTCTGGGTTGCCAAGGCTTCTTCCATAAAAAGCAAGCTCTTCAGCCCTTCGGATATCCAGTCCATTATGAAAAAAGCTATGGTGGAACGGATGAAAAAAGCCTATGGTGTGGAATGGTTTGAGGAAAAGGGGAGCAGTTATCCGCTTCGTGTATTCCTTTATAAAGATCAGGTGACGGTTGGAATTGATACGTCCGGGGATTCTCTGCACAAAAGGGGGTACCGTACCTTGACCAGCAAAGCTCCCATTACGGAAACCCTGGCAGCGGCCCTTATTATGCTGACTCCATGGAATAAGGACCGTATTTTAGTGGATCCGTTCTGCGGAAGCGGTACTTTTGTCATTGAGGCAGCCATGATGGCGGCCAATATGGCACCGGGTATGAACCGTTCTTTTCTGTCCGAAGACTGGAAGAATTTAATTCCCAGGAAATGCTGGTACGATGCCATGGATGAGGCCAACGATCTTGTGGACCAAGAGGGGAAAGTGGATATCCAGGGATATGACATAGACCCGGAGATTATAAAAGCAGCCAAGTCCAATGCGGAAGCGGCTGGAGTGGACCATATGATCCATTTTCAGCAAAGACCGGTCAGTGCATTGAGCCATCCGAAAAAATACGGCTTTCTCATAACCAATCCTCCTTATGGAGAGCGTCTGGAGGAAAAGAAAGACTTACCGGAGCTGTACCGCCAGATCGGAGAACGCTATAAAGCGCTGGATGCATGGTCCTTGTATATGATAACGGCTTATGAGGATGCAGAAAAATACATCGGCAGAAAAGCGGATAAAAACCGGAAGATCTATAACGGTATGATGAAAACTTATTTTTATCAGTTTATGGGGCCAAAGCCACCAAAAAGAAAACCAGGAGATTCATTTGAAAAATAAAAAATGGATTGCCTTTTTGTTTTTTACGGTCTTTCTTTTAACGGGCTGCCGGTCTGCACAGCCAATCCCTGATTCTTCCGGCAAAGAAGTGAAGCCTTCCCAGGAGACCGGTGTTCTTCCGGTATTCTACGATGGAAGAAAAGAGGGCAGAGTTCCGCCGGTGAAAAATCAGGGGACCCTTGGTACCTGTTGGGCATTTGCCTCTCTTCAGGCCCTGGAAGCCAGTCTCTTACCAGAAGAATCCTATGATTTTTCTGAGGATCATATGTCACTTGGCAATGGTTTCAGTATTCCCCAGGAAGAAGGGGGAGAATTTACCATGTCACTGGCTTACCTCCTTTCCTGGAAAGGGCCTGTGCTGGAATCGGATGATCCCTACGGAGACGGAATATCCCCGGTGGGATTAAAAGCCGTAAAGCACGTCCAGGAGGTCCAGTTGATTCCCGGAAAAGACTATGAAAAAATCAAGCGGGCGGTCCTTCAGTATGGCGGGGTTCAAAGCTCTCTCTATACCTCGATGACCGACGAAAACAGCCGGTCTTCCTCTTATAATGAGGAGGCTTATGCTTATTGCTATATCGGTTCTCAGCCTCCCAACCACGATTCTGTGATCATTGGCTGGGATGATGCCTACCCAAAGGAAAATTTTCATGAAGATGTGAACGGAGACGGAGCATTTATCTGTTTAAACAGCTGGGGAAAGGGCTTTGGGGATCAGGGATATTATTATGTATCTTACTATGATTCCAATATCGGAATGAATAATCTGGTTTATGCTGCGGCGGAGGAGCCGGATAATTACGATCACATTTATCAGTCCGACCTAAGAGGCTGGGTGGGCCAGCTTGGATACGGGGAGGATACGGTGTGGATGTCCAATGTTTATGAGGCAGAGAACAATGAAACGTTATCGGCAGTGGGCTTTTATGCTACGGCTTCCCGGACAACCTATGAGATTTATGCGGTGCCTGCTGCAAAAGACCGGGAGGCAATCATTAATGGCGGGGATTTTGACCGGAGAATACGTTTGGCAGAGGGCAGCTTTCAAAATGCCGGATATTATACGGTGGCTCTGCCCGAAGGAGCCGGGAAAGCGGTGGAACTGAAAAAAGGGGAGCGTTTTGCAGTTGTTGTAAAGATCACCACCCCGGATACGGTCCACCCGGCAGCAATTGAATACGATGCGGGAGATGGACGTACCTTTGCAGACCTTTCCGATGGGGAAGGGTATATCAGTGCAGACGGGGGAAACTGGGAGAGCGTGGAGGAGAAACAAAACTGCAATCTATGCCTGAAAGCGTATACAAAAGACCGATAGAATTGGGAATAAAGGAGAGAACAAATGAACGAGGGGATAATTGTTTTTGCAACCGGCAACGAGGGGAAAATGCGGGAAGTCCGGGAAATTTTAAAGGATCTGGGAGGGAAGGTCCTGTCCATGAAAGAGGCAGGAGCCAACCCCCATATTGTGGAAGATGGATCTACCTTTGGGGAAAACGCAGAGATAAAGGCCAAAGCCGTGTGGAAGGAAACCGGGGGAATCGTACTTGCAGATGATTCCGGTCTGGTGGTGGACTGCTTAAACGGGGAACCGGGGATATACTCCGCCAGATACATGGGGGAGGATACCTCTTACGAAATTAAAAACCAGAATATTTTAAACCGTGCAGCCAGGGCAGCCGGAGCAGAACGCAGCGCCCGGTTTGTCTGTAATATAGCGGCAGTTCTTCCGGATGGAACCGTTCTTCATACGGAGGAGACCATGGAAGGATTTTTGGCAGACAGTCCGGCTGGGGGAGATGGATTTGGCTATGATCCTATTTTTTATGTTCCGGAATTTTCTATGACTGCTGCAGAGCTTACCATGGAACAGAAAAATAAAATCAGCCACCGTGGAAAGGCATTGGAAGCCATGAAATGGAAGCTTATGGATTTTTACGGGAGGAAATAGGATGAGAGTACTGATTGTCAGTGATACCCATCGCAAGGACGAGAATCTTTATAAAATCATGAAAGAGGAAGGGCCCTTTGATATGCTGATCCATCTGGGAGATGTGGAGGGCAGTGAAGATAAGATCGCCGGCTGGGCCGGGGAGGACTGTCAGGTTCATATGGTGCTTGGAAATAATGATTTTTTCTCCGACCTGGACCGGGAGAAGGAAATAAACATCGGAAAATACCGGGTATTGCTTACGCATGGACATTATTATAATGTTTCTCTTGGTGTGGAACGGCTGGAACTGGAGGCGAGGGAACGGAATCTGGATATCGTTATGTACGGTCATACCCACAGGCCCTTTTATGAGGTACATAATGGGGTCATTATCTTGAATCCGGGGAGTTTGTCTTATCCGCGGCAGGAGGGGAGAAAGCCTTCCTATATGATTATGGAGATTGATGATGAGGGGGAAGGGAGGTTTATGCTTAATTTTTGCGGGGGATGAGAGGGAAAAGAGCCAACAGGGGGACCTGCCTTCGCCGGGGTTTCGGCAGGAGGGTTTCTAAGGCCGGAAGGGTGCAAAAAATGCGGGATCGGAAACACTTCGTGCGAATTTCTGAAGGAAATTCGCACTCAGGGTTTCCTTTGGGAATTGGCTTTGAAGCCAATCCCAACCCGCATTTTTTGTACCCTTCCAACCTAAGAAACTCTAACCTGCCTGCAAACCGGCGCCGGCAGGTCCCCCTGTTGGCTCTTTTCCCGGCGGGCGTGTTGGCGGAGGACAAAAGAGCAGGGGATGAGTTTGATTTCATGGGGTATAGGTAATTGTTTGAATGAATTTTATTATTTCCAGCCTTTGGGGAGGTAGTTGAGGGTGTTTGTGATCATGTCGTCGGCGAGGGATTTGATCTCGGCTTTGGTGGCGCGGCCTTTTATGAGAGGGTCGGCGGCAAATGCCTCGTAGACCAAGGAGCGGTCGCAGGTGAGGGCGGCTGTTAGGATTCGCTGGTGGTTGGCTACGTGGGGGCTTATTAATTCCAGGAGGTTTTCCGGGAGGGAACCGGCTTGGATTGGTTTGATGCTGTCACGGGCGAATACAGCGTTGGTTTCTACAATGGCGTCTTTGGGCAGATTTGGGATCTGCAGACTGGTGTTTGGGATGTTGACGTTGCTGATGGTGCGCGCAAGGCCGCAGAGGGACTTGATTAATAGGATTCCTTCTTCGCCGGAGGGGGTGATCTGCATTTCTTCTTCTCCGTTTACCAGGCGTTGGCTTTTTGCAAGGCGGGTTTTTAAGTCCTCTTTTCTCCAGGCTACGGTGGTTAGGCCAAATTTCCAGCTTTTGACTGTTTCCGGGTCTTTTAGGTATTCTGCTCCGGGCATGAATTCGGCAAGGTGGCGGTCTCCGGCGGCGGCTATGAATCCGTAGCGGCAAAACAGATCAAATTTTACACGGTGCGCGCATTCAAATGTACTGTTTGCCCAGTTTTTGTCTGGTTCGTTGTAGCCTTCTTCGTAGTGGGTTTTAATGTAATCCTGGTATACGGGGAATAAATCAATTCCTTTATAGGAAGCCTGGTCAAACCAGGTAAAGTGGTTGATTCCAAGGACGTTTACGTGAATGTCATGGCGGTCGATGTTTTTTAGACCCAGTGCTTCTTCACAGATCCCTTTTAGGACTTTTTGGGTGCCGAATACTTCGTGGCAGCATCCGAAGGCTTTGATCTGGGGAAATACGTGGTAGAGGGTTTTTACACATAAGGACATGGGGTTGGTGTAGTTGATGACCCAGGCCTCTGGTGCGTACTCTTTGATGGCTTCTGCAATGGTCACGAACATGGGGATGGTGCGCAGGGCACGGATCATTCCGCCTGGGCCTGCGGTGTCGCCTACGGACTGGTAGATGCCAAGTCTTTCGGGAAGGTGGACATCGGATTCCATTTCGTCAAAGGTTCCCGGAAGAATAGAAATAACTGCAAAGTCACATCCGGTCAGTGCTTCTTCTAAGGTAGCGGAAGTTTCGTAGTTCCATTTTCCGATGGTGTCTTCTCTGCTAGTCAGCTTATTTCCAATGATTTCATTGCTCTTTGCGGCGGACGCGTCAATGTCGTATAAACGAATGGTTCCGCTCAATGAGTCGTCCAGGGATAAATCGGTCATAAAGGTCCAGGCCCAGCCTCTGGAGCCGCCGCCGATGTAGGCGATTGTTAAATCTGTAACTTTGTTGTCAGCGTATTTCATGTGGGTTCCTCCTGTAATATGCAGCTGTTTTTCGGTGCTTCCTTGTGTTCTATATTGCATATTATAAAGTATTATAGTATTATAATTCTTATATAATTGGTGCTTTTTTTGATGTAATCGTACTTTTGGCTACTAACATGGAGGGCGGAATGGAAAAAACAGTTTTTTCAGAAAGCGGGGAGGGAATCGCCATTGATGAAGTGGTAAGGGATCAGGAATATTCCATGACTATGAAGCATTTTCATGACACGTATGAGCTGTATTTTCTTTTGGAAGGAGAGCGGTATTATTTTATTGAAAAGGAAACGTATTATGTGAAGGCGGGAGATATGGTTCTTGTGAACCGGGAACAGGTCCACAAGACAAGCCAGGCGGGGAGTGGAAAACATGACCGGATACTGCTTCAGTTAAATGGAAGGGTTTTGGAACCGTGGCTGAAAGGTGCAGGGGTATATTCTCTGGAAAAGATATTTGGGGATTATTACGGTGTAATAAAGCTTTCGGAAATGGAATGGGGGGAGATGAAAAAACTTCTGCTGGGGGTCCGAAAGGAGCTGAAACAGAGGGGAGAACGGTATGAGATCATGATCCGGTTGATGCTGTCTCAGATCCTTTTGATGATCTATCGAAACCGGAAAAGGAATGTGCTCAAGGAGATAACCCCTACGGTGCAGACCGCCAAACACGGGAAGGTTCATGAGGTGGCCGAATACTTAACGGTCCACTGTGAAACAGGGGAAAGCTTAGAGGAGCTTGCGGAGCGGTTTTTTATCAGCAAATCCTATTTAAGCAGAATTTTCCGGGAAGTAACAAGTTTTTCTGTCAATGAATACCGGAATCTGGCGAGAGTCAGAAAGGCCAAGGAGCTGCTTGCAAACAGCGCTTATTCCATTACGGAGATTTCCGATATACTTGGGTTTGAAAGCGTTACTTATTTTGAACGGGTTTTCAAAAAACATGCAGATACGAACCCGTCCAGATATCGAAAAATGGGGGAAGAGCAGAATAACAGCTCTTCCGGTGTTTTTTAGGCGAAGCTTGCAGAGTTTTTTCGGGCCAATTCGTGAAAATATCTGCTGATACGAAGGACCGCATCATGATCCTTTTCCTTATCCAGGAATCTGCAGGGCTTTTTGTCAACCGTTCCGCTGTAAGTCAGGACTGCTTCAATATTCCCCAATTGTTCATAAAGCCTGCGAAGTTTTAGACTTTCTTTGTCATTTGGATCTATTAAAGAAATTCCATAATAGAATCCGAGAGCGGTACCAAATTCAAGAAGCGGAGATGATTGTTTCAAAGAGTGTACCAGGGACATGGTTCCCAGTACCCGTTCATTGTGCTGGAGTTTCCGGATTGGGTCCCGTCCGACCCGCTCGACAGGGTCTTTAAAGGAAAATCGGCAGCGCTTAATAAAGTTTTTTGTAAATCCGTTCATATAATCCTCATAATCAGGATTTTTTTCCAGGAGAGCTGGTTTGATTTCCTTTTCCATAAGACTGTTTACGAAATCAAGGATTCTTTCATCTCCCATTCCCTGTCCGATGGTCTTATAGCCCAGAATTGCAGAATACCAGGCGATCATGGCATGAGTACCGTTGGAAAGCCGGTTTTTAATTACCTGCATCTGGCTGATATCTTCCATGACTTTTACCTGACGGAGATGGGGAAGAAGCGGACTGTTCCCGCCGGCATAAAGGGGCATATCCGGTTCACTGTTAAACAATACCAGACTTACTTTGGAAAGTTCTGTTTGAATTGCAGATATGTCCTTTAACATTCGTGTGACTCCTTTTAGGCTGATCACCGGTTTGTTTATATTTTCCGTATCCGGGACAGATTCTCTTAGAGAATTAAGCTTTCGCTGTATCTGTTTTAACAGTTCCTCTTTCGGGCAGGCAGAAACCATCCGGTTTACAACGGTTTCACAAAAATAAGTCTCATCAAGGACTTCATTGGCAGTTTCTTCTGAAACAATCTCCAGAAGCGCTTTTTTGATCTGCTTTTTTACAAAGGCAGCAGCATGAACTTTATTTAATATGATTAAAATGGTCAGCGGCTCCAGATTGGCCTTTTTTCGTGCAAGCAGTCCCTGGGCTGTCATTGCCGCCTGTTGTTTTATGGCACTTTCAGGAAGGCATAAGGCCATAATATCTGCTTCCAGATACATGGAAACCATCTGGTCTTCCTGGTCGATATCAATCAGGGAGACATTCCGGATGGTCTGCTCATAGGCGAGACTTTCATAGTTGACCTGGTAGGAATGGAATGCATTTACCATGTTCCTTAGTTCCGCATTTCTGGTGGCTCCGATGATCTTGCCGGGTCTCGTATATCCATCCCAATGGGAAAAAACCTGGGCAATGTATCCGCCGCCGATGGCACCAAAGCCGTGGATACCGGCAGTAAGAGGGTTGTTGTTTTGAGGGAAATGTTCATTGAGAGTTGGAAGGGAATATTTCTTTGTATAAGGACGCAGATCCTGCAGAAATTGGTTCATATCTTCATAGCAAAGCCATGCTTTTTTCTTAATCTCCGGCCGGGCTTCTTTAATATCTTTTATATAGACCGGAAGGCCGTTTGCTGAAGCTGCGGCTAAAAGGCCGTTTTCAGAATCTTCAAAGATCAGGCAGGTTTCCGGCTGGCAGTTGATGCCGTCGGCCGCCTTTAAAAATATCTGGGGATTCGGTTTTCCTTTGTCTACTTCATCTCCGCAGATTACCACATCAAAGTATTTAAAAACATCTGCATCTCTTAAGTATTCCTCTGCGATGGCTCTTTTACTGGAGGTGGCAACTGCCAGCAGAACTTCATTGCGTTTCAAACGTTCTAAAACTTCAATCAGTCCGTTTTTTACAGGAACGCCATGCTCTTTTACATAAGATAATTCCAGTTCATCAGCTCTTTTTCGGGTTTCCTCATAAGGGTAATCCGGACCGAATTCTTCTTTCGCCAACTTCTGGGCAGAAACAGAACTGAGTCCCAGAGAGTCTAACAGCAGCTGCGTCGGCATGGCTTTTCCGTATTGTTCCAGTGAGGCTTCGTTTAAAACCTTCATTCTGAGCCGCTCTGTATCAAACATGGTGCCATCCATGTCAAAAATCGCAGCAGTGATATCTTTATCTATTAATTTCATCATGTGCTCCTCCTTTTTCAGACTACATATAAAATGTTTATCTTATGTTACAAGATGGAAAAGTGATTGTCAAATCCGGATCGTCATATCTCCGGTTGAAAAAAGTCATATGTACCAAAAATATGTTTGCTTTATTTCGGGGATAAGACGGATATGGATTTGGATTTTTTGATTTGCCGGGTGATTTTTTGTGCAATCTGCTGTTTTTTATTTTTCTCATTTTTTAATGGATTCCGGGACTGAATATGTGGTTTTCTCCCAAAAAGGACAATAAAAAGGGAACCTGTTTCTGCGAAAAGCAGGTTCCCTTCTGTGATAAAAAAATCCGCTTTTTTGGTTATTTTTCCAGTGCCTCGCACAATGCGGTCAGTGCGAGAGCCTGTCCGTAAGCCATGGGCATGATCAAAATATTTTTATAGTGTTCGGCTGTCATACCGATGCCGGTTCCGGCGGATACATTTAATACCGTTCCGTCATCGGATATATTATCGCAGATCCCGTCGATGGCCCGGTCGGCGGCTTTTTTATAGGACTCATCGAGAATTCCGGCTTTTACCCCTCGTAAAAGACCGGCTGCGATGGCGGCGGAACCGGAAACCTCTTCGTAGCTGGTGCTGTCATTGAGAACGGTATGCCAAAGGCCGGAGGGTGCCTGGAGTTTTAAGAGAGCCTCAGCCTGAGCTTTAAAGGTATCAATGAAATAGGTCCGTACGCCTTCGTTCAGTTCTTCGCTGCAGTTGTCAATGAATTCCATGATGCCGTAGGTGAACCAGGCGTTTCCTCTGCACCAGAAGATACCTCCGAAATTATCTCTTCGGTCAAAACGGAAGCCATGGTGGAATAGTCCGGTCTCTTTGTCAAACAGATATTTGATGTGGACCAGAAACTGATGGATGGCTTCGTTCTTCCAGTCCGGGCGGTCCAGTTGATTGGCTATGTTGTTTAAGAAAAGAACGGACATAAACAGTGTGTCCACCCAGAGCTGGCCTTCATTTAATGCCACTCCGTTCCGGTCGCCGATGGCGCTGGTCACATGCTGGAAGCCGTTGTCCGGAGTTTTAGGAAGTTCATGGATCAGCCAGTCGGCCCGTTTCTCACAAAGCCCTTTGTAATCCTCGGATTGTTCCAGTTTTTCATAGAGATAGGACAAGGGGAGAAAGGGAGCCGTGGTGTTGATGTTTTTGGAGGGAAGTCCTTTTTCCATATGTCCGCGGTACCATTTTTCAAAAAATGGCAGATAGCGCCCGTCTCCATAAAAGTCCTGAAGCTTATAAAGCCCGTATAATCCCACTCCCTGGGGCCAGTCCCATTCTTCGATACCGAAATCTCTCTGGATAATGCCTTTTTTTGTATCGTTCTGGCTGACGGTACGGTCCTTGTCGTAATCGCTGCCGCCTAAGTTCATGAGTTTTTCTACCACTAAGTGGATTTTTTCAAGTAACTGTTCGTTTGATTTCATGGTTTCTCTCCTTTGGCACGTGTTTCCTGTTTTATTTTGTGCGTTTCAATATATTCGGTCGGCGTAAGGCCGGTAAACCGCTTGAATACCTGGCTGAAGTACTGGGGATTGCTGCCAAAACCCACTTGTCGGGCAATTTGTTTTACATTGTCATTTTGATAAAACCTCATCAGACGAATGGCTTCTTCCATCCGTTCTTTGTTTAAGTAGTCGGAAAAGCGCATTCCCTCCTCTTTTATGAACTGCTTGCTTAAATATCCCACACTGACGAACAGATAATTCTCTGCCAGCCATTTTAACGACAGATTCTCAGAGTCTAAGTGATCTCTGATATAGGATTTTAAAAGCGCAATGTTGGAGCCGTTTTTGTGGGAATTGGTGCTGTCTGTTTTTTGGACCATGACTACCAGTAAAAGTGTTTTGATGTCCTTTACCGTAGTACAGGAATAAAGGCGCCTGAAAAAATCACAGGCAGCGTCCGACGGCAGCTTTTCCTGTTCCCTGCTGCTTTGCAGAAAAAGACCGAGAGCCAGATTTCTGGCGCTGGATACGGGCATGGAATCCATAAAAACCGAGTCCAGTAGTTTTGCAGCCTGTACGGTGTTTTCTGCGGAAGTGATGGAATCCTCCAATTGGCTGATCCTCCACGGGGAGGCAATGTGGTTCTTGATCTCATGGGAGATGCCCCGGTCCCCAAGAAGAAGGATTTTCTCAAACCGGGAAATTTTTGATATTATAGTTTGAAACAATTTTTCCGTGGATTCTTTATGGATAAACTCGGTTTCAAAGGTGACGGACTGGCCCGGATATTTCAGTTCCAGAATATGCCGGCTCAATTCTTCCTGCAGGGCCAGGGTGGAGGCAGGGAAAACCAGCACCGCCGTGTTTTTTACATACAAAATGGAAAATTGCAGAGGAATCCGGGCACAGTCCAGGATTCTTCTTACATCGGCGGCAAAGTTTTTTAAGTAGTTTTCTTCCACAAAGGAGCAGATACAGGCATAAAGGCAGTCCTTTGGAAAGCATAAAAATCCCTGATATTTGCGGAATACCGGAGAAAAGGAGTCCTGATGTTCCAGTGCTTCCATAATAAAGCTTTGCTCCAGGGGAACGTGCAGGGTATTAAGGAAATGTTTCTGCTGGAGTCTCCGGTTTTCTTCCTCCTTCAGCCGTTCTTTTTGGATGGATACCAGAGAATCAATCAGCTCATTTTTGTCGGTGGGCTTTAAGAGATAGTAGCGGACTCCGTACTTCATTGCCTGCTTGGCATATTCAAAGTCATTGTATCCGGAAAGCAGGACAAAGGTGATTCTGGAATCTGATTTCATGGAACGGCTGATTAAATCCAGACCGTTTAGTATGGGCATCCGGATGTCTGTGATCACCACATCCGGGTAATCGTCACAAATAATATCATAAGCCTCCATACCGTTTTTGGCCGCAGCGATCAGCTCATAGCCAATGGATTCAAAATCAATCATCTGGGAGAGGGCTTCTCTTATAATCTGTTCGTCATCTACGATCATCAGTCTCAGCATATCATTCCTCCTGTTCCTTGGGAATGGACAGCATGACCACTGCCTTTCCGCCTTCGTTGTAAAAGTTCAATCCGTACTGGTCTCCGTAAAGCAGTTTTAGCCGGGAGTTGATGTTTAAAAGGCCTACTCCGGAGCCTTGGGGCGTGATTTCCCTGTTCTTTATTTTCTGAAGCAGATCCTCTTCAAACCGGGAACCGGTATTGGTGACCGTGATCCGGTAATTCGTCTCCATTTCCTTAATGATGACCCGTATCCGGCACAGCTCGTCCGTGTCCTCCATAGCGTGCTTGAGTGCGTTTTCCACCAGAGGCTGGATGCAAAGCTTTGGTACGCAAATCCGGGAAATATTCTCGGGAGTTTCCAGTTCAAAATGAAGCCTGTCTTTGAAGCGGATCTGTTGGATGCGGATATAGTTATCCAGTACCTTTAATTCTTCAGACAGGGGAATCCTGTCCTTTTGGTCTGCAATGGAAGCACGGAACAAATTCCCCAGAGAGCGGACCATTACAGAAATGTCCTCCGCTCCGTATTTCTGGGCCATCCAGTTGATGGTATCCAGCGTATTGTATAAAAAGTGCGGATTGATCTGCTGCTGGAGCATCTTGATGGTGGAATCCCTGACGAGAAGCTGCTTGTCATAATTCTCATCCCGCAGGACCTTTACGCTGTGGGTCATCTCATCAAAGCTGCGGTGAAGCTGACCGATTTCATCCTGACGGTTCTGATAATCGTAGCATTTTACATCACAGGCAGGAAGTTCCCCGCTTCCAAAACACTGTATCTTTTCAATCAGATAGTCCAGATGTCGGAATATATGGCGGAAAATCAGGTTCACGCAGACCGCAGTGGCCAGAATGATGCAGAGGGTAAAAAGAAAAATCTGCATGGTGACCAGACGGATTCGGTAAAATAACGGATCATAATCCCTGAAATAGAGGTAATCCCAGCCCACATATGGCACATGACCGTTGATGATAAATTCTTTGTTGCCGCTTAAAGTGGCAATGGAATAGGAATTTCCCTGCTTTCTATTAGTTGCAATCAGCTGGTTGCAGTATTTATCGTGAAAGGGGGCGGCAGGATAAATCCGCTTGTCTCCGGATATCAGGATGAACTTGGAATTTTCTGCAAGGCTGCCGGAATTATTTAAGCCGTCTTCAATCATTTTATCCATATCCACGGTGATATAGAGTTCTGCCAGCTTCTTTAAGCTTAAATACTTCAGTTTCAGAATCTGCCTGGCACATACCGTATTGGGACCGGGGGCGATTCCGGACGCCCAGATGGATCTCCCTTTTAAAGACTCCAGACTTTGATCCAGTTCTTTGATGTTGAATTTCAAGATTTCATCAGAGCTTCCCATACAGATGTTTGAACCGTCGGACAGTACGATGTTGATGGATTTGATGTAGCTGCTTCGGTACATATAGGGGTAAAGCTGTTCATATATATCTCTGCGGGCGGCGGAACGGCGGTTGCTGTAGGGGTTTTCCGAAAGGAACGCCAGGTTATTTTGGATGACCTTGTCCCCGATTAAGTTGTCTGATATGGTTTCCACCATCTTCATTTCCGATTCCAGATAAGTGGTCACATGGTTTAAGGAATTTGCATTGGTACGGTAAAGTTCCTCATGATACCGGGATGTAAGTATCTTGAGGCTGAGAGCAAAGGTGATACAAAGTGCCAGCACCGCCAGCAGAAATACCGTGAGGACCTTCTTATATAAAGACAGGTTGTTGAACCAGATGGTACACCGACTCATAGACATACGTCCTTTCTTTCTGGGGCGTGTCTGGACACCCATAGGTTTTGCTGGAGTGTGACACACATATAAAACATACAGTGTTCAGACCTTATACATTTATATTATATAGTAAAAATGTAAAAAAATAAATTAAAAAAAGTCAAAAAGTAACAATAAGATGTTTTTTTGACCATAAAAAGCTATATTTTAACTTTACTGTTGTGCATATTTGACATATCATGAGATTATCATAAATCAATTAAGAGGGAGGTTTTATTATGAGAAAAAGATTTTTACCGGCAGTACTTGCAGCACTTTTGGCAGCAGTTTCTTTAGCTGGCTGCGGTTCTAAACCAGAGAACACAGACACCCAGACCACCGGTGCGGCCAGTGCGGCTGAGACGACCAAGGCGGCCCCGGATACCCAGGCAGCATCCGGGGACAAGATTACTTTAAATCTCACCTGGTGGGGGAACCAGACGAGAAATGATGTAACAAAAAAAGCGGCAGATTTGTATATGAGCCAGAATCCCAATGTGGAGATCAAGGTGGAATTTACCGACTGGTCCGGTTACTGGGATAAGCTTTCCGCAATGGCTGCAGGCGGCAATATGCCGGATATCGTACAGATGGACTATTCCTATTTGACCCAGTACCAAAAGAGCGGACAGCTTGCCGATTTGTCGGAATACATCACAAGCGGTCTCATTGATACCTCCAAAATCCCGGAGAGCATCATTGAAAGCGGCTCCATTGACGGCAAATGCTATGCCATCAGCTTAGGAAGCAACGCTCCGATGATGGTATATGACAAGGCAATTGTAGAAAAAGCAGGAGTTACCATTCCGGAACAGCCGACCATCGAGGAATTATATGACATATCCAAGACAATATACGAAAAGACAGGAACAAAAACCTATTTCGACGGCGGGATCAACATGATGCAGATCATTGCCAGAACCAATGGGTCTCAACTGTTTGATGAGCTGAAGGAGGGCAAAGAGGATTCCATGAAACTTCATTTTGCCAATGTTGAGAAGTTTGCAAAAGCTGAATTCAGCATTTCCGCAGACCTTCTTGCAGAGAAAAACCCTGATGTTGTGGAGACGAAGCCGATTATTGATTCCACCACCTGGAATGACTTTTTATTCTCCAACCAGTACATCAGCGTTTCCAGCACGGCAGGCAGGGAACTGGGAATCACCATGTATCCCACTACAACGGATGCAAAAACGCAGCCAATGTATTTGAAACCAAGCCAGTTCTTCTCCATCTCAGAATCTTCCAAGAACAAAGAAGAAGCAGCAAAGTTTATTGACTGGTTTGTAAACAGCACAGAGGCCAATGATATTCTTCTTGCTGAAAGAGGAATTCCCATCAATTCAACCGTAGCAGATAACATCAAACCTAAGGCAGATGCAGTTTCCCAGCACGTGTTTGACTTCATTGCAAAGGTTTCTGAAATCGCAACACCAATTGATGCACCAGATCCGGCAGGCAAAGGAGAAGTGGAAGCATTAGCAAAGACCGTTGTGGAAGCAATCCGTTACGGCGATGCAACGACGGATGAGGCGACGGCTCAGTTTGTACCGGAAGCCAAGCGCATCCTGGAAGAAGCGGCAAAATAGCAGTTAGACATTCTGGAGGGGATAAGATGAAGAACAATCAAATGACCCCGAAAAGAAAAGAATCATTGGTTCGGGCATTGAATCGACCGAAGGTTGCAGGATATATTTTTATCCTGCCCTTCATGATAGGATTTTTAGCTTTCCTGGCCATTCCGATGATTTTATCTTTAGGGTTTTCATTCACCAGATACAACATTTTGGAGTCACCGGTTTTTATAGGTCTGGAAAATTACAAAACCATGTTTACAGCGGACCCTAAATTTTGGAAGGTTTTTGGCGTAACCATGTACTATGTTCTGTTTTCGGTTCCTCTCCGGCTGCTCATGGCTCTTGCGGTAGCCATGCTGCTGGTAAAAAGTACAAAGCTATCCGGTTTTTACAGGGCCGTTTATTATTTGCCATCCATCATTGGTTCCAGTGTTGCGGTGGCGATTCTATGGAAGCGTATGTTTGCCAGTGACGGTGTGATCAATGCACTATTAAAAATCGTGGGTCTTCCTTCTGACATTGCCTGGCTTGGAAGGATGGATACCGCCATCTGGACTCTGATCATACTGGCTGTTTGGCAGTTTGGTTCCTCCATGCTGATATTTTTGTCCGGTTTAAAGCAGATTCCGGTCAGCCTTTATGAAGCAGCCACCGTAGACGGAGCCAATGGAATCCAGCGGTTCTTTAAGATTACGCTTCCCATGCTGACACCCAGCATCTTCTTTAATCTGATCAACCAGCTGATCAACGGATTTATGGCATTCACCCAAAGCTACATCATCACTCAGGGAAAACCCAGGGACACGACTTTGTTCTATACCGTATACATGTACCAGAATTCTTTTACGTACAACAAACTGGGGTACGGCTGTGCGATGGCCTGGTTTATGGTACTGGTAGTGGGTCTGTTGACTCTGGTACTGTTCAAGACCCAGAAAAAGTGGGTATATTACGAGGCAGAAGGGTGATGAATCATGAAGACAGGATATAAAGAAAAAAGAAATGCCATCACAGTGATATATCATGTATTTACGTTTTTCTTCGCTTGTGTTATGATATATCCGCTTGTATGGATGGTAATGAGTTCCTTTAAAAATACCAATGAGATATTCCGTACTGCAGCCAGCCTTATTCCGGAAGCCTTTTCCCTTGACAATTACAAGGTGGGCTGGAAAGGCTTTGCAGGCTACGGGTTTGCAACCTTTTTCAAGAATTCCTTTATCATTGCCGGTCTTTCCACCGTCGGTGCCGTTGTATCCTCTGCCATCGTCAGCTATGGATTTGCCCGCATTGATTTTAAATGGAAAGGCTTTTGGTTCGCATGTATGCTGCTTTCCATGATGCTTCCGTTCCAGGTCATCATGATTCCCCAGTACATCATCTTTAACAAGCTGGGCTGGGTAGGCAGCTATCTTCCGATCATCGTACCGCAGTTTTTCGGTCAGGGCTTTTTTATTTTCTTAAATGTACAGTTTATCAAGGGAATTCCCATTGACTTAGATGAAGCGGCCAGAATGGACGGCTGTTCCATATATTCCATCTTTATCCGGATCATATTGCCGCTTATAAAACCATCACTGGTCACAAGCGCAATTTTCTCCTTCATGTGGAGATGGGATGATTTCCTTGCGGCCTTGCTCTACCTGAGTGATCCGTTAAAATATCCGGTCAGCTATGCGTTAAAGATGTTCTCTGATCCGACCGCAGGTTCTGACTGGGGAGCCATGTTTGCAATGGCGACCTTATCCCTGATTCCCATATTTGTGATTTTCTTAACAATGCAGAAGTATCTGGTAGAAGGAATCGCCTCCACAGGAATTAAGGGCTAATTACGGCTTTTTAGGCGGGAGACCAGCTTTATGCGGTTTCCCGCCTTTTTAAAATATACAAAGAAGGCGGAATGATATATGAATCCTATTAGAAACCGATTAAAGGCAGCAGCAGATTCCCTGAAAGAGCTGTGCTATTGCGGCTTGACCCGTGTGGAACCGGTGATGGTAAGTCAGGGGAATTATGAATTCGGGGAACAGTTTGACAGCAGTACTCTCGAATGGTCAGCCTATGGAACGGATGAGACCTGGGGCGGAACCGACCGCCATTTCTGGTTTATGGCACGTGTTACCATTCCTGATGATTTTAAAGGTACCCAGGTAAGGGCCATATTAAATACGGGAGCTACGGATATCTGGAATACCGACAATCCCCAGGTCATGGTTTATCTGGACGGCAGGCTTTCCGGCACCATGGATATGAATCATCAGGATTTTATCCTGACGGAAGAAGCAAAAGGAGGAGAGCATTTTGAACTGGCATTCTACGCATATTCAAACAGTTCCGGGCTTACCAATTTCTTTCATCTGGAGATGGGAGCCTATCGGGAGGACGTTGCGGAATTTTATTACGATTTCGTGGTTCCCTTTGAGGCAGCCGATCTTTTGGAAGAGGACGATCTGGAACGGATCGACACCTTTCAGACATTGAATGAGGCGCTTGAGCTGGTGGATTTTAGACGCCCCGGTTCCGAAGCATTCCGTTTATCCGTCAGGGAGGCGGATGACTGGCTTTTGGAGCACTACTATAAGAACCGGCCGGAACATCCGGTGACCGTCCACAGCATTGGCCATACCCACATTGATGTGGCTTGGAAGTGGCCGTTAAAGCAGACCAGACAGAAGGCCGTCAGAAGTTTTCGCACCGTCTTGAATTTGATGAAACGTTATCCGGAATATAAATTCATGTCCAGTCAGCCTCAGCTTTACGAGTTTGTGAAAGAGGAAGCTCCGGAGCTGTTTGAAGAGATCAGGGAAAAAATCCGAGAAGGCCGCTGGGAGACAGAAGGAGCCATGTGGCTGGAACCGGACTGTAACCTGGCCTCCGGGGAATCCCTGGTCCGCCATATCCTCTATGGAAGAAGATTCTTTGAAAAAGAGCTGGGAGGACAGGCCAACGAAGTACTGTGGCTGCCCGACGTCTTTGGTTACAGCGCCGCCATTCCGCAGATCATGAAGCAGTCCGGACTGCCGTATTTCATGACCACCAAGCTTGGCTGGAACGAATTCAACCAGTTTCCAAATGATGTGTTCCGCTGGAGAGGGATCGACGGGAGTGAAGTGCTCACTTACTTAATCAGCACCAGGGATTACTTAAAAAAGAATGAACCGGAAAAGAATTTCAGCACCACGTACAATGGAAGACAGGATGCCAAACAGATCATGGGAACCTGGCAGAGATTCTTAAACAAGGATGTGAGCAAAGAAGTGCTGACCTGTTACGGTTATGGAGACGGCGGCGGCGGACCGACTGAAGAAATGCTGGAGCAGAGCCGCCGTCTGGAACGGAGTGTAGCCCGCGCACCCAAGACCAAACAGACCTTTGTAAAAGAGTTTTTCCACATTCTGGAGGAAAATTTGGATCAGAAGCGGCTTCCCGTCTGGGATGGAGAATTATATTTAGAAACCCATCGGGGCACTTATACCTCCATGGCAAAGAATAAAAAATACAACCGCACCTGCGAATTCTTAAACGGGGACGCTGAATTTTACTCCGTTCTGGATCTGCTCCTTACAGACGGCTCAGAGTATCCGTCGGAAGCATTGGAGAAGAACTGGAAACTTCTGCTTTTAAACCAGTTCCACGATATTCTTCCCGGCTCCGCTATCAAAGAAGTGTATGAGGATTCGGAAATCCAATACCAGCAAATCATTCGGTCAGACCGTGAGATCATCGACTGCCGTATGGACCGCCTGCTTTTGGCTGCCGGCTGTAAACGGACGGAAGAAGGAGGGAATGGGCTTGCCGTGTGGAATACCGTAAGTTTTCCAAGAACCGGGATTGTAGAACTTGACCATCCGGTGAAAAATCCTGGTCTTTTGTCTCAGGAGACGGCAGAAGGCAGAGTCCTTTATCTGGCAGAACAGGTGCCTTCTAAGGGATATCAGGTGTTTCAAGAGGGCAATGCTGTCTTCAGTGGTGATCCGTCAGCGGTATTTTTAGAATATGAAGCAGATGGTGACCAAAGACCGGTCCGGCTGATGACTGCCTATTATGAAGTGGAATTTGGCCCGGATGGAACACTGACCAGACTTTATGACCGGATGGAAGAACGAAATCTGTTAAAGGCTGGCACAAAAGGCAACGAACTTCTGGTATACGAGGACCGGCCTTTGGAGTATAATGCCTGGAACATTGACGCGTCCTACCGGGAAAAGGGATGGCAGATCGACCAGGTGACAGAAGCACGTCTTTTGGAGAATGGACCGGTGAGAGGCTCCATCCTCATAAAAAAGAGGTTTATGGATTCCGAAGTGGAGCAAACGCTCTGTTTTTATAAGCACACAGCAAGAATTGATTTTAAGACTAAAATCAACTGGAACGAGCATCAGATGCTGTTAAAGGCAGCATTTCCCCTGGATATTCATTGCAAGGAGGCCAATTACGACATCCAGTTCGGCAATGTAAGCCGTCCCACCCATGAGAATACCACCTGGGATCAGGCCAGATTTGAAGTATGTGCTCACAAATGGGCGGACATCTCCGAACCGGGATACGGAGCCGCACTTTTAAATGACTGCAAGTACGGCTATGACATCCATGATTCCGTAATCCGTCTGACCCTGTTAAAATCAGGAATTTTCCCCAATCCGGATGCAGATCAGGGAGAGCATACCTTTACCTATTCCCTGTATCCTCACAAAGGAGATTTCCGTTCGGGTGGTGTTGTGCGGGAAGCCTATGATTTAAACTGCCCGCTGCAGGCAGCCGCTGTCACAGGAAATAAGCCGGTTTCCTATTCCTTCCTCTCCATTGAAGAGGAAAATGTACTGGCAGACACGGTAAAATATGCGGAAGACGGAGACGGGATCATTGTCCGCATGTATGAAACCTATGGGAAACGGACGAAAACTCATGTGACATTTGCAGAAACCGGAGCAGCCGCATATGTGGAATGTAACTGTCTGGAGGAAGAACAAGAAACCCTTTCGCACAAAAATGGAACGCTTGTAATTACACTGAAACCTTATGAAATAAAAACCATAAAATTAAAAAGACAGGGACGAAGATAATTGGAAGATTAAAAGTAAACCACCTGACAACGCCAATGGGGGACTGGAGGGAGACGCCTGTGTGTTCCTGGACGGTCCATGAATCCACGGGGAAACACCTAAAAAGCCGAACAATCTGCAAGAAATGAAAAATCTTGTTCTGGATTTTGCAACGATTGCATAGTCACCTCTCTCCATATGGAATATAATGGTCTTGTCTGAGGAACGGAAAAAACAAATCTGCATATAGCTGGAGAAATTGAAACATCACATGTTTGAAACGCTTTGTGATGTCTCTTTCTCCAGCTTTTTTCAACGGAAGTGGTTCTTCATTGCATATTTTCACGATAATACAAATTACACATTCAAGAAAATCTGCATAAAATATTATAATATCCTTAAAAGTTTTAAGGAATAACTCATAAAAATTCATATGGAGCCGGCAGAATGAAAAAAAGATTAATTATTTTTACGGACAGCGGTGACACAATTATCGACGAAAGTACTGAAATTCGCAATGACAAAGGAATTGTAATCCATGCAAAACTGATTCCAGGTGCCGGAGAGACTTTAAAGGCCCTTTATGATGCCGGATATACCATAGCAATGGTGGCAGATGGGGAGGAACAGTCCTTTGAAAACGTTTATAAGGAGAATGGACTTGGGTATTGCTTTCATACCAGGACCATTTCTGAAACCGTTGGGGTCCAGAAGCCTTCCGGGCGGATGTTTCAGGATGCCATGGATCAGAACCATCTCACAGAAAAGGATAAGAAGCGGGTGGTGATGATTGGCAATAATATAAGAAAGGATGTTGCAGGAGCCAACCGTTTCGGGATCACCTCCATACTTTTAGACTGGTCGCCCCGTTATGATATGACACCGTCTGATGACTCACAAAAGGCGGACTATATCATTCACGAGCCAAAAGAGCTTCTGGCTCTGGCCAACCGTCTGGAGGAACAACTGAACAAGCACTGGATTGAATAAATAAGAGGGGGTGCACGATTATGAAACGTAGAAAGAGTAAGACAAAGGTACAAAGGATGCCGTTTAAGATGTACATACGCAATTCCTGGCAGCTGTATTTGATGCTGCTGATTCCCATAGTCTATATGCTTTTGTTTCGTTATAAGCCAATGATCGGAGGCATCATAGCCTTTAAAAAATTCAACGTGTTTGCGGGGATCTGGAACAGTCCCTGGGTGGGACTGGCAAATTTTAAAGAAGCATTTGGTTCCAAAGATTTTTGGAGTGCTTTGGGAAATACCCTGATTTTAAATGCCGGTGATTTGATTCTGGGATTTCCGGTACCGGTACTGATTGCCGTATTTCTCTTTGAAATCCGCAACAAGTGCATAAGAAAGGCCACGCAGACCATTCTGTATCTGCCCAACTTTCTATCCTGGGTCATCATTGCAGGAATCATTACCCAGTTGTTTTCCACCAGCGGCCTTGTCAACGATTTGATCCGTAAGACAGGGCTTTCCGAAGTGAATTTTCTCAGCGATCCATTGATCTGGAGATTTGTCTACTGGATCTCTGGAATCTGGCAGTCTGCCGGTTATTCCCTGATTATTTATCTGGCCGCACTGACCGCTGCAGACCCGTCTCTTGGCGAAGCTGCTTACATTGACGGTGCCACCAGACTGCAGAGGATTGCCCACGTAACCCTTCCTCAAATCCGGCCCACCATTTCCATTATGCTGATCATGCAGCTTGGCAAGATCGTTTCCATTGATTTTGACCGCCCTTACATGATGGGCAATACCCTTGTAAAAAGTGTCTCCGATGTTATCAGTACTTATGTGTATCATGTGGGGCTTCAGGCCGGCCGGTTTGACTTTGCTACTGCAGTTGGCTTATTCCAGTCCATAGTCGGAATCATCCTGATCTTGTCTGTGAATCAGATTTCCAAAAAGATGGGAGAGGAGGGAATCATGTAATGAATGGATTAAAGAGCAAAGCAGACCGAAGATTTCAGCTATTCTGGAACACATTTTTTATCGTAATCAGTATTGCAGCGTTGGTTCCCATTATCCGGGTGGTATCCATGTCCTTCAGCTCCAAGGATGCAATTCTGGCGGGAAAGGTATTCCTTTCTCCGGTTCAGTTTACGGCAGAAGCGTATGAAAGGGCATTTCTAAGCGGAAGCTTTCTCTCCGCATTCATTTATTCCATATTTTTAATGCTTGGCTCCACGGTGGTCAGTATCATTATGACCGTTCTTGCGGCCTATCCCCTTTCCAAACGGAATTTAAAGGGCGGTGTATTTCTCATGACACTTTTTGTACTGACCATGTATCTGGACCCTGGGATCATTCCCAAGTATTTGAATGTAAAGGATTTTAAGATGATTGATACATTCTGGGCCCTGATCATACCGGAAGCATTGAGTGCCTATAACATGATTATCCTGTGCACTGCTTTCAAAGGAATTGATTCCTCTCTTTATGAGGCGGCCAAAATTGATGGCTGCAATGAGTTCCAGACCTTATTTAAAGTGGCGCTGCCTCTGGTTTATCCTACCCTGGCCACCCTTGCCCTGTTCTATGCGGTAGGCAGATGGAACCGGTTAAGTGATGTTCTCTATTATGTGAATTCTTCCAGTCTTTACACGGTACAGATGGTTTTAAAACAGCTCATTGAATCGGTAAAGATATCCCAGGAAGAAGGAATCACATCTCAGCTTGTGGCGGATAATATCAAGTCTGCAAGCATTGTTATCTCTATGACACCAATGGTTATTGCCTATCCGTTTATTCAGAAATATTTTACAAAAGGGATTATGCTTGGTGCAGTAAAAGGCTGATTATTTTAGTTGGATAAGAAGGAAATAGTAAAGGAGAAGATTGCATGAAAAAAGTGAAATTTTTGAAATGCGGGATGGCGGTCCTTACCGCAGCAGCGTTAATAACCGGCTGCAGTTTGGGCAAAGAAACGGCTGGTGCCACCGCGGCAGACGGTGAGGGAACCATTAAAGTTATGGTCTGGGACAGAGGTGATGCGGCTCCCGGTACAACGGTTGAGAAAAACACCCAGACAGAGTGGATAAGGAAACAGATGAAGGAAAAGTATAACATCAATGTGGAATATATATCTGTTCCAAGGGCTTCGTCGGATGATAAACTGAATATTATGATGTCCGGCGGAAGTGCACCGGATATTGTATTTACCTACAATCAGAGTATTTTTTATAACTTTGCCAAAAATGGGGGTCTGGCAGATTTAACACAGGCATATGAAGCCTATGGACCAGACATTAAAAAATACGTGTCAGATGTACAGAAGATGGGGCAGATCGAAGGGAAGCAGTTTGGAATTGTGAAGCAAAGAGGGGTGGAAGCACCCAAACATACTGCTTATATACGCCAGGATTGGCTGGAAAAGCTGGGAATGCAGATGCCAAAGACCAAGAAAGAATTAGAAACTTATCTGCAGGCGGTAAAGGATAAAAATCCAGGCGGCGTAAGCGAGGTGATTCCCTGGGCAATGAGCGGCCGCAATGATACTGAAAAAGGCTATTTAAACTTTGTTGGCTCCTATGTTGATCTGAAAGAGGATCGGGAGGCTTACGTTTACAGCGATGCCTATATGGCTGTTGCCCCGGGAGCAGTCGAGGGCATTAAAAAATTAAATGAGTTTTATTACAAAGGTCTTATTACAAAGGATTTTGCTACGGATACCAATGAGGATATCTACAAAGCAAAGATATCAGCAGGCGATGTGGGATTTTTCCTAGATGATTCGGAGCGTCCATGGGATTATATCACCATTATGAATCAGACACTTGGCGCAAAAAACACCTTTGTCCCGGTCCAGTGTTTTGAGCTGTCCGATGGCTCTTACCGCACTCCTTTTGAGCAAAGATACGGTATGTTTCTTATGGTTCCCAAGACAAGCGAAAAGAAAGTGGAAGCCTGTATGAAATATTTAAACTGGCAGGCGGACCCCCAGGTGGCAGAGAATATTGTATACACTGCCGAACACAAGCGGGATGAAAATGGGGTTCCCATCAAATTGTCCAGTGAAGAACTTGCTTCCAGGGGTTATCCCGGAACCTGTGATGACTTGAACCTTGTAAATCTGTCTATGGACTGGACCAGGAGCAAAGATGCCATTGTATCCAAGTGGTATAAAGATCAGTCGGTGGACTGGGCAGACCCGGAGTGGTTCTCCAACTTCTACGATATCCGTGCAGAAGGAAAGTTCCGTTACCCGGTAGATTCCTACATTTCACAGGCAGAGGCCGATTACGGACTGAATGTTGAGAAAATGATGATTGAATATGTCTATCAATTAATCAGCTGTTCTCCCGATGAGTTTGACCGTTTCCAGGAGGCAGAGTATAACAACCTTGTAAATGCAGGGCTGCAGAAGATTCTTGACGCGAGAGCAGAACATTATGACAGTATGAAAAAGTGAGGTTTTAAATATTTTATTATAGCAGAGGAATGGGGAAATTTGCAATTCATGAAATGGAGGAAGTAAAATGGAGGAAGCCGGCAGGAGTATGCCTGCCGGCTGAGTATGAAAAAAAGTCTATATAAAAGGTCTTTCCGGCCTGTTTACAGATTTCAATATAAAGGACAATTGTGTTTTTATTTTGATGAAAATGTGAAGAATTTGTGAAGGCTTAGTTTTTAAAACAAACAGAAATGTTTTAAAAAGACAGAATTATGCGGTAGAAATACCCGTTGATTTTTGGGAAAACCATCTGAGAATGACGTAAAATGGATTATATTGAAAAAAATATAAAAAATGGAGTACCGTAGGATTGGGGAAATACGGCACTCCTAAGAAGAGTTATATAAATTATAACGCAAGAAAATGTTTAAGTAAAGTAAAATAAGTGAATTTTTGTTGTTTTGTCAAAAGTTTTTGTTAATAAAGCTTATTTAAGAGTATAAAACATGAATATGCATGTTTGCTTTATATTGCCATTATATTATATTAATTTCTTTAAATCTTCTGCTCATAACAGAAATATAGGTGCATAAACTATACCATATGCTCCATTTGAAACCGGCAGGAGGCAGTTACATGGAAAAGATACTGGACGATGGATATTATGACCTGATCATCAGCAATGCGGTTGTACCAACTTATAATACGGGGGATAACATTACACCGCTGAACGAAATAAATTCTTTGCTGCATTTACGGAAGGATTCCATGGAACCTTGCGATCTGGGAGAATATCCTTATCATATGTTTCCGGCCTTATATACTTTGGAATCGACGATCTGCGGGAATATCCCCCATATGAAAGCAGCTCAGGAAGTGCCGGAGATGGGATTGGGTGGAAGAGGAGTGATTATCGGCATCGTGGATACTGGTATCGACTATCAGCATCCTGCCTTTATGTATAATGACAGCACCACCAGGATCATTTCTATTTGGGATCAGACGAAGTTTGGCGGTACGCCTCCCAGAGGCTTCACCTTTGGCGCAGAATATACCAGGGACCTTCTTAATTTTGCCCTGATATCCGATGATCCTCTCGCCATGGTTCCTACGGTGGATGAGATAGGCCATGGAACGGCAATTGCCAGCATCATCGCAGGGCGTCCAAACGAAGAGATCGGCTTTGCTGGTGTGACTCCGGAAGCAGATATGGTAGTAGTAAAGTTAAAAGAAGCAAAACGGAATCTGAAAACATTGTTTTCAGTTCCGGAAGATGCCTTATGTTTTCAGGAATCTGATATCATACTGGGCATACGCTATGTGGTTGGTGTGGCTCAAAGGCTGAACCGTCCGCTGGTCATTTGCCTGGCAGTCGGAAGCAGTCAGGGAGGTCATGATGGAAAGGGACCTTCCAGTATGTATCTGGACTATCTGGTGGAATTACCAAAGACCAGTGTGGTGGTATCTGCGGGAAATGAGGCCAACAATCGGCGGCATTATTACAACAACACCGAGACGGGACCGTTTTACAACAGCTTCCAGCTCACGGTAGGGACCAATGACCGAAAGTTCTTTATGGAAATCTGGCCATACATACCTTCCAGACTTTTTATTGAGATCACAGCTCCCACGTTTGAATCCTCTCAGGTAATGGACCCCTCCATAAATGGAAGCTGCCAAAAGCTCACCTTTCAAACCGTAAGGACGGAAGTCTGGATCAATAATATATTTTTTGAAGAAGAAACCGGAGAACAGCTGATTTTGCTGCGGTTTCAGAATGCAGCCCCTGGAACCTGGTATTTTCGGATCGGAAGTGTCAGCGATGAACCGTTTTCCTTCCATTGCTGGCTTCCATCCGGCAATTTGATTTCAAACGAAACATTTTTTCCTGACTCCGATCCGAATACGACCATTACCGCCCAGGGCGATGCCACAAACCCTTTGACTGTTGCTGCGTATAATCAGCAAAACGGAGAGATTCTCCCCGAATCAGGCAGGGGCTATACCAGACTGGGGCAGGTAAAACCGGATATCAGCGCACCTGGCTACCGGATTCCCTGTGCCATTCCAGAGAACCGTTACGGGACTATCACCGGAACAGGGGCCGCCGCCGCCCATACTGCGGGAGTTGCTGCCATGGTCATGGAATGGGCTTACAGCAAGGGAAATTATACTGCTGTTACAGGAAACCAGGTCAACCGTCTGCTCGTCAGAGAAGCAAAGCGGACACAGGATGAAACGTTCCCCAATCAAATATGGGGGTATGGAATACTCGATGACGATGAGGTATTCCGGCGGCTGCTGGACCTGTGACGCCAGAGCGGTCTGAGACTTGCGGCAGGCACTTACTTGCTGTGCTTCAGCTCTTTCCGGATTCGTGGTTTGATTCCCCGCCGCTTCATCTCAGCCAGAATGCTGTCGAATTCTCCGGGGGGAGCAGGCGGGGGCTGAATTTCCCTGCTGGCAGATTCCAACTGGTCAAATTCATCAGCCCAATGTTTTTCACATTTTTTTTCTCGATGCTTCAAATTATCACCTCCCAGAAAATTATATAACGATTGTAAAGCCATACTGTATCAAAAAATACATGAAAATATTTCCATTTTCTATGAAGTACTGCTATTGAGTGTTTGCCCTCCGAACATGCACTGACAGCGAAAGAAATAAGAAAGACCGGCCGGAATCGTTATGAATTTCTTCCTATTTAAATGGAGTGAGGGAGGAAGCTGGTTTTTTAAAAGTAAAAAACACCGGCAATTCTTGTATCTACAAGAAATCCCGGTGTTCTTACCAATTATTGATTATGCGGGTAACAGGACTTGAACCTGCACGGTCTCCCACCAGAACCTAAATCTGGCGCGTCTGCCAATTCCGCCATACCCGCTGACAACAATATAGATAATACCATCGGAAGAAGAAATTGTCAACAATTATGAGGGGAAATCTGATCCGGACAAGATGGGAGAGAGGGCAGGGAATAAAAAAGCGGATTCTATGGTCAGAATCCGCTCCTTCTACAACAAACATGAGACACCGGGGATTCGAACCCCGGACAACTTGATTAAAAGTCAAGTGCTCTACCACCTGAGCTAGTATCCCATACTGGGCTAGTTGGATTTGAACCAACGAATGCAGGAGTCAAAGTCCTGTGCCTTACCGCTTGGCGATAGCCCATGAAAACGTCTTGATAAAAAAAAATTCCCTAAAAGGGAAAGGTGAGTACAGGGATTCGAACCCTGGGCCTCCAGAGCCACAATCTGGCGCGATAACCAACTTCGCCATACCCACCATAATTCCACATCTTTGGTTAATGATGTGAAACGAGCCTGAAGGGATTCGAACCCCCGACCCACGGCTTAGAAGGCCGTTGCTCTATCCAACTGAG
>CAJMPJ010000035.1 GCA_905215155.1 uncultured bacterium | reverse complement strand
ACTATTATACACTATTTTTGACTATTTGCGCAATTTCCTATAAAGGCACAAAAGAGGCAGGATTCAATTGAATCCTGCCTCTTCTTTATAGAAGATTAAAATATAGTATTAATCTTCTACATATACAGCTTTGATTTTCTCACCATCAACTAAGTAGCAAGTATCATTACCGTCTTTTGCTTTTTTCTTATTTTTCTGAACAGAACCAGAAGTATTAACTACTTTATAGTCTATATTTCCTCCGGCGTTAATATTATAGTATTCTGTATAATCACCAGAATTTACCTTTTTAGTATCTACAGAAAGGAAGTTTTCCTTCTTAGCATCAGCAAGGAATTCATCTGTTGTTAATAATTCGTACTTAACAACATCATTGTTATCTTTCTTAGTAGTAGTAATTTTAATAACAGAATACTTATCATCCTTATCAGCCTTTAAGAGCATACCAGCATTATAATATTTGCGATCATCTTCGCCAGTTTTTCCAGCTCCTTTGAAGCTACCAGACTTGTTGAATAAGAAGCTGTTAACATCACCGTCGATGTCAACGCTCTGTTTTCCAGTCTTCATTGAACCGTCATTGCTATCACCGAAGTAATATGCTTTATAATCTGCTGCAACCAGAGCACTTGCATTCTTTTTAAAGTTATCTTCTGTATCATATGGAAGAGCGTCGTTATCATCCTCTAAGAATTCAGTAACTTTTTTTCCATCAGTTTTAATGAACCATAAACCATCTTTCATTCTACCATAGTTATCGAATAAATACTTCTTACCATTGATAGTCTTAATCTCAGAGCTTACAATATCACCATCACCATCTGCATAATACCAGTAAGATGAATCATCATCGTATTTTGCTTTGTGTAAGTTCTCGTCAGGAACAACTTTGAACCAACCTTTGGTTGTTCTTGCACCATCTTCTACAGAATTGAAATATTTGAAACTTGAAGAATAGGAAGCAACACCCTGGCTAGCAGTTGAAGGAGTAACACCAAAGATAACCCATTCAGCATTCATACGGCCATCTGCATCAAAGCTGTATTTCTTTCCGTTAATGGTTTTTCCATCTTTGTCCTTAATCTTCTTACCGTTGCTCTGGAAATAGAACCAACGGCTCTGATTTTCATCATCAAAAACATTGCTGCTGGAATATCCAGGCTTATCGCTGCTTTGCTCATATTCATCATCAACGATATCAATCAGTCTCCAGCCGATTGACTGAGCGCCATCATTCTCGTCGCCTAAGTAGTAAATTCCGCCTTCATCAGTCTTCCAAGCTGAATCACCGGTAACTCTTTCACCATCTTCGTTGACCCAACCATACAGCATCTTACCTTCATCATCGAAAATATATTTCTTTCCGTTAATGGTTTTAAAAGAAGCAGATGAGCTATTAGTAGAGCTCTTGTAAGCTTTACCATTAGATCCGAAGTAGTACCAGTAGTTAGCTGGATCTTCATCGCTATCGCCATCATATTCATCATTCTCAACGGAAACCCACTTATTGGTTACCATAGCACCGTTCTCATCTACATAGTAGTAGTTATCATCGTACTCAATGATAGCATCGGTAGCCATCTCGCCATCTTCGTTTAAGTAGAACCAGTTGTCACCGGATTTCTCCCATTTCTCTGTTTCTAAATCTCCGCTCTTATCATAGTACACCCATGTACCATTTTCTTCCTGCCAGCCCTGAGCTGCGAAAGAGGACATGGAAGCGCCTACTGCAAGCAGGGCTGCTGTAGATAAAACAGCAACTAATTTGGTCTGCTTTCTCATAATTAATGCACTCTCCTTTTTTCTTTTTGAAATACTTTCTGAAATTCCTAATAGCATTACGAGGTAATTATACTTCCTATAATGGAAATTATCAATACTTTTTTTACTTTTTTTGCATATTTTTCAAAAAGCTAAAAATATTTACATTTCCGCCAGAAGCTATCAATTCCTCCATCACATGGAACAGTATAATACATTTTTTAGGAAAATACCATAACATTTCTCTGTTCATTTTCTTACATAATCTTTACGAAAATGGATTATGTTTGTAAAATTGTACTTTTATTCATACATTAAGTGGATTTTGAACCTGAGGGGAGGGAAATCCTATATTGATTTTTATCGTTTGAATGGTATAATGTTCACATAGTTCTTACAAGTTATTAATTTTGAACACATACTTTTTATATATGGAGGGTTACTGCTATGGATCGTAATGTCATTATCTGCCGCTCTATTTTGGAAAATCCGGCTGTTACGCAGAGAGAGCTGGCAAAGGAGCTTCATGTTTCTTTGGGAACGGCCAACAGTCTGGTGAAAGAGTGCCTGGAAAAAAATTTGATTACTGCTGGGAAGAAAAAGGATTCCTATGAGCTTCTGCCAAAGGGGCAGGCTTTGCTTGATAAGCATAGAGTCGATGGGGCTGTTATTATTGCAGCCGGCTTTGGTTCCCGTTTTGTTCCTTTGACTTTTGAAATGCCGAAGGGGCTGCTTGAGGTATTCGGGGAACGGATGATCGAGCGTCAGATCCGCCAGCTTCATGAAGTGGGAATAAGGGATATTACGATTGTGGTGGGGTATTTAAAGGAAAAATTTGAATATCTTATGGATAAGTATGAGGTGAAGCTTCTATATAATCCTGAATACTCAAAGAAGAATACGCTGGCTACCATCTATCATGCACGCCACCTTTTTTATGGAAAAAATATGTATGTGCTTTCTTCTGACAACTGGATGAGGCACAATATGTACCATACTTATGAAGGGGGGGCGTGGTATTCTTCTTCTTATATAGAAGGGGAAACTTCTGAATGGTGTTTAAGCTACAATAAAAAGGGACGGATTCTTGATGTTTTTGTGGGGGGGACCGACCAATGGGTGATGTATGGACCGGTATTTTTTTCAAAGGAATTTTCCAGCCAGTTTCTTCCGGTTCTGGAGGGCTATTATCATCTTCCCGGGACGGAGCAGCTTTATTGGGAACATGTATATATGGATATGCTTTCCGGAGAAGCTGCAAAAAGACTTCCTGATGTGCCGCAGGCAAAGCAGGAAATTGATATGTTTATCAACCGGAGGCCGGCAGACGAGGTATATGAATTTGAAAATCTGGAGGAACTGCGCCGGTTTGATATTAAATATCAGCGTCATTCAGATAATGAAGCGATGGAATTGGTTGCCAGGGTATTTAAAGTACCGGAGTCTGATATTACGGAAATCCGGTGTTTGAAGGCGGGAATGACCAACAAATCCTTTTTGTTTAAGATCAGGGAGAAACAATATATCTGCAGGATTCCTGGACCGGGGACGGAATTGCTGATCAACCGGCGGCAGGAAAAAGCGGTTTATGATGCACTTCATGGTATGGATATTACGGAAAAGGTTGTTTATCTCGACGGGGAAACCGGGTATAAAATTGCGGAATTCTATGAGGGTGCTCATAATGCGGAGGCGGATAATGAGGAGGAAATAAAAAAGTGCATGGCGCTTGTCCGTAAGTTTCATGGGTCCGGGTTAAAGGTTGATCATTCTTTTGATCTTAAGGAACGGATTGAGTTCTATGAGAAGCTGTGCAAGGCCCACGGGGATGTTTTATTTGAAGATTACAGCGTGGTTCGGCAGCAGATGTCCGAGCTTTTAGAGAGATTAGAGGGACTGGGACATAAAAAGGTTCTTTCCCACTTGGATACGGTAGTGGATAATTTTCTTATCCTGCCCAACGGAGATGTTCGTTTGATTGACTGGGAGTATGCGGGTATGTGTGATCCTCTGGTGGATATTGCCATGTGTGCCATCTATTCCTATTATAATGAAGAACAGACCGACAGGCTCATGGAGATTTATTTTGAGCGGAAGCCTACCATGGAAGAGCGGTTTACGATTTATGCCCATATGGCTCTTGGTGGATTTTTATGGAGTCTTTGGGCGGTTTATAAAGCGGCTTTAGGGGAGGAATTTGGCGAATATACCATCATCATGTACCGGTATGCAAAGAATTATTTTAGAAAATGCAGCAGCATTGTATTATAATGACATTTTTGGAAATTTGTCTGCAAATCGTAATAAAATATTTAGGTATTATTACCTTTCCTATGCTATAATGGCATTATGTGTAAAAAGTAATGCTAGAACAGGAGGATAACAACGGTATGCGATATGGAAAAAAGGCGGCAGCTCTTTTGCTGGCAGGTCTTGTAGGGACCGCTTCCCTGGTACCTGCAAGTACTGCCTGGGCAGCAACCGGATGGGTTTCGGAAGGATCTCAGTGGAAATACATTGACCAGGACGGGTCTGTTCATAAAGGATGGGTAAAGACATCAGACGGCACCTTTTACTTTCTTGATCTCTCCACCGGCTATATGGCTACTGGCTGGAAACAGATCAACGGAAACTGGTACTACTTTCATTCCAATGGTGCCATGGCTACCAAGTGGATTCAGAATGGCGGAAAATATTATTACCTGATGGATGACACGGGAATCCTTGTAAAGGGCTGGCTGAAGATCGGGAATGATTATTATTATATGAAGGGCGACGGTTCCATGGCCACCGGATGGCGGGAAATGGACGGCGGCTGGTATTATTTTAAGGAGAACGGAACATGCGTCATCGGTTGGGGAAAGGTTGGAAACGACTGGTTCTACTTCGGCTCTGACGGCAAGATGGTCACGGGCTGGAAACAGATCGATAATGCTTACTACTATTTCAACGGGGATTCAAAGTCGGTATTAGGCAAGATGATGACCGGCTGGCTCAGTGACGGCACCAATAAATATTACATGGATACAAGCAGCGGAAAGATGGCTCATGGATGGAAAGAAATTGAAGGTTCCTGGTATTATTTCAATGATTCCGGTCACATGCTGACAGGGTGGATCCAGCTTTCCAATGTTTACTATTACCTTGATCCTTCTACCGGTAAGATGGCGGCGAACACGACCCTTACCATTGACGGAAAAAGTTATACATTTGCTTCCAACGGAGCATATCAGGGCAATGGATCCGCTCCGACTGCTACCCCTGCAAACGGGGGATCGGACAATACCCCTGGCGGAAGGGATACTTCTGGGTCGAACAATGCGGGACCGGGCGGTACTTCTGCCGGCAATGACACTTTAAGCGGAACTCCTGGAAGTTCTTCCAACGACACACCGGGTGGGTCATCCAACTCTTCCAATAACGGAGTATATCAATTGTCTCCCGGACTTACAACAGGTCCTGGCTGATTTGACTGAGTTCGCATCTGTGTGGGTATCTGCACCTCCGTGCGGATACCCATTTTTTTGCCTGAATGGTTTTACGGGACAAATATACTACATTACATAAAAACAGATTTGATAAAGGAGGATTCGTTTTGAGACACAAAAAGATAAGGATGCGGTTCACCGCAGCAGCATTATGCGCCTTTATGGGGATATCGGCAGGCTTCTATCCTGCCATGGATTCCTGGGCAGCGGCCGGTTATGAACGGGTCAATGGGTATTATCAGATGAGAGATGGTACAGTCCTTGATCAGGTCATCGCAAGGGGAATCGACGTTTCCAGATGGCAGGGAAATATTGACTGGTCCGCTGTAGCCGCAAATGATGTCAGCTTCGTTATGCTGGGTACCCGGTCAAAGGGGATTGTGGACCCCTATTTCCACACCAATGTACGCGGAGCTTCTGCGGCCGGACTGAAGGTAGGTGCCTATATCTACTCTCTGGCTACCACTCCTGATATGGCGAGAGAGGAAGCGGATTTCGTTCTGGATCTGGTGAAGGATTATCCAATATCATTTCCCATTGCATTTGATGCAGAGGACAGCGCAACGCTGGGCACACTGCCTCCAAGCCAGGTGAGTGAGGTCATCAACGCATTTTGCAGCAGAATCGAAGAGGCAGGCTACTATCCCATTGTATATGCCAATGACAACTGGCTGAGCAATAAAATTGATTTATCTCAGATGAAGTATGATGTCTGGGTGGCCCGCTACGAGGCGAAGCACAGATATGCAGATCCCATCATGTGGCAGGTGACCAGTACGGGTTCCATTCAGGGAATTAACGGCAATGTTGATATTGATTTTCTTTATAAGGATCTGACTTCAAAGCTTCCAGGTAATTTATGGAGAACCATTGGCGGGAAAACCTATTATTATCAGAACTATGCCATTCAGAAGGATACATGGATCAATGACGGAACCGGTTGGTTTTACATGAATGGAGACGGACAGAAAACTACCGGATGGTTTGAAAAGGACGATCAGCGCTATTATCTTGACGAGAACTCAGGTCGGATGGCTACCGGCTGGAAACAGCTTTCTGATAAATGGTATTTCTTTAACGGAAGCGGTGCCATGAACAAAGGCTGGCTTCTCGATAACGGCTCCCGGTATTATTTGAATTCTGACGGTTCCATGGCTGCAGGCTGGATGACCATTGATGGAAAGCGTTATTACTTCAATGAATCCTCCGGAAATATGGCCGTGGGCTGGAAAAAATTAGATGAAAAATGGTATTATATGAATGACAACGGGGTTATGACCACCGGCTGGCAGGATATTAACGGCAAACGGTACTACTTAAATGATGACGGAATCATGGCTACCGGCTGGCTGACGGAAGGCAATTCCAAATATTTCCTGGCAGACAGCGGAGCTATGACCACTGGTTGGGCGAAGCTTGACGATAGCTGGTATTACTTCCATAATAACGGAACTATGGCTACCGGCTGGATCAACGTAAACGATGTTTGGTATTATCAGGCACCCGATGGAAAGATGCAGACCGGCTGGTTGGATGACCGGGGTACCAAATACTATTTAAGCACTTCCTCCGGTAAAATGACAGTGGGCTGGAGACAGGTAGACGGCAATTGGTATTATTTTAATAATAGCGGCGGTATGGCTACTGGTATGGTTACGGTTGACGGCAAACAGTATTACTTAAACCCTTCAGACGGTAAGATGGCCGCTTCCACTACCTTTGAATTAAACGGGGTTACCTATACCGCAGATTCCAATGGAGTTTGTACGGTGGCACCGCAGGAGACTCAGAATCCGGAAGGGCAGCAAAATGCCGGGGATAGTCAGCAGAATACCGGTGGTAACCAAAATACACCGGCAGCAACGACTACCGCTCCGGAAAATCAATCCAAGGAAGTCGGTCCTGGAATTGGTTTATCGAAATAACTGAATAATAGGAAGTTATGAGGAATGAGCACCTTATTTTCTATCAAGATCCAATCAATCTTTGCATTATTGATTGGATGCTGGGAAAGAGGTGCTCGTTTTATTCAGGGGATTTTTATTTACATAAAAATGCACTGGCAGCTATCAGAAAAAATACATCTGATATCTGGCAGTGCATGATACGTTTATAATACAATGCGTCTTTTTTATAAATTGTTTCTTGACAATCAATCTTTATGTGTTTTTTTATTTCTTCCTTATCCACAATTCAATGGGATTTATTCATGATCATCCACATTCTTAGTCTCACCCACAATATAAATGGGCCTGTCCTTTAATTCTGCAAAGAGAATGGCAATATAATTTCCAATGATCCCTACAATCAGAAACAGGACTGCAAACATAAAGCAGATCAGCACAATGGTGGTTGCATAGCCGTTGGGAGTGCCGACTCTGGCCCAGCTCCATATGGTATAAATCATCATGACCAGGCCCAGGATTCCGGCTCCGCAGCCTGCGTAAATGCCCAGCTTCAGGGGCAGGTTGGAAAAGCACATGATGGTGTTTAAGGAAAAGGCAATGAGCTTTTTAATGCTGTATTTGCTCTCTCCTGCCACTCTCACTCTGGCTTCGTATTCAATGGTCGTCCGGCGGAAGCCGATGTTCTGCACATAGCCACGAAGAAAGCGGACTTTTTCCCGGTAATGATCCTTTAGTACCTTTCCTGCTTTTTTAGAGATTGCAAAAAAATCAGATGCGTTGGGTTCAAATTTTACGTCGGACAGCACATTGATCAAATGATAAAACGCAGAAGAAGCGAAATTTTTAAACCAGCCTGCGGATTCATTCTTGGTACGGACCATATTTATGACATCATAGCCTTCTGTGAACTTCTTAACGATCTCCGGAAGATATTCCGGAGGATGCTGTAAGTCCGCATCCATGCAGACAATGCCGTCCCCTTTGCTGTAATCAAGACCAGCAATCATGGCGGCTTCATGGCCGAAGTTTCGGGAAAAGCTGATCACCTTTACCTTTGGATCTGCTTGGGATAAGCGGGTAAGCACTTCCATGGTGCTGTCCTGACTCCCGTCGTTGACAAAAATAAGTTCGTAATCCCAGTCGAGTTTATTTAAAATACGGGACGTTTCCTCATAAAACTGGTTGAGTGCCAGTTCCTCGTTGTAGCATGAGACTACGACCGATAGTGTTTTTTTCATCTTTTATGCTCCTCATGCAAGTGCCTTTCAAAATCATCCTTCAAAGGTTGCATTGTCTTTTATTCTGTACTTCCGTCGCTGCGGAAGATACTATACCCATTTTCCTTTAATATTGTCAGTGCACTGCGTACCTTTGCACCGCTGTCTTTCCGGCTGGGCCGGTACTCGAAATTTGCCCGAAGCTCCTCATCGGTCACGTGTTCAAAATTACGGGCCATGGCTGCCATTCTCTGGAAGCTTTCTAAACGGAATGGGGCTTTTTTTATTTCGATATATGTGGTGTAACAATTTCCGGTCAGAAACAGCACACAGGCTCCCGCGGCGGCGAACCGCATTAAGGGTATGGCTTTCTTTCTTGTCATCGGAAGAATCAGGGAAAAGGTCAAAAGAATTCCCAGAATTCCGGTTTGAAACTGCAGGGCGTATCTGGAGCTGAGACCATAATTCTCCTGCAGGAATATCCATCTGGACAGCAGGATAAGCACGTGATTGAGTCCGCCGGATACCAGGAGGATTAAGGGGAACACCGTCTTCTTGTAAAGGCGGTATTTCCAGTTATACCAAAGTGCCAGCAGATAGAAAAATATGACCAGAAAGCCCAGCAGGAGAAACGGCAGATTGGTGTGAAAGATTTCTTCCGCCCGTTCTCCGCCGATGACCATGGAAGAAAAGGACTTTATAAAAAACCGGACAAAAAAGCCGGGGGTCTCTCTCAGCTGGTCAAAAATAGAGCCTGTGGCTGGTGCCGCATGGTCTTCCACCGCATAGGTATTGCTCCATAAATATAAGAAAAGGGGGATCAGAGTGCTGATGCCGTAAATGCAATAGCTGCCCTTTCCTTTCCCTTTTTTTATCAGAAACAAAAATCCGCAGGCCAGAAGGACGGTGACCGAGTAAATGGCACAGTAAGGTCCTGCCACAAGCAACGTGGTAACAAAGGGAAGAAGAAGTAAAGTTCTACGGTCATTTGGTTTTTCTTCTCCGGTCCATACACGGTCCAGAACTTCGTAGTGGTAAAAGAAGAAGGCAAAGGACAGGAAATGAGCCCAGCCGCTTCCATTGGTCAGCATTTCCCATTTATTCAGGCTGAACAATACCACCATTAAAACTGCAAACCATGGAAGGGAAATTTTTTTTCTGAAACAGTAGGCCGCCAGGACCATTCCGGATAATCCAAGGGCGAGAACACCTAACACCCGGTCAAACATGATGTTATATCCAAACAGGGAAATATTGATTATCCTGCCCACATAGTTGGCGGGTATCCGGGTCAGGATATCGGGGACGAAAAATTTGGCCGGATTCCACACATCGGGCAGATAGCTGTTGACCAGACGGATGTAATCGGAATATATCCCGTCACAGGTGGCGGAAAAAATGTACCAGAGGCCAAACACAGTTCCCAAAAGGGGAAAGAAATAATATAGATATTTTCGATTCATGCCTTCACCTCTGTCTCTTAATCTGCTGTAATATCCGCCACTACGGAAAGACGGGTCTCCCCTCTCTGCTCCGTTGCTGCGTCGTAATAGAAATTGCTTTCAAACGTCACTTCCGAAGTCTGGGATGGGGGTACGTCGAATTCAGCAGTTACGGTGCTGGCGTTGATCGGAATCACCCTTTGTTCACTTCCGTTTACCGTCACCACAATGTGTTCCAATCCTGTGATGACTCCGGGATAATAAAATTTAAAATGGATTTTCCCTTCTTTTCCTGCCATGATGCGGGCCTTGGCTTTCTGGTCCAGCCAGCCGTCTTCATAGCAGCCATAGATCCGTTCAAATTTTAAATTCCGCACAAAATCCGTTATGTCCTGGTATGCATTGTGAGCCGGATCTTCCCTTAAAACAAGCATATTGGGGGTGAGAAGACCGATGGAATTTATGGAGTCGATAAAGGTGACCTCCGTTCCTTCGGCAGTCCGTTTTTTGTCAAAGGTCTTAAAAAAGGTGCGGGCGGTAAAATCGCTCATATCATAAGTATTGCCAATGATGTATATCTTCTTCCCAAAAAGTTTTTCCTGGTATTTTCCATACGTCTCTTCTGCCAGGGAATTATAACGGAGCTGGGAGGACCAGTAATACAGATTCTCGTATTTTCCCCGATAGAAACTTTCAATGGGAAGCATGAGAATTCCATAAAGCAGAAACAGGCTGCAATACAAAAGGGGCCTGGTAAGATCGGCTCCTGCCTCTTTTTTCGGGACTGTCACTCCGCACATATAAGCGGCAAACAGCCAGGCGGCTGTCATGGATACATAGACCCATCTGGTTTCCACCCGGATGGTGACGCTTGATGATCCGATACAGAGCGCAATAAACAAAAGGAATAAGCCTATGACCTGGAACCGTTTTTTCCGTTCCTTCCGCTCTTTGATCACAACGGTCAGGAAAATCACGGTCATAAGCAGAAGCAGAATGTCTGCCACGATGACAAAGACACGGACCCAGGCCGGAGAGCCGCTAAAGCTTAACCCACTTAGATGCTCCGGACCTGCATTGATCCCAAAAATATAAAAGACCTGACTGAACGCAAATTTTATGGCGGAAGCGATACTGAAGGTCTCTGCCACTGTGGTCCCGCCGGTTCCGGCAGGAGAGATGCTTCCGATGGCGAAAAAGCGGAGGGCCTGTACTGCGGCAAATACTCCGGTGACCAACAGCCACGGCGCTTTCCGGCGCTCTTTTTTCATAAGGAACGCTGCATAGAACAGAGGCAGGAGTACCATATAGCGTTCATGGATGAAGCAAACGCTGAAATACAAAAACACGGAAACAGGGAGCAGGCTTTTTCCTGGTTTTTCCTCTGTCAGATAGCGGTAGAGGCAGTATAATATGCCGATGGCCGCCCATAATGCCAGGCTTTCCATCAGGCCCCATACCTGGCTGATCTGATAATAAGACATGCGGGAAAGCAGATATAAAATCCCTCCCGAAAAGCCGATGATCCATCTTCCGGACAAACGCTTTGCAAACCGGTATACGGTAAATGCGATACAGACGTTTACCAGTATATTGATGGGGACAAACCAGCTCATGTGGCTGCCGACCAACATCAGTTCCAGCCATGCAGCCAGATTATAAACAAAACGGAACCGTGTGCTTCCTAACGGGAAGACAAATTCACGGAAAGACTGTTCTCCGTAGCAGGACCAAAGGTAGAGGTCATCCATATAAAGCCCTTTTATTTCGATTCCCCGGTTAATGAAGAAAGCAAAGGCCAGCAAAAGTACGGCTGCAATGATTTCGTCTTTCCATGCGGCTTCCTTACCTATCCATTGTCTGTCTTTCATCTTATCCTCCTGTGGTGCGCTTCCAGCGTCAAAAATCCGGGGTATGAGAAACGCTTCCCCTACCCCTGGTGTTTAGAAAAACCGTTCTTCCAACATCAAACAGAGTGCGTGATAGATGGGGAGATGGTATTCCTGAATTTTAAAGGTTTCTGATTCCGGCACCACAATGGTCACATCGGCTGCCGTTTTCAGCTGCCCGCCGTCTTTTCCTGTAAGCCCGATGGTTTTCATGCCAAGCGCTTTGGCTGCAGCCATGGCGTACATGACATTTTTGGAATTACCGGAGGTGGAGATCCCAAGGAGCACATCTCCTGGTTTTCCGTAGCCATACGTCTGCTGGGCAAAGATCAAATCGCCGTCCACATCGTTTAAAAATGCGGTGGAAAGTCCTGGATGACCCGTGAGCGCAATGGCGGGAAGTCCTCCCTGAAGTTTTTGGGCCAGCTCTTTTCCCCGTTCGGGATCAGCTTCCGTTAGTTTTTTTGCAAATTCTTCGGAAACGGTCCTGGGTTTTACAAATCCTTTCATCAGTTCCCCGACGATATGCTCTGCATCGGCACAGCTTCCACCGTTTCCGGCGATCAAAAGCTTTCCGCCGTTTTCATAGCAGGATTCCAGTATATGATAGGCATTTAAAATCTCAGCCTTCACACAGGCAAGGACCGGATACCGCTCCAAAAGTTCCTCTAAATAGTTCATGGGTTTCATGTGGATCTTCCTCCTTCTCGTAAGAGTATAAAATCAACTGCCTCCTTCATGGATGAAGCATAAAAATCAAAGGATTTTTCTTTCTCTTCTTCTGTCATGGTGCGGTAAATATCCGCACCATATCCGGTTCCTACCAATATGGAACTCACTCCATACCGTCTTCCAGCTTCCGTATCCAAACGCTTATCGCCGATCATGTAAGAATGTGCCTTGTCTACGGTGAAACAGGCTTCTGCCATCTCAAACATCCCGGTCTCCGGCTTGCGGCAATGACACTTCTTTTTATACTTGCCGATGCCGTGTACCGGGTGGTGAGGGCAGTAGAAAAAACGGTCGATGGCAGCACCCTCTTTGGAAAGATACTGATTCAAGGTCTCATGAAGAGATACCACATCCTCTTCTTTATAATATCCTCTGGCAACGCCTGCCTGATTGGTAACCACCACCAGGCGAAAGCCATGGGCTTTTAAACGCTTTAGGGCTTCTGGCACTCCGGGAAGAATCACAAGGTCTTCCGGACGGTGCAAATACTCCACTTCCTGATTGATGGTGCCGTCACGGTCTAAAAATACAATTTTATCCATAGTTTCCTGATTCCCCTGCAGCTGATAGAATGCTTACAGGTTAAAATGATATTCGCCGCCTGGTATCTTTACCCGGATATCCGGATAATCCCACCGCGTTTCATCGGTGATCCACGCCTGTGCTCCTCTGAGTTCAAAATTCCAGTCCGTCAGCTGTCCGCCCACTTCTTCCATACGGGCAGCCACCTTATGACGGACATTGTAAGGACAGTATACCAATAAGTATCCGCCGCCGCCGGCTCCTAAAAGCTTTCCGCCGAGAGCACCGGCTTTTAAGGCTTCCTCGTAAAGCTCGTCGATCTGGGGAGTGGTAATTTTGCTGCTCATCCTTTTTTTGCTCTTCCATCCATAATCCAACAGCTTTCCAAAGCTATATAAATTCCCTTTTAAAAGCTCATCTTTCATGGCATAGGCCAGTGCCTTCACTTCGCACATGGCATCAAAGGGATCTTTCTTTTCATAGTTCTTAACCTGGTCTTTGATGATATTGGCCGATACGTGGATATTGCCGGTGTAGCATAAAAGCAGGTTGTACTGAAGCTCATGGATGACTTCTTTTTTGATTCTAAGGGGATTGACCACCACGTTGTTGCGTCCGTGGAATTCAATGAAGTTAAAGCCTCCGAAGGTAGCTGCATACTGGTCCTGGTAGCCTCCGTCGATCTTTAGATCTTCTCTCTCCACCTTGTATGCTAAGTCTGCCATGGCATAGCTGTCTAACTCCACGCCTTTCCATTTGGCCATGGCGGTCAAAAGAGCCACCATAACCGTTGAGGAGGTCCCAAGACCGGAGCCTGGAGGTGCATCGCACTGTAAGTAGACTTCACAGCCCCGCTTGATGTCCATGGCCTTCAATGCCGCGGTCACAAGATCCAGCCGCCCGTCGTATACATAGTTTTCATTGGTGTTGTATTTTACGGTCATATCAAAGTCCAGGGAATGTACGATGATCTGGTCATCTTCTCTTGGAACGATGGAACAGTAGGCATATTTATTAATGGTGCTGCCGATGATGGCACCTCCCTGCTCCTCACAAAAAGGGGCTACATCCGTACCGCCGCCGCCAAAGCTCACCCGAAGGGGCGCGCGTCCTCTGATTATCATACGATCACCGTTCCTTTCTTTATATCTTCCATAAACCGGAAATAATCCTCCGGCACGCCGATATCAATGAAATAACCGTCATTGACGATGCCGCCCAGCTTCTTTCCTTCCAAAAGCCACCGGGGGATCATGTCATGCTCTAAGGATACCTTTCCTTCCGGTATGGTATCAAGCAGGGAGCGGCGCAGATAATATACACCTCCATTGATGGTTCCCTGGCATTTATCTTCAATCTTTTCGTCAAAGGTTTTTAACCAGCCGTCTTCCAGCACAGCCTGTCCGTATCGGGATACGTCGGGCACTTCTCTTAAAACCAGAGCCATGTCAAGATCCCGTTTCGTACTTAAAGCCGTCAGCCGGTTGTAGTCGATCTGGTAAAAGGTGTCCGCATTCAGCACTAAGAAACGGTCATCGGTCACCTTCCGGCCGGCATTCTTAATGGCTCCGGCTGTGCCAAGAAGTTCTTCCTCGTAGGCATAGGAAACCTTGATCTCCCACTGGGAACCGTCTTTGAAATATTCTTCCACCATAGAGCCTTTATAGCCTACGGCAAAAATAATCTCGGTAACTCCATGTTTTTTCAGTTCCAAAATAACATATTCCATAAAGGGCTTTTCTTCAATCAGTGCCATTGGCTTTGGTCTGTCACTTACAACAGAACGGAGCCGTGTGCCAAGACCCCCTGCCAGCAAAACTGCCTGCATACCAGTTTCCTCCTGTTCACCTTTTCTTTGGTTCCACCGCCGAAACATTCATATTATATTATATCACAAATCACTTGGAACAATCTACTATCCTGGCTCTAAAAGTCTTCCCCAATCACGTTCCAGGCCGCATCAATGCTGTGATATCTGCGGACATAGTTCTGGGTCTCCTGGCTCATCTGCCGGCATCGTCCGGGATTCTGATACAGAGAGAGGACTTCCATGGCAAATTCTGCCGGATCATCTTTAACTGCCATGACCTGCCCGGCATCCGGGATCCCTTCCGCACCGATGGAGGTGGTGACCACAGGAGCACCGTTATACAACGCTTCTATGACTTTTCCCTTCACACCTGCACCGTAACGAAGAGGAACCACCACGATCCGGCAGCTGGCATAGAGTCTTGAAAGCTCTTCTTCCGATACAAACCCTTTTACAAGGATTCCATTGCCGGGCTGTTCCAGGGCCTTTATTTCGTCGGTTACCTTAGAACCTACAATGTAAAAATTCACCGGCATCTGTTCCCGGATCAACGGAAAGATATCTTGTGCAAACCATAACACTGCGTCTGCGTTGGGCGGATGGGCAAAGCCTCCTACAAACAGCAGCCCCTCTCTTTCTTCAAAGTTGTCGGGAATCTGGTTTAAAAATTTCTCAAATACATAAGCGACAATGGCCTTTACATGAATGGATGGCTCAATCTCATGGATGGCATCCCGTTCCACATAGGAGGGATAATAGGATACCGCAGCCTTTTTCATCAGCCTCAGCTCCATGGACTTCCAGTACTCAGAGGCTTCCCTCTTTTCGGGATCTCCTGTCAGCTCATACTCTCTGCCTTCCCGGAGGAAATGAAGGTCGTGTCCGTAATAGATCACCTTCATGTTGGTTTTATTCTTAATGAAATCCACATACTTGGCGGCAATATGAGGCCGGTTTAAATAGGCCACCTTGATGTCATCGCCATGTTCCTTCAACCAGTCCCAGATCTTTGCCTGATGTTCTTTTCCATAGAGGATTTCGATTCCCATCTGCTGAAGCACCGTGGAATAAGGTTCTTCATGAAGGAAGTTATCCCCAAGAAATTTTACCACGTAGCCTTTTTCCACAAACATCTGCAAATACTGGAAGGTGGTCTTTGAGCCGGCATCCCGGTCATAAGTGGGTACATAGTGATCAATCACCAGAATGATGTCCTTATTCTGGCTTCTTTCCCTTGCCCGGAAAGGATCCGGGTTTCCATTGTTTTCACTCTGGTTTTTGAACTCTTCTGCCCATTTTTCTCTTAATTTGCGGCTGTTTTCCACCTGATAGCGTTTTAAACCGGTACCGTTGACATCCGTACCGTTTGAAATGCCCTCAAAGTGTATGACCTTGGAAAGAGGCTGATAAACCACCCGCAGCCCTGCTTTTCGGACTTCAAAGGCAAGGTCCGAATCTTCACAGTAAGCAGGAGCGAAACGTTCATCAAAACCGCCGATCTGATTCCACAATTCATTGGATAATAAAATAGAAGCGCCGGAAATGTAATCCACATCCTTTACATAGTTATACTCCGGCTTTTCCGGGTCATCCAAACGCCCGTAATTCCAGCCGGAGCCGTCACTCCAGAGAATGCCTCCGGCTTCCTGCAGACGTCCGTCGGGATAAACCAGTTTGGAGCCAACCATACCAATGGTGGGATCGGATTCAATCAAATTCACCAGACTGGAAAGCCAGCCTTCCGTTACCTGGGTATCATTGTTTAGAAACATGATATACTTGCCTCTGGCTGCCTTTGCCGCCTGGTTGCAGTTTCTTAAAAACCCCTGGTTGGTTTCATTTCTGCAGATCACCACGTTTTCCGTAAACTTATAAAGCTCCCTGGTCGCATCACTGGATACATCATCGGCAATGATCACTTCATATCCCACATCCTTTGTATGCTCCAAAATAGAGACCAGACAAGCATAGGTATAATGGATCTGATTGTAAACGGGAATGACAATGGAGACCAATGGATGTCCTTCCTTGATAAAGCGAAGTTTGCCATGGGTCCGGTACAGTTCTCCGATCTTCATATCGCCTTCGATCAAATTCCGGCCTTCCTCTGTGGTATAGAGCTGGAAGGATTTTATGGGATGAAGGACTGTGTTTTTGGCATAATAGAAATATTTCCGTTTTTTTGTCCCTTCCGGAAACCAATCGTTAAAAATATGCTTTACTTTTCTTCCCACCCGGTAGAACAGGGCTTCATGGTGTCTTAACCGGTCGATGATCTGCTGCATGTTTTCACAGTCCTGGCGAAGCGTGTTTATGATCATCTCCTGGTTGGTCACGTGATTGTCTGTCAGCCGCTTAATTTCCTGCTGCTTGGTGATGGTCACGTCCTTTTCATGAAGTTCCATCTCCATCTGGGAAATATGCTCTTTGGTATCGTCAATGACCCGGGAAAGCTCAAACATATCTTCCGGCAGCGCATGGGTCTCATGCATGTAGTTTACCAAATAGATCTGCTGATTCTCCCCATGGACGTACTCCTGAAAATTTTGTTCCATCCGGCGGTAGGTTTCAATCCGGTCCGGTTCCACACCAAATTCTTCCAAAAAAGCTTCCAGAGATTCATAAGTCAAAATGCTCTTATACTGTTCATAGAAATAATAAAGCACCCGGAATTTTACGAAAGTCACAGGGACCGGGAAGGAAAATACCCATTCATAATCCAGACAGTAAGGGCCGTCTTCCGTTATCATGATGTTCTCAAAGAGACAGTCGATGTTAGAGGTCTGGAACGCCCAGTCTTTTTTAACGGACGCCTCCTCTTCGGAAAGCTCACCAAACACTTCGGAAAATTCAGGAGTCATATGAAAGGGAAACATATAGTCATCTTTTACGCTTAAAATCATGGAAAGCCCGTCTTCCATTCTGGAAACAGGCACTTTGCCATCTATGATCTCTTTTCCCAAAAGTTCGGATAAGGTCTCTCCTTTCAGAAACTCAAAGCGTGCCGTCCGGCCGTCCGGACTAATGGAAACGTCCACTACCTTTAACTTCTGGTTTTGCTCCTTAAGACTTTGATATTTTTCTTCCAGGGATCTGATATGTCTGGTCCCTTCGTCTCTCAAGGCTGTTTTTTCCACAAAGGGAGTGCCGTTTTCCTCCACCAGACTGGTGCGGATCTGGAACAGCTCCCTGCGGGTTTTATTATATTTTACAAAGTTAATCTTCTTCATGGCAGCTCCAAATGGTTAAAAATGAATTGGCAAATGTTTCAAACTCTTTTCCCTCACAAACCTCATCAAACATCTTTCCTAAATCAAACCGCAGATATTTGGGATAATCATAGGCCAGGATCGCGTGCGTCAAATCCCCCTTGGACGGCAGATAAGAGTCCGAATACAAGGTTATGGGAAGTTTATAATCGGGCATGGGATAATAAAAGGCTGCTTTTCCTTCCGTCCTGCCGCTTCCGCATAACAGCTCCATAAGCTCTTTTCTGGAAAGACGGATCTGGTCGGGAATGGCACCTGCCTGGTATTTCAGTCCCAGGCGGTTGCATACGGAAAGAATCAGCTTTCCGCCCGGTCTTAATAAGGCTTTGGCTTTTTCGATCTGTTCTTTTACGGGTTCTTTTAAAGAACCTGCAATGACCACATAATCGAAGGTTTCCCCATGAATGGAGCTGAGCTCTCCATTGACATAACGGATATTGTTCCGGTCCTGGTGCCTCAACCGGTTAAAGGAAAGGTTATTCTGGCTGGAGTCAAGGACGGTTACATGGCTCACCCTGCGGCTGTATAATCCCGTAAGCGCGCCGTAATCAGAACCTACCTGAAGCAAAGAAGCCGCCCTATCAAATTCATACCATTCCAGCAGATTTTCCCGGATATCCGACAGCGCGTATAAATAGTCCGGGTTTGGATTTTCTGCCAGCAGCCTCTTAATATCTCCGTTATATTTTATATACAGGTTCCTGATTTCAGGGCTTAAATCGTTCATCAATGCGTTCTCCTCACTTTCCTGCCCGGTGCAGCTCTAAGCTCACTTCCGGCTCCATATCATAGACACCTACCGTATTTTTATTGGAAATGACCGTAATATTTACGATATCATACAGGCGGTGATAGACGACATGTTCCCCGTTTTCAAAACCGGTACAGCTCATGGAAAGCAGATACTCCCCTCCCTGAAGGGTCATTTTCTGTTTGAATTCCACTTCATATTCATCGCCGTTGTCCACAGCCTTCACATCGGAAGCCTCATACATGGTATTGGTGCCGGTCAAATCCGCCCCCCGCTTGTCCTTGATGGTATAAGTAAAAATGGGAGCTTCGATCTTTGCATGAAAATGAATCCGCTCCTTGATGGAAAAATACTCTCCCTTTAACAAAAGATTGGTCACATTGCCGCGCTCGTCAAGAAGACCGAAATCCACGATCTCCGCCTTCTTGTCCCCGTATTCGGTACGGTTTGGGTTGACCGTCAGCTTCTCCTTCATGAGGCCCTCCTGACGGGCTTTTGCCGCCTCTTTTTTGGATACGGCCTTTTCTCCTGAGAAGTCGTTTAACTCTCCGCTTTTTATCTCCGCAAGCTCCATGGATAAGTCATCCATTTGGTTTGCAAGAATCTTCTTATATAAATCCACCATCTTCCCAGGTTCTCCCTGTGCAATGAAATTCCCTTTATTCAGCACAACCACCTGGTCACAGTATTTGATAATGGCGCCCATATCATGGGTTACCATTAAGATGGTAGTCCCCTTTTGACGGATCTCCTCCATGCGTCGGTAGCATTTGGCCTGGAAGAACACATCTCCTACGGACAGAGCTTCGTCAACGATCAGGATCTCAGGCTCCACATTGATGGCAAGAGCAAATGCCAGACGAACGAACATACCGCTGGAGTAGGTTTTTACCGGCTGGTAGACAAAGTCTCCAATGTCGGCAAAGCCCAGGATATCATCCATTTTTTCCTCCATCTCTTTTCGGGAAAATCCCATCATGGTACCATTCATGTAGATGTTCTCAATTCCGGTATAATCCATGTTAAATCCGGCTCCCAGCTCCAAAAGTGCGGAGATCACACCGTTTACTTCCAGGCTTCCGGAAGTTGGGGTCAGCACTCCGGTGATGATCTTTAAAATGGTGGATTTGCCGGATCCGTTGGTACCGATGATTCCCACCGTCTGTCCTTTTTTTACATCAAAAGAAATGCCGTTTAAGGCATAGAAATCCTGATGATAGTTTTTATGGGTGGGACTTAAAGTCTCCTTTAACCGGTCAATGGGTTTTTCATACAACCGGTATATTTTTGTTACATTACTTACAGTTATTGCATTGTTGTTCGATTCTACGGACATTGAATCCTCCATACTAAGCCGGTCACAGCACATCAGAGAAGTGCGGACGCAGCTTTTTAAATACTTTTAACCCGATGAGCATCAGGACAATGGTCACGGTCCAGAAATACAGGCCAAGTGTCGGTCTTTCCACCAGCCAGTCGCCGGTCAGCATGCTGTCCCGGTATCCTGCTACCACATAATAGAACGGATTTAATTTAAGCAAAGTCGGCAGCCAGGAGGGAATCCTCGGAAACATCTCCGGCGCCCACATAATCGGCACCATCCACATGCCGAACTGAAGAAAAATCCCGATGATCTGAGCCATATCCTTAAAAAACACATGTATGGCGCTGGTAAAATAAGTAATCGCCAGCGACAGCATGGAACTTGCAAAAGTATAGTAAAGGATCTGGAGCCAGCTTGCCTTTGGAAGGACACCGTAGCAGAAAAATACCACGATCATGATCAGGGCGAAGATCCCATGAACCATGAGACAGGATATCATCTTGATGACCGGAAGGATCTCCACCTGAAATACCACTTTTTTTACCAGATAATTATATTCCTGCAGACAGCCGGTTCCCAGATTCAGCACTTCGCTGAAATAAAACCAGGGAACAATTCCTGGAATCAGCCACAGCACGTAGGGATAGCCGGGGACCGGCGGTACACTTTTAAATCCCATCTGGAATACAAAAAAGTACACCAGTACCGTAGCCATGGGCTGTAAGAACATCCAGGCGATGCCGAAATAAGAGCCTACAAACCGTTTCTTAAAATCTGCTTTTGATAAATCCAGGATGAGTTTTCTTTTTGTAATAATTTCTTTTAATAAGGAAACCAGATACTTCATGGTTTTCTCCTCTCACTAAAATTTAAAAGTTTCCCGGATTCCGCTCCACTTCTGGTCTTTTTCGGAAATGATCAGCTCCATGCCTTTTTCGATCGGCCATTCGATGCCGATTTCCGGATCACTCCATAAAATTCCGCCTTCATCTCCCGGGTGGTAGAAATCGGTACACTTATATGCAAATTCCGCCTCATCGGACAGAACCAAAAATCCATGAGCAAACCCTTCTGGAATGTAGAACTGCTTTTTATTTTCCGCAGACAGCTCCACACCGAACCATTTTCCATACGTCTCAGAAGCGGAACGCAGATCCACTGCCACGTCAAACACCGTTCCTCTGACCACGCGGACCAGCTTTCCCTGGGGATACTGTTTCTGAAAATGAAGTCCACGGAGAACCCCTTTGACGGACATGGACTGGTTATCCTGTACGAATGCCATGTTGAGACCGGCTTCTTTGAAATCGTTCTGGTTATAAGTTTCCATAAAATAACCTCTGGAGTCCGGAAATACCGTTGGCTCAATCACATAAAGACCTTCTATTTCGCAAGCTGTTACTTTTATCTTTCCCATTTTTTTATGCTCCTTTACCTGTCAAAACATTCTTATACTTGTAGCATTCTACCACAACTTGGTATATATTTCTATGATATCAAAAATTTTTTTGAAATTAAGAAGAAAACTGTAAGAAGTTTATCTGCTTCCTATTTACAGCTGCCGGTCAAATACGGAAGTTTTTTCCCAATATGCCTGATTCATGGTGCATTTCCGTATGAGCCATTTGGGTAGGGAAGAATATCGTTTTCCCATGAAGTATCCCAGATATTTAAAACCGCTCTTTATGATGACCCCGGGAATCAGCTGGTATTTTTTCTGCTTTGCCAGCCAAAAACAGGTCTTTTTCACCAGACGGATTCCCTCGCTTTCGGAACGGATGCCCTCAAATACTTCGGGATGGTCCGCCTGGGATACTGCCAGGTCAAAATTCCGGTGGAACTGGGTTTTACAGCCGTAATTGTGGGAATGATAGACTTTGGCCTCTGCCACATAGGCCACCGCCTGTCCCCGGTGTTTCACCGCATTGCCGGCATAGATCATATCTTCGTTAAAGATCGTTTGGTTTGTAAATCCACCGTTTTTCAAAAAGGCTTCCCGGTCATAGGCACAGCAGACGTTGGAGGCAAAAAAGGTCTTGATTCCAAGCTCCGGGATATCGTCCTTTGTCTTGACCCGGCTCTGGTCCGGGTAATTAAAGGAACGGGTATACTGCTCTGCCAGCCCGCAGTCGGGGTTGGGGAGCTGTCTGGCATATGCCTGGACCACCGGTTCTCCATGTTTTCCCGTCTGTTCCAGCCCTTTTAATAAGGACCGGATCAGGTGACTGTCCGCGGGAACCGCATCATCGGTCATAAAGACGATAACATCGGCATTGGAATAGGAGGCTCCCTGATTCCTGGTTCCGCCGTGATCAAATTCCTCTTTGGTCACGTGATGAACCTCCAGATTTTCAATCAAATTATACGCTTCGTCGTTCCAATAGGACTGTTCCGTATTAATGACAATGATTTTTCCAATGGGATAAGTCTGCTTTCCAAGGCCCTCCAACAGGCGCCTTAAAGTCTCATCTGGTTTGTAGACCGGAATGATCACATCTACAGTCTTTTTGTTGAGTCGTTTTTCTTCCATCGTCTTTTCCTTTCTGTCATAAACGCAGACATGAGGTGGAGCAGATCCGAATCAGGGCATAGATGCTGACAAAGCATTCCAGATACCAGGCACTTTTCCATAAATCCACCTTTATGGACAGATTTTTATCAAATATCGTCAGAAATACCAGGGGCAGAAGGGGAATGAAATACCGTCCCTGCACTCCGGTTATATAAGTCATTTCCTTTGGGGTCCAGCCAAGAAACATGGAGGTAAGCACCAGACAGGCACTTAAAAAGACCAGGAACAGCATGAACCATTTCTGCCCCCTCTTTAACGGAACTTCCTCCCCTTCTCTTCTTATTGCACTGATAAATAGTGTATAGCACAAGAGAATCAGGCAAAAGGCTGGTACGGTCAGATTGGGGTCCAAATTCCCCAGAAAGCCTCCCAGCATGGTCACCAGATAATAATTCAGCTGGGTTACAAAGGTCTCATAGTAAACCAGGAAACTATCATAGGGCCGGTTCCATACATCGGAAAGGGTATAACCTGCCGCCTCACTCCAGCCCACATAGCTTTCCGTCTGGGTCGCCCAGGTGGTAAGCACCAGGCGGTTTACCAAAAATACGGAGAGAAGAACTGCTCCGACCACACTGAAAAAAGAGATCCAGTACTGCTTCTTTGACTGAAATTTGGCCGAAGGGATGAAAAGGCAGATTCCGGCTAAGGGCAGATACACGATTTTTCCCGGCTCCAAGAGAATCAGGAGAAGGGCCAAAAGGACCGTATCCTTAACCGTCACTTTGTCTTTTTCAAACGCCAGATAAAAGCACCAGGCAAAAAACATCATGGAAAGTCCGATGAAAACCGTATCATAGGAATAAGAGGCTGCAAGATGAAGCGTCATGGGCAGACAGGATACTGCCGCGATGATCTCTTTTTTAAAGGGCATGACCCGTATCGCAAAATATGACATACCAGCAAAAGTCAGCAGATTAAACAGCCGTCCAAGCATAACAAGGGGAATATAGCCCAGGTGAAAGAGTCTTGCAAGCGTGATGCCCACCGCCTGGGGCAGATAAACCACCGGAGAGGTATTCACCGGGATTTCACTCCTTACGGTCAGTCCGTGGCTGTGATCTTTGGAAAACAGCTGAGTCAAAACCAGGTTGTAAGCAGTCTGGCCTGGTTCTGTGTTAAGTCCTGGCACATCGTCACCGCTGCGCACAAGCACATTGGCTCCGCGACTGATCCGTTCTTTCTCTTCTTCGGTGGCGTTAGAAAGGAATTTCTCATCGGCTACCGCCTGTTTTCCCATGATCTGACTGGAAAGGCGGTAAGCGCTGACAAAATGAGCCGCTTCATCGGGCGCACTAAAAGGGGGAAGCACCAGAAGATAAAATAAGCCAAGGAGAATTACGGTCACCGGATACAGTCCGTATGAAAATTTCTTCTTTATCCACAAAAGAGCTCCCAAACAGAAAAGAAATCCACAGCCCAGCACGATTAGCCAAAAATAAAAACGCCGTACCGGCTCGAATGCAGGTGAGGGGATTCCTATGATGGTCTTTTTATAAGGCACGAGAAAGAGAAAAGCGAGAAGCAGGATGCTTCCCGCCGTAAGCGTTAATCCTTTTTTATTCCTGATGAGATTCACGTTTTAATTCCTCCTCTTCCTGTTTTTCTTCCCGGTCAAGGGCAAAGGCCTGGATCAGCTCCGTCATTCTCCGCTCCAGCTGGGATATCTTTATGGACTGGAAAAACACCTTTACCAGCAAGATAAAAATCATAAAGGCAAAAATAAAATTTGCGGTTGAATAGGTTCCCACCATGCGGGATACAAAATCCGCAAGTCTCGGAAATAAGCTGAACGCCACCAAAAGCAGGGCAAACATCACCCAGAAGATCGAGTCCTCGATCTTCATTTTGGAGTGGCGGATTTTTCTTAGTACATAGCATGTAAGCAATATGGAAACGCAGATCAGCACGCCTCGAAGCAAAACCGTCATGACATTCTCCCTTCTTTTATCTTCTGTCCCGGATGCGGAAGCTCTGTACCAGCAAAATGGAAAACAGCATTTTCCCCATATACCGGGCCGCATTCAAAGGATTTAAATAGCTTTCTCCAAGAATCCTCTCATCCATTACCACAGGAATCTCTGCAACCTTTGCACCATGGCGGATCAGATAAGAGATGGTGTCCGGTTCGGGACCGTAGTTTAGACCGTCCGCAAATTCCTTGATCATCTTGCGGCTGAACATGCGCATGCCGGAGGTTGGGTCCTTTACCCCCACACCGGTGGTGAACCAGATGGCTCCGCTTAAAAGCCGGCTTCCAAGCATCCGCATGGTATGAGGTTTTTTCTCCGTTACAAACCGGGAACCGATCACGATGTCATATCCCTCATCCATCTTCTCTTTCATGGGGGATATGTATTCCGGCCGGTGCTGTCCGTCCCCGTCAAACTGTATGGCATACCGATATCCGTGCCGGTGTGCGTATTTAAGACCTGTCTGAAAGGCTCCCGCAAGGCCAAGATTCACAGGCAGATCAATGATTCTCCACTTGTGTCTTCTGCAGATCTCCGCCGTATCGTCGGTGGAACCGTCATTGATGATCACATAATCAAACATGGGGTAGTTTTTAATCACCTCCCCTACCACCCGTTCGATATTCAACGCTTCATTATAAGCAGGTATCACTACCAGTACTTTATCCGTCATTTTCGTATCCCTTTCTTTTCCTTCCACAGCACATAGGCTGCCTGTCCCATAAAGCAGAGCATTAAAAGTAGCATGGAAAGCATATAGGAGAAAGCTCCGCCGTTAATCCCTCCTGTCTTCACAAATGAGAAGGAAAGGAAAAAGGACAGTATGCAAACCGGTACATAACCGAAAAAGATCCGTTTCTGCCGCTTCATGATGACCAGTACATAATAAAACAGATTCATGACCGCAAAGAAACCTCCGCCAAGCACAATGGCAAGAAGCCCTGATTTATACGGTTTCAGCCCCACATTCGAGATGGCTCCCAGAACCGGGACTCCAAGAAACCAAGTGCCTGCCAGGGCGGTCACCGTAAGAATCAGTATGATTCCGGTCAGCTTCCTCACTTCAGACATAAAACCTCCAAAGCTCCTCTCCTCCCACAAATAAGACAGCTTTGTAAGAAATGGGCGGATGACGAAATTGGCCGCAAGATTAATGACTGAGGTAGGCATAAAGATGGCCACGAATATGGCATTATCCGTGGAGGTCATCTGAGCGTCCACCGCATATTTAGCCATGGCAAAGATCAGTCCGTCCAGAAATACGGATAAAAACAGCAAAAACCCATCTTTTAAAAGCTCCCACTCCTTACCGGTTCTCCTGGACCCGTCAATTCCCGGCACCCGTCCTGCCGCCCGCTGATCAAAAATCAAAATTCCGGCTCCCTGAGATGCAACTGCAACAACGCTGGAAAATACCAGATTTTTTGTGACCGCCAGAGCCGCTAAAAAGCAGCAGACGGACAGAACCGTGCGGAAGGCCATGGCCTGTCCCGTAAGATACAGCCGGCCGTTTCTCTGAAATTCCGATTCATACACATCGGCAAACCCGTCCAGCACTTTATACAACACCATCAAAAGCACTACAAGAGCCTTTTCCCTGGTATAACCGCCGGAAGGTATGACCATGTTCCAGACGATATAGGCAATGCCCATAAGGACTGCCGCCAGACAGGTGATGAACCGGGCCTGACGGTATTCACCAAAGGTATAATTGCTGCTGATATCCGTACTCTGCAGGGGTCTCATGCCAAAATAGGCCACCAGAAACATCTGCTGCCCGAAGGTGCTGAAGGCAAACCCAAAGATTCCTCCCTGGTCTGTGCCTATCAAATGATTGACAAGGGCCGTAAGGACCATGCTGGAGCCGGCATATATAAGGCTTCCAATCATATTCCAGACCACATTTTTACGTTCCATTAATTATTTCCTCTTATACGCACATGGTTTCCCCTTATTTTACAATATCCGACGGAAAATGTAAACCTGGAACCCCTGTTCCCGGAATGTGTGTAAAAACCACATGTTTCAAGACGTGGGTCATACGTTCCGGTCAGTTTTCCCAAATAAAGGCAAACAAGCGGGCCGTGCCAAGTGCATGTACACACGCCCTAATGTCTGCCAAATCCTGCTGTCCGCCACAGATACAAAAAGGCTTCCAGCCGGAACAGCCAGGACAGACCTGCATAAACCAAAACGCCTACCAGGATCTGCACCATCAGGGTGAGAAGTGTTCCTTCTATTATATACTGGACACCATATACAGTCACTCCCATGACCGCGGAGACCAAAAGAGACGGGATCACATCCTTCCACTGTTCATAAAAACTGTAATTAAGCAGCTTTTTGTTGGGATGGGCATTGATGAAGGTGCAGATGAAATCCGTCACCGCACGCAATGCCACCATGGTATAGATTCCAAACGGAATGCTGATGATAAGGGCGATGACACTCACCGTTTTTTTTATGATCTCCAGTTTTAAAAATATCTCACTTTTGCCCAGTGCATTGATGGCTTGTAAGTTGGCCACATGGAGCGGCCAGGTAGCGTATGCCACGCAGAGAAGCCGAAGCATGGGAACACAGGGAAGATACTGATCCGTCAATAGCAGTTTCACCATAGGCTCTGCCACTGCAATCAATCCTGCCATCATGGGAAATACCAGGTAGGAGCTGGTAACAATGGACCTTCGGACCATACTTTTTACCTTTGCCCGGTCATCCTGGCAGGCAGAAAAAGCCGGAAGCATGACGGACTGGATTGCGGCACCTAAATTATTGGCAATCAATGACGGGAACTGGTTTCCTCTTGAGTATTGCCCCATCATGGCGGAATTATATATTTTTCCGATCACAAGTCCGTAAACATTGCTGAATATAGTATCAATCAGGCCCGAACAGAGGATTTTCCAGCCATAGGAAAAAAGCTCCCCCGCCTTTTTCACGGAAAATAAGAGCCTGGGGCGCCATTTTACCAGTACAAACAGCACTGCCATTAAAAAAAAGCTGTAAAAGAACTGCTGCATGGCAAGCGCCCACACGCCGTATCCCATGAAAGCCATCGCCACACCGATGACTCCCGAACCAAGGGCTGCAAAAATACTGGCCAGGCAAAGCTTGCGAAACTCCATATTTCTTGCTACTGCCGCAGACTGCACTGATGTGACCGCACCGAAAAACAAGGTCACTGCCAGAGTCCTGAGCACCGGGCGGAACAAAGGCTGTCCATAAAATTTTGCTACCAAGGGAGCCGAAAAAAACAGGATCACATATAAAATCCCAGCAATGCCTGCACTGATATAAAAAGCAGAGGAATAATCTTCCTCATCAACCTTTTGTTTTTGAATCAGGGAAGTGTTAAAACCGCTTTGGACAAACACATTTCCAATGGTTATAAATATCATGATGAGCATGACTTCCCCGGACTGGGCAGGGGTCAGAAGCCTTGCCAGCAGAACAGATACGAGGAACTGGATGCCCTGTGTTCCTCCATTTTCCATCACTTTCCAAAACAAACCGGAAAGGACTTTGCTTTTTAAATTTTCCTGATACATACTGGTCATTCCCCTCATTTTACCAATTAACAATTCCGCCTTATTGTACTATATTACCCATTAAATGTAAATCGTCTCTAGCATTTTACATCCAATCATGATAAACTATTTAGGATTATACTCAATTTTTTAGAATTCAGGAGGTTTTATATGATGCGAAAACTGATACGCGGTCTGGCAGCATTCTTCCTGACAACTGTTCTGGTTTCCGGACATGCTTCTTATGCCTGGGCAGATGAGGCACGTGGACCGGGATTTAGAAATGGCGTTCCTATAAGCCAGAATGACAGTCAGACTGAGACCGAAGATCAAGAAAGCACTGAAACAGAAGAAGCGGAAACCGCTTTGGCCAATGCCGGCATAGACATCGGAAAAGAAGCAGAAGTAAACGGGGAGGATGGCGTTGTAGATGAAGCCACCAAAGCTGCACAGGAAGCCTTAAAAGCGAATTTCCCCCGGCTTCAGACCACCGTAATGGTAGGTGACAGCAACTGGTCACAGCCCTTTGTAAACGATGCGTGGATCACAAACAACGGGGAAGGATTCCATGGAATGTCTACCTTCCTTACAAATATTGTGGGCAATGTCCTTTACCGGACCTATACCTCAAGTACAGGCTGGTCCCCCTGGGCGATCAATGGACAGCAGACCACCAATTATGCCAATGACGTGAATGTGGAAGCCGTACAGATGCGCTTTTCCGGCTATGTAAATAATCAGTTCGATCTTTATTATACCGCCCAGTTAGAGGACGGAACCACCATGGATTGGGCAAAGAACGGAACCGCCACAGGAACCATGGGCACCGGTCATTACATCACCGGACTGCGGATGGCCTTCTACGCCAAGAACTCTGCATTTCCTTATCCCACGGAAAAGCCCCTGATCTCCGCCGTACCGGACGGGATGCAGCAGATTGACGGAGCACTCCGTTATATCAACGGGGATGGCACCCCATTTACCGGGTGGGCATGGCAGGGAAATGAACGGTACTATTTCGTTGATTCTGCCCCGGTAACCGGCTGGCAGTACATAGACGGCTACAAGTATTATTTTGACGAAACCGGAAGAATGCTTTCTGATTTAGAGCCTGTCATCGGTGCAAAAGGCCCATTCCTAATCAGCATCAATAAGGAAATGAACACCATGACCATTTTTGCCAAAGACGGGAACAATGGGTTTATTATTCCGGTAAAATCCTTTTTAACTTCCACCGGCCCGGACACTCCTTTAGGAACGTTTAAGACTCCGGCCAAATACCGTTGGAGAGATATGAATCATGGCATCTTCACCCAGTATGCCACCCGCATCTGGAAGGGATTTTTAATTCATTCCATTCTCTACAGCAGTCCAAATCCCATGACTCTGGACTCCAGTACCTATAATTATTTAAGCATCGCCCAGTCCGCGGGCTGTGTCCGCCTGTTATCCGGGGATGCAAAATGGGTGTACGACCATTGTCCGATTGGTACTACCGTCACGATCTACAATTCACCGGTTCCCGGCCCATATGAGCGCCCGGCCATTGAACAGATTATACCGGATTCTCAGACCTGGGACCCAACAGACCCCAATGTGGGGCGTTAATCCAGAATCGTTCGATGCTGCATATTATAAGGGCAGAAGTTGGTTTTATCCGCTTCTGCCCTTATTTTTATTACTGGTTAAGAAATTTTCTTCTTAAAAATCCATAAAGCCCTGGAGTCCGATATTCCATTTGAATAAAAAACCTTGTTCTCGGTGTCAGCTCTTTGTAATATTTCTTATAGTCCGGATTCAGGATTTCCTTGAATTGTCTGGTATTGACCATGGTGTGATAGTAGGTCCGTTTTTCCGCACTTTTAATCGCTTCCCGAAGCCGTCCGCCGGTTGCCTGATCATACAGTTCATAGACTTTTTTCATTCGCTCATAATAGACCTGCTGCTTTCTGGCATAGTCTCCCTGCTTTCCCTCCATGGTCCAGGAACCGGCAACTCCCACCCGGTATCCGCTCATGGGTTCATCAAAATAATAGCCGTACCCTTCACTGGCGGCGATCATCTGGATGGGCGTATCCCCTACGGGGCATTCTACATAATAGTCGGGAAGATTTTTAACAATGCGGGAAGGAAATGCCATGGAGGACATGGCGTAGCCAGAGGATTTATCCACAATTTCCTCCGGTGAAATGACTCTGTTTCCACAATAAGGACGCATTTGTCCCTCCGTCAGCGCTTTTCCCACCAGTTCGATCCTAGCACTGTGGATGCAGAGGGTACAATCGGGATGAGACTCCATATAATCCACCTGTTTCTGCATTTTATCCGGAGAAATCCAGTAATCGTCACCATCGCACATAAAGATGTATTTTCCCCTTGCCCGTGGGAAATTAAAGGCTCCGCTGATGTTATCAATTCCCTGGGAGTACTGGTTTTCTGTCTGGATAAGGGGAAGCACCTTGCCCGGATATTTTTTTTCGTATTCCCTAAGAATTTCTCCGGTGCCGTCGGTGGAGGCATCGTCATGGACCAGAATCTCAAATTCAAAATTGGTTTTCTGCATCAAAAAGCTGTCCAAGGCCTGGCGGATGTAATCTTTATGGTTAAACGTGACACAGTTTACGCTGACCATGATCTCTGAATCCGGATTGCTGCTCATTCTTTCCCGACTCCTTCCCCGGTTATTTTTGTAATATATTCCTCATATTTTCTGGCAATGTACATGCCTGTGGCACCATGAAACGGTTCTATGCTCTCTCCGGTGAAACATCTTATATGGTTGGTCACACAGTCATAGCCCGCCAGACAGGAGAACTCCACTCCTCCGGAAAAACGGGGATTGCATTCCAGCATATGATAAAGGCCGTCTACTCCTTCAATAAATTCAAAATTCACACAGCCGTTGATGTTTAAAGCCTGAGCGGTCTCTCTGCACATATCTTCCAAACCAGGATTTGTAAATACCAGGACAGAAGTTCCAGCACCATTGGCCGTACGCAAAAGCTCCTTGCGGCAGATCACTGCACATTCTCCCGTATCCTCCTGCCTTACGATATCCACGGTGATGATGCTTCCTTTATAAAACGGCTGCACCACGAATTCTCCGGCGTGGCTGAATTCAAGAAAGCTCTTCATCTCTTCTATCGAAGCGATATAGTGAAGCCCCTGACTGCTTCTTCCATTGAATGGCTTTACAACCGCAGGGTAAGACAGCTTTTCAATGTCTGCCTCCAATAAATCCAGAGTAGGAATGGGGTGTCCGATGCCCTGTTCTGATAAAAAACGGCTCATCTCTCTCTTATCTCTGCACCGGCGGAGCGTTTCTTCCGAAGACAGGCAGAGAGTTACGTCACATTCCTGCAGTTCCTTTCTGTGCCGGTTCCATACATCCACTTCTGCATCGGTGAGGACGAGCAAGTGATCTGCCTGTTCCTCCGTACAGATGGATAACATCTGTTTTACATACCGGTTTTCATCGGTGGCATAGGGAACCTGATAAAAAGAATCCACACTGCTTGCATCAGCGATCCATTCCGAAGGATATATATCACAGCCCACCACACGTATGCCGTTCTTTTTTAAATTCTTAATCACGATATCGGCAGAAAATGACCCGATCGCCGTTACCAGTGCTGTTTTCATAAGTTCCTCCTGTTTGATTCCTGTTTCTGTCCGGCACTGACAATGATATCGCAGATCCGGTCCACCTGGCTCAGGGGCAGATCTGCATACAAAGGCAGAGTCAGAACGCTGTCCGCCGCCTTTTTCGCAACCGGAAGCACTGCATCTTTGAATGATTCCCGGTAACAGTCAAAATCCGTAATCAGCGGATAAAAATATTTTCTTGCGAAAACATGATGGGAAGCGAGAAGCTCATACACTTCATTCCTGGTCAGGGAAAAGTCTTCAAAGGCAACCGGAAAATAGGCATAATTCTGCAGTATGCCTTCCTTTTGGGGGTTCAGCCGAATGCCGGGTATCTGAGACAAACGTTCCCGGTACCGTTCCGACACCAGCCTGCGCTTTTCGATGTTGTCTCCTACATGGCGGAGGTTGCAGATGCCCATTACAGCCTGAAATTCGTTCATCTTGGCATTCCCGCCCACATATTCCACAGATTCTTTTCCCGTGATTCCAAAATTCTTCAAATAATTTAACAGAATCTCAAGGGACGGGTCCTGAAAGGTTACCGCACCGCCTTCAATGGTGTTGAACACTTTTGTGGCATGAAAACTGAACATGGAAGCATCTCCGTAAGTTCCGATTCCTCTTCCATGCACCTGGACGCCAAAGGCATGGGCCGCATCATAAATGACTTTTAAATGATGCTTTTTAGCGATCCTTTCGATTTTATCCACCTCACAGACATTCCCATACACATGGACCGGCAATATGGCGGTGGTCTTGGGGGTGATCAGCGCCTCGATCTTGTCTGCATCTATGGTATAATCATCCTCCCTGATGTCGCAGAACACAGGAGTTAAATTATTTCTCATTATGGCATGGGTGGTGGAAGCAAAGGAAAATGGTGTGGTGATCACTTCTCCGGTCAAGTCCATGGCCTGCAGAGCCATTTCCAGTGCCATGTGGCCATTGACAAACAAAAGCAGGTTGGGGACCTTTAAATACTCTCCAAGCTGTTCCTTTAACCGGTCATGAAATTCTCCCATATTGGTCATCCAGGAAGTTTCCCAGATGGGTTTGATTTCTTCTATAAATTCCTCATAAGAAGGCATGGACGCCTTTGTCACTAATATATCTTTCTCTTCCGGTACCATATTCCACTATCCTCCGATTTCCATTCCGCCCAAAGGAGGTCAGATGGAAAGCATCTGGCCAAAGGTCCTTATCAGGGTGCTTTTATAAAATTTGTATTTCCAAATGGTGTATATCTTTTTGATCCGGTCCATTTCCTGCAGCTTAATGAATTGTTCCAGGGTCTCTCTTTGCTCTCCGGTCATATCCGATCCGAAGCGGTCCAAAAACAGTTCTGCCTGCAAAAACAGCTTACGGTACTGTTCCCGCACCTGATGTTTATGCGTCAGCCTTTCCGCATATTGTCTCATACCGCCTTTTGAACCAACCTGATTGCTTTCATGCTGCCGGTAAAGCAGCAAAGGCCGGTCAATATAGGAAATCTTTCCAAAACAGCTTGCCAACAGTCCCAGCCACCAGTCATGCATCATGCAGGTCTGGGGGATATAGGTCAGATAAGGATAAAATCCCTGGTTGATCATGACCGTATTCCCGGTGATGTTGTTCTCCACCAAGTAATGGCTGAACCGGTTATCCAAAACCGCGATTTTCTGGTACCTGGCCATGGACTTATGGCGGATTCTGCCGTCCTGATCCGTCACAGACAAATCGCCGTGAACCAGCAGGGGAACGTCTCTTCCCCATTGTTTCTCCAGGCGTTTCATTTCTTTTAACGTCACTTCTGCTTTATCGGGAAGCCATAGGTCATCCTGATCACAGAGCATCACATATTCTCCGCGAGCCTGGCGAAGCAGACGGAAAAAATTGTTCTGGGGACTGCCGGAGGCGGTTTCATTCAACATGCATGTTATCCGGTCCGGATAGGTTTGTTCATATTCTTTTAGAATTTCAGGAGTTCTATCCGAGGAATGGTCGTCCGATATTACAATGGTCAGTTCCTTATGGGTCTGGTCCAGAATAGAATCCAGCTGCTGCCGGATGTATGCTTCGCCGTTATAAGCTGCTAAAAGCACCGTAATCACAAGACGTTCCTCCTCTCCCAAAAGAAGGGACTGGTCTACCAGGACAGTCCCACAATTTTTGTCAAGAACCAGATCTCAGCCATTAAAAATCTCAGAAACAGTTTTACACCGATTTCTTCCAGCCGGTTGATCTTTAAATAGGTTTTATAATAATGAAGCTTACTCTCATGAAGCAAAGCCTGTCTTTTTAAAATAGATTTCACGCTCTTTTGAATGGATACGGAATGCAGGTGGACATAGGACTGTTCCAGTAAAAGAACGGTCTTATACCCCTTTTCTTTTAGCTTATGTCCCAGAATTTTTTCCTCATAGTAGAGAAACACTTCCTCATCATAAAGACCGCACTCCATCAATGCCTTGACATCTGCCAGGAATAAGGAGCCAAGTACCGCGTCCACATAGACATACTCCTTATTTTCATTTTGATTCCTGTTCTTTGGAAGCTCCGGCCGGTCATTGAGCCAGCGCCCAAAGAGCCGCCTTGTAATAAGTCCGGTGTCAAGCAGGTCTAAAAGCACTCCATGGAGCCTCCAGCTGGACAAGGCTACTGCCCCGGTCCCGTCCTTTGTGACAGCTGCTGCCACTGCCAGACGGTCCTGCCCGGAAAATGCTTGTTTCATGGCATCAATGCAGGCTTCCGAGACTTTTACATCGGGGTTTGCGATCAATACGTGAGTGGCATGAAGCGTGTGGTAAGCATATCGGATCCCCACATTGTTCCCGTAGCCATATCCGCCGTTTTTAGGAGTGCTTATAAAGCGGACCTTTTCATCCTCCAGTTCTTTTAACCTTACGGGGGAATCATCGGTGGAATGGTTGTCCACGACTACAATGGAATCCAGGCACTGATAACCCCGTATGGCATTTACCAGACTCTCTGTGGTTTTTGCATCATTATAATTGAGAATGATACAGCTAACATTCATATCCGCTCCTTTTTAAGAACCCTTTCGGGAATTGATCACCTGCATACCAAAACGGCGGCTTACATAATCCCGGAAAGGGGGACACAAAAATGTGCCGTAATTCATCAGATGATACGCGAGCATATAAAGGCGGCTGCCCTTTTCTTTTGCCGTTCCCGCCCATGGAGTTCGGGCAAGATAATGGTCATAGGCCCTCCGGTAATGATTGAAATTTCCCTGCTTCCAGGGTCTTTCGTCTCCCATATAATGAACGATGACCGGGTGCCGTTTCGCCTCTTGAAAGGATGCCTTTGATACGTTTTTGTATACCGGAGACAGCCTGACTAAATGACCGTAGCGGAAATACCGGTAATTGGTAAAAAAATTATACCGGGGAGACAGCATTTTTATCTGCCCCTTTAAGGCTCCGTTGATGGTGTCCTGGTCTCCTGCAAAAAGCGTTCCGCTCTTGGAACAGTAAAAGTCCAGAAGCAGCTTCTGGGCATTTTTAAGCCGCCATTGTTTCATGTCTATTAAAAGAACACCGGAATTAAAATAAGGGTCCTCCGGCAAAAGACCGATCTCTTCTTTCATCGAGGGATAAATGGTAGGTTCCATAACGGCTCCCAGCATATAAGATTCCAAATCCGTTGCCCACAGCCGTTTTAAGGAAGACAGCACCACAGTATCGCAGTCCAGGTATAACACCCGTTCTGCCGTATCCGGCAATACTTCCCCTACAAACAAACGGGCCAGGATGCTTAAATCAAAGCCTCCCGTGTTCACCTCATAGGAGAAGCGCTCCTTTAGATCTCCCAGTTCTATGATTGTTATCTGCCGCCCGAACGTTTTTCCAATGACCGAAAGCCGTTCCCTTGTCTGCCCGGATAACCCCATGGACAAGATATAGACCTGGAGTTCACCGGACTCCCGGTTGTGCTCCAAAAGGGAATAGAGGGATACCCCTAAGTGTCTGGCGTAATGATCGTTGGAAGCGTATACAACATTCATAGAATCCTCCCGTTCCGTACCTTTTTGTACCTTTAGTTCCGTTGTATTGTACTATATCTCATAGGAAAAGTAAACAGCCTGGCGGGCCGGGTCATTTCAATTCTTCCATTGCGGCCTTCATGGCGGATTCAATGACCTTGTCCATATCGTAATACTTGTATTCCCCTAACCGTCCCCCAAAGATGATATGGGATTCCTGCGCTGCCAGGGAACGATACTTTTGAAATAGTTTTTGATTTGTTTCATCATTGACCGGATAATATGGTTCCATGCCTTCGCTCCAGTCTCTGGGATATTCTCTGGTAATGACCGACTTCGGCTGGGTACCGAATTCAAAATGCTTGTGCTCGATGATTCTGGTAAAAGGTGTCTCCCGGTCCGTATAATTTACCACTGCAACCCCCTGGTAATTATCCGTATCCACGGTCTCCGTCTCAAACTCCAGACTCCGGTATTCCAGCTTTCCGAACTGATAACCGTAAAAAGCGTCGATCATACCGGTATAAATGGTCTTTTCTGCCAGACCGTCATAATGGTCCCGTTTCTCTAAATAGTCCGTTTCCAGCTCCACGTCGCAGCCTTCAAACAGCTTGTCAATGATCACATTATAACCGCCGATGGGGATTCCCTGATACAGATCATTGAAGTAATTGTTGTCATAGGTAAAGCGGACCGGAAGACGCTTAATGATAAATGCCGGAAGCTCCCTGCAGTCTCTGCCCCATTGCTTTTCCGTATAGCCTTTCACCAGCTTTTCGTAAATATCTGTTCCCACAAGGCGGATGGCCTGCTCTTCCAGATTCTTAGGTTCCCCTGTTACTGCCTTCTTCTGCTCCTCGATCTTTGCTTTCGCCTCCGCGGGAGTGGCTACGTTCCACATCTTGCTGAAGGTGTTCATATTAAAAGGAAGGTTGTACATCTCACCCTTAAAATTGGCAACCGGGCTGTTGGTATAGCGGTTGAATTCCGCAAGCTCATTAACAAACCTCCAGACCTCTTTGCTGCTGGTGTGGAAAATATGGGCGCCGTAGCGGTGCACATGAATCCCTTCGATTTCCTCACAGTAAATATTTCCCCCCATATGGTTTCTTTTCTCTACTACAAGGCATTTTTTTCCTTTCTGGCGGGCCAGATATGCAAAGACACCGGAATAAAGGCCGGCTCCTACAAGCACATAATCATACTTCTTCATGGTTTCTTTCTCCTGTCATTTTATAAACTGTACTTATTATACTAAAATGAGAAGGAAATGTAAAACCCTGCTTGCGGAAATGGGAATGAGAAAGGAGGCAAAATGCTCATTAAATGTGTAAATATTGGCATTCAACAGGTATAATTTTGGCACTTGGGTTGAAGCAGTTAAAAATATATGTTAAAAGAAGTTATATTAATTTATGATTTGCAATCAAAAAAGAGATGATAAGTTTTAGATGGACTCAAATACCTAAGGCTGCCGTTCAACAAAGGGCGGTGGAGCGTACAATCCGGACATTTTACACTGATAGTAATTATGCAACAGTCTCAATAATCGTTGGTATATTGCTGGCAGAGAAAGTATCCACAAAAGCTACCTGGTGGAATATTCTTAAATCCGAATTCTGGGAGATAATTCTTGTAATTTCTGTAGGTTTGATTGCTTCTGCAATTATCAAGTATTATAAAAGTAATAAATGATTGTGTTCGATAAAAGCGTTGTCGTAAAGATAGCGCTTTTTCTAGTGTAAGTGTTGATCTTGAATCTAAAATTCGTCCACGTGGTAATGTTGGAAGTTCTCCCCCCAAAATTAGGCTTACGGATTCTGGAAATGGAAAGTTTGTATGGAGTTAGAAGGGGCAGGCTTAAAAAAACACCGAATGATTCCGTAAGATCAGAACAGTCAAGACCACCCGTAAAACGGGTGGCTTGTGAAAAGGGTATAACCCTTTGA
>CAJMPJ010000034.1 GCA_905215155.1 uncultured bacterium | reverse complement strand
GGCCATCGTCTAAATTTCTTACCCAACCGGTGAGTTTATATCCCGAAGCAAGGCATTGGACCCGAAACCGGAATCCCACACCCTGTACCCGGCCGATGACAAATATGTGTTTCCGAACGTTTTCCAAATTCATATTTCCACCCCCTCTTCCCCTATATCGACAGGGGTCAGTTGGTCCCCATCCTTTCGTGACAGAGTTTTCTCAAACATCTCTGCGGACATTGGTCTTGCAAATACATATCCCTGAATCATATCACAGCCGGATGCCTTTAAAAAGTCCACCGTTTCCACGTATTCAACCCCTTCCGCAATGGTCTTGATCCGGAGCTCTTTTGCCATATTTATTACATTGGAAATGACGATTCGGTCTCTGGTAATATCCCTGCTTTTTCTAAAAAACATAATATCCAGCTTCAACACATCAATTTTTAAGTTCTTTAACAGGTTTAAAGAAGAATATCCGGAGCCAAAATCATCAAGGGCACATATAAATCCTTTGCTTTTAAGACTGGTCACCAGGCTGTTAAACATTACATCATCGTTTAACAGAACCGTTTCCGTAAATTCCAGTTCCAAAAGTCCATCGGGAATCTGGTATTTTTCTTTGATTTTTGCATAAAAGTCTACAAAATCTTCCCTCAGCATGCCGATTTTTGAAACATTGATCGCAAGATTGATCGGCTTCCCGCCTGATTTCAAATAGTTCTGAAGCCATTGGCATGCCATCTCAAACATATACCGGTCCAGCAAAATGATCTTGCCATCACGCTCCATCAAAGGGACGAACTGTCCTGGCGGTATGGTCCCTTTCCTTGGGTTTTCCCATCTGACCAGGACCTCTCCGCCAACAATTCTGTTGCCATCCTGAATGGATATTTTAGGCTGAAGGAATATTTTAAATTCCCGGTTTCGCAATGCACAGTCTATTTCTGATTCCAGTTCAGATTCAAGCAATACCCGGTTACGAATCTCTTTGTTATAAAACCCAAATTGATTGCCCGGGCGGTTCTTTACATCCATCTGGGCAATGTTGGCTTTGTCAACGATCTGGTCCACGGATAAATTCCAATCCTCTTCTTCAAGACAATGGACACCAATGCATAATTCCATGGGTATCTTTTGATTCAGCGGCAAATACCGGTTTTGAAACAGATCAACCAGTTTATAAAACCATTCTTCCATCTCTTCTCTTGACTGATACTTATAAAGACCAGCAAAATTGTCTCCCGCTATCCGGCAGAACAGGGTATTGGACCCTCCGTAATCACGAAATAGCCTGGACAGGGATTTCAGCACCCGGTCCCCTTCCTCATATCCTAAAATATCGTTGATAAACTTGAACTTTTTAATATCGCAATACCAGACCGCATAAGTGGTAATCTCCTCCGTTTGCAGCAAACGTTCCATCTCACGTTTGAATGATAAGAAATTCCTGCTTCCGGTAAGGCTATCCCGATACGCCAGCTCCAGAAGTGCTTCCTGGTTCCTGTTAATGATCTTCACCTGCCGGTGGAAAAAAGAAAGAAACAGACCGGAGGACAACAAAATCATGATCCCGATCCCTACAGCCATTTCCATATATCTGCTATGAAGATTTGGCTCCGGAAAAACATTAAGCACATACCAGTCATTTAATCCCAAAGGTATCATGACCACGGTCTGCCTTTTTCTGCCCCGGGACTTCATATTAAAAAAAATCTTTTTATTCTTTTTTATTGCATCCAGTACCAGGCTTCGTTCCCTGTTTTCTCGTGATACTTCATAAAATGCCTTATTGGAACCAGCAATCACTTTTCCCTGCCGGTCTAAAATGGCAAAAATGCCTTCTCCTGCCAGTATCATGGTATCAGTTATATTACGAAGGATTTCATTGGAATTCTTTACATAAAGCATACCAACGGACTTGTCCTCTTCATCTGTAACATCAACTTTATAATAGGTATCAACGTCATCCGGAACTTTCTGGTCAGCCTTATCACTATAAACGATCTCCAGCCCCTGGTTTTCCTTGTTTATCTTATTAATAACACTTCTAATATAATCTTTATCCTGAAGGTTCCCAGTGCTGAAACTCATTGCAAGTTCCGTCAGAATCCGCAAATCATCTTCCATTCGACTTTTTAACGTCAACTGATTCTGTTGGGCCGCACTATAAAAATAAGTCACTTTCTCCCGTTCATTTTTCTGTGTCATGTATATCAGAAATGCAAAACAGCTGGTAATAAATAACAGGCAGAGAAGTACCGGAATAAGCATATCTCTTTTTTTAATCTTCGCGTCTTCCATCATTTGCATAAAACCCATACTCCTCAGAAATAATACCTTTTTAAGATCGTTTAGTTTCATTATATCTTTTTATGGAAGATTTGGCAATCTCAACGTAATTTAAGTTTTTTTTCATAAAAGGGTTGATTTTTCATAAATTAGTTGTTATAATATCAAAGGTTTGGCTGTCGTGCCAAAAAACCGGATTGCTTCCGTAGCGCAGTTGGTAGCGCAACGCATTCGTAATGCGTGGGTCGGGGGTTCGAGTCCCCCGGGAGCTTATAAAAAACCTCGTGTATGCGAGGTTTTTTTGTTATAGCAACTTTACTTTACAAGTACCAGAGCTGCAAGTTCCATCTCCATCTTTTATGAACATACCAGAATAAAATTGCAGAATCATTTCTTGTCATAAGGGCTTTTTCCTCCATATACATAGCAATTGTATCATGAATTATTATTTTTTCGCATTTCTTTACCGCTTTGCAATTCCATTATAAAAGCCTGATATATCTGGCTCCTGTGGTGGAATATTCATCAAATCCGTATTTCTCACCATTATCCCAGTTCATTTTGTAATATTTATAAATTAGGAATCATCATCTGTACATAAAGTATGATATTCAAACTACAAGGATATGACAAATGCAATTGACGGTCAACCTTTAGTTACTGCTGGTTGTCCCGCCCCTCATTTTTTATTTTCTATTGACATTTAGCATAAGAGACTGTATTATTGTATTAAATCACTAATACAATAGTATAAAAGGAGGCTGCAATATGAACTGGAAACTGACTGAAGACCGGCCAATCTGGATACAGCTTGTGGACCAACTCACCATGCTTATTGTGTCCGGTATTTATTCGTCCGGCGCAGCGATACCGGCAGTTCGCACACTTGCCGGCGAAGCGGGTGTCAACCCCAATACCATGCAGCGTGCACTTGCCGAATTGGAGAACAGAGGCCTGGTTGAAACGCGCCGTACCGCAGGCAGGATCGTTACAGAGGATCTGTCCTTGATACAAAGTGTTCGTAAAGATTTAGCTTGCAAGCGCATGAGCGAATTTTTCGCTTCCATGCATGCACTTGGCTACACAGATGAACAAACACGCGAGCTGCTTGCGGCTTGGGACAATAAGGAGGTAACAGTATGAATCAGGAACTAATTAACGTGCAGGGTCTGACCAAGACCTTTGGAGCAAAGCCGGCACTTGACCACATGGATTTAAGCGTTGGCAGAGGCCGCATTGTCGGTCTCCTTGGTCCCAATGGCTCCGGTAAGACTACCTTTATCAAACTTCTCTGCGGACTCTTACACCCGACCTCAGGTACCTTACAGATTGATGGCCATTCACCGGGGGTAGAGACGAAAGCCATTATTTCTTATCTCCCCGATCGTATGTATTTTGCAGATTGGATGAAGGCTTCTGACCTAACGGATTTTTTTGCTGACTTTTATTCAGATTTCGACCGGCAAAAGGCCCTTGAGATGTTCTCCGCTTTAAGCATCAGACAGAACGAACGGCTTAAAACAATGTCGAAAGGAACCAAGGAAAAGGTCCAGCTGGCTTTAATTATGAGCCGCAAAGCACAGCTTTATCTGCTTGATGAACCAATTGGCGGTGTGGACCCGGCAGCCAGGGATTTCATCCTTAATACGATCCTGACCAATTACAATGAAAATGGCACTGTTATGCTGTCTACACATCTTATTTCCGATATTGAACGGGTGTTGGACGAAGCTATTTTCCTGCAGAACGGCAAAGTTGTGCGCCACGATACCGTAGACAACATACGCGAGCAGGAAGGCAAATCCGTAGATCAGCTCTTTCGAGAAATCTTTTCGTACAGCAGCTAACAAAAGGGGGAAAATAATATGTTTCGCAAACTTTGTAAATATGAATTTAAATCCATTGTACGGACACTGGGTCCGATTTATCTGGCCGTCATTGCCGTTTCCATTATCAACATGTTCGTGGGAGTAGGTTCTCTGACCAACGATTACTATGATACGTTTCTCAATAACTTCAGCTTTGGTAAGAATCTGCTGCAGTTGGTCGAGACAGTCTCCCTCTTTGCTTATTTCGGCGTAATGGTTGCACTGAGCGTACTGACCCTGATCGTAATTATTCAGCGGTTTTATAAAGGACTTCTTTCTGACGAAGGATATCTGATGTTCACTCTGCCGGTAAAACCATGGATGCTTATTACCGCAAAAGGCATTACCGCATTTGTAATATCACTGGCCAGCGGTGTGACTGCCGCAATTTCCATTATGTTATTAATACTCGGCGCCGCAGGACCAGGAGAATTTATCAATGCCATCACTTCGCCCCAGTTATGGGCGGCTGTCAACCGTGGATTATCAGAAATTCCCTTCTGGCCTCTTCTGGCATTGGAACTGCTTGTTTTAGCAATTGTCAGCGGCCTTTCACAGCTTTACCATTTATACTTTTCTATGGCTCTCGGCCATCTGGCTAACAAACACCGGATTATGATGTCTGTCGTTGCTTTTATTGTGACCTCTATGCTTCTTAGCTTTTTAAGCGGACTTATGATGATTCTGTTCGGTATTAGTATCGACTCATTCAGCAATATGACTGAGTCAATGTCAAATTCACAGGCAATTATGTTTATCATGAATGTGACCTTTCTGGGATCAATTGTCTACAGTTTCATTGAACTGGCAGTATTCTTCTTTGGTACAGAGCGTATTCTGTCTAAACACCTTAATCTGGAGTAACGCAGACAGTCCTTTGAACGAACGTAAATGGAACTTTAAATTGAATGATAAAAAGACATCTTTAAACAATTCCGTTTGTCTAAAGATGTCTTTGTTTTTTATTTCCAGCTTCATCATTTCTTTGCTTATCTCCGGCTGACACTTACCGGAAAATGAACTACTTTTTGAATGGGCTTCCATATTGCATATGCAATGGAAAAATCAATCATGCTGTGAATAACCGTTCCTACGCCTACTAAAAGAAGAACAGAAAACAAATATCCCTTGTCGTAATATACACTGGACATATGATTGCCCCAATAGAACAGGGTAACGACTGTCACCTCGCTGACAGCATGTATGATGGCCATCAAAAAACTGAACATCACAGTTCCCTTTCCCGTACTCAGTATTTTGGGATTCTTTTTAAGCATAAAAGAACCAATGACAACAAACACAATATGGGATAAGGCTCTGAGTACCACCGCAATGGGAAATATGCCTGCCAATAAAAATCCCAGAGCCGATATAAGAGCCACCGATATTGCAATATATGGCGATAAAAACATAGCGATAAAAATGGGGACATGACTCGCCAGCGTATACGAAGCCGGTTCCAGAATAAATTTGGGTGCAAACATCGGTATCAGTATGCCGATTGCCGACAGTGCTGCTGCAATCGTCATTTTTTGTATTGGATTTTTATTGTTCATTTGATCTCCCCTCTTGAATCATTAAGACAGCATCTAGTAAACCAAATGTAATGTCAACTGTCTTGTCACCTGTAATAAGGCTATTATATAGAATGCAGCCACTATTGTCAAGAGACTATGAAAATTATGAGGAAAACCAAGAAAAGGCGTCTCTAAACAACATTCCCATTGTTTTAAGACGCCTGTATTTATAATTATTCACCTATTCTTATTTAGTCTCTGTATCTTTGCCTTCTTCGTAATCCTTGATGGCCGTGTTAATACCAATGGCCTTATTAACAGGCATTACAAAACATACCCCATGAAGAGGGGATTTCCATCCCGCTTTTTCTTTGATTTGACTCATGATTCTTTTTGCTGTGCCTGAGTCTACAAGAGTCAGAATAATTTCTTTTTCAGAATCAATCGTTATACCCATAAAGGATTCGTGATTGACACCCTCTCCTCGTGCGTTTATTACCGTAGCACCGCCTGCCCCCTCTGCCCTTACAATATCCATGATTGTATCTGTATATCCGGCATTCACCACTATAAAAAGGGCCTTGATTTGGTCGGAACATTCCATTTGATTCGTTTTCCTCCTAAATATAAATAATTAAAATGACATTCCTGATATCGGCATCGTAAAGGCGATTCCAGTGTTTGGCTTTCCAAAGTCAAATTCATTTAACAGCACTTCAAAGATGACTTCTGTTTTCTCTTTTGGTAATACAGAAGTCATAATAACTTTATTTTCTTCAGGAACCAAACCCAGCATATCCAACAGATAATTGGAATTTACGGTTCCCTTTCCGTAGATCGTGTTGACGATTCTGTTATCAATGCTGCACATGCGTTTTAATAACGCTTCCTTTTGCTTCCTGCCAGTAATAATAAACAAATATTCTATCCTATCCATTGGCACCCTCCTCTAAGTCAATATTCTGTTCCAATTTATTTCCTGTTTCTTCAGACATCTCTTCCAGAGAATCGCCGTCTTCCTCAGCCATTTGTGCTGCATAGAAGGATAACTCTTCATATTTTTCTTCTTCGTATTTTTCATTTAATTCCCGGGCTTTTCTCAGCTTCCGGTCATAGAGCAATCCCAGGGCCTGAACTGCGATCAACGGAGTCACCGAAATAAAGGCAATGATACCAAACCCATTGGTAAGCACCGATTGGGCTTTGCTGCCGGCTGTCAGGGCTACTGCCTGAGCTGCACCAAGGGTAAGAGGCGTTAAAAAAGCGGAGGTCAGCGCACCGCCGGTTACTCCTCCTGAATCAAATGCCAGACCAACAAACAGAGAAGATGTTTTGATCATCATAATCAGGGATAAGGCATATAGGGGTGCTAAAAACCAGAGAATGTTAATCTGCGTCAAAATTTTCAGCATTGCAAAAAGAGATGCAAAACCGATTCCAATAGCCAGAGTGATTCGGATGGTCATCTTTTGAATATGACCATTGGTTATCTCCTCCAGCTGCTCTCCTAATACGGTTACAGCCGGCTCTGACAAGGTTATAGCCGCTCCCAGAACAAACCCCAGAGGAAGAAGAAGCCACTTAAACCACACGGGTCGGGCAGTGCTTAAAAACACCTCCCCGATATACTTTCCCGCAAATGCAAAACCATAATCAATTCCGGATAAAAAAATAAGCAATCCCAGATACACCGTTACCGAACCAAGCATAGTCTTTATAAACTGCTTTCTCGGCAGTTTGATGATGAAAAATTGGAAAGGTATAAATACGGCAATGATCGGAATTAACGCCAGAGCAACACCTGTAATATTCGATAGAACAATGTTCACGAAATGCTCCGAGCCACCCGGGTCATAGACTCCGGCAGGAGGTATGCTTCCCCCATAGATAATCTTCAGGATGATTCCATAGATAAATACAGCAATGATAGGACCTACCGAAGCAATTCCTATAATACCAAACATATCATCATTTGTCTTACGCCTTGACATGGTTGCGGATATACCCATTCCCAATGCAAGAATGAAAGGCACTGAGATATCACCGGTAGTCGCTCCGCTTCCATCAAAAGCAAGCGCAACAAACTCCTCCGGAACAAACATTACAATTAAGAATGTTAAGGCATAAAGAATCCCAAAAACAAACTTGATATTCATATCCTTAATGACACGGTATAAAGCAAATCCAACAAATACACCTACCCCAGTGCTTAATATCCAGACAAATACAGTTTCATTGACCTCATTCATCGTCATATGGGTCTGACGGGCCAACACTGCAAGTGCAGGCTCTGCAACTGTAGCAAGTATCCCAAACAGTATTCCGAACAAGATAATAAATACGCTTTTATTAAATTTTATCAGGGAGCTTCCTACAAGTTTTCCTATGGGCAGGATACTGGAATCCAGGCCGACCAGAAAAAAAGCCTGACCAAATACAACACTTGCATAGCCTACAAACAATTTAAAATAGTCTGTTGACTTTTCCATCGGTGCCAAAAAGACACAAACAAAAATTATGATAAATACAAGCGGAAGTGAAGATAAAAAAACCTCTTTTAAAGTACGTAATGTTTTCATATTTTAATTATATAAGATATGGCTAAAAAAGCAACAGCAATTTCACAGCAGGACCTAATTTGCCTATTTCTTATATTATTCTCCTTCTGTCATATTTCAAATTAAAATTTTTGTCTCTTTGCCCGGTACATGTTTTTGTCTGCCTCCCCTATCATCTCTTTTGCAGTGATGGGCATCTGATCCATTGTTTTGATGCCAAAGGAGAGAGACAGCTTCATACTTTGGTTTTCCGTACCGACGGGGACCGTTTCTGCATCTTTTTGAATTTGTTCCATAATAAGCCGGGCCTCATCTTCTTTGATACGATTCAGGCAAACCACAAATTCATCTCCCCCATATCTGGCCGCCCACCCATTCTTATTCCCAATATTCCGAAGGATTATGCCACCCATGGCCTGAATCGCCAGATCTCCTGCTTCATGTCCATAGGAGTCGTTGATGGCTTTAAAATTATCAAGATCAATAAAGCAGACAGATAAGGGGGTATGAGAAAGTACAGACTCCACGATATCAGCCGGAAGGCGTTCATCAATATATCTCCGGTTAAAAAGTGAAGTCAGCGGGTCTTTCACGATTGCATCTGTAATTTCTCTGACATACTGGGTAAGCATTTCCCCTTTGTTGTAATCCCCCTCTCCTATAAACATAGAATCTGTAACATTTTTAAACAGCTCCAGTACGGCTGGCCCTCCAGCGGCTGTAATCGGGATTGCAGTTACCAGCAGAACGATATCGGAATTCGTTTCCATCTTCACCAAACTTCTGTCTTCCTTATACGACCTGATAGAGATACAATTATCGCAGATTTTGTTGTTTCCCCAATAGCAGTAACATTTTTCATCCGAGGGAACCATAGTGGAATTCCGGTAATCCATGACTTTTTTATGGAGCGGATCGATCAGGCGAACGGCATCATACATTTTATGAAAAAAGTCCAATTTATCATTTATTTCATCAAGAGTAATCCTATTCATTTCTCCCCCTAAAGCTTCAACGATCATCACTTAAACCAACAACTATTCGGCATTTTTTAGCCTCTCTTTTCTATTTTAGCACAAATTTTCCTATATAAATACTATAAATTTCACTTTCCGTATATCTATCACTTATTTTCCGTATATCTACAAATCCTGCAAAAAATTTAATAGCACAAAAAACCTTCAGGCAATATCCTGAAGGTTTCAATAATGACCTATCCGAGAATCGAACTCGGGTTTCCGCCGTGAGAGGGCGGCGTCTTGACCGCTTGACCAATAGGCCAGTACAAATGATAATTCGTACAAAATCGAGGCGACAAGATTCGAACTTGCGACCTCTGCGTCCCGAACGCAGCGCTCTACCAAACTGAGCCACGCCTCGATTACGTTAGGTAGTATAATATAAATCCCAACGTATGTCAACCTTATTTTCAAAATATTTTATTTTTTATTAATAACTGGAAAAATATATAAATTTAGCCAAGATCAAAAAGAGAAAGCTGGTTGGATTCGGGCAATTCTCCAAGAAGCCCTAAATCTCCCATTAAATCGCATACCGTTTTACTGACTTTCGTACGGTTTCTAAAATCTTCTCTGGATAAGAAGGGGCCGTCTTTGACCGCATCCACCACTGCGTCGGCCGCCTTTTCTCCTAAACCATCAATGCTGCTTAAAGAAGGCATCAGCTTTCCGTCAATGATTTGAAAATGCCGTGCCTTGGCCCGGTAGATGTCAATGGGAATAAAGTCATACCCTCTGGCATACATCTCCTGTACGATCCTCATATCACGAAGGGTATCCAGTTCCTTTTTGGACAGGGTATCCATTCTTTTCCGGTAATCCGCCAGATAATGCTCCAGCTTTTCTCGTCCCTGACACATCAATTCATAACTGAATCCATTTGCCCGGATGCTGAAAAAGGCCGCATAATATGCAAGAGGATAAAACACTTTGCAATATGCAATACGCCATGCCATCATAACATAAGCTGCGGCATGAGCCTTGGGGAACATGTATTTGATTTTCTTACAGGACCAGATATACCAGTCAGGCACTCCATGAGCGATCATTTCTTTTTCCCATTCTTCTTTTAGCCCTTTTCCTTTTCGTACGCTCTCCATGATGGAAAAGGACAGTCCCTCTTCCATTCCCATAGAGATAAGATATATCATAATATCATCCCGGGTACAGATTGCGGTCTGAATGGTTGCCTTACCTTCCTGAATCAGCGTCTGGGCATTTCCAAGCCATACATCCGTACCATGGGCCAGACCTGCGATGCGCACCAGATCCGAAAAATACTTAGGCTGGGTATCAATTAACATCTGCATCGCAAAATCCGTACCGAATTCCGGTACACCAAGGGCACCCAATTTGCAGCCCCCAATATCCTCCGGCATGATTCCAAGTGCAGAAGTATCCTGGAACAAGGACATGACCTCCTTGCTGTCCAGAGGGATATCCTTAACCGGATCAAAGCCAATCAAGTCCTGAAGCATACGGATCATGGTCGGATCATCGTGCCCCAGAATATCAAGCTTCAGCAGGTTATGGTCAATGGAGTGGTAATCAAAATGAGTGGTTACGGTCATGGTCGTCATATCATTGGCCGGACGCTGGACCGGTGTAAAGGAATAGATCTCCTCCCCATGAGGAAGGACAATAATACCACCCGGATGCTGCCCGGTTGTCCGTCTCACACCAACACAGCCCTGTACGATCCGGTTGATCTCACAGTTCCGTTTTCTCACTCCATGCTCTTCAAAATAATTTTTCACATAGCCGAAGGCCGTCTTATCCGCCAGCGTACCGATTGTTCCGGCGCGGAACGTCTGACCTTTGCCGAAGATGACCTCCGTGTAGTCATGCGCCTTGCTCTGATACTCTCCGGAGAAGTTTAAGTCAATATCCGGTTCCTTATCTCCCTTAAAGCCCAGGAACGTCTCAAACGGGATATCAAAACCGTCCTTTTCCAGGGGATGTCCGCACACCGGACAGATTTTATCCGGCATATCACACCCTGCCATACCGGAAAACTTTTTCACCTCTTCCGAATCAAAATCGTAATAATGGCAGGACTTACAATAATAATGAGGACTTAAGGAATTAACCTCTGTAATACCCGCCATGTAAGCCACAAAGGAAGAGCCGACGGAACCACGGGACCCCACCAGATAGCCATCCTCATTGGATTTCCAAACCAGCTTCTGGGCAATGATATACATAACCGCAAATCCATTGGATATAATGGAGTTCAGCTCCCTTTCCAGACGCTCTGTTACAATGGTGGGAAGATTTTCTCCATATATGGCATGAGCCTTATCATAGCAGATCTGTCTTAAGTCTTCATCGGAATTTTCAATGACCGGAGGACATTTATCCGGCCTTACAGGAGATATCTTCTCGCACATATCTGCGATCTTTCTGGTGTTTTTAATAACGACCTCTTCCGCTTTATTGGGACCTAAATATTCAAATTCCTTCAGCATCTCTTCCGTGGTTCTCAAATACAAAGGTGCCTGATCATCGGAATCCTTAAAGCCTTGTCCAGCCATGATGATTCTCCGGTAGACCTCATCCTCCGGGTCCAGGAAATGCACATCACAGGTGGCACAGACCGGCTTTCCAAACTGTTCTCCCAATGACACAATTTTTTTATTTATGTCAATCAAATCCTGTTCCGACTTGACCACACTCTTTTCATCCCGCAGCATAAACCCATTGTTGCCTAGAGGCTGTATTTCCAGATAATCATAAAAATTCACCAGCTTCGCAATTTCCGCATCCGGTACTCCCCGCAGAAGAGCCTGGTACAGTTCTCCTGCTTCACAGGCGGAACCAATGATAAGCCCTTCCCGGTACTGATTTAAAATACTTTTGGGAATTCGCGGCCTTCTGGCGTAATAATCAATATGAGAATAGGACACCAGCCGGTAAAGATTTACTCTTCCCACATCATTGGCGGCCAAAATAATAACATGATAGGTGGGAAGCTTCTTAATGATACTTGCCGACATGGTATTCAGCTGATTGAGTTCATCTAAGGTCTCCACTCCCCTGTCCCGGATCATCTTTACAAACGCAGCAAAGATAAGTGCCGTACAGCCTGCATCATCAACTGCTCTATGGTGATTTTCCAAAGAAATATTTAAGGCTTTGGCTACCGTATCAAGCTTATAACGGTTTAAATTGGGAAGCAGAAGTCTTGCAAGTGCAACCGTATCTATCACCGTAGGATCAAACTCCAAGCCAAGCTGGGAGGCATTATAGGCAATAAAGCTCACATCAAAAGATGCATTGTGGGCAACTAAAACCGCATCCGAACAGAACTCCAGAAACTGAGGAAGGATTTCCCGGATTCCGGGATAGGAAAGAACCATGTTGTCATTGATTCCGGTCAGCTTCTCGATCTCAAAGGGAATGGGCACATCCGGGTTTACAAATGTACTGTACCGGTCGATCACTGCCCCGTCCTGTATTTTTACTGCACCTATTTCTATAATCCGGTTTTTAGAAGAGCTAAAGCCGGTGGTCTCAATATCGAAGACCACATAGGTATCCGATAGTTTCTGGTTTCTTGAATTCTCTACCAATTGCTTTAAATCATCCACCAGATATCCTTCCACTCCATAAATAAGTTTGAAATTATCTCCCTTATCCAGGGCATGGTTGGCATCCGGAAAGGACTGGACGCATCCATGATCCGTGATGGCAATGGCAGGCATACCCCACTTTTTTGCCCTCTTCACAATATCTTTTACCTCGGAGACTCCATCCATATCGCTCATCTTCGTATGACAGTGAAGCTCCACTCTTTTCTCCAGACTGTTGTCCATCCTTTTACCAGTAAAATCTTCTGATTTTTTAATTCCTACCACAGACCCAAGAGTCAGCTCTCCATCAAATTTATCAATGGTGGTAACGCCCTTGATCCGTATAAAACTTCCCTGTACAACCGCAGCCTTTAAATCATCCAGCTGCTCCTCTTTGGCAAATATCTTTACGGTGATGGTATCGGTAAAATCTGTCACGTCAAAAATCATAATGGTTTTTCCGCTTCTTAATTCCCGGCTGTCAACCGTTAAAATCTTACCCCGAATGGTTACTTCTCCGATTTCTCCATCAATATTTTCGATTTCAATAATCTCACCATCAAAATCACGGCCATACAATACATCCGGATTATCCGAACGTTTTGTATAAAAATTTCCGCCCTTTTTGTAATCCTTCCATTCCTTTTTGGCAAATTCTTTTTTACCGGAATCAGACTCTCCTGTTTTTCCGTTGTCTTTTTTGCCTCCCATACGCAGCCCTGATGACTGATTATCCTGTACAAAGGGAACGTCCGCCGCGTAGTCCGCCGCCATGGATTCCAGATTTCCGGTGTCTGCCATAGAGGGCGGAGCCTCTTCTTCACCATTTGATGATCTCACACGAAGAGAGGTACGGCTTACGATTTCCTCCACCTCCCTCTGCATCTGCAGTTCTTTCTGCTTTGCCAGTCCATTGACCTTGGGGGGTACATATTCGTACTGCACTTCCAAAGGCAGGCCGCACCGTTCAAAAAAGATTTTTTCCAGAACCCGCTTTAATTCACCTGCCTTTTCGTGGGTGACAATGGTATCTTCCACGGTCATCTTAAGAAGATCCCGTTCCGGGAACTGGTACTCAGCTTTTCGGAACATGTTATATTCAATGATGCTGTAATTTTTAAGCTCCATTAACAGGCTGTCCCTGTATGCCTTTAAAAGTTTCTGAGGCGTATACTGTTCGGACAGCCGGAACCGTTCAATAATTTTTACAGTAAGCCGCTTAGAGGGAAAAAGCTGTTCTTTAATCCCCTTTTCTAGTCCATAGATATTCTGTTTATGTATCAGCCTTGGGCTTAAAAGATAAATACGAATAGAGCTTCTATCCCTGGTGGAAGTGACTTTCTCCACCTCCACCAGATTTAAAAGCTCTCGCAATTCTTCTGTAATATGTAAATTTGGAAATACTTCCAAAAATTTTTTTGTCATTCTATCACCTATTACATGTTCATAAGTTCTTCCTTCAGTGCCTGTAGCAGCTGGTCTTCCGGAACCTTTCGGATAATCTCTCCTTTTTTAATAAGAAGGCCCTCTCCGATTCCTCCGGCAATTCCCAGATCCGCTTCCTTTGCTTCCCCTGGTCCATTTACCACACAGCCCATAACAGCCACTTTGACATCCAGATGATCAAATTTGGAAACCATTTCTTCAACCTGATTCGCCAGTGAAATCAAATCAATCCGGGTTCTTCCGCAGGTTGGACAGGAGACTACTTCTACCCCGCCCCTTCTCAAGCCCAGAGTTTTTAAAATCAGCCTTGCTGTTTTCACTTCCTCCACCGGGTCACCAGTCAAAGATACGCGAATGGTATCTCCGATGCCTTCATGCAGAATAACGCCAAGTCCTACCGAAGATTTTACGGTTCCTGACGCCAAAGTTCCTGATTCCGTAATCCCCACATGCAGAGGGTAATCCGTCTGCATGGATATCCGTTCATGTGCCTTGATACACATAAGTACATCAGAGGATTTAATGCTGATGACAAGATTCTCATACCCCAGCTCTTCGATCATCCGAACCTTATCCAGAGCACTTTCTACAATGCCCTCCGCCGTAACTCCTCCATACTTTTCGATAAGATTTTTCTCCAGTGAACCACTGTTGACTCCCACACGGATGGGAACGTCAAACTCCTTTGCTTTTTCCACAACGGCACGCACCCGCTCTGCAGATCCGATATTTCCCGGATTGATACGGATCTTATCTGCTCCTGATTCAATGGCCGCTATGGCCAGACGGTAATCAAAATGAATGTCTGCCACCAAAGGAATGGTGATCTGTCTCTTTATCTCTTTTAATGCTTTTGCTGCCTCCATATCAGGAACAGCAACCCGGATAATATCACAGCCAGCCTTTGTCAGAGAATCAATCTGGCTGACCGTTGCAGAGATATCCTGAGTCTTTGTATTACACATAGATTGGATCAGTACCGGATTTCCACCACCGATCATCCGGTCACCGATCCGAATCACTCTTGTATGTTCTCGGTTCATACGTTCCTCCATTCCGGCTCCATATCCGCCTACGTAAACCGGTTAATATCATTAAATACTACAAAAATCATGAGAGCCATAAGGGCTGCCATGCCGATCATATTCACCAGGCCTTCTTTATTGGGGTCCATCTTCTTGCCTCTAATAGCTTCAATGATGAGGAACAAGAGACGTCCGCCGTCAAGAGCCGGAATTGGAAGTAAATTCATAACACCCAGGTTGGCACTGAGCAGGATACACATACTGAGTACGTTCATAAGGGCCGCTTTGAAACTAACCGAAAGTCCTGCCTTAACAGAATCATCAATCATAACTACAATTCCCACCGGACCACTCAAATCATTGACACTGGCTTTCCCGGAAAAAAGCATTCCAAGACTTTTCACGGTCAGCTTTACATCATACTCCATTTCCTTATAACCATATTTTATCAGTTCCCCAACAGACGATACCTTTGCATTCTCAGGTGCAATGGTAATACCGATCAAATACTTCCCGCTTTCCTTTGAATACTGTGGAGTAACGGTCACCGATCGAACGCTGCTTGCTCCTGTGGAAGGATCAACTCTTAAAAATTCCACTTGATTCATCTTTTCCTCTGGCTTTAAGAGTTTGTAAAGGATGTATTCCCGGTACATGGAGACGCTTTCACCATTAATTTTTAGAAGCTTGTCACCGGCCTGCATTCCGGCAGCATATGCCGGAGAATCCTTTGTTACTTCTTTCACATATGTCACATCATATCCGCTCATCCCTACCAGGATAACAGCAAGGAAAAACGCTAATATAAAGTTAAAGATAGGACCTGCCGCAATGACAGACATACGGGCCGGGATGGATTTATTCTGAAATGCTCCCTGGTCCGCATTTTCTTCATCTTCCCCCAACATCATACAGGAACCACCCAAAGGCAGCGCCTTAATGGAGTAAATGGTCCCGCCCTTTTTAAAATGGAGCAGTCTTGGTCCCATTCCTATGGAAAATTCCACCACTGTGATTCCGTTCTTCTTTGCAAATAAAAAGTGACCTAATTCATGAATTAAAACAATCAGTCCGAATACCAGAATTGCTACGATTATACTAGACAATCTACCACCTGCTTTCTATATATTCATAAGCTTCCGCTTCCGCATCAAGAATTTCTTGTACCGTCGGATTCTCCTTTACAGTATGCCCGTTCATTGCTCCCTCTATCATATCGGTTATGGAAAGATATGAGATTTCTCTATTTAAAAATTTCGCAACTGCCCGTTCATTGGCAGCATTGAAGATCGTGGGAAGCGTTCCGCCTGTATTTCCCGCACGATAAGCCAGGGAAAGCCCTGGAAAATTGACCATATCCGGCTTTTCAAAAGCAATCTGCCCAATGGTCCAGAAATCCAGACGTCCGCCCGGAAGAAATCTTCTTTCGGGATAATAGAGTGCATACTGAATCGGAAGTTTCATATCCGGAGTTCCCAACTGAGCCATGACTGCACCATCTTCAAATTCTACCATGGAATGAATGACACTTTTCGGCTGAACCACCACTTCAACCTGATCCATTTCAACACCGAACAGCCATTTGGCTTCTATCACTTCAAGCCCCTTATTGACCATCGTAGAAGAATCAATGGTGATCTTTCTGCCCATGGACCAATTGGGATGCTTCAACGCATCTTCTACCTGTACCGACTGAAGCTCTGCTCTGGTTTTCCCTCTGAAAGGGCCTCCAGATGCGGTCAGAAGAATTTTATGTATGGTATCTTTATTTTCACCGTTCAAGCACTGGAATATAGCACTGTGCTCACTGTCTACCGGCAAAATTTTAACTCCCCGCTCTTCGGCCAGCGGCATGATAATATGGCCGGCTGTAACCAGCGTTTCCTTGTTGGCCAAGGCAATATCCTTTCCGGCTTCCATGGCTGCAATGGTGGGTCTTATTCCTATCATACCCACAACTGCAGTTACTACGATATCTGCCGACTCCTCTGTCGCTGCTTCAATCAATCCTTCCATTCCGGAAACGATGCGGACCGGCAAATCTTTTACCAATACTGCCAGTTCCCTGGCTTTTTCCGCCTTCCACACACAAGCCAATTTCGGTTTGAATTTTCTGATCTGCTCCTCCAGCAGTCGGATATTGCTGCCTGCCGCCAAAGCGGTTACCTCTATATCCCTTTGGTTTTCAATCACCTCCAGGGTCTGAGTCCCTATCGAGCCTGTTGAACCCAAAATTGCTATTTTCTTCATCTTATGCTGCCAACTCCTTTTCTTTTCCAAAATCCCAGGCAGGAATTGCGTTCTACCGCAAAAATGTCACAGCCAGATAAATGGCCGGAGCAGTAAAAAGCATACTGTCGAATCGATCCAATATCCCGCCGTGGCCTGGAATCAGTTTTCCATAATCTTTCACCTGATGATTTCGTTTGATGGCGGAAGCAGCCAGGTCGCCGATCTGGGATATGATAGCTGCTATGGCACATGACAGGGAACAGACTAACTGAGGATTGCGCATTTCCGTTAAATAGGAACCGAAAATCGTGGCATATATTAATCCCAGCAAAGCTGCTCCAATCACTCCTCCGATCGCCCCTTCGATGGACTTCTTGGGACTTAGGACCGGAGCCAATTTATGTTTTCCAAAAAGTATACCGACACAATACGCACAGGTATCACTTCCCCAGGAACTTAAAAATACCAGCCATACCAGATAGTTTCCATCCGTCATGGACCTTACCTGATAGAGATATGATAACATGACTGCTACATAAAACACACCAAAAAATGATACCGACACCTCTTCCAGCTGATACTTGGGAAACGTAAACACATAAACACTCATAAGGACCATTAAAAATCCAATGAACAGGAGAAGCATATAGTTCTCTCTGTGAAACCATAATAATCCATAATAAACAAAAACAGTGAAATACCCCAAATACCCCAATAAATTCCCCTGTATCTTCATCACACGATACAACTCAAACAAACCGATTATGGAAATTGTAATAGTAGTAACAAAAAGAAGGGTTCCTCCGTTTCCTACCGTCAAAAGCGCAATCAGCAAAAGAATAATTCCGCTTATCAGTCTGATTGTAAACATCGAGCTACCTCCCTCCGAATCACTTCACTCCCCCAAATCTGCGATCCCTGTTATTGTATGCCGCAACCGCCTTTTTCAATTCATCCATATTAAAATCAGGCCAATAGCAATCGGTAACGTAAAGTTCTGTATAAGCAAGCTGCCATAACAGGTAATTAGAAAGCCTCAGTTCCCCGCTGGTGCGTATCAAAAGGTCCGGATCAGGAATTTCTGCAGTATCCAGATAGGAGGAGAATACCTCCTGGTTCATATCCTCAGCTGAAACTTTCCCCTCTTTAGAGTCCTTCATAATGTGCCTGACTGCACGTACGATCTCATCTCGTCCGCCATAATTGACTGCAATCACAAATGTCAGACCCGTATTATCCTTTGTCTCCCGTTCCAGTTTATTGATTCCTTCTATAATATCCTGGTCAAACCGTTCCCGGTCGCCGATCATCTTAACTCTTACGTTGTTGTTTTTCGCCACCTTCAACAGCCGGACCATATAATAGCGGAACAGCTGCATAAGAGCTCCCACTTCATCCGCAGACCGCTTCCAGTTTTCCGTAGAAAAACCATAAACCGTTAAATACTTAATCCCCAGTCTTGCTGCATCTTCCACGGTCTTCTCAACGGTTACGCAGCCTTCTTTATGACCCAAACTTCTGGGGAGTCCTCTTTTTTTGGCCCATCTGCCATTGCCATCCAATATAATTGCAACATGCTCCGGTATGGCCATATTCTGTATCTTATCGTCCATATTCATCTGCTCCTTAAAAAACACAAAACAGGACAGGCAAAATGCCTGCCCCCCTGTTCAAAATTTTATACAGTAAGAAGATCTTTAGACTTCTCTTCAATCGCTTTGTCTACCTGGGCGATCATCTTGTCTGTCAATTTCTGGATCTTATCTTCTGCAGCTGCCTGCTCGTCCTCAGAAATTTCCTCTGCTTTCAACTGTTTCTTAAAGGTATCATTGGCATCACGGCGGATATTACGGATGGCTACTTTTGCTGCTTCTCCCTTTTTCTTAACATCCTTAACCAATTCTTTTCTTCGTTCCTCCGTCAGTTCAGGGAAAACAAGACGAATCACATTCCCGTCATTGGTAGGATTAATTCCCAGATCAGAGGTGAGTATGGCCTTTTCAATTGCTTTTAACAAGCTCTTTTCCCATGGCTGGATCACTATCATGCGGGCTTCCGGAATTGTAACATTGCCTACCTGCTGAAGCGGTGTGGGTGTTCCATAATAGTCCACTCTGATTTTGTCCAATACATGAGGGTTGGCACGTCCAGCCCGAATGGTCATCAAATCATTCTCCAGTGCTTTTAATGTCTTATTCATCTTGTCTTCGTAAACCTGTAAACTCTCCTGCATATCGTCCTCCTGGTTTTATGCGGTAACGATGGTACCGTTTATTTTTCCCTGCATTGCATTGGCAATGCCATTCTCTTCGTTCAAGCTGAATACCGCAAGCGGCATCTTGTTCTCCATGCACATGATGGAAGCAGTCAAATCAATCACTCCCAACTGCTTATCAATCACTTCCTGAATGGAAATTTCATCGTATTTCACTGCGTCAGGATTGAGCTTGGGATCGCTGTCATATACGCCATCAATGGCCTTTGCCAAAAGAATACAGTCTGCATTCATTTCAATGGCACGCAGTGCAATACCCGTATCCGTTGAAAAATAAGGATGTCCTGTACCACCGGCAAAAAATACGACCTTACCTTCTGCAAAATACCCATTGGCTTTGTCCTTTGAAAAAAGCTCTGTCATGGAACCGCACGGGAAAGGAGTCAGAATCTCCGTTTTCATTCCTGCATTCCGAAAAATTTCCGAAACATAAATGCAGTTCATAATGGTAGCCAGCATACCGATCTGATCTGCTTTTGTGCGATCAATGGCGTTACTGGTTCTTCCTCTCCAGAAGTTTCCTCCGCCAATGACTATGCCTACTTCAACACCTGCATCAACGGATATCTTAACCTGCCGTGCAACTTCCTTAACAGTGGCCTCTTCATAGCCCGTCTTCCCGCAGCCCGCAAGAGCCTCACCACTGAGCTTTAATAATACACGTCTTGGATTCATAACCTTAACTCTCCTGTATTCTTGTATTGTCTGAAAAGATTATAGCATACTTTTGGATGGTTGGAAAGAGGAAGTTTGCCTGCTTGTCCACGGAGGACAACGCAGAAAAAATACCCGGGAACCTTTTCCCGGGTATCTATTGTTAAACATTCTTATTCCATCGTAGCATACTGGAAGAACCAGTAACCATATGGAGAATACCATGTTCCCTTCAGCTTTGGATCCTGCAGCCAGAATTCATTCCGGTAATTAAGAGGTGCAATGGCAGCATCTTCAAGAATCATATTTTCTGCCTCATGAAGCTTTTTATAATGTTCTACAACATCATTTGTGGAATTTGCCTCGTCAAGCAGCTGATCAAGTTTTGGATTTTTATACAAAGCATTATTATTACCGCTTGTTGACTTTAACAGATTCAAAAGATTGGATGGGTCATCATAATCCAAACTCCATGCATCACGTGCAATCTGGTAGTCTCCTGCACGTCTGGTTGGTGTAAAGGTTGCCCATTCAACGATCTTAATGTCCATGTTAATACCAAGAGTTTCCTTCCAGCAGCTCTGCAAATATTCTGCCACTGGTTTGTTATAACCTGCATCATTTGTCATATACTCAATTACCGGGAATCCCTTTCCTTCCGGATATCCAGCCTTTGCAAGAAGTTCTTTTGCCTTTGCAACATCGGCTTCATGGTCTTTTATATTAAAGAAATCCCCACCGTTATTCTTCCGGGTGATATCCTCAAAATAAGTTCCCCCTTCTACATCTGAAACACCAGCCGGTACAAAATTGGCAGCAGGAGCACCGATCCCCTGCATAACTGTATTTGCCAGATAATCCCGGTCAATTGCAAGACTTAATGCTTTGCGCACATCCGGATTAGTAAACGGTTCTTTCTGATTTTGGAAGTCTATATAAGAAATTCCCATATTGGGTTCTACATGAAATTCTTCCTTGTCTCTAAGAGCCGGAATCTCTTCGGTTGGAACGTCCTTAATCATAGACACTTCTCCCGTCTGATAAGCACTATAGGCCGCATTAGAATCTTCCATCAGGACAAATTTAAGAGTATTTAAAGTAACTTTATCTGCATTCCAGTAATTCTCATTCTTTGCGAATGTTACATGGGAACCTGGAACCCACTCAATCATCTTTAACGGACCGTTAGAAATATAGGTTTCCGGCTTTAAACTCCACTGGTCTCCATTGGCCTCTACCGATGCCTTCTGTACAGGAACCATGGTTGCATGAGTTACAAGCTTGGAAAAATAGACACATGGGGAAGATAATTCCACCACGAAGGTTTTATCGTCGGGAGCCGAAACACCAAGAGCATCAATGTTTCCTGCGGCAGCCTCCTCATACCCCTTTACATATGCCAGCATATCTCCTGCATATGGAGCAGCAACCTTAGGATCTGCAAGCCTTTTCCATGAATAAACAAAATCGTTTGCTGTCAACGGAGAGGAGTCACTCCACTTTAATCCATCACGCAAATGGAATGTGTACGTAAGCCCGTCTTCAGATACATCATAAGATTCTGCCTGTCCAGGAACGATCTTATTATTCTGGTCAACGATCAGTAAGGTTTCAAATGCATGCATTATAATGTTCGCAGCATCGGCTGCACTATTTAAAGCAGGATCAATGGTTTCTGGATCTGGGCCCACCTGTACCGCAAGATCGAGACCTGCCGCTCCACCTTTTGAAGATTGAGCTTTTCCGTCTTCCGCAACCGTTGTTTTCGTCTCTGCGGATGGCTCTGACTTCTTGCTCCCGCCGCACGCAGCAAGAATAGAACTAAATGCCATAACGGCTGCTAATACAAGCAACTTCTTTTTCATACTGTCTCCTCCATTAAAATAATTTCATCACCAAAGTCAAACGTTACTTAACCACTTCGTTGATTGATTTTTTTAGCATATCACAAGTAAATATAAATATCAACGTTATTTAAACTGAACTTGTGTTTCTGAAGAAAATAGTTTTACATGTAAAATAAATGTCATTTCTCTCTTAATTCGATTGATTTAATATTATTTATACTGCCTTAAACTTCTTTCACTATATTCTTATAATTTTTAGTAACAAATTTTCTGCAAATACTATATGTCCATTACAGTTCAAAGCTGTATGTGCTAAAAGATTCTTATGTTTCAGTCACCTTTACTATTTTAATTATCCCTTGTAAACCTACGTTTGTTATAGAGGAAGATTATAGAATTATATCCCGGAATAATGAAGTGAGGAGTTTATAGAGGGACACAAAAACACCCGGGAACTACATCCCGGGTGTTTCCATCAAGATTTATCTATTATTCCATCGTAGCATACTGGAAGAACCAATATCCATATGGAGAATGCCATGTTCCTTTTAACTTTGGATCCTGCAGCCAGAAGTCATTGTAATATGCAATTGGCGCAATGGCAGCATCTTCAAGGATCATATTCTCTGCTTCATGAAGTTTTTCATAATGCTCAGCTACATCTGCAGTTGAGTTTGCCTCGTTAAGCAGCTTATCAAGTTCTGGGTTGCTGTATTTTGCGTTGTTATTACCGCTTGTTGACATCATTAAATTTAACATATTGGAGGGATCATCATAATCATACACCCAGCCATCACGAGCAGCCTGATAATCTCCTGCACGGCGGGTTGGGGTAAAGGTAGCCCACTCAACAACTTTTATGTCAACATTAATACCAAGTTTCTCTTTCCAGCAGTTCTGTAAATATTCAGCAACCGGTTTATGGTAACCTGCATCGTTAATCATATATTCAATGGTTGGGAAACCTTCTCCGTTGGGATATCCTGCTTTTGCAAGAAGCTCTTTTGCTTTTGCAACATCTGCTTCATAATTGTCAGGGTCAAAGTAATTCTTACCGTTTCTTTCCTTAGTAACATCCTGGAAAAAGGTTCCTGGCTCAGCATCTGAGACACCAGGTCCAACAAAATTGGTTGCTGGAGTATAAGTACCCTGCATAACTGTATTCGCTACATAATCACGGTCAATTACAAGGCTTAATGCCTTACGAACATCAGGATTATTAAATGGTTCTTTTTGATTCTGGAAGTCTAAATAGTAAGTACCCATGATTGGCTCTACATGAAAATCTTCGGTTCCTTTCAGACTTGGAACTTCTTCTGTCGGAGGCTCTTTAATCATAGAAACTTCACCAGTCTGGTAAGCACTGTAAGCTGCATTGGTATCTTCCATTAATACAAACTTCAATGTATTCAATGTAACTTTATCTGCATTCCAGTAGTTTTCGTTCTTAGCAAATGTAATATGAGAGCCTGGTACCCACTCAATCATCTTTAACGGACCGTTGGAAACATATGTTTCCGGTTTCAATGTCCACTGGTCACCATTCGCATCAATCGTTGCCTTTTCAACCGGTACCATGGATGCATGGGTAACCAGCTTAGAGAAATATACACAAGGAACAGATAATTCAACAACAAATGTATTGTCATCTGGTGCAGAAACTCCGAGAGCGTCTATATTCCCTTTTGCTGCCTCTTCATATCCCTTAACATATCCAAGCATATCGGCTGCATAAGGTGCTGCTGTATTAGGATCAGCCAGTCTCTTCCATGAATACACAAAATCATTAGCCGTTAAAGGGGTACCATCACTCCACTTTAAATTCTTGCGGAGTTTAAAGGTATAGGTCAAACCATCTTCCGATACTTCAAAGGATTCCGCTTGTCCTGGTACAATTTTATTCTCAGAATCTACGATCAATAAGGTTTCAAAAGCCTGAACGATCATATTACCGCCGTCAACTGCACTATTTAAAGCAGGGTCGATTGTCTCCGGATCCGGGCCAATCCTAACTGCAAGATCAAGTCCATTAGCTGCCCCTTCTGCAGGAGCTGTTGTTTCTCCATTTGCAGCAGCTGTGGTAGCACCAGTTGATGGATCGGCAGTCTTACTTCCACCACAGGCAGAAAGAATCATACCGGAAGCCATTACAGCCGCTAATAAAAGTGATACTTTTTTCATAATTTTTCCTCCTATAAATATATTTTTATCAGCGCAGTAGCACTTTACTCGGCTACTGCGCTGATTTGTGTTCTAGCATATCATAAAAACGGAAAAATAGCAATGAGTTTTTAGTTCACTTTGTCCAGATGGTGGCATGCTGCATAATGGCCGCTGGCAACCTCTTTCCATTCCGGTTCCTGAGCCGCGCAAAGCTCATCTGCATATGGACAGCGTGTACGGAAACGGCATCCGGAAGGCGGATTTACAGGGCTTGGCACATCTCCCTCTAAAACGATTCGTTTGGATTCACGGCTTAACTTAGGGTCTGCAATGGGAATTGCTGAAATCAGGCTCTTGGTATATGGATGGAGACTATGAAAAGCCAATTCATAGCTGTCTGCAAGCTCCACCATTTTACCAAGATACATAACACCGATCCTTTTTGAAATGTGTTTTACAATAGAAAGATCATGTGCAATAAATAAATAGGTAAGGCCACGTTCTTCCTGAAGCTGCTCAAACATATTGACAACCTGAGCCTGAATGGAAACATCCAGTGCAGAAACCGGCTCGTCGCAGACAATAAACTGAGGGTCTACTGCCAATGCGCGGGCAATGCCGACACGCTGACGCTGTCCGCCTGAGAATTCGTGAGGATAACGGTTTGCATGCTCTGAGTTCAGACCTACAGTAGAAAGAACTGAGATGATCTGCTCCTGACGTTCCTTTTTGTTGGCAGCCAATCGGTGAATATCAATAGCTTCCCCAATGATATCGCCAACCGTCATTCTGGGGTCCAGACTTGCATAAGGATCCTGGAAAACGATCTGCATCTTCTGACGATAAGGAAGCATATTTACTTTTGTAATGTCTTTTCCTTCAAAAAAAATCTTTCCTGAAGTAGGTTCATAAAGGCGAAGCAGCGTACGGCCTGTGGTGGTTTTTCCACAACCGGATTCTCCTACCAGACCCAGCGTTTCCCCTTTTTTAATTCCAAAAGATACGTTATCTACAGCTTTTACAACCTTTTTCTCAAATAATTTACTGCCGGAAACAGGGAAATACTGCTGTAAATTCTGCACTTCTACAAGATATTTATTGTCCATCATGCATCTCCCTTCTGTGCCTGTTGTTTTTCAAACTCTTTCTTTTGAAGCAGCCAGCAAGCACTGTAATGAATCTCCGATACATCAGTATACGGCGGCATTTCTCGCAGGCATATTTTCATACAGGCTCTGCATCTGGGTGCAAAAGGACAACCTGCCGGCGGATTTAACATATCCACAGGGCTGCCTTCGATAGGCACCAGTTTGCTGTGTTCTTTTTCCGTAAGTTTCGGGATGCTCCGAAGCAGGCCTTTGGTATATTCGTGGCTTGGATTATAGAAAATATCATCCGTATCGCCGTATTCAATAACTTTGCCTGCATACATAACCGCAATCCGGTCACACATATTAGCAACCACACCTAAATCATGGGTGATCATAATGATTGCCATGCCCAGTTTATCTTTCAGTTCCATCATCAATTCCAGGATCTGTGCCTGAATGGTAACATCCAAAGCTGTGGTAGGTTCATCTGCAATCAAAAGTTTTGGCTCACAAGCCAAAGCAATGGCAATCATCACACGCTGGCGCATACCACCGGAAAGTTCATGAGGATACTGCTTCAGGCGCTTTTCCGGTTCATTGATTCCAACCAGAGTAAGAAGTTCCTTTGCCCTCTCATTGGCTTGATTTTTATCTTTATTCGTATGAAGCATGATAACTTCACATATCTGATTCCCTATGGTATAAACAGGATTTAAGCTGGTCATCGGGTCCTGGAAAATGATAGAAACTTCATTTCCACGGATTTTTCTCATTTCCTTTTCCGTCATTTTATCAATCTGATGTCCGTTAAACTTTAAAGATCCGCCGATTAACCGGCCCGGATAAGCGGTAAGCCCCATAAGACTATACGCTGTTACCGATTTACCAGAGCCAGATTCACCAACAATTCCTAAAACCTCTCCCTCTTTCAGATGAAGAGACACATTATTTAAAGCCTTAACTTCCCCTGCCGGAGTAAAGAAAGAAAGACGTTCATTCTCAATATCAACTAAATATTCACTCATTAATTCTCTCCTCCTTTAATCTTTCAGTTTCGGGTCAAATGCATCACGAAGACCATCGCCCAACAGGTTGAAGCTCAGAATAATTACAGAAATCGTAAGAGCAGGTGCAAACAGGCGGTGAGGATAACTCTGGAGACCATTTAACGCAGCACTTGCAAGACTTCCCAGGGAAGGCATAGGTGCCGCAACACCAAGGCCAAGGAAGCTTAAAAAGCTTTCGGTAAAAATAGAAGAAGGGATCTGTAATGTTGTTGTTACGATCAACGTACCGATACAGTTTGTAAGCAGATGCTTCTTAATAATATGTCCGCTGGAGGCTCCAAGAGCTCTTGCCGCAGTAACATATTCCTGCTCTTTTAAAATAAGGATCTGGCTTCGAACGATACGCGCCATACCTACCCAATAAAGCAGTGCGAAAACGACGAAAATACTGATTAAGTTTACACCGATCACCTGAATCCACTCAAACCCGGGTTTTTGGGCCAATGCTTTCAACGGTTGATCAAAGGCAACCGACAGCAATACGATAATCAGAATATCGGGTACCGTATAGATCATATCAACAATACGCATCATGATCATATCGAGCCACCCGCCGAAGAATCCGGCGACAGAGCCGTAAATGGAACCAATGATAAGAATGATGGCCGAAGCAACCAAACCTACGATAAGTGACACACGGCTTCCCATCATAACCCGGACTGCATAATCACGGCCTAAGTTATCGGTTCCGAGCACATGAGGGAACACGCTCTCTCCTGCCTCTATGGCCTGCAGCTCTTTTTCAGAATACTGCATAGGAGCAAGATTTTCACTTCCTCTGATCTGCTGTTCATAGCTATATGGATATACCTGAGGTACAATAAACGAAAAAACAAAAACCAAAAGGATTACAACGATGCTGACCATAGCAATCTTGTTCCTTTTAAGACGTCTGATTCCATCCTTCCAGAATCCGACGCTTTGCCGCATGACAGTTAAGCTTTCTTTTTCGGCATCACTTGCCGGGAGAAAGTCTTCCACATTAACCTGTAATGATAATTTATTCTTTGGCATCCTCTTTCTCCTTTCTCTTATTTCAGATTAATACGCGGGTCAATAAACTTGTACGCAACGTCGACCAGCACATTCATGATAACCATCAAAGTAGCAAGGAAAATAGTGGTACCCATTATAAGAGGATAATCACGGCCTGTAATTGATCCAATAAATTCTGACCCTAATCCAGGAATTGTAAATATTTTTTCAACGATAAAGCTTCCTGTTACAGTGTAGGCCAAAAGCGGTCCCAAGTATGTAACTACCGGAAGAATCGCATTACGAAGTGCATGCTTAAAAATACTCACCATCTGAGAAAGGCCTTTTGCACGGGCAGTCCTCATATAATCCTGTCCCATAACGTCAAGCATGGATGAACGCATCAAACGTGCAATATAGGAAGAAGGATATAGGGAAAGTGCCATAACAGGCATAATGTAGTTTTTCCATGAAGCCAGACCATACGTAGGCAGCAGCCCCAGTTTTAAACTCAAGACATACATCAGGATGGTACAAACCACAAAACTTGGCACCGCAATTCCACATGTGCTGAATACGATAATAATATTATCAATAACAGTTCCTCTTTTAAAAGCTGCGATACTTCCTAAAGGAACACCGATACAGACAGCTGTCAAAATTGCAATTCCGCCAATTCTTGCAGAAACCGGAAATTTAGCTCCAATAATCATATTAACTGTACGTCCGCGCTGCTTTACGCTTAATCCCAAATCTCCATGAAGCAAATCCTTCATGTAAGTTACATACTGTTCTCCCAACGGTTTATCCAGTCCGTACTTTTCATTCAATGCGGCTTGTGCCTGTGGGCTGATCGCTTTTTCTGACATGAAAGGACCTCCTGGCACCATGTTCATGACAAAGAACGTAACCGTTGCAACAGCGAAAATTGTTATAACCGCCATAGCGATTCGCTTAATTATATACTTAGCCACTTTCGTCAACTCCTTTGGTATTGTGATGTCCGTACAATATGGAAACATTTGTTACTGGTGAACGGACACTAGTTTAATAGAAAAATCCCATGGATACCCATGGGATTCCCCCCAGAATCCTGTTAAGACTACTGCATCTGTCTTGCTACTTCGTCTGCAAAGTTCTCTTCCTTCTTTTCAAGACCCTCACCAGTTTCAAACCGTACAAACTTCTTCACTTCTACCTTGCCGCCAACTTCTTTGGAGACCTGCTCCAAATATTTGCCAACTGTTAAATCGCCGTCTTTTACATATGCCTGATCCACCAGACAGAATTCTTTTAATTCTTTGTTTAAACGACCAACGATCATCTTTTCAACAATGTTGTCTGGCTTATCTGGATTTTCATTCTTAGCCTGAGTCTTTAAAATTTCAGTTTCATGATCAATGAACTCCTGTGGGATCTCATCTCTCTTAACATACTTCGGTGCTAAAGCCGCAATCTGCATTGCCACATTCTTTAACGCTTCTTTTACAGTATCGTTTACCACTTCTGCACTTGCTTCAATAAGAACACCAATTCTTCCGCCGCCATGAATATAATCAACAACAACACCATCTGCAGCAATTTTCTCAAATCTTCTGATGCTCATATTCTCACCGATTACAGAAATCTGGCTGGATAATACCTGTGCAACTGTTAAGGAGTCATCCTTTGCCCACTTTTCAGCAAGGAATGCATCCATATCTTCTGATTTAGAAGCAAGTACCTGGGAAGCTACATCTGCCACGTATGCCTGGAACTGAGCATTCTTTGCAACGAAATCAGTTTCACTGTTTACTTCAACAATTGCTCCGGTTTTACCATCTTCACTAATAATTGTAGCAACGATTCCTTCTGCTGCAATTCTTCCTGCCTTTTTGGATGCGGCTGCAAGTCCTTTTTCTCTTAAAAACTCTACTGCCTTGTCCATATCACCATCTGTCTGTGCAAGAGCTTTTTTGCAATCCATCATACCTGCACCGGTCATTTCCCTTAATTCTTTTACCATTCCAGCTGTTACTGCCGCCATTTATTTTCCCTCCATCTATATCATTTCACGGTTTATATTCTGTCATATCACAGGAACTTTTTCCCAGTAAAAAAGAATGCCTCAACCCGCTTATCAAAGCAGGTCGAAGCATTCAATCGCCTGAATTATTAAGCTTCTACAGTCTCTTCTGTTTCCTGAGCTGCTTCTGCTTCCTCAGCTACTGCTTCGCCCTGGTTTGCTTCGATTACTGCGTCTGCCATCTTGGATACAATCAACTTAACGGCTCTGATCGCATCATCGTTACCTGGGATCACATAATCAAGTTCCTCAGGATCACAGTTTGTATCAGCAATACCGATTAACGGAATACCCAGAGTATGAGCTTCCTGAACGCAGATTCTTTCCTTCTTAGGATCAACAACAAAAATTGCATCCGGAATCTTTTTCATTTCTTTAATTCCGCCTAAGTTTTTCTCTAATTTCTCCCACTCTTTCTTAAGAGCGATAACTTCTTTCTTAGGAAGCACATCAAATGTACCGTCCTGAGACATAGCTTCAATCTGTTTTAATCTGGCAACTCTGGACTGAATTGTCTTGAAGTTTGTCAGCATACCGCCGAGCCATCTTTCATTTACAAAATACATACCGCAGCGCTCTGCTTCCGATTTAATCGCATCCTGAGCCTGCTTCTTTGTACCTACAAAAAGAATTTTTCCGCCGTCTGCAGCAATGTCAGAAATTGCTTTATAAGCTTCGTCTACCTTTACAACAGATTTCTGTAAGTCAATGATGTAAATACCATTTCTCTCTGTGTAAATATAGGTAGCCATCTTAGGGTTCCATCTTCTGGTCTGGTGACCAAAATGTACGCCAGCTTCCAAAAGCTGCTTCATTGAAATAACACTCATGTTATTACCTCCATTGGTTTTTACTTCCGTCTGCTTCTCATGCTTCCCGGGAGACCGATATTGGCACCTTCCTCAGAAATCCGCAAACGTGTTTTTTAATAAGCCTAGCTAGTATAGCATAATTTTCTACACGATGCAAGTATTTTTTTGTATTTAACCTTTGAAAAACGCATACTTTCCAGAATTTTGATGAAAAAGGAGCAGATGTTTACCTGCTCCTTTAAATTATAATTTAAATTTTAAATATCCTTAATATCCCTGCGTTCCGGAATGCTCTTAACTGTTCCGGCCTTAATTGCTTTTAGCTCATCAAATACCACATCATTTAAAACTTTGATGTAAGTACCCTTCATACCGGAAGATCTGGATTCGATTACTCCTGCACTTTCAAATTTGCGGAGAGCATTGACAATTACAGAACGGGTAATCCCTACACGGTCTGCAATCTTACTTGCCACCAGAATCCCTTCATTGCCGTCCAGTTCTTCAAATATATGGGTAATTGCTTCCAATTCAGAAAATGACAGGGTGCTGATGGCAGATTTAACGATCTGCACTTTTCTGGTCTCTTCTGCATTCTCTTCATTCACAGAACGCATCATCTCAAGTCCAACAACCGTGGTTCCATACTCGCTTAAGATAATATCATCAATATCATACTGGGAATCTGACTTGTAAATAAACAAAGTACCAAGCCTTTCTCCTGCAATATCAATCGGCGTAATAATTGCCTGGTATCTTCTGATATCATCACCGGTAAAGCCCAGGGTCTCCAGATTGACATTTTCTTTAGTTGATAAAATACTAAGCAGCCGCTCATTCAGCATTATATCTACATATCCACCAACCTGATCTGCGATCAACTCCTGAATTTCGTCAATATCAGGTGTCAGGCCTACACCAAGCACCTTTCCCTTCTTGCTGATCACAAGAATATTGGAATTCAGGATCTCGGTCAGCACTTCACAGATATCGTTAAACACTACCTTATGCGAATTATTGTTATGCAATAATTTATTAATTTTTCTAGTTTTGTCCAACAACTGTACGCTCATAGCCGAAAACCTCCTTATGAATTTGTTTGAAAATCCAAAATAAATCTTTAATATATAAATATTAACATTATTATTTTCAAATAACAATAGTTTTTTGAAGATTTTCGATTTTCTTAATAATTATTCTTTTTTCCTACTTATCTGCACTGTATCCGCACTGTTCATTTGAGCAAAGCAATTTGTTTCCTTTTTCAATCATATAAGAACCACATTTCGGACACTTCTGGGTAGATGGCTTTTGCCATGACATAAAGTCACATTCCGGATTGTCTTCACAGCCGTAATAAATTCTGCCTTTTTTGGTTTTCTTTATGACAACTTCTTTTCCGCACTTTGGACAAGGCACTCCGATCTTCTCCAAATATGGTTTGGTGTTTTTACAATCAGGAAATCCCGGGCAAGCCAGGAATTTGCCATGAGGGCCATACTTTATAACCATGTTTCTGCCGCAAAGCTCACAGATTTCTTCCGTCACTTCATCGGCGATGGTTACGGATTCCAACTCCACAAGCGCCTTATCGACCGCATCTTTTAAATCCGGGTAAAAGTTCTTTACCACAGTCTTCCACTGGACTGAGCCGTCACCTACTTTATCGAGAAGATATTCCAAATTCGCGGTAAAGGTAATATCTACTATGCTTGGAAAGCTTTTTTTCATCATTCGGTTGACAACTTCTCCAAGTTCTGTTACATAGAGATTTTTATTTTCCTTAGCTACGTACCGCCTGGCAATGATGGTGGTAATCGTAGGAGCGTAAGTACTGGGGCGTCCAATGCCCTGTTCTTCCATTCCCTTTACCAAGGATGCTTCCGTAAAATGGGGCGGAGGCTGAGTGAAATGCTGGCTGCTTTCAAGCTTCTCCAGTTTCAATACGCTTCCTTTTTCCAAATTTCCCAATAAAACGTTTGCTTCTTCCTTTTCATCATCCTGCACATAAACAGACATAAAGCCATCAAATGACAGTTTTGATGCAGAAAGAGAAAATGTATATTCACCGGCCCTAACTTTCACAGAGGTGGTTTGATAGACTGCCGGCTGCATACGGCTGGCGGTAAACCGCTTCCAGATCAGCTGGTAGAGTCTGAATAAATCTCTCTGCAAAGATTCTTTTACCTTTACCGGTGTTAAGGTAATATCAGTAGGACGGATTGCCTCGTGGGCATCCTGAATCTTTACATTGCTTTTTTTGTTTTGCTCGCCCTTTGCCACATATTGACTGCCATATTGTTTTTCAATATATTCTCTTGCTGCTGTATCTGCTTCTTCTGCGATCCTGGTAGAATCTGTACGCAGATAAGTAATAAGACCTACTGTTCCATGTCCCGTAATCTCCACACCTTCATAAAGCTGCTGGGCCAGACGCATGGTTTTCTGGGTGGAATAGTTAAGTACTTTGGAGGCTTCCTGCTGAAGAGTACTGGTTGTAAATGGGATGGGAGCTTTTTTTACTCTTTCTCCATTTTTTACCTCCTCTACCTGATAGGTTTGATTCTCAAGACCGCTGAGAATCTGATCCAGCTCCTCTTTGGCATGAATCGCCCTCTTGCCGTTCTTATCACCATAAAATTTTGCCTTAAGAATCTTTTTGCTTCCTTCCTGCTTTAAATCAGCCTCCAGATTCCAGTATTCTTCCGGTATAAAAGCATTTATTTCTTCTTCCCTGTCGCAAATAAGCCTCAGCGCCACAGACTGAACACGACCTGCACTCAGACCTCTCTTGACTTTTGCCCAAAGCAGAGGACTGATCATATATCCAACCATGCGGTCCAGAACTCTTCTTGCCTGCTGGGCATCCACAAGATTCATATCAATCGCTCTTGGAGTCTTTAAAGAAGTTTTTACAGCATTCTTTGTAATCTCATTAAAACTGATCCGAAATACCTGTTTTTCTTTTAATTCATCCAGCTTCAGAGCCTTCATAAGATGCCAGGAAATAGCTTCTCCTTCGCGGTCAGGGTCCGTTGCAAGGTAAATTTTGTCTGCCTTTTTTACTTCTTTTCTAAGTTTGGCAAGAATATCCCCCTTTCCCCTGATCGTTATATATTTAGGTTCAAAATCATTCTCTACATCGATCCCCATCTGGCTCTTAGGAAGATCCCTTACATGACCGTTAGAGGCATCTACTTCATAGTTCGTCCCCAAAAACTTTTTTATCGTCTTTACCTTTGCCGGTGACTCTACAATTACTAAACAGTTCGCCATACCAAACTCCTCGCCTATAGTTTCTTACCATAATATTGATGGGATGTCTGCAAAATGAGACCTTTAAATTCCAATTCTAAAAGTGCACTCATACATTCACTGACAGACAATCCGCTTATAGATACAATCTCTTCTAAATTCTTTGGTTGTAAATCTAGGCAACTATACACCATTTTTTCTTTTTTGGCAAGCCCGTTCTTATTTTTTTCATGAACTCTTAATATTTTACCATGTTGTAATTTAAAATACTCCAGCACGGAATCTGGATCTAAAATCACTGCCGCACCATCAGAAATAAGCTGGTTGCAACCGGTGCTTAAAGGGTCCGTGACTCTTCCAGGAAGGGCAAAAATCTCTTTTCCCTGCTCAAGTCCAAGATTGGCTGTAATCAGAGAACCGCTTTTTTCTCGCGCTTCAATTACAAGAATTACATCCGATAAACCGCTGATGATCCGGTTTCTCATGGGAAAATTGCGAGGCTTCGGTGCTTCGTCGGGCACGAATTCCGTAATAACTCCTCCTTTTCCCTGCATCTGTTCAAATAAACCATAATTCTCCCTGGGATAACAAATATTGATCCCACAGCCCAATATTCCATAGGTATCTCCACCCGCTTCCAAAGCCCCTTTATGTCCGGCACCATCAATTCCGCTGGCAAGCCCACTGATGATCTGAACGCCTGCTTGAGAAAGTTCTCTTGCCAGATAGGTTGCCATCTGCCTCCCATAATTGGTACAGTTTCTTGCCCCAATAACAGCCGCTGACGGACGTTCTTCCTCCGGAAGCCTTCCTTTGAAAAATATTCCCGCAGGATATCCGTAAATTTCCAGAAGACGCTTGGGATATCCGGACTCACCAGACGTAATAAAACGGATGCCTTGATGCTCTAATTCTTCCAGTTCCCGCCTGTAAACATCTCTTTTTAATTTGCTTTCCTCAAACGCAGTAATCTGGGATTGTTTTAAAAGTCCAAGCTGCTGTAATTCTTTTCCTTCTATATTATATATCTTCTTGTAACTTCCCGTATACTCATGCAGTTTTCTAATGCTTACTGCTCCCAGAACAGAAACATGACAAAGCCAATACAAATATTCTTTTTCTTCATGATTGTCCATAAATTCCTCCCCAGTATTTTCCTTCCAGACTGCGCAGACCGGCAGCCTCTGCCAGATGGGTTTTTCTGATTTTTTCAGAACCCTCCAAATCAGCAATGGTTCTGGATACTTTAAGCAATTTCTCGTAACTTCTTGCACTAAGTCTCTGTGTTTCATAGATTTTTCTTAAAAAGACACGTTCTGTTTCCCCCAATTTACAAAACTGTTCAATCTCTGTCTTTTTCATGGAACTGTTAAAATAGATTTTCCTTCCATGATATCGTTCCGCCTGAATTTGTCTGGCCGCTTCGATCCGCCTGCGAATCGAAGCAGAAGATTCCCCTCCGGCCTTTTGCTCCAGTTCTTCGTAGGTGACAGTTCTGGATTCTGTACATATATCAATCCGGTCTAAAAGGGGTTTTGAGATTCTGCTTAAGTACTTATACACCTGCTGTTCGGAACATCTGCACCTGCTCCGGTCGGGATAAAATCCACAGGAACACGGGTTCATTGCAGCTACGAGCATGAAATTTGCAGGAAAATCATAGGCACCGGAAATTCTGGAAATAGTAATCTTTCCTTCTTCCAGAGGCTGCCTTAATATCTCTATGGTACTTTTTTGAAATTCAGGGAATTCATCCAGAAACAGAACGCCTCCGGAAGCCAGGGAGATTTCTCCTGGTTTGGGTATCCGCCCGCCACCGGCAAGAGCCTGGGGGCTGATTGTATGATGAGGACTTCGAAACGGCCTTCTGGTCATCAAAGGGACCTCCGGGGTAAGAAGACCGCCGACGCTGTAAATCTTAGAAATATCTATGGTCTCTTCCAACGACAACGATGGCATAATCGTAGGAATCCGCCTGGCCACCATTGATTTTCCTGTTCCTGCCGGACCGATATAAAGAATGTTATGCATCCCCGCCACAGCAACCTCTGTGGCCCGCCTCAGCAACGGCTGACCTCCAATTTCAGAAAAATCGACATCATATGATTCTGATTGCTGAAGCATTTGAACTTCCCGGTACGCAATTTGTTTCGGAAGTTCCGGAGAATTGAGAACATCTGTTAATTTTTTCAGATGGTCCACTCCTATAATTTGTATTCCTTCTATTATTAAGCCTTCTCTGATATTTTCCTGCGGAAGGAAACAAACCGATTTTCCGTCCTTCTTTGCAGCCGCAGTAATAGACAATGCTCCATGTACCGGTTTGATCTTTCCATCAAGCCCCAGTTCTCCGGAAATCACGCAATTCTCCAAAAAAGAGGCATTTACCAGACCGGAGGCCGCCAGCATGGCAATTGCAATCGGCAGATCAAATGCAGTTCCTTGCTTACGAATATCTGCAGGGGAAAGATTAATTGTGACCTTTCTTGCAGGAATTCTAAAACCGGAATTCTTCAATGCCGTACGCACTCTGTCCTGCGCCTCCTTTACCTGGGAAGATAGATATCCAACCATGGAAAACCCCGGCAAACCGTCACTGACATCTGCTTCCACCAATATAGGCACTCCCTCCACACCTGTAATGCCAACACTATGAACTTTGCTGTACAAAGTTATCTCATCCTTTCCTTATTCAGTTTTATAATTCTTCTTTCATGGAAATTCGTGCAGAAATGCACATGAACGCTCCTGATACGGAACCTGATTTCATCATAACCGAAAAAGAAGAAAAAGGCAAGACCTTTGTTCACAACCATTGGCCGACACAGATACGGCACCTCTTAAGTATCTTTTAATCCATCGGAAAATTCCGGCATATAAGGGCGGTAGCGAAGAGGCATATGATTTTGCTGGCATATTGGATTTTTTCGTTCCTTAATTGTTATACTTTTTCGGAAACACTTAAACAGCGCTTCATATTCATCTTCTGCAAAACCCTTCTTTAACTTCGTTTCCCACTCTGAAGAACTAAGATCCGCCAAAAACCACCTGTGGTTTGCAGGATGAAGGACCGCCTTTTTCCTTTTTTCATCATATAGTACCCAATTTTCGTTCGACATTCGATCTGCAAAATGAGGGGCTAAAAGCACCAATACATCATTTTTGGGTCCTATCCGGCCAACTAAAAGACCGCCTTCCATCTCACTAAAACGCACAAATCCTGTAAGAAGATGAGTTTCATTGTCGATAAAACGGCATATTTGAAATATGTCATAAACCGCCGGGAGCTGTAGCATGGAGACAACGGGAGAACCTATATGAAATCCATAAACAAGATATCGGTAAATCTTGTCCGCCCGATCCGAATCTATGCTGAGAGCTGCTTTATAAACGGCCGTATACGCCTCTCCTGATATTTTTTTTTTAATTGCCTGTACTACTTTTTGTGCATTCTCTAAACTGACAGGAACCTCTTCATATTGACAGAACAGTTCCATGGTACCCTCTTCTTCCGCAACCTGCAGTTTTACATTATTATGTCCCTTTTTGCTGGTCCATGCAGTATATACTCCGCTTAGTATCCCCTCTACACTGTTCTCGCATAAATAGACAGTTTTCATCAATTAAGCCCCTCCTATCCCGGTAAGCACCGGAGAATTCACGTCGTCAAAAAGAGAAAGCTGGCGATAACTGCCTATAGAAGTAATATCCAAGACTTTTCTCCTTTCGTCCCCAATTAAATGGCTGGAGATATAATCTTCGTCCAGTTTTGTGGGATACATCATTCTTCCGGAGCAGGTAATGAAATACATCGCGCGTTTCAATACCACTCCGATCTTTTTTAATGCATCAAAATCAAGTGCTCCATTCCTTCTGGCTGCAATGATCCGCTGTGCTGATTTCACTCCCATTCCCGGAACTCTTAAAAGTGTATAATAATCCGCTCTGTTTATCTCCACCGGAAATAACTCCAGATGGCGCAGCGCCCAGTCACACTTGGGGTCCAAAAGAACATTAAAGTTAGGACGTTCTTCAGACAACAGTTCTCCTGCCTGAAAACCATAAAACCGCATAAGCCAGTCTGCCTGATAGAGTCTGTGCTCCCGCAAAAGAGGAGGTCCACCCGGAAGTGAGGGAAGGCTGCTGTCGTGGTTCACCGGAACAAAGGCGGAATAAAATACCCGTTTCAAATCATATTTCTGATACAAAGCTTCAGCAACCATCATCATCTGAAAGTCATTCTCCGGAGTTGCTCCAACTATCATCTGCGTGCTCTGACCAGCAGGTACAAAAGCCGGCGCCTTTTTATACTCCATCAATTCAAACCGATTGGCTGTAATACCTTTCTGAATCTGCTTCATTGGTGTCAGAATTTTATTTCTGCTTTTGCCTGGTGCCAATTTTTTAAGTCCATCTGCTGTAGGCAATTCCAGATTAATGCTCATACGATCCGCAAGAAATCCTGTCTTTTCAATCAAAACCGGGTCTGCACCCGGTATCGCCTTTACATGGATATAACCGTGAAAAAGGTATTCCTCTCTCAGTTTTTTTAGTGTCTGATAAATTAGATCCATGGTATAATCCGCGCTGTGTAAAATACCGGAACTTAAAAACAATCCCTCAATATAATTCCTCCGGTAAAACTGTATGGTCAGCTGGCACACTTCCTCCGGAGTAAATGCGGTACGGGCAACATCATTGGAGCTGCGATTAATGCAATATTTGCAATCATAAACACACTGATTGGTAAAAAGTATTTTCAACAGAGAAATACATCTGCCATCTGCAGAAAAGCTATGGCAAATACCTGCTTTTGATGTATTCCCCAGAGTACCGGCCTTCCCTTTCCGATCAACTCCGCTGGAGGTACATGCTACATCATACTTGGCAGCATCTGATAATATCTCAAGTTTTTCCTGAATACTTAATTCTTCCTGTATCAGCATTTATCCTCCTCGAACGCACGTTCTTTTTTCTTTTATAATAACATATAACATAATCTTTTTCAAGTTTTTTTCGAATATATGTTCTGTGTTGGTTGTAATTTCCTTTTTTATTTTCTGATTTTTAATTTCCATATTTATAATAATTAATAAAGCACTTTCTGGTATTCCAATTATTTGTACCCTTAACATTAATGCTTTTATTTGGGGAATATGGAGCTATGAGTTCTCAATTTTTTATGTTTGAAGCTTTTGTGTACTAGGTTTTAATATTTCAATTATTATCCTATTACTTTTTAGTTTATTATGTGTGATGGTCTTATTTTCATGAAAGGGGTATTTATATGGAAGAGATTCCGATTTATCAGATGCGGCCAAGTATGATGTAGCATGTACCTCCAGCGGAGTTGTTTTGAATTCAACTAA
>CAJMPJ010000033.1 GCA_905215155.1 uncultured bacterium | reverse complement strand
GTGGTGTTCTCTTTTTATTTATTTACCATTATCCGAATAAAACTTTACGCTAGCGCGGTAAGATATCCGTTTTGCCGGCCCAAGAACAAATAGCCGGATCGACATTGTGTGTATTTGGTTGAAAATACAATAAAATGCAACATTTTGCAGGAATGTTTATAATTATTGACTACATTTAAGAAAGTGTTATAAAATAAACCAACAAAAACAAACGATTGTATGCAAGTTTTGTTGGTTTATTTTCACAGTATTTACCGATTGATCCTATTCGATGAGAAGGAGGCTATTTATGGAAAGCAATGATGCAGGAGTTTTAGGTTTTGCACAGAAGTCTAATGATAACATGGAAGTTTCTGCTGATAATGTATTAGGGTTTGATCCAGGAACCGTCAAGCGTCTTCCGGTAACGGAATTATTAAAAAAGGTGGGACCTGGGTTTATTTTGGCAGGGATTGTACTTGGGCCGGGGTCCCTGACAACATCGGCTATGATCGGAGCACAATACGGATACCGTCTCCTTTGGATTATGATCCCCGTGTTATTTATGGGAACTACATTCATGCTGACAACTTACAGGCTGTCAATGCTGACAGGAATGCCTTCCATTCATGCGATCCGACATTATTACGGAAAGACCGCCGCAGGTTTTGTTGGCATTGCCACGTTTTTAGCCTGTATGTTCTTTACAATCGGAAATATTTCCGGCATAGGTGCAGGGATGAATTTAATATTTGGAATCAACTGGAAGTCAGGGGCTATGATAATTATGGCTGCCATTCTATTCTGCTATTTTTCCAAGAACGTTTATAATAAAATAGAAAAAGGGATTATGGCTGCGCTTTGTGCGATGACAATTGCCTTTTTAGTCGTCCTTATCATGTCCGGCGGACCCGAACCGGGGGAAATGGCCAGAGGACTTTTACAGTGGAAGTTTCCCCGAGGAAGCCTTCCTGTAATTATAGGTTTTATTGGTTCCAGTGCTTCTCTCACCACAGGTATTTACGGAACATATCTGGGCAATGAAAAGAAATGGAAAAAGCAGGATTTGTTTAATGGAGTCATGATGACCGACGCGGCAGCACATATTTTTGGAGTAATCATTATCAGTATCACAATTATCCTGGTAGGTGCAATTGTCATGAATCCGACCGGTGCAGCGATCAGCACTCCTGCTGATCTGGCTGCTATGCTGGTTCCTGTACTGGGAAATACGGCTCCTCTCGTTATGGGGGTCGCCCTTCTTGCCTCAGCTTTTTCCGCCATTTTAGGAAATACTGCAAGGGGCGTTGTACTGTTCAGTGCAGGTGTCAACCAGCCAACAGCGTTAGATGGAAGGAATATCAAACTGGGTTCCATGATGGTTCTTTTTGTAGGTACGGTCATTTGCTTCAGCTATGGAAAATCTCCGGTACAATTAATCTACTTATCCAATGTGGCCACCGGCGTTGCAACTCCCGTTGCGGGATTATTTATTACCCGGATGATTTGGAGGAAAGACATCAACCGTGGGATCAAAGAACCAAGAGCACTGCAGGTTTGTATGACAATCAGTTACATATTCTACTTATTTGTAACCATATATGCATTATCTGGCGCAGTTTTAAAATTCATAAATTCAATTGCAGTATTATTCTAAATAAAAAGAAAAACATAAACGATTTCTGCAAAAGACTGGAATTGCCTGGATAAACCACGAGAGAAAGCCGGGATCGGATTGAATTTCGATCCCGGCTTTCTCTCATGCTTGATACAAGAATTTGTATTTGCTTTAACGGTCAGGATTGATCCCGGAACTGGTTCATGTCAACTTTAGCAAGTCCGCTGCGTTCAAGACCCAGAGCAATCCAGTCCTTTTCTTCCTGATTCAATGGCAGTACCGGTTTACGCATGAGTCCGGAGGTGAAGACTCCCCGCTGCACCAGCGCTTCTTTCAAACGTGCATGCGCTTCCCCGGACGGCTGACCTCCGCCATAGATTGCCTGAGAAATATGGTAAATCCGGTCCGACCAGTCCTGTGCTTCCTTCAACGTATGTTTGTCAGGATTTTTAAATACTTCCCATGCCGGACAGATTATTTCTGGAACGCAGCCTGCAAAGCCGATTAAAGCGCCATCCATTCCAGGGAACCAGCTAACGCACAGTGTTTCGTCGTGGCACGTAATCAGAGATATGTCCGGACACTCCTGGCGAAGCAGGCGTACATCATGCTCATAGATAGAAGTAACGCGGGTTCCCATTTTGATGCATTTCACATGTTCAATTTCCCTGCACATTTTAATCAAGGTCTGTACCGGATAAAATGCCTTACTGATTGCTGGATATAAGTGAATGATAATATCAATGTCAGCACCTTCCGCTACGTCCTTGACATACTCAAACGGTGCATCCTCATGCATTCCAAAACGAAGCCACATATGAGGGGGCATTAAAAGAATTCCATCCGCCCCGGCTTCCTTTGCTTCTTTTGCCATTTCGATGGACTCTGCGGTATTTTCGCAGTTGATTCCTGAAATAATGGTCATGACATCCCCACATTCTTCCCTGCAGATTTCAACCACCCGTTTCCGTTCTGAACGGGAAAGACCTGTGATTTCCCCAGTATGGCCATTGCATACTAACCCCTCGATTCCCTTTCCATAAAATGTTTTGATCCAGCGAAGATATGCACGGAATTCTTTTTCATCAATAGAATAATCCTCTTTTAAAGGAACAGAAACAGCCGGGAATATTGTTTTGAAATTCTTAGTTTTTGCCATAATATTTCTCCTTTCACTCGGTCATTTGTTTGATATGTAAGCACTGCGCACATGCTTCAAGATTTAATACAAACGTTTGTATCTCTTGTGTAATTCTTTTATATCACTTCCGATTTATGGCGTCAACATTACAGAAGGTTCCTGCAATTTTTTGCATGATTTTAAAGGATTTCGGGGATTTGCAGTGGTATTGACAGAAAAGACCGGAACTACTATAATGACGTCATGAGAAGCAAACGTTTGCATATGTTTAAGGAACGGTTGATTGGATTGCAAGAGAAAGGAGACAGACCGCGTATGGCAACTTTAAAGGATGTAGCAAAACTGGCCTGTGTTGATGTAAGTACGGCCTCCAGAGCACTGAACAACACCTCCTACGTCCACCCGGAAACAAAAAAAAGGGTATATGCTGCCGTCAAGCAGCTCAGTTACCACCCCAATCTTTTGGCAAAAGGTCTTCGTCAAGGGAAACGCCATACCATAGGGGTGGTGGTCCCCAGTATCAGCATGTCCGTGTTTTCGGAGATTACCCAGGGAATAGAGCTGGAAGCCCGAAAGTTTGGATATGAAACCCTGATCTGCTGTACCATGGATGACCCCAAAGTGGAAAAAGAGTGTTTAAACCGGTTAAGAAATGGGTTTGGAGACGGTATTATCATCGCTTCCACTGGAGAAAACGCCCGCTTGATACGCGATATCAGGGACAGTGGAATATCGGTTGTCCAAGTGGTGCGGCGGCAGGATAAAACCATGAGCAGCGTTGTAACGGATTATCACGAAATCGCTTATAACGGAGTCAAATACCTGGTATCAAAAGGCTGCCGCCATATCGGTCTGATGAATGGGTTTTCCAAGCTGATTCCATACCGTGACCGCTACCGCGGCTACCATGATGCCATTTACGAATGTGGTTTGACTGAGAATGTGGCTGGACTCTCCGGTCCCTCCCACAATTATTTTAAGGAAGGCTTTGAAGGAGTATATCAGCTGCTGGAGCAGGACCCCCATCTGGATGCCATTATGGCTGCGGTAGATATGTATGGGATCGGTGCTATCAGGGCACTGAAAAAAGAGGGGATAAAATTCCCCCAACAGATCAAGGTCATGAGTCTTACCGGACACTGTATCGGTGATATGCTTGAAACTCCCATGACCTCTATGGAAATGCCGGCTATGGAAATGGGCAGTAAAGCAGTTGAGCTTTTAATAGGAGAAATGGAGGCCGCACAGGAAATTGTTCCTGCGTATCAGCACATTATATTCCACGCTTCTCTGGCAGAACGGGAAACCACATAAACCTTAGAATTAAATTTATTTTATACCAAAAATCGTCCCTCTGCGGTTTCATGCAGAGGGACGATACCAGACAACACTATGCGATTTTTAATTGCGCACCGAAGGCATCCTATACGATAAAATCAGAAAATTTTTCATCCACTAACTCTTTATCCTCTGTGTTTGCAACTAATTCAAGCTCTTCTTCCAAATTCAGGCTGAATATCCCCATAATAGACTTTGCATCCACCGTATACTTTCCCTGTGATAAATCCATATCACAATCAAATTGACTGCATATGCGGTTAAACTCCTGAACTGCACCAATTGTCGAAATCTTTACCGATCTTTTTATCATACTTTCTCTCCCTTTATTTTATATTTTTTCCTGATTGATCCTAAATACTCTTTATCTCGCTTTATTCAAAAAGTGATAGAGTGCACCAACCAAATTGGAATCGTTGAAATACCGGCAGGCCGTCACAACCGGTGTGGGAATGAATGGGGAAAAGTTACGGAATGGATGCTTTTCACACAATTCCTCTACGTTTTTTTTCACATACCGGATCAAAAGCGGCTGCTGGCTAATCCCTCCTCCAATGGCAATTACTTCTGCATCCAGCACGGTCTGTAAATTATAGATCTGCACCGCAAGTCTTTTTGTATATTGATCCAATGCTTTTAACACCCGCTCATCGCCTTTGTTGGCCATTTCAAAGATCTTTATCCCGTCAAGCTCTTTTTGCGGGATTCCCGTTTCTATGGACGTATCCTTTGCTAACGCATCCACCCCATTGGTCGATCCCCAATAACCCTCCGTCTGATCCAGGCATCCTTCATTTACTGCCAGATAGCTGAATTCTCCTGCCGAAAAATGATTTCCCTTGTAAAGGCTTCCATTTATAACCAGCCCTCCTCCAACTCCTGTTCCAAGAACAAGGACGATGCCATTTTTAACCTCCTTCAGACTTCCTTTCCACAGTTCTGCCAGAGCCACACACTTCCCATCGTTTTCAATGGTAACCGGTACCTTACACCGCTCTTCTAAAAGTTCCACCATATTTTGTCCGGAAATGTAGGTCAGAGAACCGCCTGTGTAGCAATACCCGGTATCACTGTCCAGAATCCCGGGGCTGCTCATGGCAATCCCTTTCACCGTTTTCTCATACCGCTGATAAATAGATTCTAAAACCTCCAGATAATCCTCTAAAGTATATTGATCATACGGAGGGGTCTTTACCTTGCCTTTTTCAATAATTTCTGCATTTTCATTCATAACAGCATATTTGATAAAGGTTCCTCCTGAATCAATGACAAGATATTCCATTTCCTTCACTCCTCATTTGTTAATGTCCGAAGCAGATAAGAAGGGGTACAGCTCCAGGCGTGGCAATGGCTGTTGACGGCAGATGAACCATAGGGCGATTCCTGAGGATTATCCGGATTATATAATTCCCAGAAGGTATCTGCTCCCTGTAACAGCATACCTCCCCAATAATACTTCATGTAGTCTATGGCCTTTTCCTTCTCCCCGCAGAGAAGCAATGCTTCTACAAAATGATGATTCATATAGGGAGTGACCATGCTCATCTCCGGTTTCAGTTCCACGATACGATCCAACAGCATTCTGGCTTCTTCCCCTGCTTTTACACCGGCCAGTATCATCCACACCTGGCTTGCATAGGAAATCTGACGTTTTTCCCCGCTGACAAACACCCCTTGTTTTTCATCCCAAAAATAATCAAGGGCTGCGCTGACACACCGTTTTCTCTCTTCCTCCAGTTTTTCCGCAAGTTTCTCCTGACCGAAAGCATTGGCCATAGCAATGGCGTCCTTCAGCACATAGATATAGATTGCCTGGGCACTGGCCTGTTTATTCAGTCCTTCTTTCCAGTCAACAAAGCAGCTGTCACCAGCCTCCTCCGAAACCACGTTTCTTTCATCGAAGCACATTCTGGACAATTCAATCTGACGGTAAGCGGACGGCCACAGTTCTTCCACCGTCTCTTTATCATTGGTCGCTTCATAATACTCTTTTAAAGCGGAAAGGAAAAGCAGGGAGTAATCAAACATAAACGTATCATCCACCAGATACTCCGGTTCCGTAAAAAGACAAGCACCGATGGCTCCATCCTCCCTGGTAAGCCCGGCAAATAAATACATACACCGTTTTACCAGTTCATTCTCCTGAAACGTTGCATAATTTGCCAAAGCCTGAAGCCTTAAATCTCCCAGCCACAGTCTCCGGTCACGCTTCGGTCCATCTTCAAACACCGATTGCATACAATTTTGAAGCGTCCTCAGACTGACTTTATCCATCTGCCGGAGAACCGGATCTGATGCAGAAAACGGCTCGATGTTTTCCATATCTACCGCCGAAACTGCCCTGCAAACCACTTCCTCCACTACAACCTGGAATTTTACAGAAGTATCAACCGCATATATTTCCAAAAACCGGAACGCATACCGCCTTGGCAGATGAAGCCAGGCCGGCAGAACATCCACATGAATGTATTCTTCCTGAATCCAGCCGCGGCTGATCCATCCATTATATTCCTCTGAATTTTCCTTAATTTCTTTTGGAACCTCACCGAATTTCAGTCTTAAATAAGCCGGTGCATCCTGAGGACTTCCTACGGATTTCAGCTTTAAGCTGACGTAGCCTACCTGATGGTCACCAAAATCCAGAACCAGGGAATCCCCTTTCTTTAGTGAAATACGGTCTAATTCACCAATATCCGCTCTTGGTTCCACCTTCCCATCGTTACCGATGGATACGATTTTAATCGGTTTTACCTGCTTTTCCAATAGCTTAGGTTCCAGCTTTTTTGCCTTTTCCACAAAATTATCATTCGTAACTCTCTTCATATTTAAATCAATACTAACTTTTGCCATAATAAACCTCTTTTCCTAATGATCTTTTCTTCTTGCTTCTAACTCTCTGTTGATCTCCGGCAACCTCTTGTCTAAATCATAAAATAAAAATGTTACGATTGTTAATATATTGGTTGCAATGGGAATCCAAATATACATTGCACTGATTGCATTCAATGCAGACGCAGACTGTACCGGGGCATTGGCAACGTAGCCGCTTGCTGCCAGCATTGCGGCTGCTATTGAACTGGCAACAGCCATTCCCACCTTACCGATAAAGCCGTTTACCGCAGATAAAGTACCGGAAATATTGATTCCAGATTTCCATTCCCCATAATCCACAGGGTCCGGCTGGATTGCAAAATGCATACTTCCCTTTAAACCATAGCCAAGAGCTGCAACCACTACTCCCAAAAGCACCAGCGGAATGAACTTGCCTCCGATAAATACCAAAACCAAGCCAGCCCCATGCAATACAGATCCTGCAATCATTAAATTTCTTTTTGTGGCCAGACGGGATAAAAACGGAACGCAAAGGTTTGTCACCACAGGAATCAGGGTTGTGATGGTAGCGGCAACACTGGAAAGTTCTTTGTTTTCCAGATTATAAGTAAAGTAATAAATGATTGCTCCTGCCTGGATCACATACCCGCCGAAAAACCAGATAATATTGGCAGCAAACAGCAGCCACGGTTTATTATGGAACAGACAGCTCAGGCTCGCTTTTAAACTTACTTTCTCTTCACTGACCCGCACTCTCTCTTTTGTATTGAAAAAGCAGAAAAAGAATACCAGACAGCCTATGATACCGAAAATCGTCATTACGATGCGAAACCCCAGTGCTTCATTTTCTCCCCCCAATTGGTCCACCAGTTTAAGCGCAAATGCGGATACAACGGTCGAACCTACGGATGAAAAGAAGACACGGCTGGTTGCCAGATTGGTTCTTTCCCTGGGGTCCGCTGTTAGTGCCGGTAAAATAGCTGCCATGGGAATATTGACTACCGTATAAGCCAGAGATAAAAGCATATAGGTTACATAAGCATAAATCAACATTCCCTTTTGTGATATGTCAGGTACACTGAACGCAAGAACTGCTGTAACCGCAAAAGGAATGGCACCTGCGAAAATCCAGGGCCTTGATTTTCCCCACTTCGTGTTCGTCCTGTCTATGAGGAACCCCACCGCCAAGTCCGTAAAACCGTCAAAGATTTTGGTTACCAAAAACAGGACGCTTACCGCTGCAGCGTTTAAATGCATAACATCGGTGTAAAAATACAGCAGATACAAGGAAATAACCTGCCAGATCAAATTACATGCAAAATCAGAAGAACCGTATCCGATCCTCTGTCTCCATAGATTTTTTTTCATCTCTTTTTCTATCGTATTCACCATATCAAATCCTTCTCCTTTATTTGATATTGGTATGATATCATTTTACATTTATTTTTAATATTGAATATTTTATGGTATTGACTTGATCTTTTTTAAGATGTTATACTCAAAACAACAGAAAGTGATTCAGAGGTGCTTCTATGAAAATAATCAAAGAAAAATTTAAAGATTTTATGCTTTCTTATACGGAGGATGAGCTTTTTTACCGCCGTCTTTACGAAGCAGAACAAAAACATCCGGAAACCTTTGCCCAATATGTTCATTCCCTGGACAAAAACTTTATTGAGCGCCGTCAGCTCTATGTTCCTGTCCTTCATGATACCTGGTTTCCATATATATCCGAAAACGATTTTTTTCAGACGAATACCCAGAACATATACATTGCAAAGCACAACCGTTATTCACCGGTATACCTCCACGAACATGAATTTTATGAATTTTTTTATGTGTACACCGGTTCCTGCATCAATACGATCAAAGGCAAAGAACAGACCTGCCAGACGGGAGATCTGTGTATTATCCCACCCAATACGAAGCACAGCATTGCCGTATTTGACGACAGTGTCATAATCAATGTCATGATTAAGTCCGGTACCTTCCACGGAACCTTTTTTGAATTATTTACCAACAATAACGTGTTATCCCATTTTTTCTCCCATACCTTATACGAAAAAACGGAAAACAATTATCTGCTGTTCCACACCCAGTCAGATCATGTAATCCGTTCTCTCCTTGAAGATATTTATATTGAATATTACGGTCATAAAAAATATTCCAATTCCCTGCTGGACAGTTACCTTTTAACCTTTTGGGTCATACTGCTGAGGCACCATGAGAACCATCTGGAAAGTTTTCTCAACACGACCCACCCGCATCTGGCCGTACTGGATATTTTGAACTATTTTCAGGCGAATTTTATGGATATTACCCTTTCCTCTGCGGCTGAGCATTTTGGATTTTCTGTTCCTCATTTCAGCAAGCTGGTCAAGGATCATACCGGAAAGACCTTTGTCCAGCTGATCCGGGATATCCGTCTGGAAAAAGCATGCCGCGCCCTTAAAACAACGAATTTAAGTATTTCTTCCATTTGCGAAATAATCGGGTATATGAATCCCGAACATTTTAACCGCATTTTCAAAAAAGCCTATCATATGACTCCAAGTGAATACCGAAGGATTCATAAATATGGTTAGAGCTTATCTGTAAAACCACCGGGACTCTAAAAAAAGTATCAATCGGTAATGACATCATATTTTTTTAAGCTGCAGCATGCCCTTCCCTGCACATCGAAGATAATTTCCTCCGCATCTTTTGGTGTAGCGATCAAAGAAGTCATTGCCTGCTCACCGTCATTGACAAAGATTTCCACAGAATACTGGTCTAACAGGATACGGAGTTTGATTGTTCCATTCTGATGATCCACCTTCATGCTTCTGCTGCTGATCACATCTCTTCCGTAACCGGAGTAAGTACGGTCAAACGTCAGTATACGTTCCTTGGTATCCAGTACAATAGCAGAATAATACCTGTCATTTGCGGCAACCTTTATGCTGAATTTCTCATAATCCCCTTCTTCCACTTCGATCGTTAAGTCTGTTCTCCTGCCGGATATTCCTTCTAACCTTGTCTCTCCCTCCATGGAAACGGAATCATAGGATACTTCATTTTGATGATATCGTTTTAGTTCTCTGACTGGCTGCTGGCAGATCCGCCCGTTTTTCACAGAAAGCTCTCTCGGAATCGTCATCATGCCCGACCACCGAAAGTCTCCGTGACGCATATGGTTATCCCATGACTGCATCCAGGCGATCATAATTCTGCGCCCGTCCTCCGTTTCCATTGTCTGGGCCGCATAAAAATCCAGTCCATAATCCACAGACTGTAAACCGGTCCGTTCAAAGCTCATGGCTTTTTTGTCATACCTGCCTGTTACAAAAATAACGTTGTTTCCGTTATGGAATTCCAATCCCTCCGCATGCATATCCTGCGGGGAAACCATGAGCACATGTCCTTCACCAAGAGCAAAGAAATCCGGACATTCCCACATGCTGCCATGAAGGTTGGCACTTCGGGCAAGTATGGAGCAGAAGTTCCACTGGTCTAATTGTTCTGCGGAATACAAAGCGATCTGGCCGCTTCCGTCTTCATTCCGGCTTCCTGCTACAAGATAGAATCTTCCGTCCTCTTTCCAGATTTTAGGGTCCCGAAAATCCTCCAGACTGCTTCCCTTTGGCAGCTGGCTGGCCGTTATCACCGGATTATTCTCCAGCTTTTCATAGTTTAATCCGTCTCCCACAGCAATACACTGATTTTGCCGGACTTCCTTTTTTCCGTTCTGCCCTTCCACTTCCTCAACACCGGTATAAATGAGCACCTGTTTTCCCTTATCCTCCAGAGCACTCCCTGAAAAAACGCCGGAACTGTCATACGTTTCATCAGGTGCCAAAGCAGCAGGAAGATATTCCCATTTGATAAAATCCCTGCTCTTTGCATGCCCCCAATGCATAAAATCCCAATGGGTATCGTAGGGATAATACTGAAAGAACAGATGATATTCCCCCTGATACATGGAAAATCCATTGGGGTCATTTAACCAGCCTGTGGGCGCCGAAAAATGAAAGCCTGGCCTCTGCTCGTTTGAGATGGTTTTTAACGCTGTCTTTTCGTACTCCCTTGCTTTTTTCAACATTTCGCTCAACATCATAATCGCTTCTCCTGTCACTGTGCTGTCTCTGTCTGAGAACCTGACTCATTTGTGAGGGACCTCTCATATTCATCAAAATATTTTTGCTTGATGGCCAGGTAATCGGACAGTCCGTATTCCTCTAATTTTTTTAAGTAAGAATCCCATTCTTTTTCAATGCCTCCGTTGAGTATCCAACTGGCCTTCATCTGCTCTACATACTTCTTAATATCCGTATCATACTGGGACACTTTATTGGTATCTTCAATGCTCATAAAAACATTGGGATATACATAGTTACTGTTCATATCTTTTAAATAGGTCTGATGCATCTGGTCCAGCCGCCATTTCGCATCATTTGGCATCGTCACATAAATACCATAATAATCATTGAGTACCGCCAAAGGACCATTCACCGACTGGTTCTCCCGGATTTCCACTGGAGAATTGTCTCCCAGATCCCTGTGTCTGAGCATTTTTTCTCCCTTAGAATTGGTACTCAATTCAAAAATATTGGCCGCATCCGTTTCCCCATAAGTTCCCCAGTTATTCTGTATGGACTGCATCGGAGCATACATCTGGTCGATCCACGCGGCAGCCAGCGCCGTATTCCTGCAGCTGGTAGTAAGAACACAGCGGCCTCTGTCAAATCCGCTGGTTTCACTGCCGTTCTGTCTTGTGATATTTACCAAGCCCTCGGGACCGGCTAAAGCAGGAAGCATGACATAATCATTATAATTATCAATATTGGCGATATCCCAGGTAAAGCATAGTCCGTAACGATGATTTTTTCCTTTCGCCACATAAGTTGCCCAGTCCTGGGTAAATGCTTCCGGGTCCACCAGATTTTCTTCCACCAGATGGTGCAGCCACCCTATCCCCTCTTTATACCCCTCCTGTACCGCAGTATAAATAACCGTTCCGTCATTGGTAACCGCAAAATGATCTCCCGTATCCCCATAACCTTCCCCAAAACCGTTTAACAATATTGCGGGGTCCTGGTCGCCATTATTAATGATAAATGACATGGGGATCACATCACCTTCTATCTTAAATTCCTGTTCCAGCCGATCTGCATTGTCCCGGAAAGCGATCAAAACCTGCTCTAACTCATCGGTTGAGCGAGGCACTTCCAAGCCCAGGAAATCCAGCCACTTCTTATTGATATACGGAATATTTCCAATTGCCTGAATGGCTTCCTTGCCTGCTCCTAACTGTTCGATCCAGGGAAAAGAATAGATATGTCCATCCGGCGCTGTGCACATAACCCGGTATTCCGGATACTTTTCAAAAACAGCCTGCAGGTTCGGCATATACTTATCAATTAAATTTTCCAGAGGAATAATGATCCCTTGTTTGGCATACCGGAGCAGGTCGTAATCATTCATGCCGGCTTGAAACAGTCCATCCGGAAGATTTCCAAACTGGGCAAGCGCCAGATTTTTCTTATCCGGAAACTGATCCGTTACAAAACAGGTCCAGTCGATCCGAACATTTGTCTGCTCCTCCAGCCTTTTAAAAATCACCTTTTTATTGGGGTCCTGGATCGTTCTGGCCGGAGCACTTGTAATAAATGACAGCTCCTGTGTTTCTTTTAAGGGAAATGCTACCGCTTCAACCGGTGTGTCCGGATTTACATCCGCTGATTTTATGTCCCGGCCAGTGCACCCGGCCAGGGATAATAAAATAATCACCGATGCAAAAATCCTCATAAACTGATATGTGTTCTTCAAATCAACCCCTCCTTCTTATCCCTTTACAGAACCTACCATCACTCCGCTGTCAAAATATTTCTGGAAAAACGGATACATGACCAGCAGCGGCAAACTGGAGACCACGATGGTTGCATATTTTAACAGCTCAGCCACCTTAGCCATCTCTGCCGTACTTTGAATATCGGCAATCATACCTGGCTGGGGTGTATTTTGAACCAGTATGGACCGAAGTACAAGCTGAAGCGGCTGCAATCCGGCATCATTCAAATAAATCATTGCGTCAAAATAACTATTCCACATACCCACAAACGACCACAGCGCCAGCACTGCAATGATGGGTTTACACACCGGCATCATAATTTTAAAGAAATGCTGTATTTCGCTGGCTCCGTCAATTTGTGAAGCTTCTCTCAATTCTTTTGGCAGGGACTGGTAATAGGTTCTTGCCAGAATCATATTCCATACGTTACATGCATTGGGAAGCAGTATGGCCCATATGGTATTCACCATATGAAGCTGATTAATCAGAATAAATGTGGGAATCAATCCCCCATTGAAGAACATGGTAATAATGAATATGGTATTGAAAAGGCCTCTCCCAGCTAATTCCTTTTTTGACATAGGATATGCCGCCAGTAAGGTAATAAAAACGGATATGACAGTAAATGCACAGGAATAAAACATGGAATTGATAAACCCTCTCCAAATCATACCATTTTCCAATACCCGCTGATAGGCATTTAACGTCCAGTCACGAAGCCGAAAACTCAATCCCTGGTTGTTTAATATATCAGGGTCCATAAATGATGCGATAACTACATATAACAGAGGTATGAAAATTGCAGCTGCAAATGCGCCCAGAAGAATATATCCAATGCCTAAAAGAAATCTATCGGATGTTCTGAGCCGTGTTTTTCTTTTTTCGTTCATAATTTTTGCTCCCATCTCATATGCCTTCTCCCTCATTTAAACGCTTGACGACTCCATTGACCAAAAGCAGCAGTATCACATTAACAACAGAATTAAACAGCCCTACCGCCGTTGAATATCCGTAGTCCCCATTTAAAAGACCAATCCGGTACACATATGTAGATAATATTTCAGAAGCCGGGAGATTCATATCCGTCTGTAATGCATATGCTTTTTCAAACCCAATGCTCATAATATTGCCTGCCTGCAAAATAAACTGGATGACAATGATGTTTTTGATGGCAGGAAGTTCTACATACCATATCTGCTGAAGGATGTTTGCACCATCCACCAGTGCCGCCTCCTCTAAATCCTTGCTGGCATTGGACAGCGCAGCCGTATACATGATGGAGGCCCACCCTGCTCCCTGCCAGATCCCGCTGGCTATGTAAATTGTCCGAAATGCTTCCGGCATGGTCATCCAGTTAATATCCGTTCCAAGTACCTGATTCACCGGCCCGATGGGAGATAAAAACATTCTTACCATACCGCATAGAACGATAACCGAGATGAAATTCGGTGCATAGATCAATAGCTGTATTTTCTTTTTGATTCCGGTTCTGCGGATTCTGTTCAATAGCAGGGCAAGTATAATAGGAACCGGGAACCCCCACAGCAGTCCATATACACTCAGCTTCAGCGTATTCATCAAATACTTTAGAAAATCAGGAGAAGATAAAAACCGCTTAAAATACTCCACTCCGACCCAGGGACTACCGAAAACTCCGTCAATTACATTAAAATCTTCAAATGCAATCAATACGCCCCCCATTGGTATGTATTTAAATAGAATGGTAAGCGCCAGGGCGGGCAATAGAAAAACAACATACAACTGCCAGTTTTTTTCTATATAGCGAACGTTCTGTTTTATGGATCTTTTCATTTTTAAAGGTTTTGTAACACTTTTTTGTTTTATTCCCATTTTTTCCCCTTTCTCACGGTGCCGCATATAATAACCGGTAAAGTAACCGGTTACTTTATGGTTATATTGTAATGCGTTCTCCATAAGACGTCAATCTCTAAAATATTTTTTGGCAAATATTCCTGTTTTTCCCGTCTTCTTTTTGTATAGTATTTACAAAACCGGTTACGTAACCGGAAACTTTCGCAATTGCAATTTTTATAACTTTTTGCTATGATTTAGTATGCGGTCAAATTAAAGAAGAACTGGGGATGAATCCATGAAAAAAAAGAATATAACCTTTGAAGATATAGCAAACTACACAAACTTTTCCAAAACTACAATTTCCCGCTACTTTAATAATCCTGATTCCCTGACTTTAGAAAACCAGGAAATCATCGCAAAAGCCCTGGTGGAACTGGATTATAAGGAAAATAAAGTTGCAAAAATTTTGGCCAGCGGCAAAACAGAGTTTGTTGGAATCATTATTCCTAATTTGTATCTCCACTATTACTCTGAAATGTTAAACCATATTCTTTCCACTTATCAAACATATGGCTACAAATTTCTTGTTTTTGCAGGAAACTCAAAGGAAGACATTGAACGTCAGTATATCCAGGAACTTTTGGCTTACAAAATTGAAGGAATGATTGTTTTAAGCCACACCATCTCCTCAAAAGAACTGGCCTCTTATAACCTTCCGATCGTAACCATTGAACGGGAAGACAAATACACCTGCAGTGTAAACACGGATAATTATATGGGAGGGATTCAGGCAGCCAGCCTTTTATATAAAAATAACTGTGACATATTGATCCATGTCAATGTAGATGTCCCTCCGGAAATTCCTGCTTATGGGCGGATCAAAGGATTTCTTGATTTATGCGGGGAACACCAAATCCCTCATGAACTGATACTGAAAGACTTTGGGGATACCTATCAGGATAATTTAAATTGCATCAGAGAAGTGGTAGAATATCTGGATCAGAACTATAGCGGCAAAAAAAAGGGGATATTTCTTGCCAATGACACGTATGCGAATATGCTGGTCAACACCCTCATCAGAAAACACGGGTCCCTGCCTGCTGACTACCGCATCATAGGATTTGATGATTCCCCCATATCCAGGGAGGCCGTCATACCAACCAGCACCGTGGGCCAGCAGATTGATAAAATAGCCCTTGCTGCCATGGAGCTTCTTGTTGTGCAGATGAACGAGCGGAAAAAAAGAAGACCGGTCCCTTTGGAGAAGGTGGTCCATAAGGTCATTCCTCCTGTACTGATTTCGAGAGATACATCCGGTCCTTTCTGATTTTTCCATTTTAACGGTTCATGCCCCGGTACTGCAGCTGAAGCTGACACAATACCGGGGCATATGTAACCCTGTCCTTACACTCTTATTCTTCTATTTCCATCTCTAACAGAGCGCTTCCAAGAGATTTCCCATGCATATCCATCGCCAGAGAGCGTGTGATACCGCCGCCCAAAGCATCCTCCATTACAAAATTCAGGGCGCTGATCGTCTCGATCTCGTATCTGGTCACCTTCCCATGAACAATATCCTTAAAATACTCTTTTACCCGTTCTTCCGTCACTTTTTCTTTTATAAATGCATAATCTTCATCATGATATGCAATGACAGATATAATGGAGATATTCCCCTTATCTCCGGTTCTTGAATGTGCGATTTCTTTTAATTTCATTGTTCATTTACCTCCAGATATCCAACCGATATCTTAAAATCCTCAACCGGAATAAATATAGATGCAATGCTAACGATATCCTTTATATTCTTTGTTGCTCCCCCTCCGCCTGACGGTCCGTTGGTATACAAAGCCTCCACTTCATTTCCCACCAGAGTTGCTTCCTCCATGGTTTTCACACGCGCTGCCACTCTCAGCCTTACTTCAGAACAATTACCTGTATTTAACTGTTTTGAAATGGAATCTCCATATAAGGAATTTAATCCGATAAAATCATAGCGGATTTCTTCATAAGCAAGTCCGATTTGTTCAAACCGTTTCTCCAAAATTTCTTTTGCCAGCTGTGCTTTTGCCACTGCATTGCCTCCGCCATAGCTGATCTGTCCTTCCCCAATGTAGCAGTCATGGTATCCCACACTGGTTTTATAGTTTCCAGTGGGCGCTTTTCCAGATGCACCAAAAATCCGCACCCGGTCTTTCCCGACTTCCTCAATTCTTACTTTACTGAAATCTGCAATCACATCCGGGGTAAAATAGTTTTCCGGGTCCTGGATTTCGTAAAGGGTCTGCTCCTGTACAGTCTCCTTAGTCACCATCCCCCCTGTTCCGGGTAGCTTGGTGACAATCCCGTTGCCATCTTCATCCACCTCGATCATTGGAAAACCCAGATTCCATAATTCCGGAACTTCCTTGTAACCCGGATCAGCAAAATAGCCGCCTGTCACCTGTCCGGCACATTCCAGAAGATGACCGATCCAGGTTCCTTTTCCCAATTTATCATAATCATCCATGTCCCATCCGAATTCATAACACAAAGGTCCTAAAGAAAGAGACGGGTCTGCAACTCTTCCGGTGATGATGATATCTGCCCCGTCCCTCAGTGCCTGGACGATCCCTTTGATGCCGATATAGCCATTTGCCGATAAAATGGTTCCTTGTATATCGGATAATCTTCCGCCTGTTTCAAGCACCTGGTAATCCAGGTAATTTTCAAGACGGTCACTGATATCATCTCCTAATACATAAGCGATTTTAAGCCTGGTAATACCCTTTTTCCTTGCCATAGCCAAACAAAGTTTTGCCGCACTCTCCGGATTTGCTGCGCCCATATTGGTGACAACTTTTACCTTATGGTCCTTTAATGCATCCAGTATCTTATCGAACCGGTATTCAAACAGTTCGTTATAACCGAGTTCCGGATTTTTCTGCTTTGCTTTCTGTGCAAGAGAAATGGTACGCTCTGCCAGACACTCAAATATAATGTAGTCCAGATTTCCACGCTTTATTAAATCAATCGCCGGTTCAATCCGGTCGCCTCCATAGCCTGCACCCGAACCAATTCTAATTTGCTTCATACTCTTCCTTCTTTCCACCGCAAGGGATAGATGAATAGGTATGCGACTGCCAGTCACATACCTATTCGCCTTGCCCCAGCAGATCTTTTTACTATCCTCTTTGCTTTTATCAGCGGACGGAGTTCTTTCTATTTGACTTTTTCCGGCAGATAGAGAAGATTTCCTTCTTTTCCGTCCATACGTTCATGCGTTCCAGGTTTAAGCTGGTGACAGAGAAACAGGTCATGCCCATAGAGCTTTATTGGAACGTGATCATCTTTTCCTGCCAATACAAGATCACAGCATTCAATCACATGATCAAGCAGCTCTTTTGGTGAGGTAAATGTGCCATGGTTCCGATATACCACATCATACTGGTCTTCATATTCCTTCAGATGCAGCAGGCTTTGCCGGTATTCGGATACATTGGATGAGAACTCATCCATCAGCATCACCGCAACCCCGCATGCATCACCAAAAATAATGATACGCTCTTCCTTCAGCAATGCACACATCATGCCTGGGGTATGTCCTTTCACGGAAATCATTTCAATCGTGATCCCGCCCAGATCAAAGCACTGGCCATCCGTAAGCGGACGGAATTCTCCAGCATAAACAGGAGGAAGTTCGCTTATATCGGATACCTGAAGCTTTAAACGGTTCCTCGCATCGGAAAGACGGTGTTCTGTACTTGTTTTAAAACGGTAAACCGGAAGGTCTTCCCTATTGAGATACACTTCCTCAAACAAGCCTGACGACCCCATATGGTCCAGATGGGCATGGGTGAGCACAACAAAAACCGGACGATCCGTCAGCCTCTGGACATATTCCTTTATATCTCCCAGTCCGTTGGTGGTATCCAGCAAACAGGCTTTCTCTGTCCCTTCAACCAGATAACAGCAGACACCAGTGCGATCAATGATGCGCCAAAGATGGGGACTTAATTTCTCATGGGTATAGCCATAATTGCTCATAACAGCTTCCTCCTTACACATTCTGCTCTGGTTATTCTACAAGGCTTTCATCAATTTTCATAACATACATCGTAATAAAACCAATAATCGTTCCAGCTACGGTCGTCACAATCAGGGCAATATAATTTTTCATATCACCGCCCAGGAAACCGGCAAAGGAGTAAATTCCATTTGCAGTATTCAGTACATTTGCAGTCAGATGCATCAAACCGGCAATCAATCCGGTCAGCGTACCAGAGATCACACTTGCGTACAGCGGGGTCCGGTATGGGATCTGTACCCCATATTTGTAGGGTTCTCCTACCCCTCCGATGAGCCATGCAAACACATATCCGGAATACAATGTACGTTTTTTCTTATCTTTAACCAGTACCAGAACAGCCAGCATACAACCGAAGGTCGCCCAGCTTCCGGCAAACATCGCAGGAACAATAAAAGTATCATATCCAAGAGTTGCAAAGCTGGTGACTACAAAGGGAACCAGTGCAACATGCATTCCGCACAGTACCAGAAGCGTCCAGCTGCCTGCAAGAACGGCTACCGCCAAAGGGCCTGCAACGTGATTCAGTGCTACCAGTCCCGTTGCAATCCCATTGCCCACGTAGTATCCAAAAGGAGCGCACAGGCAGAGTTCCACCGGGAGCATAACAGCCACGGTAATCAGAGGAACCCCGATGACCTGAATCGTATCAGGAATGTGTTTGCGCAGGAACTTTTCCACATAGGAACCGATCCATACCGTCAGAAAGATAGGAAATACGGTAGAAGTATAGTTCTGTACGGAAGCCGGAATCCCATATACGCTGAACGCGGTTCCTTCCGTTGCTAATTTGATCAAGGTCGGATGAACCAGGATCGCACCAAACAGCATGCCCATGACCGGTGTCATTCCAAACCGCTTGGCAGCCGTATAACCAATGATGATCGGCAGGAAATAAAATCCTGCATCGCCGACCATGGTCAGCAGAATAAACATATGGCTTTCCGTATCCAGGACGTTAAAAAGATTGGGTCCAAGAACGGAGGCCAGCATCTTCGCCATACCGCAGCAAAGCAGTACCGGAATCAGAGGAGTCAGGCAGCCTGCCAAAGCTCCTATGATGTTGTTTATAACATCCTTGAATGTCTTTTTTTGTTTTCCTTTGGATTGTGATGATCCATCTGTCTCTTCTATTACAGGTCCTTTTTCCGAAGGGCTGTCAAGTTTCTGTAATTCTTCATATACCTTGGCAACCTGGGGGCCAATCACGACCTGTACCTGCCCCCCGTTTCTTACTACACTCAAAACCCCGTCAATTTTTTTAATTTCATCATCCTTGGCAATCGACTCGTCTTTTAATCGAAATCTTAACCGGGTCATACAATGTGTAACATCAATTACATTTTTTCTTCCGCCTACAGTCTGTAATACACTTTCGGCAATCATCTTATTGTCTGCCATTTTTCTTTTTTATGGGAGGCCAGTCATGATCTGGACTCCGCACATCTCCTTCCCCATTAAGTAGACCGGTTTACTTGATATTTTCAGTATAACGTTCTACTAATTACTTGTCAACATCTTTTCTTTTTGGTATGATAGATTTATTAAAAAGATACAAAAATAAATGATCATTTTTGAGGAGTATGTATAGATGGCGGGAATCAGAGAAGTTGCAAATCTGGCCGGTGTATCCAAAAGCACCGTTTCGATCGTTATAAATGGCAAAAGTGAAGAAAGAAAAATACCGAAGGAAACCCAGGAAAAGGTGTTACAGGCCGTAAAGGAATTAAATTATCAGATTAATTTGTCTGCAAAACGGCTGCGGGTTCCTGATACCCGTAAGACGATCGCTCTGTACTGGACAACCGACTTTCGCGATATTATGCTTGCCCGTTTTTTAAAAGGGGTCCAGCAGCAGATCAGGGATTCCAACTTATCCTATGATGTTATTATCTATCCCTATGAAAATAATACCCTTTCCAAAGAGGAGTCCCTTATCTCCGTTTCCAGCTTTCATGGGGCATTGATTGCAAATGCCGGCGAGGAGGACTTAAAGTTTCTCTCAACATTAAAGCCGACGGTCCCTGTTGTTTTATACAATCGTATTTTGGAGAATTTAAGCAGCGTCTATGTAGATGACTCTGCAATTGCCCGTAAGGCGTTCAGTCTGCTAAAAAATAAAGGCAAAATTGCTATTGTAAAGGCTCCTCATGCTTTTGAAGGTATGAAGATACGTGATACCACGCTGAAAAAGCTTTTATCGGAAAACTCACAGGAATATGTGGAGTGGGATGTAGCGTCCAATCAATCCTATGATGGCTACCAGATCGCATCCAAGATAGATTTTCAATCAACCAGTGTGATTTATACTGCCAGTGATATGATTGCTCTTGGCATCATGCACTACTGTTACGAACATCAGATTCACATTCCCGAGGACATCGAGATCCTGGCCATCGGAAATGGTCTGACGCATATTAATGAATTTCTTAATCCATCGTTAAGCACCATACAGATCCCCATTGAAACAATGGCTGCCGAATGTCTTTTGATGCTCAACAAGCAATTTCAAAACCCGAAATTGAGACGCAAAGAGATTCTTCCCAATATTACTCTAAGAAATTCTCTAAAACAATAATCCGCTGCTGCACTCAAACGCCCCGATCCGGGAATCATACATCATACTTTTATCCCGGATCGGGGCATTCGTATGTTAATTGGTTGTCTATCTGAAAATCCCCAGAATATATCCTGCAGTCAGCCACATAATGTTAAGAATCCAAAGCGGTTTGAATGAAAATTTTACATAATCCGCCAGCTTCTCTTTTGCAAGGTCACAGGCCAGATAAATCTGGGGCTGCGCCACCGGAGAAACCATTGCCCCCATATTCATCAAAAGGGTGAGCACTACGACCTGGTTGGGAATTCCGTACTTTCCACTGATTCCTGCTACGACCGGAACAAAGGCATATTGCCATATATCGTTGGTAAATACTAACATCATCGGCATACTTAGGACAGCAACGATCAGATACAGCCACGGGCCAAGACTGGACGGAATGATATTTACCAGGAAATTTACCATTGCATCCATCATTCCGCTTTCTGACAAAACACCTACTACAACACCAGATAAGAACACCGCACAGCCTACCGAATACATCTGCCTGCCATATTTTTTAAGCAGCTCATCCTGCAGCTTTAAATCCGGATAGTTTACGGTCAGTGCGATTACCAAACCAATCGCAAATGTGATGTAATCGTCACAGGGGACAAAGGCGAGAGCCAAAATAATTCCAATGGTCAGCAGTAAGTTAAACCAAAATAACTTTGGACGTGCCAGCTCAGAATATTCCATCTTAATTTCCTGCTGGGGTCCTTCCACGGTCAATCCCGCGCCCTTTTTCTTCTGAACTCCAGCCATAATCACTGCCGAACCCACGCACATTGCAACATAAATAATAAGCAGCGGCAAAAGACTCATAAAAATATAATTATTGGGACTATCAATTCCTCCAAGCAGGGTGGAAGCACGTAAGTTCCTGGAATTCCAAGGTGTCACAAACAGGGCACACATAGAAGCAGAGCACAAAAACATAAGAACCTTGGGATCAATTTTCAGCTTTTTATACAACGGAAGCATCATAGGTATGGTAACTAAATAGGTAGCAGTAACACTGCCGTCGATTTCCGCAATCAGGGCCACCAGCACCGTGATGACACAAATGACTCCCACACTGACTTTCATTTTCTTCAGCAGAATTTCCACAATCCGGTTAAAAAGCCCCGCATCTGACATAACTGAAAAGTATGGCAGAGAAAAGAAAACGACAAATAAAATATCTCTGGTTTTTTCAAGTCCCTTTTCCACGTAACTGCTGACCTCCGCTACGCTGGCTCCAATCAGAAATGCAGCCGCAATCGGAATTACCGTAAACGCAAACAACGGACTGACCTTCTTTTTTAATAACAACGTTGTAATTAACACCATAACTACAAACCCAACAACTGCAGTATAGCTCATAGCCCCTCCTCCTCATGAACCAGTCATCTTCACAGCCCCGTTATCGTATCAAACAGGGTTTTTTTGCATCAAACTTCCAGCCATGTATGAGGTGCTGCATCCCCACAGAATCATCACGGCCGCCCAAACAGCAGCGCTTATAGAGTTCATGGGCCTGCCGGATCTGGTCCAGATCGGGTTCAATTCCAAGTCCTGGCTTTGAAGGTACTTCTACGCAGCCGTCTTTGATCTGCAACGGTTCTTTGGTCAGGTGTTCCATTCCCTCCTGCCAGATCCAGTGTGTATCCAGCGCATTGTACTCCCCCGGAACTGCAGCCCCCACCTGCACACACATCGCAAGAGAAATATCAAAATGATTGTTGGAATGAGAGCCCCAGGTGTAGCCAAAATCATGGCACATCTGTGCCACCCTGACGGACCCGTTCATCGTCCAGAAGTGAGGGTCTGCCAGAATAATATCAACCGCCTGAAGCTCAAGGGCATGCCCCACCTCTCTCCAGTCTGTTGCGATCATATTGGTCGCAACGGGAAAACCGGTTCTCCTGCGGAACTCACTCATGATCTCACGGCCGGAATACACTCCTTCCGCTCCGCAGGGATCTTCGCAATAAGTGAGGATTCCCTCCATTCCCTTAACATACTCCACTGCCTCCTTAAGCTTCCAGCACCCATTGGGGTCCAGATCAATCCGTGCATCCGGAAATTCCTTTTTCAAGGCACGGATCACATCCATTTCTTTCTTTCCTTCTAAAACCCCGCCCTTTAATTTAAAATCACGGAATCCGTATTTTTGACGGACTGCCTTGGCCATTGATACAATCTTATCTGCAGTCAAAGCCTCCTCATGGCGTAACCGGTACCACTCGCACTCGGAATCCTTTTCCCGCTCATAGGGAAGACCGGTCTTATCCGGATTCCCCACAAAAAACAGATAGCCAAGCATCCGTACCTGAGCCCTTTGCTTTCCATCCCCCAGCAGTTCACAAACCGGAACATTTAAGTATTTTCCCAACAGATCCAGGCAAGGTGCTTCAATAGCAGTAAGAGCATGGACCCCGGTACGCAGGTCAAAGGTCTGATTTCCTCTGACGTCATCCTCTCCTTTGGAATCCAAAAACTTTTTCACCTTTAAAAGAGTATTTTTGTATTCAGCAACCCGGGTTCCTTCCACAAGTGGGATACATTCCTGTAAAGCCTTTGTGATCTTTTCTCCTCCCGGAACTTCACCAACGCCCATCTCACCATTGTCCGCATATAAAACAACCACGTTTCTCGTAAAATATGGTGCATGGGCCCCACTCAAATTTAATTCCATACAATCTCTTCCTGCCACTGGATAAACTTCCATTTTAGTAATTACTGGCATCTCTCCTACCTCCAATTTTTATATTTTAAGCAATTTAAATATTTCTATTGCTTTTATTGTAATTTTATTGTACAAAATATATATAAATATGTCGAATTACTTATATTTCTAATATCACTAAGTAAAACTTATTCTTGGAAGAGGGGAACTGTCTTGGATCTTCGTCAAATTGAATATATCATCAAAATCGCCGATGAGCACAGCATTACCAGAGCTGCGGAGCAGCTATACATATCACAATCAGGTCTGAATCAGCAACTATTAAAACTGGAAAAGGAATTGGGACTGCCGCTGTTTCACCGCAACAAACACGATATACAATTAACAGAAGCCGGTAAGATTTATGTAGAAAGCGGAAGAAAAATCATTCAATTGAAAAAAGAAACTTATAATAAGATTTATGACATCGCAAACAACAATGCAGGGACCCTTAGGATCGGTCTGACACCGGAACGAGGTACCACCATGCTTCTTAACATCTACCCCGAATTTCACAAAGCATTCCCCGGAGTCACCATCGAACCGTCAGAGATTCATGTAAAAAAGCAACTAACCATGTTAGCAAAAGACAATCTGGATCTGGGTTTTTCCACTTTAACAGACATTGATAAGACTCCCAGCATTACATTTCACCACGTGAAATATGAAAATATCCTACTGGGTATCCCCAGATCACACCCTCTGGCCGCGCATGCAAATCCGCCCTATAAACCGTATGCAACCATTGATCTTTCCCTATTTCAAAATGATACCTTTGTTTTGATGTTTAAGGATTCTACGTTGCGCAATGTCATAGACCCACTGTTTCAAAAGGCTGGGTTTACCCCCAGAGTCCTGTTTGAAACTTCCAGCAACCGCACACTTTACACCATGGCAAAAACAAATATGGGCTGCACCCTGATTCCGGAAACTTATGCACTGGAACAGGAGGAAGTGGCCTATTTCCTCTTGCCTGAGGCTCCTAAGTGGGAAATGGCAATCACTTACCACAAAGGCCACTACCTCTCCAGACCTACGGAATATATGATAAACCTGATTCAAAATTATTGGAATCAATGATTGAATGAAGGTAAAAAGAAAATAACGGCTTTCCTTTTAACCGCATACTTTATTTTTTATATACATGATATTTATAATAATATATCAGTTTTTGTACCATACTGTTATCAAGTAACTATTATTTAAGTATCAGTTTTAACGAATCAATGAATTGACATAGTGTAAAAAATATTATAATATTAATCTATAAATAACGTTACCGTAAGGAGAGATTTCCAAATGCCTAAAACCAGAAAAACATTTTCACTGACTGATAAAGAGATGCAAGTAATGAAAATATTATGGAAAAGTCCAAAGCCCTTAATCGCATCCGAGATTACCCAAATGGATGAATCCCTAAATAACAACACCGTTCAGGCTGTTATCAGAAAGCTGTTGTCAAAGAACATTATCAAGGTGGCTGATATTGTATATAGCGGTACTGTTTTGACTCGTAGTTATACACCTGTCTTATCAGAAAAGGATTTAATGGTCCAACAATTTGTTGACCAGGTACATGAAAATGAAGAGACGTTACCGATTCCCAATTTAGTGGCAACCCTGTTAAAGCATGAAAAAAATGAAGAGAAAATCATTGAAGAATTAGAAGCATTGCTTGAAGAAAGAAAAAAATCACTAAAATCAAAGGAATAATCATATGGTCATTTCACCTGCTTCTTTCATTACTATATTAATGATATTCAATATAGCAATTTTATTTTTATGGCTATTTTTGAAAAGCCATAAAATGATTGTTCAAATAAGAATCAGTATTCTTTTGACCGGAATTATATTGGTATTAGTCCGACTGGTGATTCCCTTTGAATTCCAATTTCAAAGAACAATCGGAGACAAGTATTTTCTGCCCACGCTTTTTTCTTTCCTATACACTCCTATTGCCAATGTTTTTTCCTTTCGGCTTTGTATTTATCACGTTTGTTTGTTCATTTGGTTGTTGGGGATTATTTTTTTAAGCGGCAGAATCATGTATTGTTATACCAGATTCAAAAATAGAATTGAACAAGAATCCTTTGTTTTTGACGATTTTGAAAAAAAGATCCTGGAAAAAATAAATTGTACACACAAAAAGCCAAAACAAATTACCATCATAAAAACGAACCTTGTTCCTGTCCCCTTGCTATTTGGACTTTTTAAGCCAACAATCTTATTGCCTGATCTTGATTTATCAGACCGAGAACTTTACTACATATTGCTGCATGAAACCACACATTATTATCATTACGATTTATGGATTAAACTGCTTATAGAATTTGTAAGTATTCTGTACTGGTGGAATCCATTGATTTACATTCTGAGACCGGAAATTGATAAAATCATAGAACTAAGAGCGGATGAAGTTGTCACGAAGTCGTTCCATGAGGCACAAAAATTAGAATACCTTGAGTGTCTTTTGAAAATTGCCAAGGGAATGACTCCTGCCAATATAAATAACTTTTCGTTATCCTTTGACAGCAGAGCCGCTTCTGTTCTTTTTCAAAGGTTTCACGTAGTATTAAATAACAGCACCAGAAAATCAAACATTACTTGTTCTATTCTGCTTACAATTATTTCTTTGTTTTTAATTTCAGCTTCATTTATTGTTATTGAACCATATTCAGTGAAAACCGATGTCCAGCAGCAGACGGTGCAAATAACACCCGAAAACTCTTATTTAATACGCAATCCCAAAAAAGGTTATGACCTTTACGTTAATAACCAATATTTTGGTAGTGTTACTGAAATCAGTGATTTATTTTCTAAATTACCAATATATAACAATTCCAAGGAGGTACCGATTCATGAAACTTAAAAACAGAAAAATTTATTTATCAATGGCAATCTTAACACTATGTGTATTACCATTTCCTGTAAATACATCCGCTCAGACAGTACAGGAAAAAAGCGTTTCCGTTGAACTCACTTCATCTATCACCGATTCAAGCGACGCACATCTTTACGCTCCTATCATTGGTTGGCGTTATAAATCTGTAAATGGAAAGGTTTATAGACGTCAATATAACTATTCCAGAGAAAAATGGATAGGCGAATGGGAGTTATGCCCGTAAAAGAAAAGGGAATCACTACATAGTTATATAAGAAAATAAATCACATATTGTCCTCTCCGCCAGAAACAAGACGGAGAGGCTTTCATTCTATCCTAATTCTATCCGCTGTTCCAAATTAACTCATTTTAAATCATTTTCCTTTATATTCCCCTTCGTTCATGATTTCAGTTGCTTATATGCTTATTAGGCAAAAAATTACATACAAACCGCTAATTATTACATCATCCCCCTTTCCTGTGTTTAATTATAATATAATGTAACCAGATTAGTTAATCACTTTATATTTTTAATACCACGTATTAATCCCATCATTTCAAATAAATCTGCTTAACTAATCACCAATTAAAAATGAGGAGGAAAATGAATGAGACCAAAAAACCCGTTTCGATTATTTGCAGGAGTCATTTTAACAGTCGCTATGCTAGGCAGTACAAGCAGTGTAAAGGCAGAGACGCAAAATGCCAGTTCATCTGATACTTACATAGCAAGAGATGCTTTTTATGACATGAATGATACTTCTGTAAACCGACTTTCATCCGAGCATTTCCAAATTATCTGGGGAAAACAGGATGAAACAGGAACCGTTACTCGTGAGTTCGTAAAGGGGAATCTGGAGAATTTAGAGACAATCAGAGATTTTTATGTCAATGAATTAGGATTCTATGATACTAGTGTTTCTGTAAACAGCCCCATTAATTCCAAAACGCATTACAAAACCAATCTGTACATAAATAAAACAGGTTTATCAAAAATAGCAAGTGACTGGGCATATATGTCCAGTGACCGTGACGGATTTGCATATATGGCTGTAGAGCCTGGTGCAATGCGTGTTGATCCGCCAAGCTGGGTAATTCCTCATGAATACGCACATGCGATTACCATGCATCAACGTGGTATCGTATCAAATCCATGGTATGAAACTACTGCAAACTGGTTTCGGGATCAGTATTTAGGAAGTACCTATTACAGATATGGAACTACGGTTTATGGACCGACTTCAGATTTCTTTCAGCCAATCGTACTAAACTCCGAGTATTATTTTCCGCATATGAAAAACTATTATGACGCATGGCCATTTTTACTCTACATAACGGAAAACCCTGATCATATGAAAGGATTAGGTCTGGATTTAATGAGAAAGATGTTCCGTGATACCGGCAATGATACTATGTTTGACAAGCTTTCCAGGTTATCCGGTACTTCAACAAAGGATATGCTGGGTGGTTACGCCAGAAGAATGGTAACAATGGATTTTAAAAGACAATCCAGCTATTTGAACTATTTAAATGAACTTTTACAGGATTCCTCTAATTATGATAAGATTTATACCACTCTGACGAGCACTGGGGATGGATGGCTTAAAGTTCCGGAGGCAAAAGCTCCCATGCAGGGAGGTTACAATATTATTCCCCTCGATATCAATCGGAACAGTGAGCAGATTACGGTAGATTTTCAGGGGACAAGCTCTGTTTCAGGCGCCGATTATCGTGTAAGCATTGTAACCAAAACAAAGAACGGGGATACCAGATATTCATCCACATGGAATAATGGCCGAAACAGCATGAAACTTCAAAAAGAGGACGAGAAGGCTTATCTGGTGGTCTGTGCTACTCCGGATACAATGCTTGATTTAACCTCCTTTGATTTGGATGCAACCGGTACCAGATATCCTTATAAAATCCAGGTTTCCACAAGTGGAGATAATCCCCCTGAAACAAAAAATATCGCTTTGGAAGCAACCGCAAGCACCTCCTACTGCTCCAGCTGGGAAAGCATTGATGCCTTAAATGATGGCTTTGATCCGATAAGTTCCAATGACAGAACGCATCGTGTATATGGTAACTGGCCGGAAACCGGCACCCAATGGGTACAATATGATTTTACCCAAAATTATACCATATCCCAGTGTGACATATACTGGTTTAAGGATGATCAGGGTATTGATGTCCCTTCCTCCTATAAAATTCAATATTGGAATGGCAGTAAATGGGAGAATGTGAAAAATGCTTCCGGTCTGAAAACCAATATTAATCAGTATAATACTACAACCTTTAAACCGGTAACGACCAAGTCTCTTCGGATTCAGATGGTTTCAAATGGAGCATCCACAGGAATTTTGGAATGGAAGGTACTGGGAGTTGCCAGTAATTAAAGGGGCGAAAATAAATTTCACATGCAGCTTCTCCTATATTCCGAATCAAAAAAACAGCAGCTCCGATTCCAGGCATTACAGCTTGGAACCGGGGTTGCTGAATTTCCAATTAAGGATTTTCCAATTAATCATCCAGAGAATGACGTTCCCCAATTTGGTAGTCATCCAAATGCTCAAACATATATCTTACCGTTCTTGGCTTCTTTCCGGTTAGTTTATAAAAGTCATCCGTAAATTCTGCCATTTTATTGAGTCTGATTGCCTGCGCAAACGTAACCATGCCTTCTGATGAAAATGGAGCTTCTGAGCCTTTTTTAAACTCCCCGTCTGTTGTTCTTGGAACACCCATTGCATCAAAAATAGCATAATTTTCTTCATCGGTCACTTCTTCATAACGGACATTATTTCCGGTCACTTCATTTCCGATGGAAATAAATTCTGATATGGTCATAAGTTCCGGTCCATTGATATTTAAAACAGCATGATGGTAGTTTGTTGATGCAAGTGCATACGCAACTGCCATTGCACAGTCCTTCCGGGAGATATAAGCCATTTTACCATCTCCCTGGCTGTTCTTCATCACTCCATCCATTTTTACAAAAGTAAAATAATTTGTTATCATTGCTTCTGCATATTGCGAATTACGCAGGAAAATGTAATCAAGTCCCTGTTCTTCAATATATTTTTCCGTATAAGCGTGATCAATCTTTTCAATGCTTGGGTTGGTTTCATCCGCTGCATTTACAAGGGAAGTATAAATAATCTGTTTTACTCCTGCTTGTTTTGCGGCATCCACTACATTTTTATGAGCAGCCTGTCTCTTTTTACCTACAAAGGGCATAGAAATTAATGCTAACTTATCCGCACCTTCAAATGCCTTGGCAAGACCTTCTGCCACATTAAAATTAGTTACTCTTGTTTCTACCCCCATATCTTCATACTCTTTCAATGCGGCCTGGTTATAACCGCATAAAATCAACTGATCCTTGTCTGCGATCTCCAGCAAGAATTTTGCTGCCTGACCTCCTAAGTTCCCATCAACACCTGTTAATAATAATTTTCCCATTTTCTTTCACCTTTCCATTTTTTTATTTCCTTAACTATATCAGATACCCTGCTTCATGCCCTGAATGAACGGCATGATATAATGTTCCCTGTCTGGTATTGCAATCGCCGATCGCAACCACATCAACCGCAGTCTCCTGATATGCTTCAACCAATTCGTCATTTGACCGGACGCCAAATGAAACCACCATACTATCACAAGCGATGTTCACGATTTCACCTGTTTCATTCTCAAATACGGCGCCGTTCTCATCGGTCTTTAACATTTTCAGCCCACCAAGCATTGTTACGCCTGACTCTTTTAACATGTTAATGATGGCAATCTGATTAAAGGTTGCTCCTCCCGACCCGAACCGGTCTGTTGGAATCATGTCGACCAGGGTAACGGATTTTCCTTGTCTGCTTTGCGCAAGAGCTGCTTCACATCCGGTCAGCCCTGCACCAATTATCAAAACTTCCTGGCCCGTTTTGGCTATACCGTTTTCTACATCGCCCACCCAAAAACAACGTTCGTCCTCATGAACAAATGGCGGAATAACCGGTGCTGCTCCTATGGATACCAAAACGGTGTCATAGTTTTCTGCTTCTATCATTTCAGGTGTTGCCTCAACTCCCAATTTGATCTCTATCCCGTCCATGGACTTTACGGCACGGATCGACCATTCACAGTAGTTTTTTATATCTTTTTTAAATTCCGCTGCGCCTGCCATATTTAAGACACCTCCCAGGCAATCACTTTTTTCGTATAGGACTACCTGATGTCCACGGGATGCTGCTGTTCTTGCCGCTTCCAGACCTGCTGCACCACCGCCGATAATTGCCACCTTTTTTTGTTTTTCAGGTTCTTTCACCGGCTGATACAAGGTTTCCATCCCCATTTTCGCATTTACCGTACACCGCACCGGAGCCAGCTGATAATGGGTTTTATGAATGCATTGGTTACAACGAATACATGGCCGTGTCTTCTCAGGCTCTCCATGTGCTGCATTTTTCACCAGATTGGGATCAGCCATAAGCCCCCTGGCCATGGAGACCATATCAATTTTCCCCGCCCGGATCGCTTCTTCCGCTTGTTCTAACGTAACGGAGCCGACTACTGTTACCGGGATATTAACTGCTGCTTTGATTTTTGCTGCATCTTCAAGATTGATTCCATGATCAAAATAAATCGGCTGATTGATATATGGTGCAAGACTTTGAATGGAGTGCATACCTCTTGAAACATGAAGCAGATCAATTTTATCAGAAATAGATTGTGCAAATTCAATGACCTCTTCTAACGTTGGAGAACCTTCTATCATATCATTTGCATTGATTCGGTACTCAATCGCCATTCTATTTCCAATTTTTGCCCGAATCGCCTCCAATAATTCATTGGTAAAACGGGTCCTGTTTTCCATAGACTGTGTTCCGTATTCATCGGTTCTTTCATTGATCAGCTTTGATAGAAAACAACCTGGTAATTGTCCATGTGCACCATGAATCACTAAGCTGTCAAATCCGCAGCGCATGGCTCTTTCCGCGGCATTGGCAAAATCTTCAATATAATCTTTGATTTGCTGTTTCGTGAGATCCGTAGGGTCGATTTCAACAACTGGCTTTGCTGCATGTTTGTCACGATTTTCAAAACCGCCTGCTTCTAAGCTGATTGCAAATAATTCCATTCCTATTTTACAGTTATACATATGTGTCATATCACATAACATAGATAACTCATTCACCACAGATTCTTCCCCAAGCCTCAGCAAATGGGTAATATATGCTGGTAAGTCTCTGTTTACCGTACCACAGCCAATATTGATGCAGGCACAACCACCAGACACAATCCCTCTGACCCATTCAATGAGTGCCTGATTTACATGCCCGTCTGCAGTCGCAAAGCTGGGCCATACAGGTGAAAATGAAACTCTGTTTTTTAATTTCATCGGTCCTATCTGAATGGGTTTTAATACATGTTTATAATCAGTTTTCATAATATCTCCTTCTCGTTCCTAAACCATTCATTTTTAAGCTTTTTTACAATGGCCCTGAGTAACCAAGGCTAACGCAGAAACGAAAGCATCTGCCATAGATCCATTTCTCCGTTATTCCTGTTAAAAAAACAAAATGGAAGGCAGGCAGGATTAAAAATCAACCAATTGCACACAGTCTTTTGCTTTTGTTATAGATACCCTCCCTATACTTCGTTTATATTTTAACAATATCATCGGCACCTTGTCCAATAATTAAAACCAATTATGTAACAACAAAATGCAATAACACCCATAGCATTTATTTTACTTTGGGTGTCAGGAATCTATATCCAATTTTTGAGTTCCTCTTTTATAATATCAATCAGCTTTAATAAGGAGGGATTGTTGGTATTCTTTTTCCAATATGCCTTTACTTCAAAGGGAACTTTTTCTATTGTTTGATCAATAAAAACTATTTTATTGGGATTAACAAAATTTTCTATTTCCGGCAGGAAGGAAATCCCTAAGTTAGCGCTTACCAGCATTACCGCATCGTCCATATTTTCCAACAGAAAAGAGCTGTTAAATTCCATTCCCGGATTCCTTTCATCATGGTGACTTTCATACACCTCCTGCTGTTCCGCATTCTTATAATAAGAAATAATGGTTTCGCCGTTTATATCGTCTGAGGTTATAAATGACTTTGAAGCAAGTGGATGGTTTATATTCACACACAATTTAGGCATTTGTTCATAAACTTTTAATTGGCTTAATTCAACAGAATCCAAATGAAAGCAAAATCCCAAATCAATGGTATTATTCAGGATATTGTTTTTCATATCTGTATAGTTGCATTGAACAATACTGATCTGTGTCATTGGGTATTTTCTATGAAAATCAGCAATTACCTTGCTCATTACATCCCGGTCCAACATACTAAAAAAACCAAGTTTGATTACGCCGTCAATCCCTTGTGCGTAGGCTTGGGTTTTTAAAATTGCATTATCATATAACCTTACCAGCCGTTTCGCTTCGGAAAGAAAGATTTCACCCGCAATCGTCAATTTCACTTCCTTTTTATCCCGGTCAAATAGCCTGACACTCATCATATCTTCTAATGCGGCGATCTGCTGGCTTACCGCAGTCTGCGATAAATACAAAACTTTAGCTGCCTTGGAAAAGCTTTTAAGCCTTGCTACCTCCATAAAGCAGCGAATTCTTTTTAATTCCATGATTGCTCCTTCATGTAATACCTTTTTTTGTACTTCACACCTGCAAATCTGCTTATTTTCCGGATTATATTATAATTTACGATGCCGCCCACCGCTCCTACCACTGGAATCCCCTGAATGAATTTTGCGGTCAGCAAGGCCTCCGAGAAAATAGAGGAAGTGGTTTTTATGGATTCCTCCAGATCAATTTCCGAAACAATGCCGGAATCTATGCACGCTCCCAATTCTTCCAATTTTTGGTTAAATTCCTTTTGTTTCTCCTGTTTCGTCATGGCCGTACGGATCAATAACAGAATATATGCCTTTTCTTCCTGTGTTTCGTAATTGTATCCATAGCTTAATGCAATTTCATAGACAGATTTCAGCACTAAGGACAGAAACAACGGGATGTCAGGCAGACCGATCCCCAAGGCACCAAGGACACCGCCCTCTATTACGGAGATGGACGAATTGATCCTCTGAGACTGCATGGAATACCGGTCCAGACGTTTCATATATTTTCTTTCGGTTCTTTTGCCTAAAGCATAGTTGTTTAAATCGTATTCCAGCTGTATTTTATCTTTATCATACGTTTTTTCTATATAAAAATTTCCTTTTTCAAAAACTAACCGGAAGCCCTTATAAAAAGCTGTCTCCAAAGCCGCTTTCAGCTTGCCCGGAATAAAACGTTCCATTTTATCCGCAACAGGCCCTATGGCCGCTTTGTAAAAAGAATTTTCTTTCTTTTTGAGTAAATTCTCCTCTTCTTTTTTTATCCGTTTCATCTGCTTATCAAATTGCCGGTTCTTATTCATCAAATTCTCCTTTCCGGGAAATAGCAAGGCATTGCAGGTGTTCGGGCTGATAGCTCCATTCCATTGGCTATAGCTCTGTTTTGTCACCCATGCGGAAAACTGTATTCTTTAAACGTTTCTTTCCTACAGACAAATTATAACGTCTAAAACTAACATACCATACTTTAACACCTAAATCCATAAAAAAAGAGGGAAGTGATTCAACGGTTTAGTTTTTGCTTCGTAGAAATTGAAAGTATAAGGACGGCCAGTTTTAGATATAAAGCGGCTTGATCTGCAAAAATAGTAGTTAATGAATTAAACATGGTAGTTTTGTAGTCATTGACTTTTTTCTTACTTTACAGTAGTATACAAAGATTATAAACCATTAAAAAAAGTTTTATAAACGATACCATATGAAAGCTGACACCGTTTGGATCTTCCACTTATGAGGTGAACAAAATTTCAAGCAAGACGCAGAAACAGTAAAAGAGCATCTTATATCTGCGGAACACAAGGGAGTAAGAGTTGTTGCAGGAATATATGGGGAAAGAACATTTTGATGCAATGTGCCAAAGCAACGTAATAGTATCCTATTTAATGCAAACTCGATGAAAGGAGTTTTAACCTATGCTGAATCATTTAAAAATCGGAATCGTGGGATGCGGTCATTTGGGACAAGCCATTGCCCAATCACTGATCGTAAGCGGACTTAACAAACAGAATCTATTAATTTCATACAGAGATAACCCTCGCACGTATGAAAAACTTAATGCACAGGGCTTAACCTCATGTCTTTTAACCAACCAGGAAATATTTCAAAAAGCGGATATTATTTTAATCACATTAAGGCCCCAGGATATTACCCAATTGAGGAATCTTGCTGTATCAGAGAAAGCACTGGTTGTTTCTTGTATGGCAGGCGTATCCACAGAACTGCTATATCAAATAACGGGTATCCATACATACCGCATGATGTTCAGCGGTCCTGATACTATCGTATCGGAAACAGGAGTAGCAGCCATGTATCCAGAACAGGAACAATTGAAGACGTTGCTGCGCTGCATGAATCTGACCTACATTAAGACGAATACAGAAAGCAATTTAGATATCTTTACTGCCGGTGTTTGTATGCCTGCGGCTATACTAAAGACAGAAAACCCAATTCAGCAACAGGTGGCTATTGAAAAAATCGGATCAGAATATCCTCTCCTTTCCGAACTTTATTCATGGGCTGTAACGGTTCTGCCCTGTTTTCAAAATCAGATTGATAAAGAGGAATATGTTGCAAGGATGATTACGAACGGAGGAATTACAGAGGCAATTATAAATAGCCTGATGGCGGGAGACTCCCTTGATATTGCCTTGCGAAAGGGAATAAAAAGAACCCAGGACATTTCAAAATCCATTCAACATACCATCACCGATCGTATGCAGGGTATCTCTGATTAACAACAATTACGGCAGCATTCCTCTGCTGCCGTAATTGTTTTGGGTTCAGGAAAGCTCCCTGACTCTTAAATCCGATGATTGTCTATTCTTTTATCATATAGGAATATACTCCGCTTCCGACTTCTTGTTTTGTTCCATCGGGAAGCTCTATGCTTGCCCTGGTATTACAAGGTATTTCAAACTCAAAATAAATAGCGCCATCTTTGTATGCCCATGCGGACTTAATCGTGCCGTATGCTGAATCGTAGCTGGCATTGACATATCCAAGTCTTGAATCGGTCTTAGGGGAAATAGTTATCCTTCCATCCTCAACTCTTATGCCAGCTGATGAATCCATAAGCCAACTGCATACGGCACCAAAGGAATAATGATTCATGGAACTGCTCACGCTTCCATCTTCTTTCACTGCATCCCATGTTTCCCAAATGGTTGTCGCTCCATTGTCCACTGCATACAGCCATGAAGGAAGCGTCTTTTGAAGGAGTACATCATAAGCCTTTGTTGTATTGCCATAATCGGACAGGGTTTGAAGCAGGCTGCCTGTTGACAGAAAACCAGTGTTTAAGTGGTTGTTATTATTTGTAATAAGTTCCGCCAATTGGTCCGAAGCGGCCCCACTCTCTTCTTCATCTAAAAGTCCCATGCTGATTGGACGGATGAAGCGGCTCTGCCTGTTTTTTTCTGTAATTTTTCCATTCTCTGTAAATACCTGCCGATATGCCTGCTTTGCTTTGTCTGCTGCGTTCGCATAATACTCTGCATCTTCGGTATGCCCCAGTGCCTGGGCCATTTCTGAAAGTTCCTTACAGGATTGATACAAAAACGCTGTTCCGACCTCCGGCTCTCCCATAAGAGTATTGTTCGCCAAGATTGTAACCATAGTGACCGTATGATTATAATCAGCCTCCAGCCATTCTCCCCAGCCGAATCCCTGATCCGCAAAATAAGGGTACAGACTTTTATCCAATTGATTCCTGTAATACAGATGGGTTTTGGAGGAAGCACGGGTTAAAGCATAGTCCACCCATCTTTTAGATGCTTCATAGTTATCCTTTACTACCTGTAAATCTCCTGTATTCTTCCACATATCATACGGAATTATCACAATCGCATCACTCCAGCCATGGCTTGAATCAAATAAACTTTTTGTCAGCTTAGTGGGTGCAAACTGCATCAGGGAACCATTTTCATGAAACACGTGGGAATAGCTTTTGAGCCAGGAATCATATACCGGATAGCTGTCCATGAGATACAAGCCGGTTGGAGCAAAAATCTGCCCATCGCCTGCATATCCGCTTTTTTCACGTGTTGGGCAGTCTGTCATAACACCTACAAAATTAGACTTCATGCTCCATAACGTATTGTGAAATAACTGATTTACTTTTGGATTGCCGCTTTCAAAAAATCCAGTTTGCTCCATATCGGAATAAACAGCAACGCCTTTAAAGTTTTCTGCAGTAATCGGTATATCGGTCTCAACCTTGACATATCGAAATCCAAAATAGGTTGTTGTAGGATGGTAACTGTTTTCTCCCTTTTTGCAAGTATATAAAACGTTCTGCAAGGTAGGAAAGGATTGAGAAGCCTGAAAATTGGAAATAGTAAAGTTCCCGTTTTCATCCAGGGTTTCACCATGGGTAAGCGTGATCTTCTCTCCCCCTTGTGCATTGATATCAAGCTGCACATATCCGGAAAAATTTTGTCCGAAATCGAGCACGGTTTCTCCAGCCGGTGTGGTGATAATTTCTGGTGTAAATTCTTCGTGCTGTGTAATTGGCTGACAATCACTTCCTGTCAGATTATCATAACCGTAATCTGGCGTTGTGACCGCATGCCACGTAAAATCGGATATATTCTTATTTGCATCATAGACCTCTCCATCATGCAGATCATTTTGAGAAAGCCATCCATCATTTGCAGCTTCCCATGTCCCGTCCGTTTGTAGAATCACGTTGTTCCCAGACCTGGCTTCACAAAGAAATGCTACATCCGTACCAAACGAATTAATTACCTGTTCTTTGTCAAGACTGCCTCTATACCATCCGTCACCAATCTGTACAAAAATTTCATTATCACCAGCCTTTAAATATGGTGTAATGTCATAGGACTGCGTCTGTAAAATGTCCGTATATTGTGTAAATCCAGGTGCCATAAACCAGTCATCCACGTGAGTCCCATTCACCCACATATCATACACACCATGAGCAGTTGCATACAGCATAATTTTCTTACCGGCAATCTGCTCCTGTGTAATTTCAAATGTTTTTCTTAGGTATGATGCAGAATGACGGTTCTTTTTTGTGGGTGCAGTTGTGTCTGATTCAGGATTAATCCACACAGCCTGCCAATCATCCTTTGCCAGAGAAGTCCCGAAAGTATCCGACAGCGTCTTCCCTGGGTTTCCAGCTTCATCATACAAAGTTAAATACCATACATAGGATTTTCCACTTTCCGATTGAAAATCCGGTTCAAAGCGTACCTCCGAGGAATCAATCTTTCCGCTGCTATATACCTCTTTCCCATTCTCGGTAATTGATATTTCAAAACCGCTCTGGTTTTTGGCATTTTTCGGCACCCAGGAGAAGGTAACATTCCCTGGTGTCAGACTTTTAGGAGAAACAAGCATGTTTGTCTTCCTATGATCGCCATAAATACCATTATATTCGTAGGAAACATTCTTAAACCCAAAGGGGTCCTCTGTATTGACGAAATCATATGTCTGTACCTGTTCCGTACTCTCTATATTTTCTGCCTTCTGGCTGAAGGCTTTGTTAATCGCATAGTTATTGGCTAAAAGAATCACCCCAGCGACACTACAGGCAAAAACAACAATGCTTTGAACTGAAATCAGTACCTTTTTGGACATCTTTTTCTCTTTTATGTTCTTCAGATCTGTATATAGGTGTTCTCCTGAAATCAAACACCCAAGTACCATCAGTGATAGACCAAAAAAATTACCGGCAAGTCTTGTTCTTGCCACAAGAAATATAATGCCAAGAAGCAATGCTGCCACTCCTGCTCCAAGAATAACTATTTTGTATTTTGCCAAGTTTAAATTTCTGGTTTTTCTAAATTGTTGAAATAAATGGATTCCCAGAGTGATTGCTATACAAACCAATAGTAATGCTGCAATGGGATTGTCATAATTAAACGGAAATGGAGAGCCCAGCAGCAGCAAAGCCAACAGTCCGACCAGTATATCAATTATTCCTATTATCATATAAATTGTTTCTCCTGTCTCATATTTTAAAAGTACCTTGAATTTTTATATTATATGGTTATAATTTAAACTTTTCTTTAACAAGTATCTCTTATATGATAAATTTTTTATTCTGGAAAATAATGCTTATTATGTGATTGAGATGATTTTAGTAAATATTATTCTTACTAGGACTTAATTTTTTAGAATATTGCTATCTTTCCATGGTAAATTGATTTGAGAAATTTGGACTTTAATCTATTTCGTCTGGAAAGAAGATTTTCAGAGGTTGCATTTTCTGCATTCATATGAATGCGCTTTCAGATTAAGAATTCACCACGTTTCCGTAATATTTAAGAGGGAAGGGGAACGGCACATTTTTGCAAACTCGTTGGTACGAATTTTCAAAGATATCTACGCATTTTGTGTTTTACCATAATGGAATAGATTTCCCCTATTAGATATGATCTATACTTTTATAGAAATAACATTTTTAGTGTTGGCATGAAGCTGAAAAATATCCTTATGAATTCATTTTGCTGGGTATCAAATGGACTGCGCAAGACATTAATATTACTGTCTGGTTAATTGTAGGCGGTCCAGATAATTGACACTGGTGAAGGTTCCATGATTCCCCTTAAAAAGTTGTCTGGAAAACGGTTAAAAATCCATTTTACAAAAAAAATAGTAAATGGTAAATAACCCGTCTACTTTTGGATTCCTCA
>CAJMPJ010000032.1 GCA_905215155.1 uncultured bacterium | reverse complement strand
CCCGCCGCTTCCTCTGCCGAATCCTTTTTTCCATCTGCAACCGGCAATTCTGCTCCGGTAAAGGACAGGGTATCAATTCCGCAGATTGCAGCAATGGAACCGGTCAAATCCTTGGTATCCGAGGACGACGATCCCTCAAACGTTCCTCCCCCTTTGTAATGCGTGTCATTCTGGTGCCCATAAAGCACATAACCGGCTTCCCCTGCCCCATTTAAATAAGCAAAAAGTTCCGCCGCCGGCGGCAATGCATTCTCATCTGCCAGCTGCACGCTGTCGGGGAGAGAAAGACCCGATACCAAGGTAGCCTCTCCCGGCAATGCGTTGATCCGCTTATACGGTGATTCCGTATTCCCCTTCGTGCTTTCCACCTTTGCGGTGCATCCTACTAACATGGCCATAACCAATAAGCCGGTAATCACCCGGCTCCCTCTCATTTTGTTAAGCATAAACCCTCCCCATTCTTCTCCGTTTATGATTCCCAAATCGTTCCCGGCAGTGCTTCAATAAACCGGCATAACTCCTCTGCCATCTTTTCCGCTTCTGAAATTCGGATATGTCCCGGAGTCCCCCTGCCGTTATTGGTATACTGAAAATGATACACCCGGTCATCCCCCAGCCGCTGACACACTTCTTCAATGGCTGCATCCCAGTTAGGGTCATGTTCCAGAATGGTAGTCGCAAGAATAATGGCGGCTTTGGGATATTTTTCCCGGATCTTTTTTATCCAGGCTTCATACCGTTTCTTCCAATACTGTGCCTTTTCCCCATTGGGATCTTCTTTCATATAATCCTCCGGATGATTGTCATTCTGCCCGATTGCAGCGATCACCACATGAGGGGTATATTTTGAAAAGTCCCAGTCCGTCATTTTCCCTAACTCCGGACAGTAATGGACTTTATCCCACACCGATTCCATCCCGGGATAAGCAGGTGCCGAAAACCATCCGGTTCCGTCAAGCAGGGCGATTCCTCCCTGGGCGATATCGTGGATCTGAGCATTCAATTTTCTTGCCGCTATGGCACCATAGGAATACCAGCTGTTGGAATACTCCCCGTTGTGCACCGGGTCAGGCTTTCCTGCATACTCCTCAAGCTCCGACACTTCTCCGGCGGATACGGAATCTCCGTATACCTCAATCTTCCGGTGAGGCTTCTCTGGGGGGTCCAGGAGAACTCCATTTCCAAAAATCTCCAGCTCCTCTATGGCAAACTCATGGCAGGCATCCTGCCTTTTAAAAAGGGTCACCTGGTGTTCCCTCTCCGGAAGTCCCTCTGCCAGCACGATCCTTGCACTTCCCTGCTCCGGTAAGAGCACTTTTTTTTGTACCCCGTCCACGATGATCCCAACGTAATTGTCCCAATAAGCCTTCCGGTTGCAGACAACCGCTGCCGCACCGGTCCCCAAAAAAGCAAAGGTCAGAGAACTGGCCGGAAAGATAAATTCCGGCCTTTTGGGATTGGAGTCATCAATCCGGCCGCTGTACTGCAGCTTTTCATGGTCCAGTTCGATTTTCATATGCAGTTCTCCATTTTGCTCCTGTTTAACAGTTTTAGATTTTTCTCTATCAGCTCACAGCGCTGTGCCACACAGTCTGCGGAACGGAGAGGATCTTTCGGCGTATGAAATGCATAGTCCTCCAATCTCTCAAGGGTTGTGGTCGCTACATGCATTCTGGTATCGCTGGACGCATAATAGATATAGACTTCTCCGTTTTCCCGCGCAATTGCCCCATTGGTAAATACCACATTGGACACATCTCCGACCCGTTCCTTCCCAAGAGGAGCTAAGAACACGCCGGAAGGTTCTGCAATCACTTTGGAGGGATCTTTTAAATCCGTCGCAAATACATAGAGCACATACCGAAGGCCGGCCGCAGTCCCCCGTACCCCGTGGGCAATATGAATCCAGCCCTTTTTGCCCTTGATGGGAACTGCACCTGCCCCATTTTTCACTTCCGTAAGGGTATGATAGACCCGTTTGCTGATGATTTTCTCTTCTTCAATGACTGCATGGCAGATATCATCACAAAGACCAAAACCGATTCCGCCGCCGCTTCCTGTCTCTAGAAAGCCGTCCATTGGTCTTGTGTAAAATGCATACTTTCCATCGACAAATTCCGGATGCAGTACCACATTTCTCTGCTGGGGAGAATGTACGGTCACCAGATTATCAAGCCGTTCCCAGGTCTTTAAATCTTTGGTTCTTACGATTCCAGCCTGTGCAACGGCCGCTGACAAATCCTTGCTATCCGGGTCCTTGCCTTCCGAACAAAATACCCCGTAAATAAAGCCATCCTCATGCTTTGTCAGACGCATATCGTATACGTTGGTTTCCTCTTTATGAGTATCAGGCAGCCGCACCGGATAATCCCAGAACCGGAAGCCATCAATTCCGCTGTCACTTTCTGCAACTGCAAAAAATGATTTCCGGTCATTTCCTTCCACCCTTGCCACCAGATAAAATTTTCCATTCATTTCAATGGCGCCGGAGTTCATGACCGCATTAATGCCCAAGCGTTCCATAAAGAACGGATTGGTTCTGTCATCCAGATCATATTTCCAGTGGAGAGGTGCATGATCCCTTGTCAGCACCGGGTATTCATACCGGTCATAAATTCCATTGCAGCGTTCTGATTTCTTGTTCTTTCTTTTAATCAGCTTTTCATATTTTTCTGATTCGATTGCGTATTGGCTATGAAGCATCCTGTAACCTCCTTATGACTTCAAAACACATTCTTCCATTATGGTAAGGGCATTTCCATGGCTCCACTATGGGCTTTTTTAAGGGCTTACGGTCCTGATCCAACGCCCAGTACCATTCAGAGCCTTTTCGTTTGTCTACCAGACAGGTCCTGATAAAATTCCAGATATCTTCTGCTGCCTCCCGGTACTGCTGCTGGTCCGGTGACTTTTCATATCCATTTAAAAAGCCTACCACTGCTTCTGCCTGTACCCACCAGACGCGGGTCGTGTCCTTAACCCCTCCCTCGGATTCATTTAACACCGAGGAATCCACATAAGCCCTGTCATAGATATTTTTCGTGATCTTTTTGGTAATCGGTGACATCCGCTCCGTATAGACCGGGTCCTGTAAAACTTCGCAGCCACGGTCAATGAGCCACGCTGCTTCAATATCATGGCCATAGGAATAAAGATCAATCAGCGTGTTCCAGGTCTTGTCAAAAAATACTTCCTGCCGCCCCTTTTCTTCGTTGTACACATAAAGACAAAAGGTATCCAACATTTTCCTGATGCAGGCCCCCACCTGTTCCTCTTTTGTAACCCGGTACAGTTCCGTATAAGCCTCAAGCACATGGAGAAGGGTGTTCATGGTCTTTTCTGCCATCACTCCATTTTCCGACAGCTTTTCATTGTCAATGGCATGAAAGGCTTCATCAAAGGCTTCCAGATACCCGTATTCATCGGTGCATTTTTCTTCCACCAGGAAAAACAGCTTTCTGGCTTCCGCTAATGCTTCCTCATCCTTTGACGCATCATAATAGGAAGAAAGTGCATAGATTGCAAAGGCCTGATTATAAGTATGCTTAATTCCCTCCTCCACGTTTCCGTCATAGGTCAGGGACCAGTACAGGCCCCCGTGGGTTTTATCCAGACATTTATTTTTTAAAAATTCATAGGCATGGCGGGCATAGTCCAACAGGCTCTCATCCTTTAAAAGCAGATAAGCATTGGAAAAGAACCAAAGAATCCGGCTATTTAAGATGCAGCCCTTGACTGCTTTTTGATCCACACAGAGATCATAGCCCACATACCCGTAAAAACCACCGTTTTCCTCATCCCGCAAATGCTCCCAAAACGGGATAAGCTCCCGGATTAAGTGTCTTGTAACTTCCTCTTTCATCATGATCTTATCCTCTTTCAGCGAAGTCCGATTTCCCTATCGCTTTCTGATACCCGGCTGTGGTCCTTAATATAGGCCACAACCTCATGAACCGTCGTAAATGCCAGGCCCACATAGCTGTCCGCAGCTCCATAATAAATGGCAATTCTCCCGGTCTTTGCATCGTGAATGGTAGCACAGGGAAAGGTCACATTTGGCACAAAGCCCCGTTCTTCATACCACTCCTGGGGAGTCAGCAAAAAGTTTGCACAGCGGTATTTGACAATTGACGGCTGATCCCTATCAAGAATCGCTCCCCCGATGCTGTACACCAGCCCATTGCAGGTCCCTGTTACCCCATGGTAAAAGAGAAGCCAGCCCTCTGTTGTCTCAATGGGAGCCGCACCTCCGCCGATCTTCACATTCTCCCACCAATGGTCTCCGTTCTTTCCCATCACATGTCTGTGTTTTCCCCAGTAAACCATATCCGGGCTTTCCGACAGATAGATATCACCAAACGGTGTATGGCCGCTGTCACTGGGGCGTGACAGCATCATAAACTTTCCGTCAATTTTTCTTGGAAACAGCACAGCATTCCGGTTAAACGGCAAAAATGGATTCTCAATTCTCGTAAAGGTCTTAAAATCAGTGGTCCTTGCCATGCCAATGGAAGCCCCGTAGCAGTCCTGACACCACATCATATAATAGACTTCCTCCACCTTGACCAGTCTGGGATCGTACGCATAGATTGGCATAAAAGGATTTCCCGCTTCATCTACAAACTGGATCTTCTCCTTTTCAAACGTCCAGTCAATTCCATCCTCGCTGCGGCCTAAATAAATATGAGGCACCCCATCTGTTCCTTCTCCGCGAAACACTCCGATAAATCCGTCCTCGTAAGGAATTACCGCACTGTTAAAAATACGGGCAACTCCTTCCAGGGGATTTCTTCCAATAATCGGATTCCCTGAATATCTCCACACCGGCATAAAACCTTTTGTCTCCGCTCCACGCTCCTGCCACGGCATATTGGGTACATTTGGTCCAATCATTTTTACATCGCTCATTGTTCCTACCTCTGTCTTTCTTTTTTATGTATGTTTTATCACTGTCGCCTCCGGCTTTTCCTACCCCTTTACCGCCCCCTGGGTCAGTCCGCTGTATATCTGCTTCTGGCAAAGAATAAAAATGAGCAGAGCCGGAATCATGGTAATAATGACTCCTGCGCAGATATAGTTGTACTGGTTTCCCAGAGGACCGGTGAATTTGAACAGGGACGTCGCCACCGTTACCAGGTTATTCTTATCCTGGAGATATAAGTTTGCCGCATAATATTCATTGTAAGTGCCTACGCCCTTTAAGATCATCACCGTAATAACGGCAGGTTTTAAAAGCGGCAGCAGCACCCGGAAAAATACGCCGAAATAGGTACATCCATCCATAATTGCCGACTCATCCAGTGAGGTGGAAATATTTTCAAAAAACTGAATGAAAATATAGATGGACATGATATCCGTTCCGCACATCATCACAATGTATCCCGGAAGACTGTTGATCCAGCCAAGGCTGTACATGATCTGATACACGGACACCTGCATGGCGATTCCCGGCAGCAGGGCGGCGAACAGGAACAGATTACGAATGAACCCGTTTCCCGGAAATTTGAAACGGCTCAACACATAGGCCAGCATAGAGCCGGAAAGCACAGAACCAATCAATACAAACACCAGAATGATTGCCGAGTTGCGGAACGCAACCCCCATATTGGCCTTCTGCCATGCTTCAATAAAGTTATTGAAATACAAAAAGCTATTTGGAGGGGACATAACACTGGTGGAGGCATATTCTTCCGGTGTCTTAAAGGCGGTAAACACGCAGACAACTACCGGGAGCACCGAAACGATTGCGCCAGCTAACAGAGTCCCATACCGGATCAGTGACCATACAAACTTTTTTATGGCTGCCCTTTTGCTCCTTGTCATCACAAGCCACCTCCTTTATGAGCCTGCAGCTTCTTCTGCTTTCTCTGGCTGCGGATGGAGTCCTGATCTCCCACTCCGAGGAAATACCGCTCTCCCAGCTTTTGAAGCAAAGCCGCCAGAAGAATCAGTACAAAAAGAACAATCGCCATTGCCGAAGCAAGACCCACCTTCTGGCTCTCATGGGCCAGCTTATTCATAATTACGAAATACGTGCCTGTGCCGAATTCACCGCCTGTGATGACATAAGGAGGTTCAAATACACTAAGAGAACCGGTGATGGCTAAAATCATATTCAGAACAACGATTGTTTTGATCCCTGGAAATATAATGTAACGAAATTTATTAAAGCCAGAAGCCCCATCAATGGCAGCCGCTTCATACAGCGTGCTGTCAATGGACATAATGGCCCCGATAAACAGCACCATGTTCTGCCCCATATAACGCCAGACCGAGGTGGCTGCAATGGAGATATTATTGATGCTCTTATCCTTCAGCCAGTAGGGAAGGTCATCCAGTTTAAATCCGCACCATTGCAGCACCGTATCCAGAACAAACCCTCTGGTATAGAAAAATTTAAAGATAAAGCCGACCGCGATCCCGCATACCAGATAAGGGAAGAACATCAGCCCCTTAAACACGCCCGCTCCCTTAATCCGAAAGCTCAGGATAGAAGCAAACCATAAGGCAAAGCCCAGCTGCACAAAAGAGGCAATGATATAATATCCACTTAATTTCAATGCCTGGAAGCAATCCTTTCTTGAGAACACCTCCGCATAATTTTTTAGGCCGACAAATTCTCTGTCACCGATGTATTTCATATCATAAAAGCTAAACTGAAACATCTTAAAAAATGGAATATAGGTAAATACCAGTAACAGAAGCAAGGGGAACAGCATAAATGTGACAATGCAAAGCCTCTTGTTCACCTTTCCCAGCTGTAACCATTTCCTAAAGCGTCCGATCTGTTCCGCAAAGCCCAATGAAGTTTTTTCCTGCTTCATATTTTTTTCCTCCCGGTCATACCTAATGGGTGATACCAAACTTCTCCTGTGCTTTTGTCCACTTTTCGTTCCACTCTGCCGCTAACTCCTCCATCGTAGGCGTCTTATCAATGGCCGCTTCCACAACGCTCTTTGCCATATCACCGGAAACATTGATCCCCAGCTCGGATTCATTGTTTACATCATTGTTGAGTGTTTCTTCCCCTTTTGGAGTCGGGACTGCATACAAAAGCTCCACATCATTGAAAGAAGAAAGGAAATCCGGCAGCTTTGCATTGACAGAAATGGGCAAACCACCTTCGTCCTTTTCAAATCCGGACTTTTCCACCAGCCATTTTACATATACCATTGCCGCTATCTGCTGATCTGCGGAACGGTTGCAGTTAATGCCGTAATTATAATCCGGTGCTACACTGGTGTACTGTTTTCCATTTACCGTGATAGGAAATGGCATATATGCCACATCATCTCCATGGGGGCCTGCTTGCTTCATCTGGATAATAGACCAGGAGCCAAGAGCCATGCAGGCGATTTCACCGTTATTCAAACGCGCCTTGCTGCCCTCCCAATCCGTGGTGGTGGGATCGTCCTCGGTCAGCCCCTGCTCCACAGCCCGGTAAAGTGTATCGTATACCGCATAAGGTCCTGTCTGATCGCCTCTGTCCGCAAACGGATCTTTCCCTTTTACCCGTCCTTCATGGGCAAAATCCGCCTGGCCTGTGGCACATGCGTCAATATACGCATCCCAGGCCGTCATGGTCCATCCGGCTGCAAAATTGGTATACAGAGGAATCGCATCGGTATTGTCCTTTACCTTCTGAAGAGCCGCAAGAAATTCATCCGGAGTCTTCGGCACTTCCGTCACTCCTGCCTCTTTGAATATTCTTTTGTTATAGACAATTCCCTGGATATTTCCCATGGAGGGAATTCCATATACCTTACCGTCGTAGCTGTAATCCTGAAGCATGGTATATTCTTTGGATAGCGTGTCATAGTCCCCCATGGAAGTGAAGTAATTCTGAAGCTCATCCTTATCCACGGTTGACGGTATCATGCAGATATCTCCCCAGTCTCCGGTGGTCAGCCTGGTGGTAATATCATCTGCATAATTGGTAATTCCTTCATATTCAATATGGATGTCAGGATAGATCTTGTTGAACTCTTTTATGTACTCTGCAAACGTGGTATCAACAACATCCGTCTTATGGGTCAGAAATTTTAAGTCGGCTTTTAAATCCTTGTAATCCTCTCCCAGTTTGATCTGCTCAAAGGTAATTCCGGGGTTCACTTTCTCGGCTGTCTTTGCTTTGCCCCCAGATCCGTCAGTTTCTCCACTCCCACATGCTGTAACGGAAAGCATCATTGCTCCGGCCAATGTAAGGGCAGTGATTTTCTTGATTTTTTTTGATTTCATAGCCTTCTCCTTTACTTCATTTTAATTAACTTTTAAGTATATTTAATCTTATCATATTTGTATTTTAATCTCAAGTGCAAAGTTTGTTTTAATGTATTTTTGACGTTTTTACGTTTTTACCACGCTTTATTTGTGCATTTTGTATATAACTCATTCCTGTGAAGTCATACCATTATTTTTATCTATATTTGTTTAATTAATTTATAAATTAATTTAAGTTAAGTTAATTTCCATCATTCACACTATGCTATATTCATGATAAATATGCTTCCCCGAATTTTACTGCACAAAAAAAGGCAGCGCTTTTGCTGCCTTTCTATTGCTTCAATCACCGTTCTATGGTTTTCACACTGTTACGTTCTATTATAAAACTATCCAGATACCGGACTCCGCAATAGCTCCGGTCCCCTCTGATTTTTTTCAAAAGAATCTTCACCGCTTCCTGCGCCATGGCCTTCATGTCCACATGATACGTAGTAAGCTCCTTTGCAAACGGATGCCCATAGAGATAATCATCATATCCTACCACCGAAACATCCTCCGGTACCCGGTAACCGGCGGCGGTCAGTTCATCATACACCATCCCTGCCACCAGGTCATTGCAGCAGACAAAGGCCGTTGGCATTCTCTCGGGAAGCACAAAGCGGGTTTCTTTCTTCACCAGCCTGGGATCATCAATGACCCAATCCGGATTTAAGGGAATCTTCTGCTCCTCTAACCCCTTCCGGTAACCAAAATACCGGTTACACAAGTTCTCGTCGGTAGCAATCTCTCCCACATAGGCAATCTGCCTATGTCCGTGGTTCCATAAATACCGGGTCATCTTATACATGCCGATGTAATTATTTGACATCACCGCATCGCAGGTCAGCTCATCCGAAAAAAAGTCCATCAGCACAACCGGAACCGTTCCGGGATCAATGATTCTTTTGAGGTAGGTTTCATCCATTTTCCCGATGACAATCAGTCCGTCAATGCTTTCTTCCTTCAGCATCTTAGGCAGTTCCTTCTGCTGTTCCTCCTCTGTCCCGATAATCTCCAGCATGGTTAAGTTCTGCTTTCTTGCCGCTTCAAATGCGGTCTGCTGGTACATGGCCCAGTAAAAGGAACCGCCCACATCAATATACCGGTGGGCCACGATCACACCGATGGTAAACGCGGAGCCAAGGGGTTTCACACGCTTCACTTTACCGTAACCAAGGGTTTGAGCCTTTGCAATAATCCGGTCTCTCATTTCATCGCTCACGCCTTTTTTACCGGAAAGGGCGTTGGACACCGTTACTACACTGATTCCCAGTGCAGCCGCTATATCCTTCAGCTTAACAGCCCCTGCCATGATGATCCCTCCTGTCCGCAACCGAATTTCCTTCCCGCAGGCTTCCCTCAATGATGCGGATTCCTTTGGGTTGGCCATTTTTATGAATCCTTTTTAATAAAGTAGAAACACTGATCTCTGCCATGACTCTTTCATCATTTTCATACGTCATCAATTCCAGCCCTTCTACCTGACCTTTATGGATACGGTCATAAGCAGCAACCGATACCTCCGCAGGCACCGCGATTTTTTGCTCTCTGAGCTTTCTTATAAGGAGTTCCGCACTTTTTTCACAATTGCAGACAAAGGCAGAGGGGAGGACCTGGGGCAAGGTCCATTCAAACGCAGATGCATCCCTCTCTTTTTTACGGTCTTTAAGGGGCGGAAGCTCCGGAATATGATTCAGTAAAAGAGCCTTGCAGTAGCCCATATACCGATCCATAATGCTGCCGGTGGCTCCCGGGGTCCCAACAAACATGATCTGCCGGTGGCCATAATCAATGAGCCGCTGTGTAACTGCCTGCATTCCCCGGAAACCGTTTGTGATGATAAAATCAAGCTCCTGATCCCCATTGTAAAAATCCACGCATACCATGGGCTGCAGGGAATTTGTCTTAACTGCCTCCAGAAATTTAGGATTTACTTCGCCCACCATAAGGATTCCATCAATGGAGGTTCCGGAAAATACCGCGGGCGGCTCCTCCAACCGTTCCCTGCCTTCGTCCACTACCTCAAGGATGGTAAGTGCTCCCTGCCTTGCCGCCTCCTGAGAGATCCGCTTATAAATGTCCATATAAAAGGAATGGGCTTCCTTTACATAACGTTCCGCTATCACGATCCCGATCCGCTTTGATTCCCCGGAGGGCTCCTCCGCTTTTTTTTGATATTCCATCTCTTTTGCAAGAGCCAGAATCTGGCTGCGCACCTCTTCGCTTGCGCCCTTTTTTCCCAGGAGTACATTCGATACCGTTACTGTGCTGACCCCTGCACGGTCTGCGATCATCTTTAACGTTACTTTCTTCTTGGTTTTTGGCATACTTATGTCTCACTTTAACTTAAATTTAATTAAATCTAATTAATTTTATCATTAAAACGGACACAGGTCAACACTTCTAAGAGACAGAAAACGGTCGGAGTTCTTTTGAAAGAATCCTATACAAGCTCCGGCTCATCAAAGTCCAGAGTCTCATCTGCATCTTCTGCCTGAAGGGGAACATCCTCCTGCGTTCCATCCTCCACGCGGTAAATAATAAAGCCAGACTTCCGGCTTCCTCTTTTGCTTTTTACTTTGTATTTGCTGCCATCGTCAAGCTTTTTCGTCACCCCGCCGGTTTTTACTTTTCCATCCCGGTCCACAAGAAACATTCCGGTTCCTGAATCTCCTGCAAGCTCCGGAATATAGACCACTTTATAATCCAGATCATCACCGGCGGTAACCGCAAGTCCCTTATAATAAAGGACCCCGTTGTATATGCCGGTAACTCCCTGTCCTTCACTGTAGCCATCACCAAATTTTTTTGCAAAAAGGTACTGGTACTCCGTTCCATCCTCTTCTTTTTTTACTTTACCGGTGGTTCTGGAACTGGCCGTACCAAAATAATAATAGCCCTCCTTCAGCGGATACGTCCCATCTGTGTTGTAGATATAAATTAGTCCGTCAACAATTTGTCCGTTGGAATCAAAAATATAATACTTCCCATTTACCTTTTTTAATATGACATGCAAAAGATCTCCGCCGCCTCCCTCTAATCCGTATTCCCCCACGGTCTTAACCTTACGGGCTGTTGTCATACGGCTTGCCTCCGAGGGAGACGCTTCAGAGGGAGAAGCCTTTGATGCCGAGTACAATTTCCCCTTTGTGTCAAAATAATACCATTTTTCCCCTTCATCCGGATCTCCTTCTTTACCGGGTGGTACAATCTTCAGCCATATGTTTTTCTGAACCACACCGACTCCCTTTTCCCCGCAGTAGTAATACCGGCTGAAATCCTGATTATAATGGTCAAGCAATTCTTTCTGTGTCGTATCATCGACCTGAACATAGGCATTGGTTTCAACTGTCTTATAGGCCCAGCCCTCAATCATTCTGCCCTGTTCATCAAAACAGAAATCATAATCACCGATTTTTGTTTTGGTATTTCTCCGTAATTTTCCGTTTCCTTCAAAATTATACCAGTACTCTTCTCCCGTATTTTCTTCATCTGCGGGCGGTGCCAGCTGATGCCAGCCGCTTACCCTTACTCCATCCTCCTGGCAGTAATAAGTATCACCGCCGCTGATCTCCTCTGTCAGTTCTTCCGCTTGCCCATCCCGGTAAGTGATCCAGCCGGTAAGCATCTTTCCCTCCTCATCAAAAAAGTATTTTTTATCACCGATTTCCTGTTTGCCTGTCACCATTTTCCCGTTGCCGTCAAAATAGTACCAATGCTGGCTGTCGTCTCCGGATTCCTCCCAGCTGTCTGTAAAGACCCATTGATTCTTGACTCTTAAGCCCTGTACATCCACATAATATTTTTTTTCTCCGTCCTCGACCCAGGTATCCGTAGACAATCTTCCCGTCTGATCCAGATAATAGAAGCCCTTCTCTCCTTTCTTCCATACGTCTGCCGCATATTGTCCATCCTCTTCGTAATACCAGCCGTCCTCCTTCTCCGTCCAGCCGCTTGCCTTTGCCACTATGCCGGTATCAAACACCATGATTGTGCTCACCAAAGCAATTGTTGTGATACTGATCCATGTTCTTTTCAATTTGATTTCCCCCATATCATAATATTGACATTTACAAATTGATTCCTTGGTTGCTTTCCCCCTGTCTCCACCTCCTTTTTAAGCCCTCTCCGTTCTGGCAGCTCAATTATATTACATTCTGTCTGTCCGGCAAAAGTCAGTAATATTAACGGTGGAAGACTTCAGCAGAATTTATATCAGTATAAAATTTGATCACGCTCACTATCTTAACTTTTTGTAATTGTATCCATATAAGTTTTCATGTTTTAATGAAATTATGTCATATGTGACAATAAAATATTTAGGAGGGTGTGAAAAACATGCAAAAACACAAGGGGTACTTACGATGTACGGCTGCGCTTCTTTCCGCAGTCTTGATTTGCACTACAGCGGCAGGCTCTGCATACGGCCAGATTTCAACAGAAACAGGAATGCTGCCGCTCAAAGCAGAGGAACCGGTGCCGCTCAACGATCTGCTTCTATTCGGCAACAAAGCCTCCGAGCAGGAACACTCTTTCACCCAAACCGGGTCCATAGCCGCAACAGACACGACCCGGTCCAAGCAGACCATGACAGAAGATGGCCTGTATCAGGGAGGCGGACTGGGGGACGGACTCACCTACCGGCAGCTCTTAATCCCTTCTTCTGCCGACGCTCCTGCCAGATTAAACTTCACCTTAAAAGCCGATCCGGCAGCACAGAATTATATTACCGTCCGTTTTTCAGGCTCTCAGTACGACAGGGGAAACCTAATGCTCTACGGACCGGACGGCGATACCTCCATACTCAATCCCAGGGCCGGGCTGGAATACAGCGAGCTGGACAATGGGTTTTTTCCCTATGGACCGGTGTTTGAAGGACGTTACTATTATTCTACCTATAAGATCCCACAGGGAATGGTAAAAGCGGACGGAACGCTGACGCTCTCGATCATGCAGTGCGGAAAATTTAGTGCGTACGGAACCGGAACGTATGAGCCGGTAAAACAAAACAGCCGCTTTCTGTACTCCATTGCCTCCCATACGGACCCTTATTATACGCCTCAGGATGGATTTAGGGGAAGCGCTCCTGTGGGAGAACCGGCCGGAGAACAGAGTATCTCCGCCTATGATTATCTTCGGGGAGAAGTACATGACATGACGAAACAAATTCTATCCTGGCAGCTTTATGGGGAGGACTGGGAAAAGAAAAAAACAAAAGAGAATGCCTTTATGGAGGGGGCGATCATCAGAAATCTTCCCGTAAAGGATGCAAACTTAACCGGAACCAGTGATGAAGTAGCCCGCCGGTATACCCTTGAGGCAATCAACCACCAGAACTGGTCTACCATGTCCAATCTTCTCATGCTGGCAAACTCCTATATGTTTGATTTCTCAGGAGAATATTATCAGAGTGATGAGATTCTTGACCGGTACATCGCGCTGTTGGATTTTTACCAGAAAGCCCAGGACCAAAACGGAGGCTGGTGCATCAGCACCAAAGGGGAGAATCAAGGTGCATGGATTGGTGCTTCCTTAAACGGGGACGGAACCAGAGGAACCGGAGAAGACTGGCCCCTTCTCTCTCTGGGAGTGGATGCCATGATGCAGTCTTTTATCCAATTAAACGATTATATCATGAACAGCGGCAGCCAGGATATGATCCAGCGATACCAGGAACTCTTAAATGAAAAAGTTGATGAATCTCTCACCGGGACGGCCCGCCGGACCAGACGGGAAACCTATATTGATATGTTCGGCCGGCTGCGGGAGCGTCTGGCCAATCCCAAGCAGGGAACAAAGGGTGATTTTTACTCTCCCGAAAGCAGAGCCGGCACAGCCAATCAGGATTTCGGATTCGCACACAGTGCCAATAAGATCATAGAGCTTCTTGAGAAACATTCCGGCGGACAGTCGAACACCCAATTCCATGCAAAAGACCCGCAGCAGTATCTGGATATGATAAGCTATAAATACGGAGAAATGGCAGACGGGCAAAAATGGTTCTCAACCGATAACCGGCTGGGTCTGGAGGGCGGTGCCAGCCATGGAGGCTGGGCCGGAGATTACGGCACACTGCTTATTGAGGTAACAAATAAGTATGCGGAAAATGCAAGATATTTTGATAAAAAGACCCAAAAGATATTCAACGATACAGCCTATAAAACCTTTGAAAGCGCAAAGTATTTTTATTATCCCGGGGTGGATAAAGATGGCCATCAGGTGCTTTTGAGTGAAGTTTACGCCTCCAGCCGCAACAACGGATACGGTCAGAAAATCGTATATCCCATTGCAGGGTATACGGCGCTGGAATTGGGATCAGAAGGTGCATTCCGCTTCCTCTCCAAATACATTGCTGATAACCGGGGGTATACGGATACGCTAAGGGAAGATTTTGAAACCAACTCTCCCCACATCTATACAAGAATGATCGAAACACAGGACATTTTAAAATATTATAAGACCGTTGAAGAAAAGGTGAAAAAAGAAGGAAAAAATCCGCTTCTTCCCATGGAAGACGGACATAAAGATTTTGTGTACTATGATATGGACGGACAGGTGATCGTATTTAAGAATAAAGGAGACAAAGGATATATCACCTTCAATTACCGGAGGGATGACTGGAAGTATAACGACAATACCAGAATCCACTTTATCCAGGATGACATGGACCGGATCGCAGATGTAAGAGGAATCCACCAGGGAGATACCTTTGTTTGGAATGACAAAAACCATTTTACCCAAAAAGGAAATCCAATCAAGCATACCCGGTTTGACGCAATGAGCGAGACCCGGTATGGGAAATACATTTTTGCAATAAACCAGTCTAAGAAGGATACGGAAATCGGACAGCCCGGCCACACCTACTTTTTGAAGGAAACGGTCGGTGTCACCAAAGCAAAGGACCTTGTATCCGGACAAATCTATGAGAATCCGGAAGGAATAAAAGTAAAGGTCGGACCTTCCCAGGCAGTGGTGTTGGAAATTATGGAATCGGTACCGGTCAAACATGCCGGAGCCATCTATGTGGAGGGGAATCAAGTACTTGACTCCGATGTGTGCTCTGCACTTCCCGGAACGTCCATGACGTTTAAAGCCAAAACCATTGACGGCTATAAACTGGTCAGCAGCCAGGAACAACCCATTACGGTAGGTTCCAACGACAAAGACAACATTGCAGTATTCCAATATGAAAAGAACGAAGCGCCCAGATTCACCTCCGGGCCAAGACAGGTAGAGGAAGCCCCGTGGCAGGTAATGAATTACGGCAGCGCACAAGGAGACATTACAACCGATGAAAACGGAAATATAACTTCCATATCCTCACAGGGAACCACCGGAAAAGGAAACCTTGAAAAGACAATTGCCTATAAGGAACTGACCGGAGATTTTGAGATACACGTGAGACTGGATCATTTTGACCGGACCGCCACGGATTCCGACTATTTCGGTATATTTTTTACCGATCATTTAAAACTGGAACAGGCAAATTTTGCAGAAGAGCGGCATTTTTCTAATAACAACAACATATTGCTGGTGTCCCATAAATCCGATCAGGAAAGCAATGTTACCGGTTATTGGTCCGGCGATATGAATAACAAATCCGTTCCTATCCACTTTATCGTAAAGCGCACCGGTAATACCATAGAATACTGGTACAGCCTGGATGATGGAAAAACTTATCTCCAGACCTCCAAACCGAAGATAACCTTTGATATGGGAGACGTTATTTATGCCGGTGTATCCATGACCGCCGCAGAAAGGAAAAACACCGCTTACATCAGCCAGTTGGAAATCAAAGGGGAAAAGGTGGGGCGGACAATAGAAACCGGCACTACTGTTTCTATTGATTTTAACGCTTCTGACCCGGAAAATGACACCTTAACATATACCTTTTCCAAGCTGCCTGAAGGCGCCTCTATCAAAGACAATGTTATCACCTTCACACCAAAGAAGCCGGGGGAATATCTATTTGAAGCTGCAGTAAATGACAGCTACCACAAAAACCCTGTAACGAAAACCATTAAAATCAACGTCGGTTCCTGACAGCAAAAGGGAGAATGCGATCTGCATTCTCCCTTTTGCTGTCAGGCTTTCTTTCATATTTTAATTGTGTTCTCCCCGCAGAAAACAGCCGTCCTTCCATTCCTCGATCCATACCCGGATCTCTCCGTCCTCGCTGTCCATGCCCTCTGTCCGTATGAGAATCCTTCTTCCATCCGCCAAGTCCACGGCAACTGTCTTTTCGTCTTCTGCTGTCACTTTTTTTATGACGTATTCCCTTTCGGTGGTTTCCAGCACCGTAATCCAGGCGGCCTCTATTCCCTTCTGGGAAAACGCCGCTGTACGCCTGCGTCCGCTTTCGTCTCCCACCGGATAGTCTCCTCCGATCTCAGAACGGAACCGGACGGCATGGAGCCCTTCCAAATCCACGGTGATTCTTCCCTCTTTCTTTAGATCCACCGGTTCCGCAGGTACTGCCTGCTTTTGCTCCTTTGCCTGGATTTTTACCGGGCCTCCGCCATAGTCAATCCCGATTCCGTTACCAGGATCAATATTTTCGGTCTCATAAGGCAGCTCCGATAAATAAATCCAGGTTCCGTCCTCCGTTAGAATTGCAGGATCTCCCCAGAATATGCTCTTTTCCATGTCTGCAAAATGATGTTCTTCAAACTCCACCTGATTTACTCTGGTGGTAAGAACGAGCTTACGTTTCCCGGAAATATCTGCGTCCACCGTCTCTCTTCCAAGGATCCATGCGCCGAACCGCCCGTTTGCAAGTTCTTTGCCGTCTGCCTCCACCGAGTAGAAAAGCTGTTTGTTTACTCCCTGGTATTCCGGGTCACAGCCAATGGCCAGAACCCCTTTTGCCGGATAAGCCCCATAGAGCCTGGTGTGCATGATCCCCGGCTCATTATAGCCGGTCCTGTTTCTGCACAGCCACTTATTTCCGTTGTTTTCCGTTTCCGTGTACTCCACGGTAAAATCAAGAACTGCCCCCCGCTCCATCTCATACCACTGGCAGTCTGTTATAAACTGGGCGCTTCCTAACATATCGGTATCAAGCTGTTCTGCCCACCGCTGCACAACCATGGGACGCTCCTTTAAGTCCATAACCTTACGAAGTCCCTGCAGATGGTAAAGACAGGCAAAATCGTGTTCCGCTTCTCCCTTTGCATAGTCGAAATTTACCACAAACTCATCGGTCACAACCGTCAGCCGCCTGGTTAAAACCGGCTCCGTAAAGCCGCTTCTAACCGAATATTCCGGTTCCGGCTCCGGAGTGGGTAAGTATCTGCCCTCATTCCAGGAGCGTTCCTTTAAGGTCCGGTCCCCATTCACCTGCCAGCCGCCGTAAGGGGGATGGCTCCATGGGCCTTTGCTTTGGACCGCTGCCGCCTGCATCATGGTTCCGGAGTAGAAAAGAAGACGTTTGGGAGGGACTGCCTCCTGCATCTTGTAATCCACAACCACCATGTTATGATTTAAAGAGGTTTGTGTATAAAATTTGTACATCATGGTGTGATAGCTGTACCAGATATTTTCCGGCCCGGTCAGTGATCGTCCAAAACGGCTGAGCCCGGTCATGCTCACCCGGTCATAATGGCCATGGGCACCGCCATGGGACCCGTATTTCAACACCACCTGAAGCTGTTCCCTGTCCGGTACGCCCTCTTTTCTGGAACGAAGCACACATGCACCGGAGCTGTCTGCAAAATCGCTGACCGGAGGTTTTCTCTCCCCCTTTGGAAGCTCACCCACTCCAAAGAGCAAGTCTCTGTCCTCCTCCTTTGACAGCCGCAAAAGGGCAGCATACTCTTTCTTTCCATAGAGGGCATAGGCTAAGTCATACCGGGAATCCATCAGCTGACGGGAAGTTCCCTGCACATGCATTTCCGAGGAGTCATTCAGCCCAAAGATCACACCCCGGTAATCAAAGAAATTCACCAGACTATCCCACAACATGGAGATGTTCCGGTAGGTTTTATCGTTTCCGCCCCAGCTCTCGGCAATCAGACCATCCTTTAATAGTTTTACGCTGTCCACCCGTTTGCTGTAACTGGCCGGAACCGTAAGGAAACGCAGGTCCATGCCAAAATGCAGCATTACATGGGCGATTTCAGAAAATATCCCCGCCGCAAGAAGATTATATCCGATGGAAGCCTCATACCACCAGCCATCGCTCATCACCCCTCTGGACAGGATATCCGTCATGCCCCCCGTACCATAAAGAAACCTTTGGATCATGGCCATATCCTGAAGCACGCACGCCCCATAAAGCGCCCCTTCGATTTCCGCAAGCGCCCAGTTGGATACATTTCCCTCTCTGGCAACCTGGTCGATATACCCCATGAATTTTTTTAAAACTGCCTCCATGTTTGAGTGGTCCTCTTTTGTCAGTTCTTCACAGTCATAGAGAAGGTCATAGGCAAAAGCCACGCTTTTAAAGAACTCTCCCTCATGGACCAGCTCCTGGTTGCATGCCCTGGGATTTACAAGGTATCCCCGTTTCGGATCGGATAGCTCCTTTAAAAACAGGAGGGCCTTTTGTTTGAACGCTTCTCCCGCTCCCAGCCGGTACAATATGGCGCACTTTCTGGCGTGATGGCCGTCATCGGTCCAGAATAAATAATCGGTTTCTCCTGTGATGCGGGGAGCCTCCCAGGCGGCTTCTTCCTTCACACAGCCTTCATAATTTTTTCGTGCCCACTCATAATTTTTGATCTTCTCTTTCACAGCCGCCAGCTCCGTCTCCGTCAGCAGCACAAAGGGATGAGCCAGCTTTGCCGAGGTATAGAGGGTAAGTTCCACCGCCGATCCTGCGTCACCGTTTGGAATGGCCTGGATCAACTGTTTTTCATAGCCGCCCTCCACAATGCGCTCAGAAACAGGCACTTCAATGGAGAATGTTTTTTCCTCCAGCCCCTCCAGTTCTATTCCTTCAGGCATATGAACCTGCTCCGTGGCTTCATTCCCGTATTTTTTCCAGGACAGATTCACGCTTTGAGGAGCATCTGTGCAGTTTTTTAAGGTCATCCGGTAGACGGCTGTGCTTCCTTTGTCTTCTGCCTTGCCATAACGGTCCGGGGAAAGAGTAATTGCCTTTCCCTCCTTGAGCCTGGCCGTTAAAAGGGTAAAGGGTTTCTCTCCTTTCACAGCCACTCTCCTGACGAATGTTAAGTAATTGGAGGAGGATGAGCAGTTGTCAAACGCTTTTGCCGGAAGCTCCAGATCATAGGTCCCTGTTTTGGACACGCCTGCCCTGGCGGTGTAGGTTTCAAACTCTTCTGGCTTCCCATCCCGGAATAAGGCGATGTCAACGGTCACCTGGTAGGTATTCTTCTCTTCGCATTGAAGCTTGAAATCAAAAAACGGATACCGGGTCAAATCATAAGCCCTGGAATTTTTCAAAAACATTCCATCCTGATAAAAATAAGAATCCTCCTTTGTGCTGTCGGGAAATTGATGCACATAAGCGGCAGTTCCCAGCTTCTTCCATTCTTTCAGTTCCACTATTCCATCTGTTTTCTTCATATTTTCTCCTGTTCTATCTCTTAATAAATCTTGAAAATTAAGCAGTTATCGTCTAAAATATTAATAATTAAAAAAAGGAGCTCATGTCTATGATTCGCTTTTATAACACATTCCGCACATTGAAAAGCAGCCGTTTTTTCCGTAAGGTCCTGTTTTCCTTTATCTTTACCTTCAGCATCATTTTTTTCATTTTCTTTGCTATCATCATCGGGGGCCTGAACCAAAGCTATAAAAAGGACAAGATCAAAACCAATGATTTATCTGTCTCTCACTTTGAACAGACCACCAACAATATATTAAAGGATATTTATGGCCATACGGTCACACTCTTCACCAGAGACCACACCCTCTTAAACCTGATCTATGGAAACGAATGGGATACAGGCATGCAGCTGGAGGCCATAAACACCGTCAATGCCATACAGTACAGTTCGGATTCCATCCATTCCGTGAACCTCATCAATTTTCGTCTGAAAAAAGTGATGACGAATTACCAGTTCTGCAGCTTTGATGACTTTTATGACCAGGAACTGCTGAGCCTGTTGGAAAAAACTGCCCCCTCGCCTTCTCCTGTCTTTTTTATGCCAAGGAAGGTAAACCGGTATGCTCCCTATGCAACCTGCCAGCCTGACGATGTCTGGTCCCTGATCTATCACAGCAGCAAATCCGGTGCCATGGTCATCAACATCGACAGCAAGGCCTTTTCCGGTTTCTTAAACACCGGTGATTCAAATAAAAGCCGCTTCTATCTCTTAAACAGTCAAAATAAAATCCTCCTTTCTGACGGTATGGATAACTTCGGTCTTTCCTTTACCGGGAAAGCCCTTTTAGACAAAATCAAAGCCCTTCCTCAGACAAACGGCCACTTAACGGCTCGTTTGGAAGGTGAAAAATACACGGTCAGCTATGCCAAGGACTCCTCCTTTGGTCTTGTTTTCTTAAAGCTGGAGCCATACACGATTTTTGACGCCGCCAACGGGCTGCTCGGCTTTTCCCTTGGTATCTCTGTTTTCTATCTCCTCCTCTGCCTGTTTCTGGCCTTTGTAATGAGCGGGATTTTATATAAACCAGTGGATCTGCTGAAGTCTTCGGTGCTCTCAGCACTTCCTGAGCTTCCAGAAGAAATCAGCGATGACGACTTTACCATGCTTTCGGGCGCCTACCACACCATCTCCATGAGGAACCGCCGTCTGGAAAAATTTAAGGATGCGTATCTGTCCCGCTCCCAGGAGCAGGAACTGATGAAGTTTCTTCAGGGAAGCTCCGCAGCCGTGACCCCTGCCTCTTATACTGACATTTCCATGCTGTTTGATCAAAACCACTTTATGGTTGTGCTCATGGAGCTGGATACCCAGAAAGAGGATGGACCGGATTCCCTGACCGGACGGCCGGGGGATGTGGGACTTGTGATGTTTTCCATCTCAAACATTGCAGATGAAGTGTTTACCTCCCTCTGTCCCTACAAACGGATTGAATCCAACTACTCCCGGCTGGTCTATATTCTGAATTTTGACGGAGAGCTTCCGGAAATCCCAAAGGCATTGGAACAGATCCACAGCCTTGTCAATGAATATTTTAAAGTAAGCTTTTCCATCGGAACCAGCTCCACCGTCTGTGAACTTGACGACCTGCCTGCTGCAAAAGCGGAAGCGGAAAATTCTTTGAACAGACGTTTTGTCAATGGGTACAACTCCATCCATTGCTTCCGTCATGAGGACACTCCGCCGGAAAACAGCCAAAGCTATCCCTTTGAAACAGAAAAAGAACTGCTTGCCGCTTTAAAAGGGCTGAATCATCAGAAGGTTATGGAGGCCTTAGACTGCTTTTTCCAGAAGATCGCCTCCTATCCATATTCCCAGATCCGTCTTTATCTCATGTGGCTGAACTACAATCTTCAGCGGTTTGAGTACATAAACAATCTGGAAACCACACCGGTGGACTTAGAAACAGCCCACACCCTTTCGGAAATCCGCACCATGCTGGAGCACCGCTGTACCGCCGCCATTCAGTTTCTGGAGAATAAAAAGGTGACCAACAGCGACAGAGCGGAACTGATCACCAGGCTGTCCTCTCTGATTGATGAAAACCTCTGCAATCCCAATTTATCCGTGGTCTATCTGGCAGACGAGGTACATCTGTCCGTCAATTATTTAAGAAGCATTTACAAAGAGCAGACCGGGGACTCCCTCTCCGACTTTATTACCAGAAGGAAGATGGAGCTGATCAGCGATCTGCTGCTTCATACCAACATGACGATCCAGGATATCAGCGACAAGCTTGGGTTCACTACAAAAAACTATTTCTTTACGTTCTTCAAAAAGCACACCGGCATGACACCGGGCCAGTACCGCAGTCTTCACAAAAATACCGATTCACCCCTTGACGGAGCCGACCGTTAGTCCCTGTACGAAATACTTCTGCAATAACGGGTAGAGGAAGATCACAGGCCCGATGGTGACCACCACAGCCGCCATTCGGAATCCATAGGTGGGCAGCGTTTCCTGCGACAGCAGCGCTCCCGCCGGCAGGGTGCTGGCGTAATTTACCTTTCTAAGGATGGACATGATTAAATACTGGAGCGTGTAGAGCTTCTCTTCCGAGATATAAAGAAGCACCTTGTACCACTCGTTCCAATAAGAGAGTGCATAGAACAGACCGATGGTAGCAATTCCCGGCGTGGAAACGGGAAGTACAATCCGAAACAGGATGGTGATGTCATTGGCTCCGTCGATCTTTGCCGATTCCGCCAGAGATGCCGGAACGCCGTTGAAGAAGTTACGCATCAGAAGACAGTTATAGGCATTGACTAAATTTGGCAGAATCAGAACCCAAATACTGTTTTTTAAATGCAGAACTTTCGTGATCATTAAGTAATTTGCCACCAGGCCGCCGTTAAACAGCATGGTGAAATAGATAAACATGGCCAGTCCTCCACGAATTGCCAGGTTCTTTATGCTCATGGCATAAGACACACTGCACGTAAATATCATGGAAAGCGCAGTTCCCACCACAGTGGTAAAAATGGTCACTTTGTAGGCAGATAAGATATCCGAAGCCTGAGCCACCATCCTATAGGATGCAGTGGAAAATTTCTTAGGAATGATGTTATAGCCCTCCTTCACCAGAGTGACCTCATCCGTAAATGAGGAACCCAGCACCACAAGAAACGGTATAAGACAAAATACAGAAAACAATGTAATAAATATATAAAAACCCGAATTTAAGGCGGCGTCCCCCTTGGATTGCCTGACTTTTCCCATAATCGCTTACTCCTTTCTTAAAACAATGCAGATTCCGGATCTGCCTTTTTCGTAATATAGTTTGTAATCATGACCATAATAAAGCCCATAATGGACTGATACAATCCAACAGCAGAGGACATTCCCATGTTATTTGCCTCTACCAGCTGCCGGTATACATAGGTATCAATAACATCCGTGGTCGGATAAAGAACAGAATTATTTCCCACCAGAGTATAAATCATGCCGAAATCACCGTTAAATATCTTTCCTACACTCATAATGAACAGCAGAATAGCCGTTGTCTTCAGGAGCGGAAGTGTCAAGTAACGGATTCTCTGAAACCTGGAGGCCCCATCCACTCTTGCTGCCTCGTACATCTCCTGATCAAGCCCGGTAATGGCTGCCAGATAGACGATGGAACCGTAGCCAGCCCCCTGCCAGACCCTAAGAAGGGTGAGCAGAAACGGCCAAACCTTGGGACTTTGGTAAAACGGAATCACGTCAAGCCCAAGGGAGAGAAGCAGCTTATTGACAATTCCCCCGTCGGTCTTTATAAACGCTTCCATCAAAAGTGCTACCACCGTCCAGGAAATAAAATGGGGCAGAAGGATCACGGACTGGGACACCTTCTTAAACCACCTGTTTGACACCTCGGAAATTGCCAGAGCAATGAGGATCGAGCTTACCATCGTTGCGATGATAAAAAGTGCATTTAAAAACAGGGTGTTAAATGTAACCTGGAAAAAGGACTGGGACCCAAAGAAAAATTTGAAATTTTTCAGTCCTACGAATTCACTTCCCCAAATTCCTCTTGCAGGACTATATTTCTGGAATGCTACCACAAGCCCGCATAAGGGTGCGTAGGCAAAGATGCAGAACCAGATGACAGCCGGCACACAGAGGAATACAAGAAATTTGTTGCGTTTCATGTCAAAACGTAAGTTTTTAAACATCATTTCATCTCCATTTCTTCATTTTTATATTGCCGGCAACTCAGTCCGGAGAACATGCAAACCGGCTAATCACAGAGTATCAATTCCGCCGTCCAAATAAAATCCAAAATGTTAAAGAACCGTTCATTCGTTATGAATGGAAGTAAAAGCCTGCAATCTGTTTTTTAACGATAGGGCTATGAATGTTAATGAACCGCTTGTTTCCGTCGTTGCTGCATAATATAATAAAACCCTGAAATACCAACTCGAAAGGAGGTTATTTATTGAACAGCCACTCTATTTTTTCATACAACAATCCGCTGACCCAGTTTCTCGTAAAGCTCTTAAAGCTGCTGTGGCTCAACATTCTCTGGCTGGTGACAAGCCTTCCCCTGGTAACTGCGGGGGCTTCCACCTGCGCCCTCTACTATACCACCATGCGTCTTGCCAGAGAGGAAGAGGGATACTTAACCAGGGACTTTTTTTCTTCCTTTAAAAGCAGCTTTAAAAAAGCCACCTTCTTCTTCTTTTTCATCGCGGGAGTAACGGCGGTCTGCGCTGTAGACTTTTTCTATCTGGGAAACAGCCAGAATCTGCTGCTCAGGCTTTTGGCCTTTTTTATTGCAGGGGTTTTGCTGGCTTTTTCCTTTGCCGCCGTCTATTTATTGCCCCTGACGGCACAGTTTGAAAACTCGGTTCCCGGAACCTTCCAGGCAGCTCTTGGCCTTGTCTACAAAAACCCCCACTGGTCCTTCTGCCTGGTGATTTTAAATCTTCTTCTGCCGCTGGTCATATTGTTCCGCTTTTTGCCCCTGATCATCTTCGGCCCGGCTCTCCCTGTATTTTTCCAGGCTTATCTGTTAAACCGGATCTTTAAAAAGTATGTGCCCGGCGGAACATTTCTTCCAGGCAGTCCCATAAAAAGCAAAGGAAAATCATGAGCGGTTACTTTGAAGAAGAACTGCCCGTCATACAACAACAGCAACGCGTCTGTTTCTCGTATGGCGGGCAGTTCCCTTTTTTTGTCTTTCTTTTTCTTGTCTTACTGTTTTGCTTTTTCGCTTAAAAACTCATTGATCTGAGTTTCCAGGGCTTTAAAGATTTCTTCACCGCCGTTTTTCATGGCTTCATCGGTGTTACTCTTCAGCATTTCCTTTGCTGAGGCGTATTCCTTTGTCCCGTCATTTAATATACCATGGAGCTTGATGGTGGTGATACGGTCTGTTATGGTCTTTACCTGTGCGACCGTTGTAGACAGCTCCACATCTGAGGTGTTGAAGTTAAAGCCGCTTACAGGTGCCGCCTGGAAACTGGATTCCTTTAACTCCCATACCCTGTATTTTAAAGCGTCCTTTGGCAGAGTATCCGAAAATCTTACATAGTTCGGGTTCCAGGTAAAGGCATATCCATGGAAATTGTCCGGATAGGTGGAAATCGACTGATACTGGTCTTCTCCAACCGGCTTCCAGTCAGTTCCTTCTATTCCCAGTTCAAACAAATCGTGATTTGCGGCATCTCCAAACATCCAGTCAAGGAATTTCATGGTCTTGTCAATCTTTTTGGAGCTTGCCGGTATACTAAGCCCGTTGTTGGCTGTAAATGTGGTGGTAATTGCACCATCCTGCATATTGCGTACCCGGTCTACATAAACGAAAAATCCGTACTCTGCCTCCGGAGAATACTGCTTTAAGTTGGTCACGATCTTGGTGGTATCATCAAGGGTTCCTATTTCTGAAGCTGCATCCCCTGCATAAAACGGAGTGTCCGCCTCCTTGATTGTCATGGAATCAGCGCTGATGTATCCGGCTTTCTGCCATTTTGCAAATTCATCATACCGTTTTGCACCGAAATCATAATTAAATGGTTCTGGGAAGTTCTTAAACGCCTCATCTCCCGCGCCTTCCGCAGCCATTGCCTGCACCTTATTGTCTTTAATGTATACATAAATTGTTAAATTTGCGGCTTTAAACATCTGAATGCCTGCCTTTGTCATATCCTGTTCGTTAGACAGCAGCTCATAAAAGCCTCTGGAATCCATAACGGAAAGCGGCAGGATCTTGTTTTCCTTTGCTTTCTCCCAATAAGCGGTCAAATCCTCCATGCTTTCTATTTGTCCGTCTGTTCCGATTCCCCATTTCTTCGCCCAGTCCTTCCGGTAATGAACCACCGGGATTCCCGTACCGTAAGTACGCATCAGAGGGATGTAACACTGGGAACCATACCATTTATTATTTTCCATTACCTGTTTGGAAAACGCCTTTTTCAGTCCCGGATATTCATCATTGTTAAAATAAGAGGACAAGTCCGCATAGTAATGATCTGCCGCCAAATCCCTTAAATGACACCAGGGTGCATCAAATACCAGATCGTAGTCATCGCCTCCCATCATAATCAAATTCAGTTTTTCCTTATAGTCCGCCGGTTCCACCCAGGTAATATTCAATTCGACCCCCAGAGTGTCCTTTGTCTCCTCCAAGTATTTGGCATATATTTCATCCCAGCCTTTTTCCTTGGCACCGTTAAACAATATGTTGATCGTATTGTCTCCGCCCGACGCACTTTTTTCCCCATTGCCATCTCCGCTTCCAGTACAGCCCGCGGTCATGGCAGAAACCATTGCTGCAGCCAGAAAAACCGCTGCCGCTTTCAATGTCCGCTTTTTCATTAAGCCAAACTCCTTCCCATTTTCTTCTCATTTTTTTCCAAGGTTCTTTCTTGGAGACTGCCTGCGTCCCCGCACCAGCCCCTGATTTCATTTAAACAAAATATTCTGGAAAAAACAATTTCAAAAAATGAAGAAACCGACGGCTCTTCACTTTTTATACCCCTTCCGTAAATGAAGGCCGCCGGATAATTCTACAGCCCGGCGGCCTTCCAGCTATGAGCAGATATTCAAAAACCGGTATTGGCTGCTTTCCTTATGACCAGGAACCGTAAGATTCCCTTCCCGGTCACGCCGTACCACCACACGGCCGATTCCCTGTTTCTCGTATTGGAAAGAAGTAAAATCATCCTCGTATAAGGTAAACTCCGCTTCTCCCTCTCCATAAGACCGTATCTCCACTTCAAACACCGGTTTTTCTCCCACAAAGAGAACCGGCTTTGCCAGCACCACCAGACTGTTGTCTCTCACAAAAACCGGAATCTCATCCGCTTCTGCCGTTACCTTCATCCACTGGCCGCCTTCGTAAACCCTATCCCGAAAGAAATCGTGCCACCTTCCGGCTGGAAGATAGACCATCCTCTCATTTCCATCCTCCAACGTCAGAGGGCAAACCAGTAAGTCTTTTCCGAAGAAATACTGGTCATCAATATTTCGGGCCTCTATGTCCTCCGGCACATCAATGGCCATGGCCCTGACCGGCGGAATCCCCTTCTCATGATATTCCACAAACGCGCTGTAGAGATAAGGAAGCAAGGACATACGCAGTTCAAACAGTCTTCTGCACGCATCTGTGTAATATTCCCTGTCCTCCATCAGCTCGTTGTCTAAATTCTTTTCAATATTCACCTGCTTCCATGGCGGATTGGGAATCCGCCAGCAGTTTAACAGTGCCTGGGGAGAAAAGACGATGGTCTCCACCCTTCTAAGCAGATCCGTTCCGTTTGCACAGTCTCTCACCTCTGGTGCCCATAATAAACCGGAAAAGGAAGAAGTCACCATTCCCCGGATAAACTCCTTATGGCCGTATAAGTCCGAGTACAGGACAAATGGAAGGGGGGCCGCTAACGCTCCGGAGGAGCGTACCTGAGACAGGGTCCGTACATCCTGGTTTTTGAAGGATCGAAAAATCAGGTTTTGATACAGCATCCCCACGGCACTGTGCATCTGCTCTCCGTCCATGCCGGAAGGAAATACGGTGGAATCGGGAAAAGACCAGTTGGAGGGATTAAAATCAGAATTATCACACTCATCCAGCTTAAATCCAGTGATTCCCTTCTTAATAAACTGTTCCTCATGCCACTCTCCGAACACGTTTCTTGCCTTCTCCGTGGCAAAATCCGGCACCAAGCCGTTCCATACCTCGTAATCCCCGCTGTTTGGAAGCAAATCCTCATAAAAGGGAGCCGCCGGATAAACAAAAATATGTTCCCAAAGATTGATATGATACCCTTCATCCTTCAGTTCCTCTGTCATCCTTTGGTGGTTGGGGAACAAATAGCTCCATTCATACGTGCAGGAATAGGAATGGGAATGCCAGCCCGGCTCTAAACCGATCACGTCAACCGGCAGCCTGTCCTCCCGGAATTCATCCGCCAGCCGCTTTACATGGTTTTCATCGCTTCCGCCATAGACCCGGTACCACATGCCAAGTCCCCACATCGGCGGCAGGCATCCGCCTCCTGAAAACAGATTATACCGTCTGACGACTTCCTTTACATTGCCAGCAAACAGATACAGCTCGATCCCCTCAGCCGCCGGGATCTCAATAATCACCTTCCGTTCCTCTTTTGCACGCTTGAATGCGTACAGTGCAGATTCACTGAATTCCTTATGAGGCATATTGACCTCTTTTTTCCCGGAAGATATGCCCCGTTCCGTATTCGTACCCATATAAAAGGAAGTATAACGGTAGGTATCCACAAACAGCCCGTATCCAGCCGTAGAAATATAAAAGGGAACCGGTGCATGGCTCTCTCCCGTATCCATCTTAGGATCGGAATTCACCTTAATATACCGCCTCCGTCCAGCCGCATTCAGACTCAAAAGCTGGAGGCCAAATCCAAAGATATCCTCATCGGTTTTCATGGGAAGGGTGACCGTAATTCCTCTTGCAGACTTGGCAAAGGAGATATCGTTCTCCGAAAGCGGCAGGGCTGCCGGCTCCTTGCCCTCCTCTTTTCCCATACGTTCCAGTTCCTCTTCGGCAATCTTATGCTCTCTCATGGAAACCGGAGTAAACTGCTCCGGAGTCTCATATGTGATCTTCCATATTCCTTCCGCTACTTTTTTCATTCTACCACACTCCTCATCTCCTGTTTTATTACTTTACAATGTTCTATGATATATGGCTCTCTATCAGCCAATATCACTCTTCCGCCGTCATCCCGGTGGCATCTGTCAGTAGCCTCCTGAATGGGTTTTGTGTCCTCCGTTTTTCCCTCTGCCACAGCACCATATTTATTTACATAAAAATCCATGCACCTTCCTCCAGCTTCTGAATATTTTTATTTCTTCTATTAAAAAATACCAGAGGTATACAGGAAAAGAAACTGCATTATTTAATTATAAAGTATATTTTTTAACAAATTGCACAGCTACTGGTCCTGATTCTGCCTTATGAGGGCTGGATGATATATAAATATGGACCGACAGCAAATTTCCACACTGTCGGTCCATATAAAATCACCAATATTCTGTTAAGGTCTCAGCAGCAGCTGGCTGTACTCCACCTGGCCATTGGGATTTTCCGGATAAAATACAACAAACAGCATATGTTTGTTCCCGTTATTCACCAATTCACCTCCGGTATTTCCGTTCTTATTAAAAATCAGTCCTTTGGCTTCTGCCTGTACTCCATTCGTATTCTGCAAATCAATTCTGGCTAAAAGGCTTCCGGTATTTCCTGCCTCAATATCCGATGTCAAATACTGGCCGTATCTGGTTCCATCCACACTCTGCAGCCGAATTTCCACATATCCTTTTGTCGTACTGGAATATTTGATTCCGATCTCCTTTGTCGCTTTGCCATCCTGCTGCCAATCGGGCGTTGGATAGGAAATAATTCCTTTTTTCCCTTTTACAGCCACACGGCCGTCTCCTTTTACAGAGGCATTGGAAACCAATGCAAACACTTGATCTGCCAAAATGGTGTTTTTAGGATTCTTCTTTTTCTCCGGTAAACGATGATACACTTCTGTCCTCGCCGGATTGGAATACAACAGCGTCCCCATTCCCGTTACATCCTCTGAAATAGGTTCCGGCAGAATGGTTCTGTTATTGACCAGCTGCTCCAGATAAGTATCATTTCCCTGTGCACCTGAGTTATTATACCGGTAGTAATTGTATGCAGCTTCAAACATGGGATCCTCCAGCAATCCGTACCCCCGGTTAAATGTGGTGATTGCCTTAGTATGATGTTCCCAGGGATATGTATTGGTATAGGAAACATCATACCCTAAATTGTATTTTGCCATAAACTCAACATTCTTTAACAACAGCCTGTCATGACTTTCAAAAATACTGTTATCTCCCTGGTTATCCGCAATCTTGGCGGAGGTTACAAGAGAGGAAGTAAGTACAATGGCATGAACCATATCCCGGTCGCTCTCTTTATTCTGTCCGGTCACAGGATTGATTATATAAGTCAGGGACCCTCCCGTCCCCTTTACCTTGGGCTTTCTTTGCCATGAGGCCCCGCCTTCTGTATGGTCAGGGGAAACGGAGGCAGTGATACTCTTGACGGTCTTTTCATAAAGATTTTTGTCACCTGCAAATACCGCATAGGACAATGCCCCAAAGTCCGTAAACGCAGCATGTCCATGTGCAAGGTTATCCATATCGTACTTTGACATGAGACCGTCAACATCATTTCTCCAATCCAGCAACCTTGCCATACTGCAGATCACATCCGCTCCGCTGTCTTTATTAAACATATCAATCAGAGCTTTGGTTTCTTTATTTCCCCAGCCGCTATACTTATCATAAATCAAGATTTCCGCAGCACTGCAGAACTTCTGTGCTATGACCCCTGAAATCACCGTACAGTCATATAAGCCACCGTCTTTTAAGCTTCCGATTCCCTCAAACTGATTGGAATAATGCATCATAATGTCCCTTGCGGTTTTTGCATAGGTCTCATCCCCAGTGATATGATAATACACACTCAGATTATATGCCTTTGATGCATTAATCCTCATATCATTAAAACCGCCGCTGTTTGCGCGGGTGATCTGGGTGGTACCCATCTTAGAAAAATCAATATATTGACCGCTTGACCGGTCATAATAGGATTGAACAAGTGCTTTCAGCTCCGGAAACGCTGATTTCCAAGGTTCTTTTGCTCCGTTTCCTGTCGCATACTGCTTCATCCAGGCCAATTCCTGCGCATTGTTTATTATCCCCGGATGTACAAATGCGTTCCTGTCTAAGGTTCCCTTTGTATACGCAGATTGGTACTCAGAAGCCGGTTCTGCGTGAACCACCTGACTTCCCAGGCAAAACCATGCAAATACAAACATTGCCGAAACAGCGGCCGCCTTTTGAATCATATCTTTTATCATACGTCCTCCCTCTTATTAAAAAAATCTTTATTTACTACATATTTCATTATATAATTATATTTTTTATAAGTAAACAGAAAATTTTTAAAATAGAAAGATTGTAACGCTATTAACTGATAGACAAAGGTTGCCTGTCTCTAACTTTTTTTCTGCAATAAACCATGCTGTGAAATCAGTTTTTCAATTTCCAACCGCTCCGGCATGACCTTTAAGGCGCCTTTTCTGGTCGTTACAAGTGCGGCGGCGGCATTGGCAAAGTGGAGCATTTCCCCAATATTGGATTTGGTCAGTCCCCCCAAACCGTGAAGCAGCACATAATGCAGAACACATGCACAAAAGGTATCTCCCGCTCCTGTAGTCTCTATAGTATCCGGCATGAGAAAAGGCTCTGCCTCCACGGTCATATCCTCATAGTAGGCTTTGCTCCCGCATTTTCCCATGGAAACTAAAATCAGAGGAATATCGTACTGGCTCCTGATTTTTTCCACTCCCCGGTCATAGTCCTCTTCTCCGGTCAGCCACTGTATTTCATTGTCTGAGATTTTTAATATCTGGCACTTTGAAAGGCCATAGTTTACCTGTTCTCTGGCCTCCTCCATGGAATTCCATAAGGGCGGCCGCAGGTTTGGGTCAAAGGATATCATCGCACCGTATCTGGCCGCTGTTGCAACCGCGTATTTCGTCGCTTCCCTTACCTGCTCATGAGTCATGGACAGCGTTCCAAAATGAAAGATCCGGGTATTCTTTAAAAGATCCGTCCTGATCTCTTCCCGTCTCAGCATCATATCCGCTCCCGGATTGCGGTAAAAGGAAAATTCCCGGTCTCCATCCTCCAGCGTATGGACCATGGCAAGGGTCGTATGGACCTCCGGGTCCAAAATCAAATTTCTGGCATCAATGCCCTGCTGTTCCAGGGTATCCTTTAATTTCTCCCCAAAAAAATCCTTTCCCACCTTGCCGATAAATGCCGTCCGGTATCCCAGTTTATTCAGCATGGCCAGCACATTGCAGGGAGCGCCTCCGGGATTTGCTTCAAAGAGCTGGTTCCCCTGCCCGCTCTGTCCATTTTCCGTAAAATCAATCAGCAGCTCACCAAGCGCTACCACATCATACTGCTCTTTCATGTCTTTCCTCCTCACTTACAAGCCTTCCCCCTCAATCAATTGCACGCTCCAGCCCATAGGAAATAATACTGGTAAAATACGCCCTTCCCCCAAAAGCGCGGACCGTATTTTTGTTCTGGTCATTTGAAGCAAATACATTGCAGGAATGATTGGTCTGATATTGGCTGCTGAACACCTCAATGGAGCTTTGGTCGGAAAAGAAGTGGATATCCAGCAGTTTTTTATCCAAAAGCTTTAAAGGACTTTTCGTCTGTCCCCGGCTCCAGCCGTCACCTTGGTTTCTGTCAAAGGTCATCTGCCCATGTTTTAAATCCAGGCACACCACACTCTTGAACTTTCCGTCGCTCCGAAGCTCAAGCACCACTGTTTCTGCCGTCGTCCGTTCCAGATCCAGCACAAGACGGCATTCAAAAGCCACTCCGTCGCCAGCCGACACATCCACCGGCCCATCCTCTACGTTATAACGGACATTTTCCTCCGTCCGCAGGCTTTTAAGCTCCTCCACCGGAAGAAACTGCAGGGTGTTATCCGGCATCAGACGCACCTGTCTTGGAATGGCAAAGGAACCGCACCAATGTTCCTTATAGGTAGGGCCCCAGTCCTTCCAGAACGGCATCCAGTCCCACGCATTGGCCCAGCCCACAATCAGGCGCCGGCCTTTCGCATCGAGAAATGACTGGGGGGCATAGTAATCAAAGCCCCAGTCAATCTCTCCCATAACGGTATGGTAGAACGTTCCGGTCTTATAATCCATATCGCCCACCAGATACACACAGGTACGCTCGTTTAGTCCCATGGGAGAAAACATCAGCACATATTTATCTTCTATAGGAAAGAAATCAGGACATTCAAACATATTACCAAGCTCGCCCCTGCTTTCCGCCATTACATTGACAAACTCCCATTCCAGCAGATTGTCTGAACGGTACAGCAATGCCTTTGCTAAGTCATCCTTCTTGGCTCCGCACACAAGATAGAACCTTCCCTCATGCTCCCATACCTTGGGGTCCCGGAAATTTGCCGGATCATAGCCCTTGGGAGCGGTAATTACCGGATTGTTTTCGTATTTTTCAAAATGGATTCCATCCTCGCTGTATGCCACGCACTGGGTCTGGACAAATCCGTCTCCATAATTGGCAGTACCCGTATAAATCAGGAACAGCTTTCCATCATGTTCTATGGCACTGCCGGAAAAGCAGCCTCCCTCTTTATGATCGTCATAGGGTTCGCTTGGCGCCAGCGCGACAGGCAGATAGTCCCAGTGAAGCAGATCATCACTTACGGCATGGCCCCAGTGCATGGAACCCCAGAACGAATCATACGGATTATACTGGTAAAAAAAATGGTACTTGCCACGGAAAAAAATCAGGCCGTTAGGGTCATTTAACCAGCCCTCCTCCGCCATGAAATGATACCTCTGCCGCATGAGAGCATTCTTCATAAGGGCTTTTTTGGCATTTATTTCTTTCTGGGCTTTCTTAATATTTTCAAGGTGATGTGACTTTGACATATGTGCTCCTTTTCTGTCAGCGGTAACGATCCCGCAGTTTCTTTGCAAATTCCGTATTTTCCGCAGAATCTTTTCTGCATTTGCTTTCTTTGATTCTGAACTGTTCTTCCCGCTTGGGAGCATATTCCTCCCAGCGCGTTTCATAGGCTGCTCTGGCCGCCTTCATCTCCTCATTTAATTCCACTTTGGGCTGCTCAATGGCAGGAAGGGAGGCTGTAACCGGGATTCTCTTTTCCACCGGAAGTATGGTGAGGGGCTTCCGGGTCGGCATGGTCTGATACCAGTATGCCGTCGTGCTCCAATCATCGGATAAATGATTGGCATGCCCATGTTCGATGGTCACCTTAATGCTTTTTTCAAACCGTACCGGATCTGTGATATGGAACCGGTAGGCTGTATGGATTCCCTCCGTATTGTCCCCTTCATGGAGGATGGTTCCAAAGAACGGCCCGTGGTTTCTCTGCATTCCCCAGGCGTGGTTAAAGTAATCCTCAGTTCCGGTACCATTGATACTGGGCATCTTCTCCCCATCAATGAAAAACATGTCGTCGCCTTCTCCCCACCAGCTTCCCTGGTAGTGCTTCACGCTTAAATTACAGCCCACATAATGGCCCGTGCCCTCCGCTTCCAGCACCACATAGTTTCCTTCACCATCTAAATTGGAAACAGAATTGACCTCAGGAGAATTGGTCTGCAGATCTGGTCCCCAGCCGTCACATGGACATTCCCTGTGCCATGACGCATGGAAATAAGCGGTATCCTCAGCCATAGGTTCCTGATACAGCTCGTAATCAATATAGAAATACAGAATAAACGGAAGCTCGTTTTCATTGACGATCTCGATCTTCGCCTTCTTATTAAATGGCATTGGGAAGTAACAGGAAACCGAACAGGGGGCTCCGTACTTTCCGGCCTCCTCCGGCTTTAAGGAGACATTGAACGGCAGGGAGGTGAAATTTCCCGGATAGCTGTTGCCGATACAGAAGAAATCTCCCAAGGGAGCAAGCACACTGGGCGTATCCTGATCATCCCAGGTGATCCTGATCAGCGCCTTTCTGTAATAAAAGGGGTCATAGGCATCCCATATAACGCCCAGAGCGGGATGGATTTCCATAACAGGGGCGGCCTTCGCCTGCATCTCCGGGTCCAGAAGCCCCGGCTCTTTTACCTTCCGGCAGGAGGAAGTCATCCAGATATGGGTGATACAGGCCGGGCCTTCGATCTCCCCCAAGGTGATGCTCTCTCCTGCAGGTATTTCCCAGTAATCCTGATTGCGTCCGCTGTGGTCCCAGCTGGAAAGCCTTCCGCTCCTTGCATGGGTTACCTTTGTTAAATTTTGAAACATTCCTGATACATGATCCATCTTTTTATCCTCCTTATCCTTTCACGGCACCAGCCGTCATACCATCTACAATATTTTTTTGAAACAGGCCATAGAAAATCAGCTCTGGTATGATAATCATAATACTGGAAGCGATAATCCCTCCATAATCCACAGAATATTTCCCTTTGAAAAAGGAAATTCCCATAGCCAGGGTATAATCCTTTGCCTCCCGCAGCATAACGGATGCAAAGGGATATTCATTCCAGATATAAAGTACATTGAAAATAACCACGGTGGCAATGACCGGCTTTGCCATGGGAATGATAATCGTTCCAATGAGCTGCCAGAGATTGGTCCCATCTACAATGGCTGCCTCGTCGATTTCTTTCGGAAGAGCCTTTAAGTATCCCACGAATAAAAGGGTATTAAATGAAATGGAGCTTGCCACATAGGGCAAAATCAGACCGGCTTTCCCCTTTAACCCAAAAAGCAGGTTTATTTTATATACCGGAAACAGCAGGATAAAAGGAGAGATCGCAAGCCCCATAATCAAAAAACTGTAAAGTGCGGTCTTTAGCTTACTGTTAAACTCCATGCGTGCCAGCACGAACGAACTGAGAAACGTAATAACAAGCTCCAGCAGGATCGAAATGACGCAGATTAATAAGGTGTTGGAATACAGTTTTCCATAATCTAAAATCTGCATTGCATTCACAAAATTCGTCAGATTAAAGGAATCCGGCATGGACAGGGGGGTAAGCATGATCTCCTGGTTTGTTTTCATGGAGAGCAAAAACATCCAGGCGAAAGGAAATACAACGATCACGGTAATCACAGCCATCAAAAGATACATGACTGCCAGTTTCTTTTTACTTCCCATTGTTTCCTCACTCCTTTCTTTCCCTGAAGACAAGCTGATAGACAGCCACAACAAACAGGCAGAAAATAAAGGTCACCGTTGCCAGGGACATGCCATAGCCGTATTCTGCATTTTTAAACGTGGTCGCATAGCTGTAGGTCACCAAGGTCTCAGACAGATGGTTGGGACCGCCGTTGGTGGTCTGCTGTACGATTTCAAATATCTTGAAAACCCCGGTAATGACCAGAATGGCTACGGAAGATATGGTCGATCTCATCATGGGAATGATGACGTATAAAACCTTTTGTACCGCCGATGCCCCGTCAATTCTGGCAGCCTCCAAAACTTCCTCAGGTACCATCTTTAAGCCGGCCACATAAATGGTAACAATATACCCCAGCTGCTGCCAGAAATAGATGACCGCAATGGAAAACGGTGTCAAATGCGCCCCGCCGATCCACTTCTGTTTCAGAGCGGAAAGCCCTATGGCCTCCAGCAGGTTGTTTAGGATTCCCACCTCCGGGTCCAGGATATAGACCCAGATAATCCCCACAATAATAGGTGCAATAATCGCCGGTGAGAATATCAGCGCCTTGGAAAGACCGTTGAATTTTAAGTTATTATTTAACAGCAGCGCGGTAAGAAACGCCAGAATCAAAAGAAGCAGGAAATCAACCGCCAGGATTATGACCGTATTTTTAAGGGAAAGCCAAAAGGTCTCGTCCGAAAAAAGCCGGTTATAATTGGAAAAGCCGATCAACTTTGCCCGGCCTATCCCGGAGTATTTGGTGAAGCTGTAGCCGATTGCAACCATAATGGGAGCAATGATATATAAGATATAAACAAGGATCGTGGGGAGCATAAGCCCCGCCACATACCTTTTTTTACTTAACCAGTGCATGTATGGTTCCCCTTTCCTTTAAAGAAAAGTCCCTTATTCATAGGACAGCTGCTTATCCAGCTTATCAAGTGCCTCCGTCGGCGTATAGTTACCAAGCATGACGCCAAGCATGGAATCGTAAAGCTGCGTCTGTACGGCGGAAGAAAGGATTTGATCCGGCTGTACCGCCGGGCTTTCCCAGTTATCCTTCATGGCATTCATAACAGCCTTTAACGCATACTGTCCGTCGGCTGCTTCGATTCCGGTATAGTTGGTTGCGGGGAACACAGAGCCTTCATAGGATATCTTTGCCGCGTCCTTACTGTAATAGAATTCCAGGAATGTATATACCGCCTTCTCGATTTTCTCATCCTCTGCCACCTTAGCACTCACGCAGATGGGTGCCGAAGGAACCTTCATGGCTCTGTTTTGTTCAAAGCTGCTGTCTGAAAAAACAGGTCCCCACCAGAAGCCTATCTGATCTCCCATCTTCTCATCCAGTTCCGCACAGTCCCACGCCCCCGTATTGAGCATCGCCGCCGTACCTGCCTCAAAGTTGGTCTTTGCGTCAAAATAGCTTAATGTGGACATATTTGACGGAAATGCTCCTTTTTTGCCAAGCTCCTCCAATTTTTCAAAGAACTTTATCATGTTCTCGTTGGAAAACATCTCTTTTCCGTCCAGAATATCGTGGATATAATCGGAGTATCCGTACCGGTCCATGGCTGCCAAAAATCCCCAAACCGCATAGGCATCCGTACTTCCCTGAGCTACGGGAGTGATGCCGGCGGCCTGGAATTTCGGGATCATCTCAAGCAGTTCCTCATAGGTGGTTCCATTGACCGGTTCCTGTACTCCAGCCTTTTTGAACGCTTCCTTATTATAGAAAAAGCCCTCCACATTGCACTGATAGGGCAGTCCATACTGGATTTTATCCTGAAATGCTTCCTTTACGCTGGTATCTAAGGCTTTGTCCACCTCCGGATATTGGGATAAAAAGCCGGATAAATCCAGCAGATACCCGGCTTCTGCATATTCCGGGCCGGCTGCGGAGTCCATCCAGAAAATTTCCGGAAGAGTTCCATCTGCTGCCTTCAGCTTTAAGCTGGTATCATGGGCCGATTTTTCAGCCGCCTCGAACTCTACCCGATACTTCCCCTTGTATTTTTCATTAAATGCCTCCACGATTTTGTATGTGACCGACTCCTGATGCTCCGGATCTGCCACATGAATTCCAAATTTGATCGCCGTCTCTCCTCCTGATTCGGAGTCCATTGTTTTCTTTGTGCTTTCTTCCCCCTTGGGACCATCTGTTTTGGCCGTCTCCTTTGTGCCTGATGCTGCCGTTGTATCCCCCGTTTTTGTGACGGAACTTCCGCCGCTGCAGGCCGCTAAACAGGAGGCGGCTGCCACTGCTGCAAGTCCGATCCATAACCCCTTCAATCTCATAGTACCTCTCCTTTCGTTTTCTCCATGTGGAACGCGTTCCATATGGTTCCTTTTTTAAGGATTTATCGAAAATAGATAAATCCCATACGTTTTCCCCGTTCCCATTCATTATCTGCAGCATATCAATTGCAGAGCTGCTGCTGTTTCGTGAGGACCACTGTTTTTTTTACTGAATTCTGTCCTCTTGTTGTTAGTTTATATCAAAGAATTCCATTTGTCAATAGATTGCAGTGTAAAAACGTGTACATTTTTATTCGATGGAAAGGGTTCCATGCATAAATAATTTGTGCATTATTCACTACTCTTCCAATTTGCCCGCTGTTTTCACGTAGTTCCACCTTCCCGCAGGAAAACATCTACCATGATCCGGATGTCCTTCAGCCCTTCTTCTCCTCCATTTCCCCCCTCAATTTTCTTTACGATTAATTCCGTACACTTTTTTGACAGCGTCTCGATTGGCTGGACGATGGCTGTGACTTCCGGATAAATATTGGTGGTAAGCAGGGTTCCGTCATAAGCAACAATCTTTAAATCCTCAGGAATCCGTTTCCCCTGGGTAAGTGCTGTCTTCATATAAGAAACTGCCATCAAATCCGCACCAAAAACTCCGTCTATTTCCGGATTTTTAAAAAACACTTCTTCCGCCACCTGCTGAAAATAGTCTGCGTCAAACCGGTTCCATTCCAGCTCATAAGTCATAACGGGAATTTTAGCATTCTCCATACGCCTGGCAAAGGCCGTATGCCTGTCATGGGCGGGAGAATTCACTGCCTTGGACCCCTGGAACTGGATCACATGGGTACAGCCGGCTTCAATAAGACGCTCCGCTGCCATGGTCCCCCCCTTCCAGTGGTTTACTCCCACAACCGGTATATCCTTTCCCAAATACCGGTCAAAGGAAACAACCGGTTTGTCTGTCTTTAAGTAATTCTCTATATCCAGGGAATGGACGCCGGTAATGATGCCGTCAACCATATGGCGGTCCAGCATGTCAAGGTATTCCCGTTCATAATTCTTGGTCTTGAAGGTACTGCATACCATTGTCTTAAACCCGTATTCATACAAATCGCTTTCGATTGCCCGGACAAGATCGGAAAAAAACGAATAAGCGATGTCCGGTACAAGCACCGCAATGATTCCGGTCTTTTTATGATACAGGTTCCTGGCCAGCTCATTGGGTGTATATTGAAGTTCCTTCATAGCCAGCTCGATCTTCTTCTTCGTTTCCTCAGATACATATCCTGTTTTATTAAGGGCTCGTGATACAGTCCCCACGCCGACTCCCGCTAATTTTGCCACATCCTTGATCCCTGCCATCTTATCATCTCCAAACACTTCTTTACTTTTTATAATCCATAATTTCCATTGTATCATTCTCTCCCGGTAATAGCAATCAGCGGGCGGTAAGATAGACTGCGTAAATTTATCTTCGGATTTAATGGTGCAGAGTTCACCCACGATGCTCTGATAACGTATCAGGCAATGACTTGTGGCTTTAAT
>CAJMPJ010000031.1 GCA_905215155.1 uncultured bacterium | reverse complement strand
TCTGGTACAGGTCGTTGATGAATTGGAACATATGGTGCGGACAGAAGGTCTGGATGTTCTGGGAGAGAAGGGATATCTTCCTGTAAATCTTGCACTCCCCAGAAGGCAGGAGATTTTTGCGGCATTTAACCGGTGCCGGAGCCTGACGTTTTAAAAGGTAGGTATTGCGTATGGAAGAAAAAAAGCATATGGTCGGGGGCATATCCAGAAAAACTTTGGAGCGCCTCCCCATTTACCATCATTATCTGGAACATAAGCTGCTTAAAGAAGGAACGGAAACCATATCAGCCCCCTCCATCGCCGCGGAGCTGCAGCTTAACGAGGTTCAGGTACGAAAGGATCTGGCTATGGTGTCCAGGAACGGCGGAAAACCAAAGATGGGATATCAGGTTACAGAGTTAATTAAGGACATGGAGGAGTTTTTGGGATACCATAACAACAACCAGGCGGTACTGGTAGGAGCCGGTTCCTTAGGGAAAGCGCTGCTTTCTTACAAAGGCTTTGAGCAGTATGGGGTGAAGATTGTTATGGCATTTGATACGGACGGAAGAAAAGTGAATACTAAAATCGGAGGGAAAATGGTCCTGCCTTTTGAAATGCTTGAAAATCAATGCCAGAGAATGAACATACATATCGGCATCATTACGGTTCCCGCCCAGGCAGCCCAGGAGGTCTGTGATCATCTGGTGGCAGCGGGTGTGAGGGCGATTTGGAATTTTGCCCCCATCCATTTGACCGTGCCGGAACATGTTCTGGTGCAGAATGAGAATATGGCAGTATCTCTGGCTGCACTGTCCAAATATCTTTATGAAGCCGAAAAGGAAGGAAGGCAGCACACAAAGGAGGAAGATGATTGAACACTGTATTGTTGCAATATGCGGTAGAAGTGGAAAAAACAGGCTCCATCACTCAGGCGGCAGCCAACCTTTACATGGACCAGCCCAATTTAAGCAAAGCAATCAAAAGTCTGGAGGAAAGTCTTGGCGCACCTATTTTTAGAAGGACTCCCAAAGGAGTGGTGCCTACGGAAAGAGGAAGGGTTTTTTTAGAATATGCCAGGAATGTTTTGGTGCAGATTGAAGAAATGGAACATTTATATAAACCCAATCAGGTGACTGGAATTGATTTTTCCCTTTCCATGCCCAGAGCAAGCTACATAAGCCTGGCATGCACAAGGTTTATCCAGACCCTTACTCCGGAAGAATCCATGTCAGTGTGGCTGCGGGAGACCAATACTGCCGATACTCTAAGAGATGTGGCCACAGGGGAGTACCGTATAGGAATCATCAGGCTTCAGGCATCTTCAGAAACCTATTACAGACAGGTCTCTGCGGATAAGGGGTTGGTTATGGAACCTTTGTTTGACTATACTTTAAGGCTTCTATTCTCTTTTTATAACCCTCTGGCGGAAAAAAAGGAAATAGAGCCTGCGGACTTAAATCCATATATCGAGATCTCTCACGGCGATGGAGTGTCCAGTCAGCGAGGAGGCAGCGAAAGAGAGAAAAACCTTCCGGATTCTGCAAAGCGCATATTTGTGTTTGAACGGGGAAGCCAGTTTGATCTTTTGTGTGAAAATCCGGATACTTATATGTGGGTATCTCCCATGCCGCCTCAGATTTTAAAAAGATATGATCTGGTGGAGCGGCAGTGCAGCAGAAAAACTCCGGTATATCAGGATGCACTGATTTACCGTAAAGGTTATTCTCTGACGTTATGGGAGAAGAAATTCATAAAAGAACTGGGGAAATTCAAGTCACTGTTCTGCTCGGAATGTTAAATATATATCAATATTTATATACTGATATATACCTTTTTACCTTTGTTTTTCCGGCACGGTTGGACTACAATATTGTATAGTAGTATCTGGAAATTCATAAGGAGGGTTATAATATGGCTAGATTTACATTACCGAGAGACATATATCACGGAAAAGGTGCCTTAGAAGAGCTTAAGAATTTAAAGGGCAAAAAGGCTATCGTGGTAGTCGGTGGCGGTTCGATGAAACGATTTGGATTTCTTGACAGAGTGGAGGCTAACTTAAAAGAGGCCGGATTAGAAGTAAAGTTATTTGAAGGAGTAGAACCAGATCCGAGTGTGGATACGGTGTTAAAAGGCGCTGAGGTTATGCGTGATTTTGAACCGGACTGGATTGTTGCCATCGGCGGCGGTTCCCCTATTGATGCGGCAAAGGCAATGTGGACATTCTATGAGTACCCGGACGTTACCTTTGAAGATTTATGTATCCCATTTAATTTTCCATCTTTAAGAACAAAGGCAAAGTTCTGTGCGATTCCGTCTACTTCCGGTACAGCCACCGAAGTAACGGCATTCAGCGTTATTACCGATTATAAAAAAGGAATCAAGTATCCGCTGGCAGATTTTAACATCACACCAGACGTGGCTATTGTTGATCCGGACCTGGCTGAGACCATGCCCCAGAAGCTGACGGCATTTACCGGTATGGATGCTTTGACTCATGCAATAGAAGCATATGTATCTACGCTTCACTGCGATTATACCGATCCTCTTGCGCTTCACGCAATCAAGATGATACATAATGATTTGATTGATTCTTATAATGGTGACATGGAGGCGCGTGCAAGGATGCATAATGCACAGTGTCTTGCAGGTATGGCATTTTCCAACGCACTGTTAGGAATTGTTCACTCCATGGCTCATAAGACAGGGGCTGCTTATTCCGGCGGACATATTGTTCACGGCTGTGCAAATGCCATGTATCTGCCAAAGGTAATCAAATTCAATTCCAAGAACTCCGATGGCTTGAAACGTTATGGTGAGATTGCCCGTTTCATTGGTCTAAAGGGCAATACAGACGAAGAACTGGTAGACGCACTCATTGCTGAGATCCGTTCCATGAATGAAAAGCTTCACATTCCTACCTGTATCAAGGAATATGAAGGTGGAATCATTGATGAAGCAGAGTTCAAAGAAAAATTAACGTCAGTTGCCGAGTTAGCAGTTGGGGATGCATGCACCGGCTCCAACCCAAGACCCATTACTCCGGCAGAGATGGAAAAGCTGTTAGTTTGCTGTTACTATGATAAAGAGGTTGATTTTTAATAATCACCGGAAAATAAATGCAATGTGATTCGTAGGCGCAAGACCCTTTGGTTTTGCGCCTATCATGCGTAAAAAAGGCGTTTGACAGTAAAATTCATCTGTGATATGGTAATCTGGAAAATGAAAAGCATGGGCATAAAAGAACGTGGTCACATGCTTTATACAGCAGTTATAAGGGAAATAAACACCGGCTGCTGCGTATGAGATGGAGGAGACGCAATGAAACGAGGAAAGACCATGATTCTGATTGCCGGACTGGCAGCGGTGTTGCTTACAGGTTGTCAAAGAAAAACAGAGCCGATCAGCAAATCAGGTTTCATGCTGAATACGTTTGTCACAGTGACAATTTATGATAAAGATGATCCAAAGATTTTGGAAAACTGTTTGGAATTATGCCGTTCTTATGAAAATGTTTTTAGCAAAACCCTGGAGGGAAGCGAAGTTTACAGACTGAATCACCGTCCTTCTGACCAGCAGAAAGTGACGGTGTCGGATGATATAAAGGACCTTATCTCCAAGTCGCAGATTTATTCGCAACGATCCAAAGGAGGTTTTGATGTTACCATAGAGCCGTTGTCCTCCTTATGGAATTTCACATCGGAAAACCCTGTGATTCCATCGGAAAAAGACATTCAGGAAGCCGTTAAAAAAGTGGACTATAAGAATATAAAACTGGAGGGTAATACTCTTACCTTTCTATCTCCGGATACCACTCTTGATTTCGGGGCCATTGCCAAGGGGTATATTGCGGATCGTTTAAAAGATTATCTTTTGGAACAAGGCGTAAAAAGTGCCATTATTAATTTAGGCGGTAATGTTCTCTGCGTGGGAGAAAAAACAGACGGGACTCCTTTTAAAATCGGCCTTCAAAAGCCTTTTGCAGACAGAAATGAAACCATAGAGACACTGAACATTAAGGATATGTCTGTCGTATCCTCCGGTGTTTATGAACGCCACTTTATAAAAGACGGAACCAATTATCATCACCTTTTAAATCCCAAAGACGGATATCCCTTTCAAAATGGGCTGGTGTCTGTTACGATTTTATCAAAGGTTTCTGCGGATGGGGATGGTATGACAACTGCCTGTTTCTCCCTGGGACTGGAGGAGGGGTTAAAACTGGTCAATTCCTTAGATGGAATTTATGGAATTTTTATCACAGATGATTATAACGTTTATTATTCCGATGGAGCGAAACAGTTTCTGGAAGTCAGACCTTAGAATCCCTTTACAATTTTCCAACCCTATAATACAATAGAGGAAATGTGATTTTACAGGAGAAAAAGAAATGTTAAAAAAAATATGGGACAAGTTCATGAATCGCGAAGTCATTTCCTATTTGATATTTGGGGTGTTGACTACGCTTGTGAACTGGGTCGTCTATGGCATGATGGTGAGAAACGGCATAGATTACCGCATCGCAACAGCCGGTGCGTGGGTCGTATCGGTCCTGTTTGCCTTTATTGTGAATAAGATTTTTGTGTTTCAAAGCTATGACCTGCATTTTGCCTTTGTAATAAAGGAAGTTGTTTCCTTTACCGCATGCAGAGCAGCGTCAGGCGTCATGGAAATGGTTCTAATGGTGTGTATGGTTTCCTGGCTCAATATGGATGAATATGTAAGTAAAGTACTGGTATCCATAGTTGTTGTTGTTGTGAACTATGTATTCAGCAAACTTTTCATATTCCGAAAAAGTGAGGAAAAACCCCTGTAAAGAGAGGTAAATGGAATGGAACACGATGACGAGATTGAAAAGATATCAAAAGAACTAGAGGATATGCTAAAAATGACATCAGATGAAAAAGAAGATACAACAGGGGAATTAGACTTGAAGGAAAAATCTTCCAAGATCCAAATGGATAACGAGGAACTGTTAGAATCCGTAGAGACGGACGACATACGGATAGAGATGGAAACGTTTGAAGTGCCGGAGAACTCTCCTGCTGAAGATGGCAGATTAGAAGAAATGCAGCAAGAGGATGTGAGCCGAAAGAAAAAAAGAGGCGGACGTTTTTTGCACAAACCCGACGGATTCCAGAAAAAGGGCTCAGGAACTGCCAGTCTGGTCAAACCTGCGGACGGACTGATCGCAGCATTTTTCGTGCCCGTAGTCATCATGATTATCATATTTGCCCAGAGAGGGATTTTTCCATTTGGAGAAGAAAGTTTTCTTAGGACGGATATGTATCATCAGTATGCTCCGTTTTTTTCCGAATTCCGTCATAAGCTGACCCATGGCGGCAGCCTGTTATACAGCTGGGATATTGGAATGGGGGTTAATTTTGCAGCACTGTATGCGTATTATCTGGCCAGCCCTTTAAACTGGCTGCTCATTTTCTGTCCGAAAGGCAATGTCATAGAATTTATGACTTATATGATCGTGTTTAAAATCGGACTCAGCGGACTCAGCTTTGCATGGTATTTAAGAAAGCATTTTAAGACCAATGATTTCGGCATTGCATTCTTTGGGATTTTTTATGCCTTATCCGGGTATATGGCAGCCTACAGCTGGAACATTATGTGGCTCGACTGTATTCTGTTATTTCCGATCATTATGCTGGGGCTGGAAAGACTGGTTAAGGAAAAGAAATGTTTTCTCTATTGCATAACCCTTGGATTATCAATTTTATCAAACTATTACATATCTATCATGATATGTATTTTTATGGTGTTATATTTCATTTCTCTTCTAATATTGGAGGGAAAAAGACCATGGAGAGAGCTCTTAATCAATATCGGCCATTTTGCGTTGTTTTCCCTGATTGCCGGAGGACTTTCCGCTGTTGTCCTGCTGCCGGAAATCTACGCATTGCAGATGACTGCGTCCGGAGATTTTAATTTTCCCCAGACGTTTAGTTCCTACTTCTCCATTTTTGATATGTTAGCCAGACACCTTCCGGCAGTGGAGACGGAGATCGGATTGGACCACTGGCCCAATATTTACTGCGGAGTTGGGATACTTATGTTCTTTCTTTTGTATCTGGGAAGCCGCAGAATCTGCAAAAAGGATAAAATTGTTATGTGTTCACTGCTTCTCTTTTTCTTTGCAAGCTTTTCCGTGAACGTACTGAACTTTATCTGGCATGGATTCCATTATCCCAACAGCCTTCCCTGCAGACAATCCTTTCTCTATATTTTCCTTATGCTGATGGTTTGTTACAACGCATATATCCATTTGCAGGAAACTCCGTGGAAACATATTGTGCTTGCGTTTTTTGCCTCCATCATTTTTGTTATCATGGCCCAAAAGCTGATTACGGATGATGCCTTTCATTTTTCCGTATTCTACGTGGCCATCATTTTCCTGGCTGCCTACGCAGGATTGGTCAGACTTTATCAAAATGGAATCAGCAGGAATGTATTGGTGCTGGTGGCGCTTGGTATCGTGTCATTGGAAGCCGCAGTCAATACTACGGTAACCAGCGTGACCACTACCAGCAGAACCAGCTATATAAAGGATAACAAAGCGGCAATGGAGCTGGCCTCCAGTTTAATGCCCAACGATTCCTTTTACCGGGTGGAAAAGGTCACACGGAAAACAAAGAATGACGGGGCCTGGCTCAATTTCCCGTCGGTTTCCTTATTCTCATCCACAGCCAATGCAGATCTGACCAGGTTTTTTAAGAAGCTGGGATGCGAAAGCTCTACCAATGCCTACAGCATTACAGGAAGTACGCCTTTGGTGGATTCCCTTTTTGCAGTCAAATACGCGCTGCATTCCGACGAAACAGAAGGCCGGGATGATATTTCGACGTTGGTTTCGGCAGGGGAGGAAATGTATCTTCGTGAAAATACCTATGCCTTATCCCTGGGATTCATGGTGCCTTATGACCTTGAAAATAACTGGCAGCTGGACCTTACCAATCCTGCAGAAGTTCAGAATGATTTATCTGTGGTATTGGGAGCCAATCCTGTTCTTACGGAAGTTCCCAGTGAGATCAAAGGAACCAGCTTTACCTTTACTCCGGAAAAAGACGGGGACTATTATGTCTATGTAAGCAACAAAAAAGTGGAAAAGGTAAATGCTTTTATCGGAGAACGGTCTGAAAGTTTTGATAATGTAAGCCGCGGCTATCTGCTGGAGCTTGGAACCGTAAAGGCAGGAGAAAAAGTCACCATCAACAATGAGGACAATGAACAGGATTTAGTGGCCGTTGCCTATCGCTTCAGCCCGGAGGGACTTAAGTCTGTTTATGATATCCTGAATAAGAATTCCTTAAAGCTGACCAAGTGGACGGATACGCAAATAGAGGGAAGTGTGAGTGCAGACCGGGCGGGCTTAATGTTTTTAAGCATTCCTTATGACAAAGGCTGGACCATATGGGTAGACGGCAAAAAAGTGGAGGCTTATAAAATATTTGATACCTTTTTAAGTGTGCATATGACTGCAGGAACCCACGAAATCTCTCTGAAATATGTGCCTGAGGGACTAAAACTGGGCGGCAGCATTACCGCAGGAAGTATTCTGCTTCTTCTTGTAATCGGAGGCATTTCTCTGAAAAACAGAAGAAAACGCAGCCCCATGCGGGTTCATACAAATAACTAACATCGAAAAGAGGAGAGCTAATTATGAAATTATGGGGCGGACGCTTCACAAAGGAAACCAATCAGCTGGTACACAATTTTAATGCATCCATATCCTTTGATCAAAAATTTTATCATCAGGATATTGAAGGCAGCATTGCCCACGTAAAGATGCTGGCAAAACAGGGGATTTTAACGGAACAGGACCGGGATGCCATTGTAAAAGGTCTCTTGGGAATCCGGGAAGATTTGGAAAACGGTGTTCTGGAAATAACCGCAGAGCATGAAGACATTCATTCCTTTGTGGAAGCCGTTTTAACAGAGCGTATCGGGGAAGCCGGCAAACGTCTTCACACCGGGCGAAGCAGAAATGATCAGGTTGCGCTTGATATGAAGCTTTATATCAGAGATGAGATCGACGAGCTTTCCGGTTTGGTCAAAGGGCTTTTAACAGAGCTTGTAACCTTGATGGAAGAGCATATTGATACCTATATGCCTGGATTTACCCATTTGCAGAAGGCGCAGCCCATCACTCTGGCCCACCATGTAGGAGCCTATTTTGAAATGTTCGACCGGGATTTATCCCGTCTTTCTGATATCAGAAAACGTATGAATTACTGCCCGCTTGGTTCCGGGGCACTGGCAGGAACCACCTATCCCCTGGACCGGGAATATACGGCAGAGCTTCTGGGATTTGACGGCCCTACCTTAAACAGTATGGATTCTGTTGCAGACCGTGATTATCTGATTGAGCTGTTAAGTGCCCTCTCCACCATTGCCATGCATTTAAGCAGATTCTGTGAGGAGATCATCATCTGGAATACCAACGAATACCGTTTCGTTGAGATCGACGATTCATACAGTACGGGCAGCAGCATTATGCCTCAGAAAAAGAACCCGGACATTGCAGAGCTTATCCGCGGGAAAGCCGGGCGGGTCTATGGAGCACTGGTTTCCATACTCACCACAATGAAGGGAATTCCTCTGGCTTATAATAAAGACATGCAGGAAGATAAGGAACTGACTTTTGATGCCATTGATACGGTGAAAGGCTGTCTGGCCCTTTTTACAGGAATGATTTCTACCATGTCTTTCCGTAAAGATGTGATGGAGAGCAGCGCAAAGAACGGTTTTACCAATGCCACCGATGCGGCAGACTATCTGGTAAATCACGGCGTACCCTTCCGTGATGCCCATGGGATCGTGGGACAGCTTGTGCTTTTCTGCATTGAGAAGGGAATCGCATTAGATGATATGACGTTGGAAGAATACAAGGCAATCAGTCCGGTATTTGAAGAAGATATTTACGAAGCGATCAGCTTGAAAACCTGTGTGGAAAAGCGGATGACCATCGGCGCACCTGGACAGGAAGCGATGAAGAAGGTAATCGGCATCTATAGAAAGAAGCTGGAACAGTAAGATAGGGACAGAGCAAGATGACCTGTTGGAAAATGGAAGAGAAGACCAGACATCAAACGGAGACAGTAGGTCAATGTTTGTACTGGTATCTGCAGTCCATTTTGCAGCAGGTCTTTTCAATTAAAGTAATTCATTAAAGCAAAGATGTATTATCCAAAAATCTTTTTGCACAACCGGCAACCGGTGGGGGTGGCAGCCAGTCCGCCTTCTGCGGTTTCCCGGAGTGAGGAGGACATCTGCTGGCCCACCTGCTTCATGGCAAGGATCACCTCGTCTGCCGGAATAACACTTGTGATTCCGGCCAAAGCCAGTTCAGAAGCGGTAAAGGCATTGGCAACCCCCATGGCATTGCGTTTGATGCAGGGAACCTCCACCAGACCTGCAACCGGATCACAAACCAGGCCCAGGGTATTTTTTAAGGCGATGGCACAGCTGTCTGAGACCATCTGGGGAGTTCCCCCAAAGAGTTCGCTGAGGGCAGCCGCAGCCATGGCAGAGGCAGAGCCGACTTCTGCCTGGCAGCCGCCTTCGGCTCCGGCAATGCTGGCACATTTGGCAATGACCATACCAATGGCGGAAGCGGTGAACAGGGACATGATTATGTCGTGTTTTGGAAGGTCATACTCGTCCATAACAGAGATGAGAGCCGCCGGGATCACACCGCATGCACCGGCGGTTGGTGCGGCAACGATCTGTCCCATGCAGGAATTGTACTCGGTTACGGCAAGAGCCATGCTGATGGCATTTCCAAGAAGGTGTCCATAATGATTCCGCCCCTCGTCTACTGCTTTTTTCAGTTTTGCGGCGGCACCTCCGGATAGGCCGCTGGGGGAGCGAAGTGTCTCATCCATGCCGTTTAAAACGGATTGTTTCATAACATCAAAGCTTTTTTCCATGGTGGCATAGACCGCTTCTGGGGCAAGTTCCATATCCTCCGCCTGTTCTTCCAGAACGATTTCCGATATTTTTTTGTTGGATGAAAGAGAGGCCTTCACCAGTTCCTCCACAGAATTATATTTAAGTTTCATGAGTTTCTCCTATTATGATAGCATTGCGGTCAGTTTAATTTTAATAAGATGGTATTATAAACGAATGGAATGGCTTTGATCTTTGAAACAAGAGCGTCATCAAAATCAGAATCCATTTCAAGCGTCATAATGGCCAATCCGCCTTTTTCCTGCCGGTTTAAGCGGAAATTACAGATGTTGGCATTTCCTGCTGCCACCAGATTGGTCACATGGGCAATGATACCGGGCACATCCTGGTGCATGACAATAAGGGTGGTCTTTTGACCGGTGAAATAAACTTCCATATCATTTACCTTGGTGATGACAATGTTTCCTCCTCCAATGGAGGAACCCTGAATGGCGATGGTATTGCCTATTTTCGATGTCAGGGTAACCAGGGCGGTGTTGGGGTGGGCATTTTCAATGGTTCCTGTACGGAAATTGATGGAGATGCCCAGTTTTTTGGCTTTCTCAAGGCTTGTCCGGATGCCCGGGTCCCAGGGATCCATTTTTAAGATACCCCCAACAATGGCTTTATCGGTCCCATGGCCTTTGCAGGTTTTTGCAAAGGAACCGTGAAAAAGGATATCGGCTTTTACCACGGGAGCACCTAATAACATGGCGGCAGTCTTGCCGATTCGTGCGGCACCGGCTGTATGAGAGCTGGAAGGTCCGATCATAACGGGTCCCACGATGTCAAATACATTCATTTTGTTTCTCCAATTCTAGTACATTTTCTGTGTATGCATTTCCGTATATTCTTATAAAGGTTTGAATTCCGGTTTCCGTTGTTTAAATTCCGTATAATAGGAAAATCCGCAGGAGATTAAGATCTCCCTGGCAGTTTGAAAATCAGCCCCCAGATCCTCCGGAATATGGGCATCGGAACCAATGGTTATGATCTCCCCGCCCAGCTCCCGGTAACGTTTTATGATTTCCCTTCCCGGATTTGGCTGATGAATCCCTTTTCGGAAACCGGCCGTATTGCATTCGATTCCTTTGCCGTGTGCAATGACAGCTTTCAGGATTTCATCAAAAATATCACGGTAGGAATCGTAGCGGTAGTGTTCTGCTTTATTTGGACCGTAACGGATGATGTAATCCAGGTGGCCGGCAGTGTCATAGGTGTCTAGCTGCTTTACGTTATCCAGTGTGACCTGGAAATACTGAAGATATGCTTCATCCTCCTTCTTTCCTTCAAAAAAAGCCGGATATGCCGGGTCCTTCCTGCCAATGAAATGGGTGGAGCCGATGACATAATCAAAGGGATAAGAGGAAAGCAGTTCTTTAAAATACTTTTTCAGGTGAGTCTGAAGGCCCAGTTCGATCCCTATGCGAAGGTCGAGCTGGTTTTTATATTCTTCCTTGAGCCGGATCATGGTTTCAAAATATCTGTTTATATCAAGGGTAAAATCAATTGCAGAATCCACATCATAGTCATGGTGGTCTGTGACGCAAAGGGATTTCATTCCAAGTGCGGCAGCGCGGTCCAGCTGTGCCCGCACCGGTGTTTCGGAGTCTCCGGAAAAGATTGTGTGAAAATGATAATCTGGCAGCATGTGGGCCTCCTTTCAATTTAAATCAATTATAATCAAATTAAGGAAGAAAAGCAACGGAGAGAATCGGGAGAATTCTTTGAAATTTTCCAAAACGATGTATAAATAGAAAGGGAAGCTCTATACTAGGATAAGATAAAATAAAAAAAGGACTTGCTATTTATTGGGTTATTAGGTAAAATACAAAGTAGTTGATTATTATTTAACAATCACATTAATTTTATTCTTAGGAGGAATTGAATTATGGCAGTAAAAGTTGCAATTAATGGTTTCGGACGTATTGGCCGTCTTGCTTTCAGACAGATGTTTGGCGCAGAAGGCTATGAAGTAGTAGCGATTAACGATTTAACAGATCCAAAGATGTTAGCACATTTATTAAAATATGATACAGCACAGGGCGGATACGCTGGATACTACGGCGAGAAAGCTCATACAGTGGAAGCTTCTGAAGATTCTATTACTGTTGATGGAAAAAATATTAAAATTTATGCCGAGAAAGATGCTGCAAATCTTCCTTGGGGTAAAGTTGGTGTTGATGTGGTTTTAGAGTGTACCGGTTTCTACTGCTCCAAGGAGAAATCTCAGGCTCATATCAATGCAGGCGCTAAGAAAGTTGTTATCTCTGCTCCGGCAGGCAACGATCTGCCAACCATCGTTTACAGCGTAAACGAGAATGTATTGACAGCAGATGACAAGATCATTTCTGCAGCTTCCTGTACAACAAACTGTTTAGCACCTATGGCTAAAGCTCTTAACGATTACGCACCAATCCAGTCCGGTATCATGAGCACAATTCATGCTTACACCGGAGATCAGATGATCCTTGACGGACCTCACAGAAAAGGCGATTTAAGAAGAGCAAGAGCAGGCGCTGCTAATATCGTTCCTAACTCTACTGGTGCTGCAAAAGCAATCGGTTTGGTTATTCCGGAATTAAACGGCAAGCTGATCGGCTCCGCACAGCGTGTTCCGGTTCCTACAGGTTCTACTACCATCTTAACAGCAGTTGTTAAGGGTACTGATGTAACAAAAGAAGGCATCAACGCAGCAATGAAGGCAGCATCAAGTGAATCCTTCGGCTACAATACTGATGAGATCGTATCTTCTGATATTGTCGGCATGAAGTTTGGTTCCCTGTTTGATGCTACTCAGACTTTGGTTTCCAAGATTGGTGATGATTTATATCAGGTACAGGTTGTTTCCTGGTATGACAATGAGAATTCTTATACAAGCCAGATGGTTCGTACAATTAAGTACTTTGCTGAATTAGGCTAATGATCCACGAAGGGTCCGGTCGTAAAGGACCGGGCCCTTTTATTATTTCATAATTATATTGTATACACCATATTGGAAAGGAGCATACGAAAACATGCTTAACAAGAAAACGATTGATGATTTGACAGGACTGCAGGGAAAAAAAGTATTAGTAAGATGTGATTTCAACGTACCGTTAAAGGATGGAGTGATTCAGAACTATAACCGTATCGACGGAGCCATTCCTACTATTAAAAAATTATTGGATCAGGGTGCAAAGGTGATTCTTTGTTCCCATTTAGGAAAGCCAAAGGGGGAACCTCTTCCTGAGATGTCCTTAGCACCAGTTGCACCGGCATTGAGCGAGAGACTTGGCGTCTCCGTAAAGTTTGTCAATGATCCTAAGGTAACAGGGCCTGAGACCCAGAAAGTGGCTGCTGAATTAAAGGACGGGGAAGTCCTGCTTCTTCAGAACACCCGTTACAGAGTGGAAGAGACAAAGTACGGCAAAGATGAGAACGCAGAGGAATATGCAAAAGAGCTGGCTGCATTGAGCGACGGCATTTTTGTAAACGATGCATTCGGTACTGCTCACAGAGCACACTGCTCCAACGTAGGCGTTACCAAATATACCTCCACCAATGTAGTTGGTTATCTGATGGAAAAAGAAATCAAATTCTTAGGCCAGGCTGTTGAGAATCCGGTTCGTCCTTTTGTGGCTATCCTGGGCGGAGCAAAGGTTTCTGATAAGATCAACGTGATCAACAACCTTCTTGATAAGGTAGATACCTTAATCATCGGCGGTGGTATGGCATATACCTTCTTAAAGGCACAGGGCCAGGAAATCGGTAAATCTTTATGTGAGGAAGATAAACTGGACTATTCCTTAGAGATGATCGAGAAAGCAAAAGAAAAAGGCGTAAAGCTTCTTCTTCCTGTTGATCATGTGGAAGGAAAAGAGTTCTCAAACGACACCGAGAGAAACGTGGTTGAATCCATTGATGCAGGCTGGTCAGGCTTTGATATCGGACCTAAGACCATTGCCCTTTACAAAGAGGCTTTAAAGGGAGCGAAGACCGTTGTATGGAACGGACCGATGGGAGTTTTTGAATTCTCCAACTTTGCAGAAGGAACTTTGGAGGTATGCCGTGCGGTTGCAGACCTTACCGATGCGACTACCGTAATCGGCGGCGGAGATTCCGTAAATGCGGTTAAGAGACTTGGATTTGCAGACAAGATGACTCATATCTCGACCGGGGGCGGCGCATCCTTAGAGTTCCTGGAAGGAAAAGAACTGCCAGGCGTAGCTGCAGCGGACAATCGATCATAGCAGATACCGGCCCGGGCGGTGAACGTCCGGGCTTTTAAAGTGAGAGGCTTTGTCCTGTCAAACGTTGAAAAAAGGAAGGGTAATTGTATGTCTAGAAGAAAAATCGTAGCAGGAAACTGGAAAATGAATATGACGCCAACCGAGGCGGTTGCGCTTGTAAATACATTGAAACCTTTGGTAGCAAATGATGAGGTGGATGTTGTTTTCTGTGTACCGGCGATTGATATTATACCGGCAATGGAGGCGGCAAAAGGCTCTAATATCAACATCGGAGCAGAAAATATGTACTTTGAAGACAAGGGTGCTTACACCGGTGAAATTTCTCCGGCTATGTTAAAAGATGCCGGTGTAAAATATGTAATTATAGGGCATTCTGAAAGAAGAGAATATTTCGCAGAATCCGATGAGACGGTGAACAAAAAGGTATTAAAGGCATTTGAATACGGCATTACCCCCATCGTCTGCTGCGGAGAATCCTTAACTCAGAGAGAGCAGGGAATCACAATTGACTGGATCCGTCAGCAGATCAAAATTGCTTTCTTAAATGTGAGCGCAGAACAGGCAAAAGAAGCGGTGATCGCTTATGAGCCGATCTGGGCCATTGGTACCGGTAAGGTAGCAACAACCGAACAGGCTCAGGAAGTCTGCAGTGCGATCCGTGTATGCATCGGTGAAATCTATGACGAGGCTACTGCTGCAGCGATCCGCATCCAGTATGGCGGCTCTGTATCTGCAAGCAGCGCACCGGAGCTGTTTTCACAGCCTGACATTGACGGCGGCCTGGTTGGCGGTGCATCCTTAAAGCCGGATTTTGGAGCAATTGTTAATTACAAAAAATAAATAGAATCTGCCGACTCCATATATCATAGACCAGGGTCGGCAGTTTTTCACGAAAAGGAGAACGATTTATGAGCAAAAAGCCAGTTGTATTGATGATACTAGATGGTTATGGATTAAATGATAACTGTGAGCACAATGCGGTCTGTGAGGCAAAAACTCCAATCATGGATCAGCTGATGAGCCAGTGTCCGTTTGTAAAAGGAAATGCCAGCGGTTTGGCAGTAGGTCTTCCTGACGGACAGATGGGCAACTCAGAAGTAGGACATTTAAATATGGGCGCAGGCCGCATCGTATATCAGGAACTTACCAGAATCACCAAATCCATAGCCGATGGTGATTTCTTTGAAATACCGGAATTTTTACAGGCAGTGGAAAACTGCAAAAAGAACAATTCAGCCCTTCATATGATGGGGCTGGTTTCAGACGGAGGCGTACACAGCCATATCGACCATATTTACGGTCTGCTTGAGCTGGCAAAGAGAAATGGTCTTGAAAAGGTGTATGTGCACTGTTTCTTAGATGGACGTGATACACCTCCTGCTTCGGGAAAGGGCTTTGTTGAAGCACTGGAAGCAAAGATGAAAGAACTTGGAGTGGGGAAAGTGGCTTCCGTAGCAGGACGTTACTATGCCATGGACCGTGACAACCGTTGGGATCGTGTGGAACGTGCATACCTGGCCCTTTCCAAAGGGGAAGGAAATCAGGCCCAATCAGCAACGGAAGGAATTCAGGCTTCCTATGATGCAAAGGTTTTCGATGAATTTGTAGAGCCGCTTGTAGTGATGGATGGCCAGAAGCCTCTTGCCACTGTAAATAATCATGATTCCGTCGTTTTCTTCAACTTCCGTCCTGACCGGGCAAGAGAGATGACAAGGGCGTTTTGTGATGATGATTTTAAGGGATTTGAGAGAGGAAAACGCCTGGAGCTGACCTTTGTCTGCTTTACCAATTACGATGAAACCATTCAGAACAAAATCGTTGCATTTAAAAAAGAATCCATTTCCAATACCTTTGGTGAATTTCTTGCCCAGCATAATATGACTCAGGCAAGAATTGCTGAAACTGAGAAATATGCCCATGTGACCTTCTTCTTTAACGGCGGTGTGGAAGAACCGAACAAAGGAGAGGACCGGATTTTAGTTCCTTCACCCAAGGTTGCCACCTATGATTTACAGCCTGAGATGAATGCACCTGTGGTTTGTGAGAAGCTGACAGATGCCATTCGCTCCAATAAGTACGATGTGATAATCGTCAATTTTGCCAATCCGGATATGGTTGGTCATACTGGAATCGAACCTGCTGCCATTAAGGCCATTGAGACAATTGATGATTGCGTGGGCAAGGTTGTGGACGCCATTAAGGAAACGGACGGTGTACTGTTTATCTGTGCGGATCATGGAAATGCAGAACAGCTTGTGGATTATGAGACAGGACAGCCATTTACCGCTCATACAACAAATCCGGTACCGTTTATCCTGGTAAATGCCGATCCTTCTTATAAGCTGAGAGAAGGCGGCTGCCTTGCAGATATTGCTCCAACCCTGATCGAACTGATGGGAATGCAACAGCCAAAAGAGATGACAGGAAAATCATTGCTTGTAAAATAAAATGTTGAAAATGAGGGCTTTCCGGTGTTTTTTTGCTGGGAAGCCCTTATTTTAAACTCATCTGAAAATAATATTTGTCCAAATTCGTTTTAGGCTTCCATTTCTAACAGAAATACGATAGAATAGATAAAGATAGGTTAGGAAGGGTTTCAGATGAGTATTCGAATCAGATTTTCTTTGGAGCCAAAGAAAAAAATATTTTCTGGAATAGTCTGGAATTGTCAAAATGCAGAGCACATGACAAAAAATCTGGTGAAGGAAATGGGATACCAATGTTACCGAATGGACGGTTTTTTGCTGGTCCAGCTTTGCCCGGAAGGCTATATCTGGTTTAAATGGAATAAAAAAAAGCTGCAGGGAGAGAGCCAGACAAATATTGCCGGGCCTGGTTTTCATGCGGCTGTCATTGATTTTCTGGAACTGCTTGCACAAAAAGAAAGATTAAAGCTAAAGGTGGAGGACCGGACGGGGTATTTTATCCGTCGGGATTTTCTTGCTATGAGGCAGAAATATTTCTACCAGTGGTTTTCCGATCTTATGGATCTGGTATCCGGCTGGAACGAAAGCCAGGAATACATGTTCTGTTGGCCTGCTGTTTACTACATACCCCAGCGGCAAGAGGGAAAACTGATCACCCATATCCGGTCATTTTCATTGCAAGAGCTGAAAGGTATGGCAAATTCTGGAATGAGTGTGGCATTTGCCAGAGACTTTTTCGTGTGGAATGAAGAGGAAAAGGACGCCTGGTTTTACAGAAACAGCGCTATGGTGCTGATGAACCAGTACTGCTATTTTATGCCCTCAGACCGGAGTGCACAGGACAGGGAGATCAATGAGACCATCATTGACCTGCTTGAAAAAGCCCTTGCCATGGACCGGAAGATTCCATTTCCCAAAAGTGAATATCTGGAAGTCTGCAGGCTTCATCACCATACTCCCGTGGACTTAGACGATACGGTTCTATTCCATGAAGAGGATTCTATCGGTTGCAGGAAGCATCTGGTTTATAGGAAAATCGGTATTATGAGCTTTGGGATACCGGGGAATTTTTTATACGATGAAGAAGACCAGGGAATTATGGACCACTATTTTGACGGAGCTTTGTATGGAGGGCACGATTATTATATTTATGCAGCGGTTTTTGAAGGGCGGCAGGCGGAGTTTAAAAAGCAGTGGTTTGAACAGGGAAAAGTGGATGAAATTATGGATTTTAACATGGGGGATACCAGGGTCCGGGCCGCTTTTTATGAACCGGAGGAGATAGAGGGAGAAACGATTTATGGAATGTCTGCCCAGGTGCTTTATAAAGAGCAGCGTATGAATATAAATATTATGAGCAGAAAGGCCGGAGAAAGGGAATGGGCTTTGGACCTTATTAAAAACATTAAAATTACAGAGTAGAGGATTGTATGAAAGAAAATGAGATGAAGACAGGCACTTTGATCAAACGCTTTGTGCCTTATTATAAAAAATACACCAAAATCATGGTCATGGATCTGTTCTGTGCATCTTTGACCACGATTTGTGAGATGGTGCTGCCCCTTATTTTGCGCTATATCACAAATCAGGGATTAAGAGATCTGGCTTCTTTGTCGGTAAAGACAATTGTAAGCATCGGACTTTTTTATTTTGTATTGAGAATCATTGACGGTCTGGCAAGCTTTTATATGGCTTATACCGGGCATGTCATGGGAGCAGCCATTGAGACGGATATGAGACACGATGCATTTTCCCATTTGCAGAAGCTGTCGGATAATTACTTTAATAACACCAAGGTCGGTCAGATCATGTCAAGGATCACCAGCGATTTATTTGACGTGACGGAATTTTCCCACCATTGTCCAGAGGAATTTTTCATTGCATTCATAAAGACTGTGGTATCTTTTATCATTCTGTCGAGAATCAGCCTTTCGCTGACTCTGATCATTTTCCTTTTGATTCCTGTTATGGCAGTGTCCTGTATCTATTTTAACCTCCAGGTAAAGAGAGCTTTTAAGCATCAGAGAAACCACATCGGAGAACTGAATGCAAGAATTGAAGACAGTCTTTTAGGAAACAAGGTGGTACGGGCCTTTGCAAACGAGAAGATCGAGATTGAAAAATTCAGCCAGGACAATTTGGAATTCCTGAATATCAAACGGAAAACTTACAAATATATGGCGGCATTCCAGAATACCATCCGTATGTTTGACGGTCTGATGTATGTGGTGGTGATTGTTGCCGGCGGTATTTTCATGATCAAGGGGCTGATAAAACCCGGTGATCTGGTTGCCTATATTCTCTATGTCACGACTCTTCTTACGACGATACGAAGAATTATTGAATTTGCGGAGCAGTTCCAGAGAGGTATGACAGGGATTGAACGGTTTATAGAGCTTATGGACGCGAATATTGATATTTTTGATGAAGAAGGTGCGGCACCTTTGAAAGATGTAAAAGGGAGCATTTCGTTTAACAATGTCTCCTTTGAATATCCAGATGACCATAATCCGGTTTTAAGCCACATCAATCTTTTCATAAAACCGGGGGAAAAGGTGGCGCTTGTTGGCCCTTCCGGTGGCGGAAAGACCACCTTATGCAATTTGATTCCACGGTTTTATGATCCAACGGAAGGAAAGATCCTTCTTGACGGACAGGACATCAGGCAGGTAACCTTGGAAAGCCTGCGAAGCGCAGTCGGCGTTGTCCAGCAGGAGGTTTATCTGTTTTCCGGTACCGTCTTTGAAAATATTGAATATGGACGTCCGGGAGCTTCCAAAGAGGAGGTAATTGAGGCAGCCAAGCTGGCAGGTGCCCATGAATTTATTTTGGGACTGAAGGATGGTTACGATACTTATGTGGGAGAACGCGGCGTGAAGCTGTCCGGCGGACAAAAACAGCGCATCAGCATTGCCAGGGTATTTCTAAAAAACCCTCCTGTGCTGATCCTTGACGAGGCGACTTCTGCTTTGGATAATGAGAGTGAATATCTGGTATCCCAGTCTCTGGAACGGCTTTCAAAGGGACGCACCACGCTTACCATTGCTCACCGCCTTACTACCATTCAGAATGCGGACCGAATCCTGGTTCTTTCTGACAGCCGGATTCTGGAAGAAGGAAATCATAAAGAACTTCTTTCAAAGCGGGGAATGTATTATCAGCTTTATAACTCTGTAAGAGAAGCAGAGCAGGGCGCTGAGATTGAGGAATAGAGGAGAACGGAAATGAAAGTAGCGATATTAACAGACAGCAACAGCGGAATTACCCAAAAACAGGGAGAGGAAGCTGGAATTTATGTAATACCTATGCCATTTATGATGGACGATGAAACATATTATGAAGATATCAGCCTGACGCAGGAGGAGTTTTTTCAAAAGCTGGAAGGCGGAGTTGATATCTCCACCTCCCAGCCGTCTCCGGCCGATATTATGGATTTATGGAATAAACTTCTGGAAGAATATGATGAAGTGGTTCACATTCCCATGTCCAGCGGTTTAAGCAGTTCCTGTCAGACCGCACTTATGCTTGCGGAGGATTATGAGGGAAAGGTATTTGTTGTAAACAATCAGCGTATTTCTGTCACATTAAGGCAATCGGTTCTGGAAGCGAAGAAAATGGCTGATGCCGGTATGACAGGCAGCGATATCAGGAAAAAACTGGAGGACACAAAGCTGGATTCCAGCATCTATATCACGCTGGATACCCTGGAATACTTAAAAAAAGGTGGAAGAATTACGCCGGCAGCCGCTCTTTTAGGGTCTTTTCTGCGGATCAAGCCGGTACTGACCATACAGGGAGAGAAGCTGGACGCGTTTGCAAAAGCAAGAACCATGAAGCAGGCAAAGTCTCTAATGGTCAATGCGGTCAAAAAGGATATGGAAGAACGCTTCGGGGATCCGGAAGGGATTCATACCAGCATTGCGGTGGCTCATTCCCAAAATGAAGAGGCGGCCCTGGAATTCAAACGGGAGCTAGAGGAACTGTTTCCTAAGACCGGTGAAATCTATGTGGATCATTTGTCATTGAGCGTATCCTGCCACATTGGTCCGGGAGCGCTTGCCATTGCGTGTACTAAAAATCTGGGTCTATGATGAGGGATAATGTTGGAGGTGTGCGGATATGTTTCCGTTTCAGCGATTAAAGATAAAACACACCATAAGCCTGCGTGTTACCCTGATCATTGTCCTGTTTTTGGTGGGAAGCATACCGGTGTTTATACAAAATCCGGTGATGCTTGGGTCTTATAAGCAGAATCTGATTGAATCCAGAATGCAGGACATCCAGAACCAGTGCTGGATTTTAAGCAATAAGATGACCAGAATCGGGTATTTAACAATGGAACCCAAGGACCCTCTGCTGGATAACGAGATGTCGGTAAAAGCGGATATGTTCAACGGCAGGATTGTGGTGGTCAACCGCAGTTTCCGGATCATTGGAGATACCTTTTCTCTGTCATTGGGGAAAATCAATGTTTCGGAGGATGTGATCCGGTGTTTCAGCGGAGAGAACAGCAATAAATATAATTCAGAGAAGCGTTATTCCGCTTTGACCATTCCCATTTATTCCAACAGCCAGGATAAGGAGATCGACGGGGTGATGATCGTTACGGCATCGACCGAAGATATTCTTAACCGGGTTTCTGAGGTGTCGGAAAAGGGTTCCCTTTTGAATATTATGATCCTGTCCATTCTGGCCATTGTGGTATTTTTGGTGGCAAAGCTGATTATGAAGCCATTCAAGGAACTGCAGCGGCTGTTAAACCGTGCGGCAGAAGGGAATTTGGAGGAAACTATAAGCTCTCATGCATACAAGGAAACCATGGAAATAACGGAATCCATCAACCTGACTTTAAAGAAATTAAAAGCAGTGGACCAGTCCAGGGAAGAGTTTGTATCCAATGTATCCCACGAGCTGAAGACGCCCATTACCTCCATACGTGTGCTGGCCGATTCCCTTATGGGAATGGAGGATGCGCCGGTGGAACTGTACCGGGAGTTTATGAGCGATATTTCCGTGGAGATCGAGCGGGAGAGTAAGATCATTGACGACCTTCTGGCTCTGGTGCGAATGGACAAGACGTCCGGAGGGAATTTAAACATTGCCCAGGTAAACATCAACGGACTGCTGGAGCTGATTTTAAAAAGACTTCGCCCCATTGCAGGAAAGCGCAATGTGGAGTTGATTTTTGAAAGCATCCGGGAGGTGACTGCGGACGTAGATGAGATGAAGCTTTCCCTGGCCCTCAGCAATCTGGTGGAGAATGCGATCAAATATAATGTGGAAGGCGGCTGGGTCCGGGTCACTCTCGATGCTGACCACAAGTTTTTCTATGTAAAAGTGGCGGATTCCGGCATCGGTATTCCGGAGGAATTCCAGGAGCATGTTTTTGAGCGGTTTTACCGGGTCGATAAAGCCAGATCCAGAGAAACAGGCGGTACAGGGCTTGGCCTTTCTATTACAAAAAAGATCATTCTCATGCATCAGGGAGCCTTGAAACTTCAAAGCAAAGAGGGAGAGGGAACGACATTTACCGTAAGGATTCCTCTCACTTATATCTCATAGGAACAGGAGGAGTTGTATAATGAAACGGAGAAGCGTTTTTTTGATCCTCCTGGCTTGCCTTTTCTGTTTTACCGGCTGCCACAGGAAAGGGGATTCGGAGGCAGAGTCCGCGGGCAGAGTATATCAGATCTACTATTTGAATTCTGCCATGACAAGGATGGAACCACAAAAATACACCATGCCACAAAAGCCGGAAGGCAATAAAGCTGGAGTGACCGATTGGGAAATCATCCATCTGATCGAACAGCTGCGGACGGTGCCAAAGGATTTGGACCGCCAGGCGGCGGTGCCGGATAAAGTAGGATTTGAACGCTATAAGCTGGAGGATAAGGTCCTCTATCTGTATTTTGATAACAACTATTCGTTGATGAACAGCACCAGGGAAATTCTGTGCAGGGCTTCGCTGGTAAGGACGCTGACCCAGATCAATGGGGTGGATTATGTGACCGTATATACTGCGGAGCAGCCGCTGATGGACAGCACCGGAAGTCCCGTAGGTCCCATGGCAAATTCGGATTTTATTGATAATATCAGCAATGTCAACTCCTATGAAAAGACGGAGCTGGTGCTGTACTTTGCTGATGAGACCGGGGAAAAGCTGGAAAGAGAGACAAGAGAAGTGGTCCATAATGTGAATACTTCCCTGGAAAAGCTGGTCATTGAACAGCTGATTGCAGGTCCGGGGCGGGAAGGAATGAATCCCACCCTTCCAAAGGATACCAAGCTTTTGAATGTATCGGTCAACGAGAGTGTCTGTTATATTAATTTTGATTCTTCCTTTTTAAATAATACGTTGGAAGTAAAAGAGTATATTCCCATTTATTCCATCGTCAATTCCCTGGCTGCGGTGACCTCCATCAACAAGGTGCAGATTACCGTTAATGGTTCTCAGGAATATATGTTCCGGGATTCCATTTCCTTAAACCAGGTATTTGAACGAAATCTGGATTACAATGCGGAAAATGAGGAAGCATTGAGTGAAACAGGAGGAATAGAACAATAAAACGCCCATTATGTCTGATCGCAGGGGGATTTGTACTTGGAGAGACTGCCGCTTTGCTGGCTCTGACATCATGGCTTTTAATTCCGGCATTATTTGGTGCCGGGATGATTCTTTATGGTTATTGGAGAGGCAGAGACTTTCGTTGGATCTTATTGCCTCTCCTTTTTCTGTACCTGGGAGCTGCCTGGGCACATGGGGACCAAAAAAAATGGGAAAAACGGGAGAAATCCATTGAAGCACTTACAGAGACTTATGTGGAAGCCAGAGGAACAATTACTTCCATTGAAGAGGAGGACGGGACTTTTGAAATCCTTTTAAAAGACAATCGGGTATATCCGCGCAGCGGCAAAGACCGGGATAAAACAGATTGTTTTTTAATCCCCGGACTGATGGTGACGTTTAAGGATTTTAAGAAAGAAGAAAAGAACAGTTCCATCGTAAGCTTAAAAGGGCTTGGAATCGGAGAGACCGTTCTCATAAGAGGAGAGGGAAAAGCCTTTTCAAGAGCCAGGAATCCGGGGGAATTTGATTCCTGGGAATTTTATAAGGCCATGGGCCTGGATTTAAAGATTTACGGCAAAGAGCTGGTGGTTCTAGACCCCGGAAAGGACCCTCTCCTGGAAGGCATCCGTCAGGTAAAGCTGTGGATTATAGAAACTTTTTACCGTCTTACCGGAGAAAAGGATGGGGGAATTTTTGTGGCGGCGGTGATTGGAGATAAGGACGGCATTCCAAAAGAGATCAATGACCTTTACCAAAAGAATGGAATTGCCCATCTTCTTGCGATCAGCGGTATGCATATGTCTGTGATCGGGCTGTTTTTCTACCGGATTCTGCGAAAGATGGGCCTTGGTTATGGAAGGGCAGGGTTGGCAGGTTCTCTGTTGGTGATCCTCTACGGGATATTAACCGGTAATTCCCCGTCTGTGGCCAGAGCCGTGATTATGATGGTCATAACATTTCTGGCTTCTTATCTTGGAAGGACGTATGATCTGTTATCCTCAGCTTCTCTGGCCCTGATCCTGCTGTCACTGAAATCTCCGCTGCTTCTGTTGCAGGGCGGAGTTCAACTGTCCTTTGGAGCCGTTTTCGCAATTGGAGGAATGATGCCAGCCATGGCAGAATGGGCAGGGAAAGAAAAGCCACTTGTTAAGGCCGTATCAACTGCGGTGGCCATTCAGGTGGTCACCCTGCCTGTGGTGTTATATCATTTTTATCAGCTTCCCCTTTATGGAATTTTTCTAAACTTTCTGGCCATCCCCCTTATGGACGCGGTTGTTTATTCCGGACTTGCCGTGATTTTTCTCGGAAGTCTCTGTCCTTTCTTGGGGGTGGGGGCGGCGGGGATCGGTCATTATATTCTGGTTTTCTATGAATTTGCCTGTAAAAATATCGCAAAGCTTCCCTATAACAATTTAACCTTTGGACGGCCTGATACAAAGCGCCTTGCTGCCTATGGATTTTTTTTAGCTGCTCTGTTTTTCATTTTAAAAATAGCAGCATCCTTTGGGAAGAAAAAGGAAGAGGAGAAAAAGTCTTCTCCATATATCTGGCGTGTTTTGCTTTTATTTGTGCTGTATGGATTTAGCATCCTGTTTTTTCAGCCTTCGCCTGTCAAGGGCCTGGAAGCCATGTTCCTTGATGTGGGACAGGGAGACGGAATTCTTTTGCGGACCGGGAAATCAACCATACTCGTAGATGGTGGAAGCACTTCTAAAAAATCCCTGGGCGAATATACGCTGGAACCATGTCTGAAAAACCTGGGGATCTCAGCAGTGGACTATGCATTTATTAGTCATGGAGATTTGGATCATTTAAGCGGTGTCCGCTTTCTGCTGGAAACCAGTGATGATATCAGGATCAAAAATATCATGCTTCCCTGTCAGGGAAAAGGCGATGAGAAGATTAAGGAACTGGAGGAGCTTGCCAGAAAGCGGGGGACCAAGGTGATATATCTGGCGGGCGGTGATGAGCTTACGGTGGAAGAACTAAAAATTACCTGTCTTTATCCTGGGAGATCGGATATTCCTGAAACTGTAAATGCGCAGTCGGAGGTTCTGAAAATGGATTATGGAAGCTGCCACATGCTGTTTACCGGGGATATGGGAGAGAAAGAGGAAACCAGGCTTTTGGAGCGGTTGGGAAAGAAAGGACTTTCTGAAATTAATGTTTTAAAGACCGCTCACCATGGATCAAAGTATTCTTCCAGTGAAGCGTTCCTTGAAGCCGTTTCTCCCCGCTGGGCGGTTATTTCCTATGGGGAGAATAATACATACGGACATCCTCACAAGGAAGTACTGGAACGTTTTAAGGGGCTGGGGGTGGAGGTGTTTAAAACCGCAGAAGAGGGAGCCATCCGTTTATGGACCGATGGGATGAAAATCCATTTTTCCAGTTACGTTGACGCAGACGGATTCTATGGGTATAATTAAAGAAGGAAAAAAGAGAGGAATGGCACCATGCAGACGTTAGCTCAGGATATGAAAGAACACAGCTTTAAGCCGGTGTATTTAATATACGGAGAAGAAGTATTTCTTAAAAACAGTTATAAAAATAGAATGAAGGCTGCCATAACCGGTGGCGATACCGTGAACTTAAACCAGTTTGAAGGAAAGGGAATTGATATAAAGGAACTAATCAGTCTGTCCGATACCATGCCATTCTTTGCGGAAAAGCGGTTGATTCTTATAGAAGACAGCGGATTTTTCAAGAGTCCGGCTGAGGAACTGGCCGCCTATTTATCCCAGATCCCGGACACTACCTGTATGATATTCGTGGAATCCGAAGTGGATAAACGAAGCAAGATGTTTAAAAAGGTGAAAGAGGTAGGTTATGTCTGTGAGATGGGGCGTCAGGATTTGGGACAGCTTGCAAAATGGGCGGGTACCATTCTGTCCAGAGAAGGGAAAAAAATCACAGGAAATACCATGGAGCTTTTTTTGAGCAAGACAGGGGACGACATGGAAAATATCAAAATGGAGCTGGAAAAGCTGATCAGTTATACCCTTGGCAGGGACATTATCACTGCAGAGGATGTGGAGACAATCTGCACAGAAAGGGTCACCAATAAGATTTTTGATATGGTAACTGCCATTGTCAACCGGCAGACCAGGAAAGCCATGGACTTATATGAGGATCTGTTGACGTTAAAAGAACCGCCCATGAGAATCCTGTTTTTGATTGCAAGACAGTTTAATCAGCTGCTGCAGGTGAAGGAGCTGATGGGAAAAGGGCTGGACAAGGGCAGCATTGCTTCAAAGCTTAAGATTCCCCCGTTTGCCGCCGGGAAAATCATGCCTCAGGCAAGGTCCTTTTCTAAGGAAGCCATTCTTTCCTATGTGAATTTATGCGTTGATGCAGAAGAAGCGGTAAAGACGGGAAGGCTTTTAGACCGCCTGGCAGTGGAGCTTTTGCTGACACACAAGTATTAAGGAACCGGACAAAGCAATAAAACCCCAAAAGTATCATGCAGATCTGTCATATGCATGGTACTTTTGGGGTTTTTCGGTTGTATCTTAACGGAAGCTGCTTTTTAAGTTTCATCTTTGGAGCAGCACGGATCTTCATCGGAACGACTGGAGCAGAAAGCCTCTTGGGCAGAAATGGTTCCCAGGGTGTCACCCAGCTGGGAAAAGATACAGCTGAGCAGCGCGATTTCCTCATCGGTCCTGTCTTTTGCAATGCAGCAGGCCAGAGAGGAAACGAACATGACAAGTTCACAGGATTGCATAAAGACATCACCTCTGAATAGTATATGTAGGAGCAGCCAAACAGGACAGAGAAAATTCAGTCCAACAGTCTATAAATATTAAAAGGTTCAAAAAGGATGATATAATCGTCTTTTTGAAAGCCTTTTCCATACTTTGCCTGATAGCAGGAGATTGCTTCCTGCAAAAATTCTTCGGTTACATCTAAATATTCTGCGATTTCATAACCATTTCTGCAACCGGCTTCCTTGGCGGCCACCAGTTTTTCCACAGTAATCATCTTATTATAGGCCCAGAGCCTTGCTGTCCGTTCCTGCTTTTGGTTGCCCACATCGGATTGGTCTAAAATATCACCGATGGTGGTGTGGTAGTGGCCCAGCTCTTCTGCCAGAACGCAGGCTTTCTGGCGGTTCGGCATATTCTGGCGAATCAGGATATTGGTACCCCGGATCCGCCCGTCATTGGCAAGAAGCGGTTTTTCTTTTATTGTAATCCCATTGGATTCTGCTTCTTCTAATAATGCTTCATAATTCAAACAAATCACCTCAACGAGTTAATTTTATTCATCAAAAAATGCATCATCGTGCCGCTTCATATCCTCAGTCACTTCTATATCCGTTCTCTCGTGAGCCGCCACCGGAGTAAGATAGGACTTATTCTGGGTATTCAAAACCTTTCCATTGCCCTGATCTTTCATATACTCAGGAATATGGACCATTTCTTTAACACGTTTTAATGCCTCTTTCTGACCTTTTTCATTCATTTGCTGGAAGTTTTCAAGCATCTCCCCTGCATCTGTACCGAAACAGCTGCTGACATAATCATATGCAGAAGCCGTGTCATTCTCCCAGCCCATCAAAAAAGCGGGAGTGGTTTTCAATGCATTTGCAATCGCTGTTATCTTTGACTGAGGAAGTCCTCTGCCATCCACTTCGATTTTATTAATGGAAGAACGGGATTTGTAGCCTGCCTTTAATGCCAGCTCTTCCTGGGACATGCCAAGTTCTTCCCGCCTTTTTTTTATGATCTGTCCTATCTCCATAGGATCACCTCCATAGAATTATTATACCATAGTGTAGAAAGATATTCAACAAATTTCCAAAAGTGTGTTGACAAAAGTGGGACAAAGGAGTATGATAATGAATGTAGACGAAATGACTACAAAAGGGAGGGCAGGTATGACAAATACGGTTCGTCTGAATGAGGAGATCAAGCGATCCGGATTGAAAAAAGGATGGATAGCAGCAAAATTGGGCTTATCCAGCTATGGATTTCTCAGAAAGATCAAGAATGAGAGCCAATTCAAGGCCGGGGAGATCAAAGACTTGTGTCAGCTGTTGAAGATTACGTCTTTAAAGGAAAGGGACGAAATTTTTTTTGCTGACGATGTAGACAAAAAGACTACATAATGAATGATGGGGAGGAGAGGAGGTGCTGGAAGGATGAAAAATCAGATTAAAAAAATGAACAAGAAAAGATGCTTCAGGAGGTTGAAATGACAATTAATGAGTTACAGTATCTTTTGATTCAGGAGATTGAAAGTCTGACAAGTGATATGTACATAACTGACACCAACGGAGAACGTACAGCACTTAAAGGGTATCCACAGATGGTTACGATGTCAGATTCATCTGTAACAGGATTAAAAGGAACAGGTAATAAACGATTTCCTTATTTCCTTGTCCGTTTGGATAAGGTGGAATATAGGAAGAAAGATGCAGAAGGTGCAAATCAAGCCCATTTGTATATTGACGTCAGAATCTGTGATTCCGATAATGAGCGTAAAGGTTTTTATACGCTTGCAGTTGTATTGGATCGGATTATCTATCGATTCCAAAAGGATCCAATCTTGGGGGCTTTCTGGTGTGAACGATCAATGAATTCAATTTTTGAGAAAGAATATGAGCTTCCATATTATAAGGGAGAAATTGAAATGTTCTGGAATCTTCCGGAAATTGAAAGGGAGGAGATTTATGAAGCGTAGTTCAATGGTATATATTGGACCTTCTTTAGAACATATCGTTTATGAAGGGACTGTGTTTCAAAATGGATATCCGCCAAAGCTTGAAGATGCAATAAAAATTTATCCCTTTTTAAAGGAATTACTCGTACCGGTTGAGTTTCTGGCGAAAGCAAAGAAATCTATCCGTAATCCAGAAAACAGTATGAGTGTGTTATATAAAAAAGCAGAAAAAATCAGGAGGAATTAAAAATATGTCGTATAAACATGGTATTGAAGTAATTGAGAATAAAACATCATTTCCTAATCCCCTTTCTACCCGCTATGGGGTTCAGGTAGTATTAGGAACAGCACCGGTAAATTTGGCTGAAAATCCTTATGAAATGGTTAATAAGCCTGTAAAAGTAACAAATTTTGATGAGGCATCAAGATTTTTAGGATACAGTGAGGATTGGAAAAATTATACGCTTTGCGAAAGCATGTATGCAAGCTTTCAATTATTTCAGGTATCTCCAGTAATATTTATCAATGTGCTTGATGCAAAGAAACATAATAAGGCCATTGAAGAAGCCAGTTATCAGGTAACAGGTCATCAAGTTATTTTAAGAACCGCTGGTATTTTAAAGGATACTGTGAAAGTCACAGTTGTAAATGAAGAGATCAGAGAGCTAGTAAATGAGAAAGATTTTATTATGGATTTTGACGAATCCGGAAGTTTAATCCTAACACTCCTTCGTTCCGGTACTGGCTACGATGCAACGGATTTAAAAATTTCTTTTAAAGTTATCGCACCAGATATGGTAGCTGAAGCGGATATCATTGGTTTTTATAATGTTGAGACAGGTGAAGAGACAGGTCTTGAAGTTTTAAGACAGATTTATCCTAAATATGGGCTTGTTCCAGGCGTTCTTCTAGCACCAGGCTGGTCTGAGAAACCTAATATTGGTGCTGCTCTGCAGTCAAAATGCGAAGGAATCAGCGGAATTTTCCGCACCATGTGTCTTTTAGATCTGGACTCCAGTAAGGCCAAGAAATACCTTGATTGCCTTAATGTAAAAAAGGAAATGGGCTATGATGAGGAACATTCGATCGTACTTTGGCCAAGAGTAACAAAAGACAAGAGACAATTTAGTTATTCTGCCGTTTATGGTGCAATGATGAGTTACAATACCGTACTAAACGGTGATGTGCCTTATGTGTATCCATCAAATAAGTTACTAAATGTGGATGGAGCTGTGCTGGCTGATGGAACAGAAGTTCTTTTGGATCAGGTTCAGGCAGGAGAATTAAATGGAAGTGGTATTGTAACGGCAATTCATGATAATGGTTGGAAAGCTTTCGGAAATAATACTGGCTGCTATCCAAAGAATGATGACCCTAAAGATCGTTGGATCGGCTGCAGAAGAATGTTTGATTTTGTAGCAAATTATTTTATTACTGTTTATCGTTCCAAGCTTGATGAAGGAATGAATAAGAGACTGGTAGATGATATTATTAACAATTTTAATATATGGGGCAACAGTTTAATGGCTTCTGGGATGTGTGCAGGATTATATGCGGAGTATCGCAAGGAAGAAAATACATTATCTGAAATATTAGCGGGTCATATGAAAATTAGAATTCATTTTGCCCCATATACGCCAGCAGAATATATTCAGGCAGTAGAAGAATTTGATGTAACAACTTTTGAACGTGCAATGGAAGCAGAGGAGGAATAATATGTTAAAACTTCAGTTAATCAACAGATATACAGTATACAAAGGTGGAAAAGAATTAATCGGGACTGCGGAAGAAGTAAAACTTCCTGAAATTACAAACTTAACGGATAGTGTGGAGGGAGCAGGAGTCGGCGGTACCATGGCTGTTCCTGTAATCGGTTTGGTTGATGATATGGAAATGGAGATTCCATTTATGTCATTATGTAATGATGTATTTTCTCTAATGGATCCTACTCAGACAGCAGACATTACCCTAAACGGTGCTATTCAGGGAATGGATGGAGGTGACGGCAGCGTTGGTTATAAACCGGTATCCATCTCAGTACGTGGAGTGGTTAAGAAATTTGCTCCGGGTTCTATGAAATCAGGGGCGAAAATGGGTTCAAGTGTAACTCTCGGACTCAGCTACTATAAGGTTGTATTAGACGGAAAAACAGTTCTTGAGATTGATAAATTAAATGGCGTATATATCGTCAATGGAAATGATGTACTTCGTGAAGTAAGAGATATGTGTTAAGGAGAAAAATAATGGAAAAAGAAAAAAAATCAGAAGAGACAATTCAGACAGACAAGGCCCGGGAGTGGCTGAAACTTAAGTTAAAAACTCCGGTAGAGTATCAGGGAATCAAAGTGGATCAGTTGGATTTATCCGATATGGAAACACTGACCGGGCGAGATTTAAATGCAATCTATGATCTCTATGCCAATATGGGAGGAAGCGGTATTATTATGCAGGAGGCAACCCTTTTATTTGCACAGCTTATTGCCTCAAAAGTTACTGGTTTTCCTCTGGAGCTGTTTTATGCTTTAAAAGCGGGAGATTCCGTTAAGTTGAAAAACAGGGTATACCGTTTTTTCTTCCTAGAGGGATAGGCTGCGCCGAGGATATCCGAAAGGTTAACAAGGCATTTATTTTTGCGGGCCGGTATTCCAAAGCCGGTCCCGAATTCTACTTCTCCCTTCCATTAAGCCAGGCCGCCAGATTAGTAAAGGATGTTGCGGAGACGGCAAGGGAAGAAAGCAGGGAAAGAAAGATGAGGTGATAAAGACATGTCAGCAAAGAGTGAAAAGCTTGAACTGGCTAAGACAATTACAGATAAAGTTGATCCGTATCTTAATGCAGCTTTTAATAAAACTACAGAAATTTTTAAAGATTCTGTTAAGGTGGGAACAAAGTTTGAAGCTCAGATGAGTTCTATAAAGGCGGTTACAAAATCTTCTTCCTCTGAAATGGAGCGACTTTATTCGTTGGCAATCAAAATGGGAAAAACCACGGGTTTTTCTACAGAAACTGCTGGTGAAGAAATGGAACGCTTGGCTTTGGCTTAACATTGGGTCGGCTGTATAGAAATGTGCAGTGCATATCGGGGAAAATCGGTAAAAGCTAAAATAGTCTGAATCATATAGGCTGTCATGCCAATACCGAGAGAACTGCGGATCAGGCAGTTTTTGTAACGCATAGGAATTGAGCGCTATGAAAGCAAAAATATTCCCAAGAGTCTCCGGCACGGTTGTATAAAGGACAATCTGCGATAGTATGCCGCTATCAAACCTAACGTAGGACGAGGGTGAAGATATATGCTGAACTTACAGGAAACTGTAAGAAGTAAAGGATAAAAAGCCTTTACGTTAACAAAATGGGATGGAAAGCAGAGGATATGCTAAAGGCTCTGCCAGAAGTAATGAATCTGGCAGCGGCTTTTGGAGAAGATTTAGGAAGTGTTTCCGGAATTGTCACTGACACAATGGCTTCCTTTGGAATACAGGCTGGTGATTCTGCACAAATGATAGATATTCTTACGCAGGCATCAGTGAACTCCAACTCCAGTTTGGATATGATGGGGAAAGCTCTACAGGGAGCTGCTCCGGTCGCATCTGCATTTGGTTATAGCGTAAAAGACGTTGCATTAGCAGCAGGACTTATGGCAAATGCAGGAATTCAAGGGGAAGAGGCCGGAATGGCCATGAAAGCTATGTTTACTAATTTAACAGATCCTTCAAAAAATACAGACCGCTATATGAAGAAACTCTTCATCTCTCTAAAAGACAGCGCAGGCAAAGTAAAGCCTCTAAGCAAAGTACTTGAAGAATTGAGGACAGGATTTAGGGGGCTGTCGGCGGCGCAGAAGGAAGAGTATGCTTCAGAAATTGCAGGAAAAGAAGGCATGAGTGGATTGCTTGCCATTATTGATGGATCCGATCAGGTGTTTTTGAAGTTAAAAGAAGCAATGGATGAAAGTGCCGGCGCTGCCGGACGGCTTTCTGGTATTCGTCTGGATAATCTACAAGGAGATATTTCTTTATTTCAGGGAACTTTAGATGGGATAAAGCTAGGTGTTTTTGGAGGGATTTCAGGAGAACTGAGAGAACTTATCCAGGTTGGAACGGAGTGGCTGACTGGGTTTGAAGAAAAAATGGAGGAAAACCTACCAACCATACGAAGAAAGGTACAGGAATTTGCAGAGGGATTTAAAGAATCGTTTGGACCGGTAATTGAAACTGGAGAATGGTTTATGAATCACTCAGATGTGATGATTGGCGGAATAGCGGGAATCGCCACTGCGTTTGGAACTCTGAAAGGAATTAGTTCAGGCATAACTTTAGTAAAAAGTTTCCTGTCACTGGTAAAGTCATGGCCGGCGGCAGCGGCAGCATTGGGAATTGGAACGATAGTGGGAGTTGGAGTTGCTATAAAGCAGCATAACGAAAAGCTTCGGAAAGAGGATTTGGCTCAGAGATTCGGTGATATTACATTATCCATGGAAGAGTTAGATCAGACGGCAAAGATGATTTTGGATAACGGAAATTTAAAGAGTCTGACTCTTGCAGCAAGTGAAATAGAAAGGGTCAAAGAATTATCCAAGAGTTTTAACAATGCTGGTGATAATGTAGAAATGTTAACCTGGAAGGTAAGTATTGGCCTTGAACTAGATGAAAGTGATATAGAATTATACAAGTCATCTGTTGAAGAGATGATAAAAAATTCCATTGATATTGTTGAGCAAGCCCGATATACATCCACAATTAGTATTAATGCACTATTTGGAAATGATAATGAGATTGGGGAAGAGCTGTTAAGTGGGTTCAACACTACATACGATTCCATCAGTGAAGAATTAAATGGTCTTGGAAAGCAAGCCGGAGAAAAATTAAGTGAAGCAATTGTTGATGGTGTGGCTGATCCGGAGAAGATGAAAGAAGTGGAAGAAATTCTTAATCAAATGCGGACAATAACCAATGAGTTGGCCAATGCAAAAACGGATGCAAAGTTGAATAGAATTCGTATGCAGTTTTCTGGAAAAGAGCTAGATCCGGAAACATTTCAAAATCTTCAGGCTCAAATGAGGAATGTGCTGGAAGAAAAAAGCAATCTGGCAATGGAATCTATGGATTGGAATATAGCTTCGATAAATAGACAATTTAATCGTGGAGAGATCAGTGTAGCAGAATATAAGAAAAAGAGTCAACAGTTACAAAAGGCATATCAGGATATGGAATTAGAACAGCAGGCAAGAAGTGTTTCTTTTTCAACCAACACAATCGCAGATGCACATCAAGATGAAATTTTAAAAGCAATACCAGGGGTAAAGCAGGGAATGGATGAGGCTATGGATAATATTAGCCATGGCAATATCATTTCTTTTGAATCATCGACTCTTTGGAATCAAATGGGCTTTAATAAGATGGATAAAAATACACGTAAAAACATGTCTGCTTTATGGAAAAATGTAGAATCCGATTATAGACAGCTTCAATCAACGGTAAATGGCTATTTACAAAGAGGAGATGAAGTCCCGGATAGTATTGCAAAACAATTTTCTGACGCCTCTTTTATAGGTGCAGCAGCAGGCGATAAGAGTGCTATTTATCAAATGATGGCAATAAATGCGGCAGATAATCCCCAATACCGTGCATCAATTGAGAAGGCAAGATCAAATGGTGTAGAAATACCTGATGAAATTGCAACATATCTGGACAATAACGGACCTGTAATAAAAGATGCAATTGGAAGACTGCGTGATGTCGCTGAAACAGAAATAAATGATAAATTTCACAACATACCCGTTAATGCGACTGTTAGCCCTAATTTCACTTTGAATCCTTTATTTACACCTAGATTACTGCCCAACATACCGCCCGCACCGCCAAATAAAAAAATATTTCTAAATAATGGCTTAAGGAAACCAGAAGGATTCGCTAAAGGTGGTTTGATCAGTGATCCAACCCTGGCCTGGTTTGCGGAGGAGGGACCAGAGATGGCGATACCAATTAACAACTCAAAGCGTTCCGTTTCACTCTGGAAGCAAGCTGGACAGTTAATTGGGGCATACGAGAACAATAATTATGGAAAAATTTATGATTCTATGGTTTCTTCCGGGTCTCAGGTACTAAATGAAAACAGTTCCTCTTTTGCACCGGTATTTAGCCCTACCGTCTATATTAACGGCAAAAAAACTTCAAAGGAAGAAGTAACTGGTGCGGTACAAATGACATATGAGCAGTTTAAGGAATGGGCACTACAGTTCAAGCATGAGCAGTACCGGGTTGCATTTTAGGAGGTAATATGGAAAAAAAATATAAGACACTACAGGGAGACACCTGGGATTTAATTGCTAAGAAAATATATGGGTCAGAAAAACATCTGGATCATTTGATGAAACATAATTTTTCGTTACTGGATTATTTTATATTTCCGGGAGGGATAGAAGTTTATACTCCGGAACTCCCACAGAAAGAAGCAGAAGGAATTCCTGAGTGGAGAAAATAAGTCATGAAAGGAGGGATAGCTTGTGAGCGAAGCCCGAAGGAAGTATTTAAGCGTAATATACAATGGGGTGGAGGTTTGGAAGGATCTTTCAGAATACATACAAAATTTTTCCTATGTTGATGCATTGGATGAATCAGATACCATTTCCATCACATTGAGTGACCGGGATTTAAAATGGAGCAGAACATGGCTTCCGGAAAAAGGAGATGTGATTTCCCCTTCTATTATACTTGAAAACTGGAATGAAGAAGGAGAAAAAATGACAGTGCCATGCGGAACTTTTTTGGTAGACGATTTTTCCTTTTCTGCCCCTCCTTTTATGTGTACCATCAATGGTGTTTCTGCTCCGGTCAATACCTGTTTTAAAGAAACAGAGAATACAAAAACGTGGGAATCTGCTACGGTAAGGTTGATTGCAGGTGAAATTGCAGCAAAATATGGGCTAGAGCTTGTATACGAATCCAGCGAAGAAATAAAGGTAGCAAAGACAGAACAGGATAAGCAGCCGGATAGCGATTTTTTAAGAAGTATTTGTGAAAAATATGGTATGGGTTTAAAGGTATATTCCAATAAACTGGTGATATGGGATTTGAAAAAGTATTTTGAAAAAACACCAGTATATACGATTCGACCGGAAATGGTATCAAAATGGTCCTACAACAGCACCATGCAAGGGGTGTATACCGGGGTAAAGGTAAGCTATTTAAACCCCGGTAATAGCAAAACTATTGATGTTATGGTTGGTACAGAGGATCGCCTTTATAAAACCAATCAAAAGGCGGATAATGAGGCAGATGCCAGGCGGATCGGAGAAAGCGCATTAAGAAATGCAAATCGAAAAGAACGAAAAGTGAGTATTACTCTTCCGCCCAAGATGTCTTTTTATGCTACTGCAACTGTTCAATTATCAGGGTTTGGTAATCTTGATGGAAAATATTTTGTAGAAAAAATTTCTCACAGTTTGTCTGGAAAGGCTTACACTATGCAGGTCAATTTAAGCTGTATATCTCAAGATAATGAGAAAAAGGAAAATGCCTCCAAGGCTGATGATATAAAAAGTAGGGGCAGTCAATATACCGTTCAAAAAGGAGATAGCCTGTGGAATATTGCTAAACACTACTATGGAAGCGGAACTAAATGCAAAGATATCTATGAGTTAAATAAACAAATAATTGAATCCGAAGCAAAAAGGCGGGGCAGAATCAGTTCAAACAATGGGTATTGGATTTATCCTGGTATGGTCCTACAGATTCCATGAAAGGAGAAGTAGTTTGAGTGATGTTATTAGAATAGGAAGAGTATCTTCTGTAAATCCGGCAAACGGTATGGCAAGAGTGTATTATCCGGATCGAGACAGTACCACATCTGAGCTGGCGTTATTTGGATTTCATAGAGAATTTAAGCTTCCAAAAATAAATGATCAGGTAGTTGTTCTTCATTTGCCCAATGATACCAGCTCTGGAATTATTTTAGGGAATTTTTGGAATGAAGCGGACATACCGCCGGAACAAGTGGAATATAAAAAAGAATTTGAAAATGGTACATATGAAATGCTGAAAGATGGCAATTTTATCATTCATTCCTCACAAATTATATTGGAAGGAGAGAATGAAGCAATCTCACTTGCTGATCTGATTGATATAAAAAGAAGATTGGAGCAATTAGAAAGGAGGATGACTGAATGATCGGACTTTTGGGGGGCTTACGATTTAAGGTAAATGACAGTAAAGTCTTTACGATTCAAAATATGAAGAGAGAAATTTCAGCCTCTTGGAATTCGATGGAACGGATTGGTCAAAAGCCTATTTCAGAATTTGGAGGACCGGATTTGCAGTCAGTATCTTTTGAAATAACTTTAGATGCCTCTTTGGGTGTGAAGCCAAGACAACTTTTGGGAGTAATAGAACGAATGACAGAATCAGGAGAAGCAAATGAAATGGTTATAGGAAAAAAACTTGTTGGAAAAAACAAATGGGTAATAACCAAATGCTCTGAGGCCTGGAATGTAATACTAAGAGGGGGAGAAATATACCGTGCAAATGTAACGTTATCATTACAGGAATATTTATGAGGTGGCAGGAATGGAGAAATACGAGTTATCTATGCTGGAGGTTAACGGAGAACTTTCGGAAGAATTGAAAAGGAATTTAACTACATTATTTGCTACGAGAGCTGGAACGCAACCTGTTGACAGAGAATTTGGAATTTCATGGGAATGTCTTGATGAGCCAACAGATGTAGCAGAAAGTCTGTTTTCTCTGGAAGCCAGCAGAAAAGTAGAACGGTACGAACCAAGAGTTTTAATTGAAGACATTACTTTTGAGAAGAAAGAGGGATTTTTGATTCCTCATATATATTTCAAAAGAAAGGAGGTAACTTAATGGGTCGTTTAAAGAACCGGTTTTCTGATTATCCTGAAGTAAGCTTTATTGAAAATATAAGTTTCTCGGATCTTCAAAACCAATTGATAGAAGATTTTGAACGAAAATTCACGGAGCTGACCGGAAAGGAGCATTCTCTTGGTTTGGCAGATCCTTATCGGCTGATACTGTATTCCTGTGCGGCCGCAATATATCAGGGATATCAGTATGAAGACAGAGCAGGTAAAATGGGGTTATTAAAATACAGTACAGGGGAATTTCTGGACAACTTAGCTGCTTTCAAAAAAGTAAAAAGAAATGAGTCATCGCCTGCCCGGACTATGATACGGTTTACCTTGTCAGCCATCATAGAGAGAAATATTATTATACCAAAAGGAACCAGAATAAAAGGATCAGAACTGTATTTTGAAACAACAGAAATAGGGGAAATCACTCCAGGTCATTTATATGTAGATGTTCCAGCAAAATGCCAGACTAACGGTGTGGTAGGAAATGGGTACAAGCCAGGAGAAATCAGGACGCTTATAGATTTGCTTCCCTACACTTTTAAAGTATCAAATATCGTTCAGACAAGCGGTGGAGCTGACCGGGAAAGTGATGAAGAATTAGCTGAGAGAATTTATCTGGCACCAGTCAGTTATTCTACAGCAGGGCCACAAAAAGCCTATGAGTATTGGGTAAAAACCTTTAGTCCTTCCATTGGAGAATGCCGTATTACCTCCGAAGCGCCTGGGGAAGTGGATATTTACATAACAATGGCGGATGGTTCAATTCCGGATGATGGTTTTATAAAGGAATTGGAAGACTATTTAAAAAACAGCAGCATACGGCCACTGACAGATCTTGTTGTTGTGAAAAAACCTCAATTGGTGGAATATGATATTGAACTACAGTATTATATCCGCAATGAGGATAGGGATAAAGAAGAAACTATAAAAGCAGCTATTCAAACTGCATGTAATAACTATATTCTATGGCAGAAAAAGGTAGGGAGAGACATAAATCCATCTCAGTTGGTTTATGAGACAATGGGAACTGGTATTAAAATGGCAGAAGTATTGAAACCTGTTTATACTGAAATTCCAGATTCTTCAATGGCTGTTCCTGGTAAAATTAATCTGATTTACGGAGGAAGGAAAGATGATTGATTTTTATCAAGGTGAAATAAAAGATATTATGCCATATAATTTAATCTCTCCTGAATCAAAAGCCCTTAGTTTTGCAATAAGCCAAGCAATGAAGAAGTTGCAGGATTTCTCAAATGCATGTCATATGTATGGCAAATTGAGCAAAGTACCAGATTCTGTTCTTGATCTAATGGCTTTAGAGTTAAATACTCAATATTACGATCAGACGATGCCAAGAAAATTAAAAGAACAGTTGCTTACTCAAACCACTGCATGGTACATGCATGCAGGTACTCCAGAAGTTCTCAGGGAATTTTTAGGGACTGTACTTGATGGAGGAAAGATAAGTGAATGGTATGAATATGGCGGAAATCCATTTTTTTTCAAAGCGGAAGTTCAAGTGGGAGAACACGAAATTCCTTTAGGATATGGTTCTGAAGTAAAAAAACAAATTGAATTGTATAAGAATGCCCGTTCCTGGCTGGAACATGCAGCATTTGTTATAAGTTCTAATATTTGCTGTAATATCAGTTTGGAAAATATGGTTCGGTACAGGGGAAAGTTTTATCCACGCCTTAATACTCCAATATTGAAATTGGATGGGATCTGGAAACTGGGTGGGAAAAAATTAAGTGGATATGATAGTGATGAAAAAATTGATTTTTACCCAGTCAGGCAAAGAAGTAAAATACAGGTAGCAGAAAACATAGGCATTCAGGAAAAGACCAGAATATCATACCCCATATTAATTCCAATAACAGCGGAGAGAAAAATAAGTTTTTACAATCAAATTAATACAAAGATCATTGAGAAAAGTTGCCTTGCGGTAAAATCTATGGTCGAAGTAAGGCTAAAAGCCGGTGAGGTAAGAGTAACAACATTGAACCCATTATCTGGACAATGGAAATTGGATAGATGCAGAACTTTAAATGGTGGGCTTTCAATTTTATAAGACGAAACTCATTAACAATGTTTTCAAAAGAAAGGAAGTAAAGCATGGCAGAAAGTTCAAACGGCGTTATGACCGTAATAGCAAGAAAAAAATTATGTGAGGCACATGCAGGAGATCAGAAACTCTCTAAAATTACAAAAATTGCATGGGGCAATGGGGGTGTCGATGAGAAGGGTATTCCTAAACAAACGACAGGAAACGAAATTTCTCTTTATGGGGAACTGCTCAAAAAAGATATTGAAACCCATGTATATGTAAATGCAGATCATACCAGTTGCCGCTATACTGCCACATTAGAAGCAGGTGAATTGACTGGTGAAGAAATTTCTGAAATGGGACTGTTTGATGAAGATGGAGATTTGGTAGCATATCGTACCTTTTTACGAAAAGGAAAGGATGAGGACATTCCACAAATTTATGACATGGATGAAATATTTTAAGGAGGTATAACAATGGCATTTTGCGATGTAAAAAATCCACCTGAGTTTACAACGGAAATCAGGAAATGGAATAGAGAAACGCTGGCAGACGGTCAGGAAATGGCACTTGAGATTGAACAGCTTTTTAATAATTCATTTTTTAATAAGGCTCAGATCGAGAGACTCCAAAGTAAAAAGCAAGTGGTACTGACTGTTTCTGGCTGGAATGGCGAAGGACCTTTTACCCAGACTGTAGCAGTTCCCGGAATTTCTGCCGCAGATGAGCCGGAACTGGGTAAAACACTAATTGGTGTCGAAGCAATTGAAGAAATTAAGGCTTATAACAAAGCATTTGGATTTATATACTGCGGTGAGACTAAAGATGGTGAAATTACATTTAAAGCATATAAAAAGCCATCCATTGATTTTACCGTTGTTTTGAAAGGAGTAAACTAATATGGGAAATGTATGGATTCCTGGCGGTGGAGGAGCTGGAAGCGGCAGTGATGAATGTACAGCAACAAAAGCGGAAGTTTTAAAGGGTTACAGTGCTATTACTTCTGATTCCGATGATGAGGTTGTGGAAGGAACTTTGGAACTTACTGGAGATTCCTCTGATAGCCATGTATTGGTTGGAAAGACATATTATAATACAGATCCAAAAAAGAAAAGAACTGGTACTATGTCAAACCAGGGAGCAATAAACCAGACACTTAACGCAGGTGGAAGTTATACAATTCCTGCTGGATATCACAATGGAGCAGGTAAAATAACAGCAAATAGTTTGGCAAGCCAGACTTCCGGAAATGCAGACTCAACTAAAATTGTATCAGGATACTCAGCATATGTAAATGGCAATAAAGTGAATGGAACACTTAATGTACAAAGTATCTTGTCTTTTAGTTGTGCCCCTTATTCTGCTTCACAAATTATATTTACGTGGCAGAATCCACATAAAGGACCATTTTCAGGAGTTATTATTGTTGGTAAAACAGGGGGCTATCCTGCAAATATAAATGATGGCATAAGGTACTATAAAGGATTTGGAAATAATGCTAATGCTTCTGGAGTATCAAATAGTGTTATTAGTGGATTTGGTATAAATATTACATATTATTTTAGAGCCTTTAGCTATTCTACAATAAATGGAGAAGAATGGACATCTGGAACTACTTTGATTGGGAATACTATTATTCAGAAAGTTACTTCAATATTTACATCAAGCAGTACATGGACAATTCCTTCTAATGTAAATTCTATTGATATATTTTGTGTTGGAGGAGGAGCAGGTGGTGACGACGGAGAAACAGCAGATAGTACATATGCTTCATGGGGAGGCAATGGAGGTCAAACAACAAATGTGTACAATGTTAGTGTTACTCCAAATAGCCAGCTTCAAATTATTATAGGTTCAGGTGGTAGGCACAGTGGTAGTGGGCAAGCTGGTGGAACCACGACAGTATCTTGTAATAATCAAATACTATGCAGCGCAATTGGTGGAAAAAATTATTCTGTAAAAGGAGTAGGATATACTGGATCTGGTGGTGGTGCTGGCGTAAGAGTAAATTCAGGAAATAGGAGATGGTCAAAGGGTGGAAATGGGGGAACTGATGGTTCAAAAGGTGGAGATAATGAGGGATATAAGGAAGGAGAAGCAAGGGGAAGAGTTGGCCAGTCAAGAACAACAAAACCTTTTGAAGATCCTAATGGCACCCCATATTCTGGTGGCGGCGGCGGCGGCGGTAATGGCGGCGAAGGCG